>JARKOY010000110.1 GCA_029975555.1 Spirochaetia bacterium | reverse complement strand
GCCAATAGTAGCGGCATCGAGCTTTCGAAACCAAAACGCTTGTAGGCGAGGAGGGCATCGCGCACGTCGAGCGAGTTGCCGGACCAGAACTCACTGTCGGGATCGCGAAGGGCGGAGTAGACCACATTCGATTCCGTTAGGGGCGATTCGGTCCCAGATCCGACCACGACGCCTACACAACCGAGTGGGCACCTCCTGAACGCACGGTCAAGCAGAGTCGGACGTCGACCTTGCGAGGGAGCGGAGTGATCGTTCCTGCCCTATCGGACAGCTTCGAATTGATTATTCGATTCAGGTGGCTGCGTTCATACGTACTCGGAGTTGATTTCATGGCAACAGCCGAACCGATGCGACAGCTCCCTCCTGCGGAGGATCCCTGGTGCGACGCTTCAGGCCGGGCTAGCAGGGAATTCTCGCTGAGCGTACTGGCAACGAACGTCCCGGTATGTCTATAGGCCGACCGTGAAGCATGAACTCGTGGGGTTGGATTACAGGATGACAAGCTGCTGGAAAAGCGATTGATCCAACAGTCTCCCGAATGCTTGGAAATGATGTCACGCGCCAGCCTTGCCACACAGCCTCTCGTTTTGGCCAGCCGGTGTCCACCAACCCCAGCTCGATGGCCAAGCCCTTTCCCACAGCTTTAACCAAAGCCTCCTTTCTCGTCCAGATCTCGAAAAAGCCGCTCAAGTCTGGGTCGTCGCCCAGGCTTCCCCGCTCATCGGCGGTGAACTCACGACTGGTGATGTCCGAAGCGTTGTCGAATGGACGGACGACCTCGACGTCCACGCCGAGCGGAAATCTCGCCACGGCCACGACCGCTAGATCTTGGCTCGATGAAGTATTGAATGAAATGCGACTCTCCTTGCCCAGTCCCGATAGTCTCGGTTTACCGTACTTACCCGTCACGTAATCGACGTCGGCGCTGGGTATATCTAGGTATCGGCTGAGAATGCGTCGTAGTGCTATTCGCCGCAGCAGGTATCGATGCCGATCTCTGGCGTAGTGGAAGCGGTTGGCGCGCTCCCACTCCGAAACGGAAACCGTTTCATGAGTATCTATCGGGAGGCGTCCGACCAACGGGACACTCCAGACATCGACGGTCTGTTCGTTGAGGATGGGTTTCAGCGTGGACATGCGCCTGGCGCTAGCGACTCGAAAACGTAGGACAGGAGTTGGTCACTCCGAGTCTTGAGGTAGAAGTGGTCGCCAGTCAACATGGCGAGTTGAAAGACTGCATTTGTGTGAACACCCCAAGCTCGAAGCTCGTCCTTGGATACGTAGGGATCTGAGGTCCCCCCAAAGGCGTAAATCGGGCACCTCAGCGGTGTCGGGACGCCGTGTTCGTAGGTTTCGACGAGTTGGAAGTCGGCCCGCAACAGGGGCGAAAAGAGATCCATCAGAGCATCGTTGCTCAGTATCGACTGTGGCGTGCCGTCCAAGTCTTTCACACTGGCACGAAGATCCCGCTCATTCATCTTGTGACGCAACGGCAGTCGTTGTGGCAGGTGTGGGGCGGGGTGGCTGGAGACCAGGAGTGCGCTGACCATAGCGGACGGGCGACGCTGCAGCCGCCTTACCAGTTCGTAGCCGATCAGAGCGCCCATGCTGTGACCGAACACGGCGATGGGAAGGTCGAGGTACGGACCGATTGGATCCAAGATTTCTTGGACCAGATCGGCCATGGACGTTAGAGGAGGTTCGTCGAACCGCGACTCCCTGCCGGGCAACTGGACGGGCTGAACTTCGATCCAGGGTGCAAGCGCCGGCGCCCATTCGCGATAAAGTGACGCGCCCCCTCCCGCGTAAGGGATGCAGAACAGTCGAAGCCGAGCCGTCGGGGAGCGGCGGCCAGTAAACCAGACCGATTCGACTGACGACATCTATCTGCTTTCGCCGCGCGTGGCCAGTGAGATCCGGACCGATTCTCCGCCACGGAACAACCTCTCCCACGATGGGGTGGGAATTGCCGCTCGTCGAACGATCTCGGTGAGCTCGGAGGCCAATAGGCCCATTTCGGCCGGCGCGGCCTCCGCGTGCCTATACGCTGCTGTGTCAGCAAACCTCCCTGAAAGTGCCCGGGCTACGATTGGGACCAGAATTCGGTCAGGGAGCTTCTGGATCAAACGAAGGTTAGGGGGCGTGATCTCGAGACCCAATTTGGACAGCGATGCCCATAATTCGCGGATCGCCGCGAGCATTTCTCCGAGTAGTTTTGGTTCTTGCGCCAGGAACGTATCGGAGGCTCTCGCCTTGTAGATGGCATAAGCGATCGGGGTAACCCATGCGGCATGGTATCGGTACCAAGCGTCCATCGTGCGGTTCAGTGCAACGGGAAAGCCCGCTGATCGGAATGCCTTGCGTGCTTGCGTCAATCTGACGGTCTCGCTTCCGTCTGGCTCACCGATCGTGGTCGGCTGCAGCAGGCCAGGCAAGACGACATACTTCACCAAATCCCCGTCGCGGTAGCCGCCAGCTCCCGCAAAACCGAGCATCAAACGGTCCGCACCCACCGCGCTAGCGACTGATGCATGCCCGGTGGGGTTGTTCACCATGAAGAGCAGGTTCTGGCTGGCCTGATGCTTACCCAGGGTATGGGCCGCAGAGTCCAACTGGTCCGCCCGGACCAGCACGAGGATCAGGTCGTATGCGGTGCGCTCGTCGAGTTTCTCCACCAATGGAACCCGAACCATGTCCTTCTTCCCACTCAGAGCGTGCTCGAGTTGCACGCCACCGGTGGCTAGAGCGGCCAGTCGTTCCCCCCGGGCGAGCAGGGCCACGCTGTGGCCAGCGCGATGAAGCTTGGCGGCGTAGAGACTGCCCAGAACACCAGCCCCGAAAACCAGGATCCTCACTGCTCTCCCCTCGGTTGGGAGGACCGCGGGCGGGGGGCCTGCGAGTGATCTGCGATGAACCCGGTTCGCAGGAAATGCTCGAGATACGTGTCGAGCAGGTCCGAGGTCACAGGGGGACAGGAGATGTCCGTAGCTGCCAGACCTCGCGACGTGTTGCTCATATCGGGTTGCCGGATCTTCGCCTGCATGAAGCGATGCAGGCCTTGGTAGTCAACCAGCATCTGGAGGAGCGCGGAGAAGCTCTGAAGGTTGTGCCCGTCCCTCGCCGCCTGCTCATTGATGCGACGGAGCCAAGTCTTCCGGTCGACCAGTGCGATCGGAAAACCGCGATTCTCCGCCCAAGCTACGAACTGGTCGACCTCCAACACGGTGCCCCCGGCCTCCTCGTCGAAGGCGCGGCATCGTCCGTCAGGAGAGACGATAGAACCCTCCTCAAAGAAGTAGCCCACTCGCTGCGGCACCTTTATCGAGACTCCCCCCGCTAGTGCTAGGTCGCACTCACCACCCCAGAGGCTTTGGCAGGCTTGGTGCACGGCCACCAGAGAGCTGGAGCAGGCGGTCTGGACCGTCACAGATGGTCCGCAAAGATTGAGCTTGTAGGACACCCGGGTCGCCAGGTAGTCCGGCGCGTTGGCAAACATCACTTGCATGCCGGACAGGTCGAGGCCGTAGCGGGTGTTGGCCACGAGTGGGTGGTTGGCGAGGTTGACCAGTTGATAGCTGGGGACTGACGTACTCCCGAAAACGCCGAACGGCTGTGGGTGGATGGCGGGCGGGTACCCTGCATCCTCCAGGGCATGCCAACAAGCCTGGAGGAACAAGCGCTGCTGCGGGTCCAGGATTTCTGCCTCGGCAGGGCTGAAGTCGAAGAAGTCAGCATCGAAGCGATCTGAGTCCTCTAGAGTAAAGGCCGCCCTGACGTAGTTCGGCGAAGTGATCACGTTCGAAGGCACGCCAGCCGCCAACAACTCCTCGGTAGTGAGGAAGGTGGTCGTGTCGACGCCCTCCGTGAGATTTTCCCAGAACTCATCGATCGTGCGGGCACCGGGGAATCTGCCCGCCATCCCGACGATCGCAATCCCGTTGCAGAGGCTGTCCTGGCTGCTCATCCTAGGTCGTGTTTCGAAAGTGGTGTCCGACGAGGGTGTGGCGGCTGGCGTGTCGGTCCTGACGGTGGGAGGGCTCCCGGGGTAGACGGATTGGTATCTAGTCACTCCTACTTCCCCGGGAGTCCTCGTGCCAATCGTAGA
>JARKOY010000109.1 GCA_029975555.1 Spirochaetia bacterium | reverse complement strand
CAGCGAGCAGCCGAGGGCGCGGCTCATGCCCCGCAGACTGCCTCCATTGACCAGGCGAAACAGCAGCTCCCGGTAGGCGATCGGACGCTTGAGGTAGTAGTGGGTGGAAAAGGTCTGGGTGGAAAACCGTCTGCCGCAGCGAGGACAGCGAAACCTGGGGACCTTGCCAAAGGCCTTGGTGGTATACCAGCCTATGGCCCAGGCCCAGGGCCAGGATGGCGCCTGGCGGTGGTAGGCGCAGTGGGGGTTGGGACAAAAGGCAAACCAGTGCATGTTGTTTCCTCCATGACCACGATTGTGGTCATAGAGGTATTCGCGCTCTCCTGCCCCTTTCGCTTCAACCTTTACCCAAGCTTGAGAGCACTAATCGCCTTGACGGCGCGCATCTCCGCGCATATCATGCAGTCGTTTTATGAGTACAGATATGAAGCCCATGCTTATGGAGCCAATCTCTTCGCTCTCTGAGGAAGAGGCCTGCAGGATCAGGTACGTCCTCATGGACATCGACGACACCCTCACCACGGACGGCAAACTGTCCGCGGAGAGCTACGCGGCGCTCTGGAAGCTCCACGAGGCCGGCCTCATCGTGGTCCCCGTGACGGGCAGACCCGCCGGTTGGTGCGACCTCATCGCGCGCGAATGGCCCGTCGACGGTGTCGTAGGGGAGAACGGCGCCTTTGTGTTCTGGGAGGCCGAAGGGCACCGGCTTCACACGTTCACGCACCCTAAGGCCATTTCCAATGCTGATCCACGACTCGTCGCCCTGCGGGATCGGGTGCTCGCCGAGGTTCCGTCCGCCCGCCTCGCGCGCGACCAATTCTCCCGACTCTACGACGTCGCCATCGACTTCGCAGAAGAAGAGCCCGTTTTGCCGCTTTCCGCCGCCCAAAAGATCAAATCGATATTCGAACGAGGCGGCGCCCATGCAAAAATTTCTTCCATCCATGTCAATGCGTGGCTGGGGGAATACGACAAGCTCTCCATGGCGATGCATTATTTGATGGAGCGCTTCGGCTACGACGACGCGCACGATGCGGCCTCGGTCGTCTTTGTCGGCGATTCCCCGAACGATGAGCCGATGTTCGCTCACTTTCCCATGGCCTGCGGGGTCGCGAACCTGCTTGCATATCTGGACCTCGTGGCGCACCTGCCTCACTTCGTGACATCGCACGAATCTGGTGCTGGTTTTGCGGAATTTACCAAGATACTCCTGGAGCGCCGGTCCTCATGAGGACCGCGGCGGCACGCTGCTCGTTCTCTCTTTACCTAATTCTGCGGTTCGCGTAGCAGTAAAGGCAGCCGCGCGGACATGTCCCGTAGCTGCCGATATCGACGCTCTCGATGCAGCTGCAGCCGGCCCGCTGGTTCTTGTCTTTCCGCTCGGAGAATGTTTTTTCCGTGAGCTCGTGGACGATGTGCGCATCGATGCAGGCCATGCGCTCCGAATGCAGGGCGCTGGCGAGCGTCGGCTCGGCGCAGAATGCCACCGACAACCCTTCTTCCCTGGCAATTCCAGTTAACGTGTGCATCACATCGACCACGGGAGAGGGGCCATGCACCAATGGCTCCCACTCATCGGGTGCGCAGGCGGGCATGAGCCCTGCCTTTTTAAGCCGCGCGTCAGAATGCCGGTAGGCGTCGTAGAGGCTCACCACGCAGTGCCGCACGCTCCCCCCTATGCCGCCCGCCAGCCTCCTAAAATGCTCGGCATGCCAGGCTGCATCGTATGGGCCGACCAGCAGCACCGGATCGTATCGCCAGATTACCCTATGGGCACCGACCCTCGCGGCCAAAGCACGAAGCGCCTCTACGGCCTCCTCCGTGGCGGGCCCCCATGGCTCGAGCGGCGGACCATAGCCGGTAATGGTCACATGAACATAGAACGCATACTCCTCGAGTGCACCGAGGCCGTCGAGCATAGGGCCCGCATCCCGCGTCCAGAACACAAAGCACGCGACATCTTCCGGCCTGAGGCTCACGCGCCTCACCTGTCTTGGGTTGTAGGGGTTCGCCACATCAACAAAGCCCTCTCTCAGGCGACCATAGAACCATTCGGAATGAAAGGATGGTATGTCGGTACGCCTGCTTGCGCTCACCACGATCGCCATAAATTGACAGCCTCTCCCAAACTGCCTATAGTGATTATCCAAGAAAATGACGGAGACCATCAAGAGCACCTATGCTCATCTTGTGGGCGAACTTATCGCCCGGGTGCCTCAGGAAGCGCAGGTTTCGGAGCGCAATGTATACCAGGAAGGCATTTCATCGATCCTGCCCTACATCGACACCATCATCCGCGATTATCTCGACGCCTCATCGGCGATAGAAGGGTTCGAAAACCTCGAGTCGCTCTACGGTTATGCAAAGAAGGGGGAATCGACCCTCATCCTTATGGAACACTATTCGAACTTCGACTTGCCGGTCTTCCACTATTTGCTGAGGAAACTGGGGCCTGCAGGCGAGTCGATCGCGTCCAGCATTGTGGCCATCGCAGGGATCAAGCTCAACGAAGAGAACCCAGCCGTCCACGCCTTCGCACGCGCGTATACGCGCATCGTCATTTACCCTTCGCGCTCCCTGCAGATCATAAAGGAAAAATTCAAGGACCCCAAAGAACTGTATCAGGAGATGAAGCGCAGCATCTCGATCAACCACGCGGCGATGAAGGCGCTGAGCGCCGCCAAAACGAGCGGGAAAATAGTCCTCGTCTTTCCTGCGGGGACCAGGTATCGCCCGTGGGACCCCTCGTCCAAACGTGGAGTGCGCGAAATCGCCTCGTACATCAAGTCGTTTTCAAAATTCTGCCTCATATCCGTCAACGGCAACATTCTGAGGCTCAACCCTTCGGGCGCCATGGAAGAAGATATCTTGCAGCCAGACCGCGTGATCTACAGCGTGAGCCCTGTCCACGACAGCGCCGAATTCCTTGAATCCGTAAAATACGACCTGCACTTCCGCGACGACAAAAAGCAGGCCATCGTCGATACGATCATGGATCTGCTCGAGGCCATGCACCGCGAGGCCGAAACCCGCCGCCTCGGCTAAAAAACACCTAAAAATACCTGGACCGTCAGCCCCTCGGTCCATCTTCCAGCGAAGCTGGCGAGCATGCAAGCCTCAGCGCTCCCGGAGCCTTCTGAAGGGGTTCACCCCCAGGCGGACGGGGAAATACGCCGCTCCGGCCACGAAGCCTGCAAGGTGCGTCAAGTGCGCCACCGAGCTCGCGGCCCCTAGAAAGGACGAGAGAATCTCTATTGCGGTGTAACCGATGACCATCACCGGCGCGCGGATGGGAATAATGCCGTAGAGATACACCATCGCCCTCGGATAGAGGACGGCGAAGGCCAGAAGCAGCGCGAAGATGGCCCCAGAGGCGCCGAGCAACATGGTGTTCCATGCGCCCGAAAGCGCATAAATCGCGAACGACGCAATGCCTGCGAAGATGCCGGAGAGAAGATAATAGAGCAAAAACTCCGAGCTGCCGAGGGTGCGTTCCACAGGCCGCCCAAAAAAGAAAAGTCCGAGCATGTTCACGAAAAGGTGGGTCAGATTCGCGTGCGCGAACATGTAGGTGAACACCTGCCAGATCCAGCCCGCCATCACCGCCTGCGGATTGAGGGCGAGTACGTAGGTAAGCATCGGCCACACATAGCCAAGCGCGAAGATGAGCACATTCGCCGCGATCAGATAGAGGGTCGCATTGAAAAAACGGAAGCGCAGCGGGCGCCTCAGCACTGAATTGTGATCCATGCTTCAAAAATATACAAATGTGCGCCCACGAACAAGGATGGCCCACATAAAAAATGAAAGGCCATCCGGACGTATCCGGACGGCCTTTCTGTCGTCACCCTGTCGTGAAGGTTACGGATGGACGAGCGTCACCGTAATGATGTCGGTGTAGGTCCCGGCCTGATAGAAATTGGCAGAGCTGAGAACCTTGACGGTCATCGCATAGGCGTTCCCCGCCTTCGCGGTTCTGCCCTGCGCTGGGCTCGTCTGAGCAGAACTCAGATCTGCATCCGTGAACAAGCTGCCCACAGACACTTTGTAGGCGATCTTCTCGTTCACATCAGCAGTGTTCACCAGCTTCCCAGCGTTGGCACTCTCAAGCTTGAGAGTCCAATTCTTCAGGTTGCTGACCACCTTCACATCACCGATCTGCCAGGTAGTATCCGCATCGTTGTTGATCACTCCATTCTGGTATTCCCCAGGGAGGGTCAACGAAAACGTCTCAGCGATACTTCCGCTGATCTTGACGGTGCCCGACGGAGAAGTTCCAACCGCCGCGAACGCCGAACCAAACGCCACCGCCACTAACAGAGCCACCAACGCAAACTTTTTCATTTTGAATCTCCTGCCTGCAGGATCGATGTCCCGCAGATACATTTTGTGTTTCTGTGGTTTCCTCCAACGGATTCCGCCACACACTTTACTAATATTATTATCGACATTTCATAAAAAAGTCAAATACAAAAAGCATCTCGGGCGAGGGATTTATGCTTCACGGCGCAGCGTCTCCCGAATTTTCTGGTCGAGCGAGGTCATCGTAAAGGGTTTTATGAGCAACGCGTCGAAACCGGCGTCGCTGCATCTTTTGACTTCTTCAGGGTCGTGCCGCGGGCTCATGGCGAGCAGGGCAGGTTTTCCATGAATGGCGCTGTGGTCCTGTCCGAACAGGCCGGCCAACGGGGATGGCCGATCGATGCCACTGGCCCGCACGGCCGACGCCAGCGCATAGCCATCCATCTCAGGCATGATGCAGTCGATGAGAAGAAGATCGAACCTGCGCTCCTTGAGGGCTTCCAGCGCATGCGGCCCGCTGGACACTGCCTGGGCATCGTAGCCTTTCAGCGCCAGCATCCTGAGGAGAAGCTCGCGGTTGACCTCGCTGTCGTCGACGACAAGGACCGAAATGGGGGCCTCAGGGCCCTCGACCGTGGTCTTTTGCGCTTCAGCGGGGCCCGGCACCACCGCCGCAGGCACCAGCGTCGGCGATTCTGTGGTCGAGGCCCCACCGTCGGCAGTTTTTTTTACGCCGGGCTCCGGCTTCTGTGCAGCCGGCTCCTGTGCGGAAACCCCCGTCGACGGCTCTTGTATGCCCGACTCCGGCACGAAGGGGGCCACCACAAACGGTGTCTTGGGGCGGTCTATCTTTTCTGGAGACACAGTTCTGCCCTCTTCGACACCGACGGCCTTCGCCCGAGCCTCAACTGTCCCCCCTTCAGAACCGACGCTTCCTCTCTTCTGTGCTTCCTGCACTGGTTCTCTTTGCCGCCGCATCGTGCCCAGCACAAAGAGTCCGAGACTCACCATGTTCAGCGCCAGCATACCGAATCCCCACCACACGACCCGCACCATCGGATAGGCCGACGCAGTGTAGACAGCCCATGGAACATCTTTCACCGGGGCAGCGTATCCATGGAGGGCACGCTGGTCGCCCCAAAAAACTCGTGTGCCTCGATCATCTGTGCCGGAGGAAACCAGCGCGATAGACAGCCCCGGGAATTCCGAGGGAAGATCGAACTCCGACAGCAGTCTGTCAGCATCGAACCCTATGCTCACAAAACCCCACAAGTCAGTCTTGTCCAGGATAGGGATGCGCAAAAATGCCAGGTTCTTACCCTCTGCCGAGACAGAGGGCCCCTGCAGCACCGCCTGCTTTTTGCGCACCGCCTCGACGAGCGCCTGCATCCTCTCGGGGTTGTCGAGCAAATCGTGACCTATCGACGAGGAACCCCTCTCTTCCGGAAACGAATATCTGACGATCGCACCGGGAGCGATCGTTATGGAATCGATATATGGAACACTGGCGATGCTTTCCTCGGCAATCGCCCTAATGCTTGCGTAGTCTTTGCCTGCATCGGAGAGGAGCATCGTCTTGAACTGTTCGCCTACAGCGAGCATTCTCTGCAGCCGTGCGGCAATCTGCGAGGCTATTTTCTCCGAGCTGGCCTTGAGCAGCGCCGACTCCGAGCGGTACGCTCCTTCTCGGAGCATGACGAAAGAGAACACCGCCAACGCGCAGAGCAGAAGTGCGACGAGGATCGGCGACACCTTCGCCCTTTTCCTTTTCGGACGATGAATAGCGTTCATATTTCAATTGAAGAAGCATATCATGAACACGAATCGTCGCGCCATCAGTGCGTCGGCACAGAAAAAAGAAAGGCCGCCCGACATCTGTGGGCAGCCTTTCTCGCGGTGGTCTGGTGTTCGATCTCAGAGCGCGACCAGGGAGATGGTCAGGGTATCCTCATAGGTCCCCGCCGGAAGTCCAAGTTCGGCAGCGGTCTGATAGGTCACGGAGACGCTCGTCGTCGTCGCAGTCTGGGGCGCGGTCTTAATGATCTCATAGTCAGTCGAAAGGTCGATCCCCGTCAGTGAACCGAAGTTGAGAAGATAGGGATAGTTGTTCGTCGAATAGACCATCTTGCCACCATTGGCCGAATGGAAGACGATCTTCCAGTTCGACACGTTCGAAGAGATGGTGACATTGCCGAGCGTCGCAGAAGTCTGGGTCGGATCCAAGGCCTTTGTCCCCGGAATCGTCGTCGTGATGCTGAGGGAAGCACCTACCGTGGCCTGCAGGATTGTGGAAACCTCAGTGGCTGCGAAGACTGGCACAGCAACGCACAGTGCTGCCAGAACCAGGAGCACAAACTTTTTCATGCACTTTCTCCTTCGGGCATAGCGCCCAAACATAATTTTGTCTTAATTATAGTGTGGGTTCCACTCTTGTCAAGTCAAAATGAGGAGTTATGGCTATAAAATCATTCTCAACGCACAAAAAAGCCGCCCTATCAGGGGCGGCTCGGAAAAGACCAAGGCGCCGATCGGAATCGAACCGATGCATAAAGGTTTTGCAGACCTCTCCCTTACCTCTTGGGTACGGCGCCGTTGCGGGGCACATAGTATCGAAGCACCCCGTTTTTGTCAACAATCGTCAACTCTTGGCAGGAACAGCAGCCTTGGGCTTCGCCTCTTTGGAGGTCTCTTGGGCACGCCCTGACTCCTTTTTCGCCGTGATGTTTTCCCACATGAGGACGAAGGCGCTCGCAATGAAAATCGTAGAGTAGACACCGCTCGTCATGCCGACCAAGAGCGCCAGCGAGAAGTCCTTGATGTTCCCCGTGGTGAAGAAGAAGAGCGCGAGGACCGCAAGCATGGTCGTGAGCGTCGTGATGATGGAACGCCCCAAGGTCAGCGTCAATGCCATGTCGAGCACATCCACGAACTTATCCGAAGGATGCATTTTCCGCTCTTCGCGGACGCGGTCGAACTGCACGATGGTGTCGTTGATCGAATAGCCCAAAATAGTCAGGATTGCCGCGATGGTATTCGTATTGAACTCCATCCGCGTCCAGACAATGAAGGCCACCATGACGAGGGCGTCGTGCATGATCGCGATCACCGCCCCAATCGCGTACTGAATCTTGAAGCGGATCGCCGAATAGATGAGGATGAGCAAGAGCGTCAAGGCCACCAGCCACGCCGACTGCGTGCCGAGCGTCTGAGAATAGCGAGGACCAACGTAGTCGGTCTTGACCATCACCACCCTGTCCTTGCCTACCTTGTCTTCGATGAGTTGACGGATGGTCTGCGAAACAGTGGTGGTGAACTGCGGATCTTTGCCGTCATCGCGGACGCGCACGAGGTAGCGCTGCAGCGATGCGGGATTGATCGTCTGGACCGAGACCTCGCCGAGCGGCGTCAGTGCCGCGCGCACAGTCTCGATCGAAGCGTACCGCTCCCCTTCGTTCACAGGAGTACGGTACAGATTGACCGGGTTTTGGCTCAGAAGCGAATTGCCCTGATAGGTCGGAACGAGAGAAGAAGACGGAATGGTTTCGCTCCCTTCGGTCGTGGTCACCTTGATTTCCGGCTCCTTTTCGAGCGCCGCCACGATGTCCCCGATCGTCGGATAGGCCTTGTAGTCCAGGGTCACGGTTCTCTTTTGTGCTTCGGCGCCCGAAAAGACCAAGGTCAGCTGGCTTTCGCTTATAGTGAGCTCCGCATTGCCCTTCCCAGTAAAGGAAACCTGGCCCGCAGGCAATGCAAGCTGGATCGTCTCATTGATGCCGGCCTGAAAATCCACGCCGAGATTGAAGCCTTTCGTGAAGTATCCGATGAGCCCCAGCACGATGATGGCTGAGCTCACGACGACCGCGGGCACAAAGAATTTGCTGAATCGGATGATGCGTTTCATTATCGGACCCTCCAGCTGATGGACACGTGTGTGGCCTTAAGCACATCAGTCTCGAAATCAAAGATGAGCCGCGACACGAAGAGCGAGGTGAACAGGCTCGTCATGTTACCGATGGCGAGAGAGATGGCGAAGCCTTGGATCGGCCCGGTACCGAGCTGCGCCATGAAGAGCGCTGCGATGATGGTCGTGATGTTCGAGTCCATGACCGCCCAGAATGCCTTGTCAAACCCCGCATGGATGGCTGCGGCGCGGGTCTTGCCCGCCCTGAGCTCTTCCTTGATGCGCTCGAAGATAATGACGTTCGCGTCAACCGCCATGCCCGTGGTCAGCACGAAGCCTGCGATGGATGGAAGAGTGAGCGTGAGCTTGAACGCAGTCAGCACCGACAGCATGAGGTAGAGGTTCAACACCTGTGCGATTGTGGCGTTGACGCCCGCCCACTTGTAGTATGCAAACATAAAGACGAAGATCGACAAAATGCCGACGATAATGGCCATTTTCCCCTGTCCGATGGCATCCTCGCCGAGCGAGGCCCCAATCGCCTGTTGGCTCACCACGGACAGGCTTATGGGAAGCGCGGCGGTCCTGAGGAGCAGTGCGAGCGATTCGGCCTCATCTGCGCTGAAACCGGTGATGCGCACCGACTCGCGGATCGGTTCCTGAATGCGCGCATAGGACTTCACCCGGTCGTCCAGCACCACTGCCATGGTCTTGCCGACATTGGCGCTCGTCAATGCATAGAAAATATCTCCGCCTTCTTTGTCGAGCACGAAGTTCGTCTCGGGTTTTCCGGTGATGGAGTCGGTCGAGACCGTCGCGCTCTGAATATGGCTGCCGTCGAGCCCTGGCTTGCCCTGAAGCACCAGATATTCGCCGGTAAACTCATCGAGTCCGTAGCTGTCTTTCTTGTAGACCTTACGCACTATTTCGCCTTCCGGCACAAGGCCCGGCTTGTCCACCGTCATCGTCTGCTCGTCGATGCCCACGGGGTTTGTCGAGAGATACGAATTCACCGCGGCGGAAGCCTCGGAGTCGACGATATAGAAGGCAAGATTTCCCTTGCCCATGATGATGGAGTTGATGCGCTCCGGATCAGGAGTCCCCGGAATCTCGATGTAGATCTGATCTTCGCCCTGACGCCGTATCACCGGTTCCGTGAGGCCGAACTTGTCGATGCGCGAATTGAGTATCTCGACGGCCCGCTTCATCGCGTCTTCCTTCTCGGCCTGCGAGAGGTCGTGACCCACTTTTTCAGACAAGCCCGGCAAGTCGGCCTGGATGACCGCACTCATGCCGCCGGCCAGATCGAGGCCGAGCTGCACCGCATTGGCGTGTACATTTTTAAGCTTAAGCACGTGCTCTCTGTATCGGGACTCGATGCTGTCGAACATGGCTCGCTCACTCGAGAACCCCGAGAGGATCGCGACGGCATCCCAGTTCTTGGGGGCAGGCTTTTTCGTGAGCGAATAGGCCTTTTTTGCCGATTCGATCGCAACGCTGTACGTCTTTTGGCCCGAAAGGTCTGAGGTGTCCTTATCGTTGGCCTTCTTTTTAAGGTCAGTGATGATGAGATAGGTCATGCGCCGAGAATATTCCCGAATCTGCTCCCGAGAACCTACTGCGATGGCTTGATCCTCTTTCGGCGTCAAAAAATACCACTGAATGGTGGGAAAAAGGAACATGAAGGCCACGGCGAGCACTGCAACGACGATCAATAAGCGACGGAATTTGCTCATACCGGTTTACTCCAATCTTCTCATGGGTGTTAGAGTGCGGAGAAATGCGGTATGCCGACCTGCCTGAGCGCGGGGGCCGGCATATCGGGCAGTCTATTTGTCTTCGGTCTTTTCTGCAGGCTTGGCGTCGGTGTCGTCTGCCGCCTCTGCCTTCTCTTCTGCTTTGGCGGGACTGACCGAGGCAATCGCCGACTTCGAAAATTCAATCCTGGTTCCATCGTCGACTTTCACGAGGACCGTGGACTCCTTCACCGAAGCCACGACGCCGTGAATTCCACCGATGGTGACGATCTTGTCGCCCTTCTTGACGCCCGCAATCATCTGCTGCATCTGCTTCTGTTTCTTGTTCTGCGGCCGAATGATCAAGAAGTAGAAGATCACGAAGACAAGACCGAAGGTCACGATGGTGGAGACGAGCGATCCCGTCGGGTTGGACGCCGTCGTCTGGAGCAGCGTCAGGCTATTCTGGATACCGTTCATATATCTTCCTTATCAAAAAAGAATTCCACAAAAACTAGCATGGAGGGCCTTCTGTGGTCAAGTTACGCTATGCAGTGATGACCGTACCGGCCCTGCCATCCACGGCCGCCGTGGCGTTTTCCAGCGAGGTGATGATCACTCTCGCCCCGCCGCGGCGGATAAAATCGCAGGCAGCCTCGATCTTCGGCCCCATGGAACCTTTGGGGAACTGCCCCTCGGCCAGATATTTTTCGCATTCCTCGACGGTGAGGCGATCGAAGAGCTGCTGGTCGGGCTTGCGGAAATTGATGGCTACCTTGTCGACACCCGTGAGGATGATGAGTTCATCCGCATCGATAAGATTGGCGAGCAGCGCCGATGCGCGATCCTTGTCGATCACCGCGTCGACGCCGGAGAGCATGCCGTCGGCATCGCGCTTGACAGGAATGCCTCCTCCTCCCACCGCGATCACAATCTTTCCGTCGTCGATGAGGTCCTTGATGATGTCCTTCTCCACTACATCGAGCGGTTTCGGGCTCGGAACGACCCTGCGATAGCCGCGCATGGGATCTTCCTTGATGACCCAGCCACGATCGCGCAGCTTCTCGACCTGCTCAGCCTTATAGAAGGGGCCGACGTACTTTGACGGATTCTGCATCGAGGGATCGTTCGGATCAACCTCGACCTGCGTCACGACAGTCACGACGTCTTTTTTGATACCTTCCGCAAGAAGTGCGTTGGCGAGGCTCTGCGCGATCATATATCCCATGGACCCCTGAGTGTCGGCGACAATCACATTGAGGGGAGAAGGAGGCACCTGACCAGAGGCAGCCTCGTTGCGGATGAGATGAACCCCGGCCTGCGGTCCGTTCCCGTGCGTCAACACGACCTTATGGCCCTCAGCGATCATGCCGACAATGGCTTTCATGCTCTTGCGGGTATTTTCGAACTGCTCTTCGATAGTCCCCTCTGTGCCCTCTTCGATGATTGCATTCCCACCAAGGGCCACGACGATGGTCTTGCGCGCTGCCATGAAATCTCCTTTTTCAAAGATGGCAAATTGCAGAATTAGTAGTATAGCACCTTTTGAAAAATTCGCAACGTGCGATTCGAGGGGGCATTACGCTGTCATGAAGACCGCCTTTTTACTTTTTGAGGTACATCACCACGGCATGAGTGGAAGCAGTCCTGAGAATCTGCTATTATGACACCATGCAGATCATCAGGGCGCGGGTACTGGGCATGTGTATGGGCGTGCGCCGCGCGGACGAGCTTGCGCGCGAGGCAGCCCGAGACGCGGCCAGGACCGGACGGCGTGTCTACACCTATGGACCTCTCATCCATAACCCTCAAGCGGTGGCTGACCTTGAGGCGCTCGGCGTCCACGTGCTCGACGCCAAGGCGATCGAGGCCGGCAGAGGAGAATTGCCGGATTTGAAAAATGCCGTGGTCGTCATACGGGCGCACGGTGCTTCGCGTGCGGCGCTGTCCCGCATGGAGGAACTCGGGGCACGCGTCGTCGATGCCACCTGTCCGCGCGTCATAAGGAGCCAGCGACTTGCGCGTCGCTACGAACAACAGGGCTGGCAGGTAGTGCTTGTCGGAGACCCACGCCACGGCGAAATCGAAGGTATTTTGGGGCACACGTCAAATGCACTCGTCGTCGAAACCCCCGAGACGGCGCTTCACATGGCGAAGGAGCTGAAGGACATCCCCTGCGCCCTCATTGCGCAGACGACGATTCGCCAAGAAGACTACGACGCCGTCATCGAAATCTTTCAGGCCAGGGTCAAAACCATGACGGCAGAGAAGACCATATGCCCCGCGACGCAGGAACGCCAGAAAGCCCTCGTCGATCTCTGTGCCCAGGTCGATGCCCTGCTCATCGTGGGAGGCAAAAATTCGGAGAACACAAAGCGCTTGTATGCAAGCGCGGTCGATTGCGGAAAGCCCGCCTGGCACATCGAAACAGCTGGCGAACTCAGGGCGGAAATGATACCATTCGAACGCATCGGAATTACGGCGGGGGCATCCACCCCCGATTTCATCGTCGATGAAATACAAAAAGCACTTTTAACCATGGTGTGAAGGCAGAACCATGCGTCTCATGCACGAAATGCAATCGCGGCGGACCCGCACAATGATATCCCTATGTTTCCAGTCACCGTAATCGGCATATCCGGCGGCTCGGGTTCCGGCAAGACCACCATCGTCCAAAAGATATCCGAAGTGGTCAGCGACTTTGTCTTTCTGCCTCAGGACAACTATTACAAATCGGCGGAATTCGTCAACAACCGCAACATTACGGCCTTCAACTTCGACCATCCGGATGCGTTCGACAATGAGCTGCTCATCGCACATCTGACCGCCCTCAAACAGGGTAGGCCGATCGATATGCCTATCTATGACTTCGTGCAGAACAGGCGCACGGGGCAGACCATCCATATCCAGCCTTCGAAAATCGTCATTTTCGAGGGCATCATGATCTTCGCCAACAAAGAGGTGCGCGATCTCATCGATCTTAAGATTTTCGTCGATACGCCGGACGACATCAGGTTCATCCGGCGCCTTGTCAGGGACATCAAGGAGCGGGGACGCACCGTGGACTCTGTGGTCGAACAGTATCTGACCGTCGTCCGTCCCGGCCACTACGAATTCGTCGAACCAACAAAAGCGTACGCCGATATCATTATTCCCGAGGGTGGCTTCAATGAGCGCGCCCTCGATGTCCTCATTTCCTTCATAAATTCGATCATACACCCTGCGGAAGGGCAGGAAAGGTCCAATGGTAGAGGATTATATGAACGGGCACACAACCAACCTTGAAAAGGCTCTTTTGGCGGGAGGATGCTTTTGGTGCATGGAAGCCCTTTTCAAGCGCGTCCCCGGCGTGGTAGAGGTACAATCAGGATACTGTGGAGGCACCGTGCCGAATCCACGTTACGAACAGGTCTGCCAGAATACCACCGGCCACGCCGAAACCGTGGAAGTGACCTTCGATCCATCGCGCATTTCGTACCGAGAAATCCTCGAATACTTCTGGAAATTCCACGATCCGACGACGCTGAATCGGCAAGGCGCCGACATCGGTGAACAGTATCGTTCGGCGATCTTTTACCTCAATGAATCTCAGCGAGAGATAGCCCTGCAGTCAAAGAGTGCCGCACAGCAGGCCTTCACGAGCCCCATCGTCACCTCGATCGAGCCAGCAGGCATGTTCTGGCCCGCGGAATCCTGGCACCAGGACTATTACGCCCACAACCCCGACGCGCCGTACTGCCGCTTCGTCATAGCGCCCAAACTCGCCACGTGGACATAAGCACGCTATGCGCCTCTTTACCTGTCTGCCCTTCCCTGCCGATGCCCAAGGGCATATCGCCGATTATGCACGCTCCCTTGTACCGGCATTGGTCCGCGCACAGCCGTCATGGGTTCCGCAGGAGAACCTTCATGTGACACTGCATTTTTTCGGAGAAGTCGAGGAGCAGGTCGCAGCGAGGCTCCAAGTCCTCCTGGAAGAAGCCGCCCGGCCATGCCCCGTGCTGCACCTTGCCACAGGAAGGCTCTCTGTGCTGCCTTCCATGAAGAGCCCTCGGGTGCTCTATATTGCCGCAGACATCCAGCCCTCCGAGGCGCTGGCGAACCTCGTGCGCAGCATGCGCGCCACCGCTTCCGCCATCGGCGCCGAAACGGAGTCCCGGCCATGGAAGGCCCACCTCACCCTCGCACGGCTGAAAGCCCCCTTTCTGCCGGAGCCCTCATCCCTTCCGGCGCCGCCGAGCCTCAACTTCTCCATAGGCGCCTTCGAGCTCATGCGGTCCAGGCTCACGCCCTCCGGTGCCGTCTATACGCTGCTGCAGCGCTACCCTCTTGCCGGCGGCTGAAGGCCCTCCACGATGTATTCAAAACCCACCTGATCTTTTCTTGCTTTGGCCACATTCTCTCATTACATTGAGAACGTCGAATGTTGTTCGGAGGCAAAGAGATGAAGAAAACCACAGAGAAGACGAAGAAAAAACCGGAGCAAAAGCCGCAGGCCGATCTGGACCCCTGCGTGAGGCCTCAATCCTCTGAATCGACCCGGCCCGACGAGGATGACGAGGTCTGCAACGACGGGGTGAAATGAAGATCAGGCAGGCACCAGCACATTGTACGCGTCGTAAATCCGCTCTATGGTGAGCGGAAAATCGCACTTGGCGAGTATCTCCGTTTCCCCGTCGCACTGCAGAGGAACGCGCTCGCTGTATTCGATCAAAAGCTTGTCGGCAGTAAAATGCACCAGCTCAGGGATATTCTCGTGGCGCCCATGTTCGATGGGGCCTTTCAGCACGAGTTTTCTGAACAGACTCGTCTGCGCCACCGCCACGCAGTTGTCCTCGGTCGGAAGAATCTTCTTGTTTGAGCCGTACTGCCGGTTGCCCGAGGCTCCCATGGCGACCAAGAGGCGCGGGCATTTCGAATCGAACAGCAGTTTTTCTTTGTCCCAGGCCTTGAGTCCCATTTCGACGACATTGTAGAGGCGGTCGTAAAAGAGCGTGCCGACGTTGACCCAAAACTTGTAGGAATCTCCTGGAAAGGCGCGCTTGAGCCGATTCGTCATATCGGCGACATAGGCATCGAGGCCGATGCTCGCAATATTGAACGAATAGCGCGGCAGTGCCCCGCCCTCTTCATTTGGGGTCACGCACAGCGCCGGCCTGCGCTCGAACCTCGCGGGGCCAAGCAATCTTTCCAGTGCGACGATCAGGGTTCTGCCTTCGGAGCCATCGTTGCCTGTGCCGAAGGGTAGCCGCACGATCCCGAAGCGGTCCTTCTCGGATTCAGGGAGCTTGCTGAGCCGCTCTGCAGTCTCCAGACTCGTGCCGTCGCCCCCCGCCGTCATGATGAGGTGGTATGAATCTTTGCCGTTCGAGGGAGAATGGTCGAGAATGCGCTGGACAATGGCGGCGGCGTGACCACAGCGCTCGGTGAGGTGCAGCTTCAGGCTGAACGGAGAGGCGCGCTTCGGCAGGCTGACGGCGCGTTTGACTATTTCCTTGAGCTCATTGAAACGTTTTTTAGAGTGGTGGATACGACTAAATCCGCCGGCCTTGGGATTCGCGATCACATCGACGATGAGCGACTTATCGTGGAACACGGGCGAGTGGGCGAGTATCGCGTTGAGCCCTTCGACCAAGTCATCTGGTTTCATACGAAGAGTAATTGTATGCCGATGTCTTTGCGCTGTCCATGCCGGGCACCAAGGTCAGGGCCCTTGGATCACATCGTCTCGCCCAGCGACTCCTGCTCCGCGCATTCCTTGGGGAATTTCGCCTTTATCTCATTGATGGCCCTCATCACATAGTGCAGGTCTTCGCCCGAAAAATCGATCTTGGGGATAAGCCTCGAAAAGAACGGCTTTACAAAGTGTTCCATGCGCGACACTTCCTGCTCGTATTTGGACACATGGTCCATCATCATGACTGTGCACGGCAATGGCTTGCTGTAGCTGCCGATGATCTCGAAACCGAGCTTTTCGTACATCTTGATGAGCTTCGTCTCGTCGGCAAATACGTCGAGGAATATCTTCTTGGCCCCGCGTCCGCGCGCATAGAGATAGGCGAGCGCCATGATGCTGAAGGGAATCAGGCTGCCGCGCTCCTCCTTCGAGACGGCGAGCCTGTCGATCTCGGCATAGAGGCTTCCGTCGAGATACCGTGAAATGTCGAAATTCTCTTCGATCGGCACATGCGTTTCTTCCTCGCTCAAGTGCAAGGATACCGTCCCGATCGGCTGCAGGCCTTTATACGCCAAGATGTGGAAAGCGAGTTCATCGGACTTGCGGCGGATCGTCTCCTCCTGATAGCCCTTTTCTCCCACCAGCACTTTGCGCTGCAGATAAAAACTGTCTTCGAATTGGCGGAGTTCCTTGGCGTGCACGAGGCGGACCCTGTCCCTATCCTCGTTGGCGGCGGGGAGGATGACGGTAAACGTCGTCCCCCTCCCTTCCTCACTGTCGAGCAGGATGCGCCCACCATATTTGGTGACGATATGATGGGCAATGCTCAAGCCAAGGCCTGTGCCGGCGCCGGCCTCTTTTGTGGTGAAGAATGGATTGAACACCTTGTCGAGATTCTCTTTCTCGATTCCCCTGCCGGTGTCCTGGACCGTCACGGCGACGTCTTCGTCTTCCTGCCTGCAGGAGAGCGTCAGGATGCCATCGCTGTTCATGGCCTGGACGGCATTCACGATGAGATTCAGAAACACCTGCTGAAGTTCGGTCGGATTCGCAAGAACTTCGGGAACAGCATCATAGGATTTCCTCACCACAATCGTCCCGAAATCGATGCCGCGCATGGCCATCTTCAGAGAATTCTCAAGGATGGTGACGATGTTGAGCATCTCCACGCTGGTCCTGGTCTTCCTCGAATAGACCATGAGGTCCTTGATGACGTCCGCCGCGCTCTGGGCATAGCGGATGATGTCCTGCGTGTATTCGCGCAAGGGACTGCCTTCCGCCGTTTCGGGCAGCATGAGGTCGGCGGTGCCGAGGATTCCCCCGAGCGGGTTGTTGATTTCGTGGGCTATTCCCGACACCAGCGTCCCGATCCCCGCCAATTTCTCCGACTGAATGAGCTCTTCCTGCAGGCTCTTCTGCTTCGTGATGTCCTGGAAGAACTCTATGAAGGAACCCATAGAGCCCTGCGGCGTGGGGATCGAATAAAAATTGAGCGCGAAGGTGAGCTGCGTGCGGTCGTCCTGCTTCTCTGAGCTGAAGGGCAGCTTCGTGTGGAGGCAGTCTTGGGCAAGACACTCGGCACAGGGACGGTCGCGGTTGAAATACACCTTATAACACTTCGAGCCGATCAGCTCCTCCTGCGATTTTTCGAAATATCGCTGCGCCGCGTAGTTCGCCGTGACAATGTTGTAATTGATGTCCTGAATCGAAATCGGCGTGGCGATGCCGTCGAAAAAAGCTTCGAGCTTGTTTCTGCTCAGCGTAAGCTCCTCGTTCGTCTCCTGAAGACGCTTCTGCTGCTGGCGCAGGCGTTCGAAACTGATCGCGTTCTCCACGGCAACGGAGGCCTGGTCCGTGAGGAACTGCAGTATTTCTAGGTCGTACTGATTGTAATAATCCTTCTCGATCCGTGGGCCCAACACGATGAATCCATTCAGTCTCTCCTTGAATTTCAAAGGGAGCACGAGGCTTGCGGACACCGTCTCATGCGCATCGCCCTTGGTGAGTCTGATCGAGATGCTCTGCTGAGGAGCATGCTGAATGGTGCGCATTTGGTACGATTGAATGAACTGATCTGTCCTCGGGACAATGACATAGTCTTTCGATTCCGGTTCCGCACCCTCCGCGAAGGCGAGCCCTTTAGAGGCCACGATTCGGAAGTTCCTTGCATTGTAGTCGTTTATCAGCACAAAAGCCCAGTCAAGCTTAAATGTCGAGTGGACATTGTCGACCGTCAGTTTTGCAAGATCTTCAAGGCTTACGATGGAAGTGAGGTCGGCGGAAAATTTACGCAATTCTTGATAATACAAAAAACTTTTTCCACCATATATTCTTTCGAGCAAGGCCTGTGTGGCGGTGCGCAGCGGCGACAGGAAGAGCGACGACACGATTCCCAGAGAGAGCGCCAACAGAATCAGCTCGGAGAAGGGTATCACCCGGTCGAGCCCAAAGACCGGTATGAAGAAGAACATGTAGATGATGCCAGAAGCGAAGGCGACCAGGATCGTAAGAAAGACATTGAGCACGATGGCCGAATAGTGAACGAGCCTATATTTATAGACACTGAAGAAGACGATCACCGCATTTATCGTGGCGGCAAACAGATCGATAGGATACCGGCCGAGCGGGGCATAGAGGTTGCTGGCGATCCCTAGCAGCATGACGACGACCCCCGCGACGACGAGCCGCAGGGACCGTTTCAAAAATTTGTCCTTACTGTTCCGCAGCTCACGCAGCACAAAGATTATGGCGAGAAAGAGATAAAAGTACGAGAGCGAATACGCGATGAGCGAGCCTGGACCAAGCGTATAACGGAATTCGTTCCCTTCGAAGCCTGCATACGTGACGATTGAACCGGAGAGGTTCAGATAGAGAAGCAGAACGTCGATTCCATATCCTAGATACAGAAAATACCTGTATCGGTTCTTCTCTGTTCTGGCAAAATGGATGAGCGTCGCAAAAACCGTAATCGGGCTACTGAGCAGACCCACGAGCATAACTCTGTTCCATACGAGCGGGGTAAAAAGACCCGTGTTGGCGTGCATCATGAAGGAGCCGAAGCTCCAAAGCGCCATGAGCCCCATATATTGGAGAAAGGAGAGGTTGACGCGTTCCTTTTTGTTGGCCAGACCAAAAATGATAAAGGGTATATAGATGCAAAACGACAACGCAGGAATGAGCGACGAAACATCCAATATCATCGAGGTGCTCCCGTCCAATACGCGATGTATAGAAAATTAGTGAATACTATAGCATAGTAGTGCGTAGAATGGTATCCATTATCTCTATTTTCTTCGGTTTTATACTCCTCGTGCTCGCGGAGTTGTGGTCCGCGAGCACCAAAAGACCAGCATCCGTGGCCCTCCAGGTTTTTGGGTACGCGCTCATTGCCCTGGGGATGCTGTGTGCACTTGTCGGAGGCGAACAGACCATGCAGGTGCCGGAAGCTGTGCGCATGGTCTGCCTTGGGCTGGCCATCGCAGGCGGAGGGATGTTGGTGTGGACTGTATTTTTGGAAATTCCGCTCGGCGTAAAAAGATATAAAGTGGCGGCCGGCCACGTCTATGCGCACGGGAGTTACGGTCGGTGCAGGCATCCGGGATTCTGGTGTTTCTTGCTCTTCTCGGTGGGATTTGGCCTCTGGTCCAACAATTCTCTTGTTTTGATCGGTTTTTCGACTGCGAATGCCATGAATCTACTTCTCATTTTATTACAAGATCAGTATACTTTTCCCACGCAGTTTGTGGACTACCGCGAATATGCAAAGAAGGTGCCTTTTCTTGTGCCACGCTTCAAGAAACAGCGCCGATGACCGGTGTGGCTGGAAATTGAATGGATACTGATCGAAAACGAACTGTGCTTGTGGTCGAAGATGATGTGTCGATGCAAAAAGTGCTCTCCTTAAGCATGCAGAAGATGGACCACAAGTGTGCGATCGCAAAAAATGGCCGTGAGGCGCTCGACCTGCTCGAGAGCGGCGACGTCGCTCCCGACGCTATCTTGCTCGACATTCGCATGCCGATCATGTCGGGGCTGGCGGCGCTGCCCAAGATACGGGCGCTTCTTCCCACCGTGCCTGTCATAATGCTCACTGCCTTTGGCGATCTCGAGACCGGCCTTGCAGCCATGAAAGCCGGAGCCTTCGATTACCTGGTCAAGCCGAGTTCTCTCGAGAAGATACGAGAGGCCCTTGAAAAAGCCTTCTCCTACCGCGACATCATGGAGATGAAGGCAGAAGAAGAACGGAAAATGGCACAGCGCCGCCTCGAGCTCGAAAAACAGGTGGAATCGAGCTACCAGGAACTTGGCGATGTGTATAAAAAACTGAAGAAAATAAACTTGCAGACCGCCTACGCCCTTGCCGAAACCATCGAGGCCAAAGACCGCTATACCCAAGGCCACTGCGAACGCGTCCGCTGGCTGAGCTCCCTCATCGGGAAAACCATGCGCCTTCCCGACGAGGAGATCGAACAGCTGGAGTACGCTGCCCTCCTCCACGACATTGGGAAAATCGGTATCCCCGACAGCATCCTCAACAAGGAAGGGCCTCTCGACGAGAAAGAACGCCACATCATCCGCATGCACCCCATCATCGGCGCACAAATTCTTTCAACCGTAGAATTCTTCAAAAGGGCGGCGGCCGCGGTCCGCCACCACCACGAGCGCTGGGACGGCAAGGGCTACCCCGACCGAGTCGAGGGAGAACACATCGACCACCTTGCGAGGATCATCGCGCTCGCGGACACCTTCGATGCGATGGCCACCTCGCGCGCCTACCGCACTGCGCTCAGCTTCGGCGAAGTTGTCCAGGAAATCCACAGGATGCGCGGCACGCAGTTCGCGCCCGATGTAGTCGATGTATTCTTTGCGGCTGGACTGGATACGACATACTTTAAAAAGCTTCAAGAAGAGGCCGACAAGAAAAAAGACAAATCGTAGACGCACACGCGGCGGCCAGCAAGGCTAGCCTGCAAGCTCAGAAGCGATACACAAAGCGCCCTTGAATAGTCTCTCCGGTCTTGTTCCAGAAGGATGCCCGCTTAAAGCCGTAGAGCACGGCCGCGTCGATGTCGGGATCTCCGGAGGACTGCAGCAGTTCGACGCCTCGCAGCTGTCGGTCCTTGGTGACCGAGAACCCTATCACGACGGGATTCAGCGTGCGGCCGGCCTTGTAGTCTGCCTGTTCCACCTTGTAACCTGCGTCTTCGAGCATCTCCCAGAGTTTTTCCCGCACTTCGAGAGGAACGGGATTCGAGAGGCGGTACGCGTTGCCGCTTTTGGTATAATAGTTGAGAAAAGCCCGTTTGCGCGATTCGGCAGAGGACACCAAAGTGTTCGGCGGAATCACCTCATCGGGGATGGCGTTGAAGAGTTCTGCGGAGACAACGGACGGCAGAGGCATGCTCAAGTAGATCGGCACATAGAGGCCCTGTCCGACCGTTTCGGAGGAGCCGCCGAGCGTCGTTTCCACGGTGTTCCCCTTCTCGGCCTTCGTGATGCGCACGGCCTCGCCCGTGCCCCAGGGCACTTGCCCTTCCCCCGGGGACAAGACCGAGGATTCGCTCGAGCTCACGCGGGACCCAGGTCCCCGTTCGCCAGGGGTCCATGGAGCGGCGGGCTCCTGTGGCGCAGAGGTAGAGGGCAGCGCGGTGGGCGCCGCCTGTTCTGGCACCGGCACAGAAGACGGGGCGGGTTGCGTGGAAGGCGCGACGGATGGTCCTGGAGAAGCCGACTTCGCTGCTGTCTGCGCCTTCTGTTTGGGCGCGGGCTGAGGCGGGGGAGCAGGTTTCTCTGCGGCCACTTCAGGCGCCTTCATTTCCACCGGAGAACCTCTGCCCACATCGTTGGCAACCGGCCCTTGAATGTTGACGATCAGGGTCTTGTTGCTGAAATCCAGGTTCTGGGGTTTAAAGAGGTCGAAGAGAAAGGCGGCACCGAAAAGCATGCCGTATATTCCGAGCGCAAGGACATAGGCGAGCATGGTCCTTTTCCGCTGTTCGCGCTCGGCGTAGGTGAGGGATCCCCTCATTGCACCACCTTGTTTTTCCGGGTAATGAGGCCGACATTCTCGATGCCGTTCAGCCGCAACGCGTCGAGTACGGAGATGATCAGCTGATATTCGGCACCGGCCTGCCCTTCGAGCACCGCGCGAATCTGCTTGGCGTCGGAACCGCTCACGCGCTTGCGCAAAATCGGCTCGAGGCCTGCAAGGTCCGTCTTAGTCTTATCGACGTATATCTCGTTCTGTGACACGACGACCACCCTCAGTTCGGGCGTGGCGACGGATTGTGCCGTCTGGGAGGCAGGCAGCTGCAGTACGATGCCAGGCGAAGTCTTGAATGTCGTGGTGATCATGAAGAAGATCACGAGCTGAAGAATAATATCGATCAGCGGCGTCAGATCGAAACTTATCTTCGGGGAAATCTTCCGATTGCCGACCATCATGCCTCCTTCGAGGGCTTGTCCTCATCTTTGCCGCTCTCTTTGCCGCTGTAGCTGGAAATGAGGTTCACGAGACTGTTCACCTGCGTTTCGAGACGGGTGAGAATGAGGTTCACCTTCGAGGAAAAGTAATTGTAGACAAGTATAATCGGAATTGCCACGACGAGGCCACCGACGGTGGTGATGAGCGCCTCCGATACACCGCTTGCCAGCGCGGCAGGATCGCTCACTGCCCCGAACTTGCCGAGCACGCCGAAGGCCTTCATGGTGCCGGTGACGGTTCCAAGAAGACCGAGCAAGGTCGAAACATTGGAAATCGTACCGAGGGCCGTAAGCCCTCGCTCGAGGCTCACCGCCTCCAGCGACGCGGCGTCCTTGAGGAGCTCCCTCTGCATGTATTCGGGCTGATTTCTATTCTCGATGCCCACTTTGAGCAAGGTCGAAAATGGCGACACATTCTGGTCGCAGATCGCCATGGCCTCGGAGTAATGACCCTCCATCAGACTCGTCTTGATGCGGAGGAAAAGCTTTTCCTCATCGATCGAAATGCGGCGGAAATACAACAGACGCTCGATGATGATCGCAAGCGCCACCACCGAGAGCGCCATGATGACCCAGAGGACTAGTCCTCCTTTGACGATGAAATCTACCATGTCCACTCCTTGGTATACGTGTCAGCACTTAAAAAATATATCGCTCAATTCAAAGTTCATCTAAGGCGAGCTGGAGGCACCGCGCTGCGGTCGCCCGCGCTCGTCTTTCTGCTGCCCCTATATAAGTATCGACATCAAAGAGCGTTTCGATAGCATCGGAAGACAGCCTCGAGGCAAAAAATTCGTCGGATTGCACCAATGACTTGAGTGGATTGGGCTTTCCGTCGCGGACCGCGGTCCATGCGAGCATCGCCAGGTCGCGCAGCCGCTCGTGCGCCTTTTGGCGGTCCGTTCCACCTTTGCCGAGCGCCATGAGCACCCGCTCCGTCGCGGCAAAAGGAGCATAGGTTTCTACGGTGCGTCGGATGGCCTGCTCATCGATCGCCTGGCCCTCCACAACCTTGCGCATGGTGATCAACAGCTCGTCCGCGGCAAGGAAGGCTTCAGGCAGAATGACTCGCCTATTGGCCGAATCGTCGAGGGTGCGCTCGAGGCCTGATAGGGCAGCATCGTCCCATGCCACGCCAGGATAAGAGGCGATGAGCCTGGCGAGCGAGTCGATTTTTTCGCATTCGATCGGATTGCGCTTGAAGGGCATCGCGGAAGAGCCGATCTGATGCGCGCCGAAGGGCTCGGAGAGTTCGCCGAGAAGAGGCATCTGCAGAATGCGAAAATCGAAGGCCATCTTGTGCAGAACCGCCGCGAGCTCGGCGAGAAGCGCCAACACCCTGTAATCCTGAAGGCGGGGATAGGTCTGCGTGGCGACCTCAAAGAAGGGAAGCTCCAGCGCTTCGGAGAGTGCGCGCTCAAAATCTTCCAGCTTGTCTGCCCCCAGAAGTTCGGCATACGAAGCGGAAGTACCCACTGCGCCCTTGAATCCCTTGCCTTTGAGCGCTCCGATCATCGCCGACAGGCGTTCATAGCTGTCCGCGAGGTCCTGGGCGTAAAAGGCGAAGCGGTAGCCGAGCGTCGTGGGCTCTGCGGGCTGAAGGTGCGTGAAGGCCATCGCCGGTGTCGCCGCGTAGCGCTCGATTCTTTCGGCCAGGGCGGCGAGAAGTCCTGCGAGCCTCTTCTTTAAAAGGCGAAGGCTGTCGCGCATCCTCAGGACATCGGCATTGTCTTCGATGTCCATGGAGGTCGCACCGAGGTGGATGATACCACCCGCCTTAGGACACTGGGATGCATAGGTGCGCAACTCCGCCATGAGATCGTGGCGGATCGAGGCCTCGAGCTCCTCGGCTTTCTTGAAATCGATGTCCTGGGCATGAGCCTCGAGTTCCGCGATCTGGTCGGACGTGACAAGCCCATACCTGGATTCTGCTTTTGCGAGCGATATCCATATCCGACGCCAGAGCCGACGCTTATTGCGCTCGCTCCATATGGCGCGCATCTCTTTGGAACCATAGCGCCAGGAAAAAGGCGACTGAAACTGTTCGAAACTGTTCATGCGTACATAATACCATCTATAGTCCCAAAATTGAATCAGAAATGAAGATTCCAGGCGAATTACTCATGCGAGCGCTCAAGGACGCGGCCGCGACAGCAGCGCACACAACAGCCCAAGGAGGTCGTATGAATCACTTGAACAGCATTTTGGTGGAAGGGAATCTGGTGCGGGACCCGAACATCCGATCGACGCCGTCCGGAAACCAGGTCTGCGATTTTACGCTTGCCACAAATCGCACCTACAAGGTCGGAGATCAGAAGTATGAAAACGAAGTCTCATATTTCGACATCGAGGCGTGGGCGAGGCTCGGTGCGGCGTGCGCCCAGAACCTCAAGAAAGGGCGCGGCGTCAGAGTGGTCGGCAGGCTGAAGCAAGATCGCTGGACCGATACCGAGGGGAAAACGCACGCACGGGTGAAAATCGTCGCCGAGCACGTCGAGTTCAAGCCCTTGAACAAGGCAACTCGCGACGCTCCATCGAAGCTCGACGAGGGAAGCGAAGCGTCTCCACAAAACGAAGAGAGTGCGGCGGTGTTCTAACACCGCATCTGCGGCGTGTCCCGGACGCCTTCCGCGCCAGAGGGCGAAGGATCTCAGCCCTCTGGCTTCTTGAACGTAGTCTCAAAATGATGGGAAGAAGAGAGGACATCCGTGGAGTCTCGAACCGCCTGTGAGAGGAGCGCAAGAAAACGATCGCGCACCTCAGGATTCTTCATGCGGGCGGTGGGGCCAGAAATGCTTATCGCGCCGACGAAGTCAGATCCGGGCAGCCTGAGGGGCATCGCGTAGCACGTGAGGCCCACTTCGAACTCCTCCCTGTCGACGCCATACCCCAATTCGCGGGCCCGGTTTGCCTCGGCAATGATGTCCTCAGGATCGGTGTACGTAGATTCAGTGATCTTCACCAAAGGTCCTGGCCCAAGAATGGCGCGGATTCTCTCTTCGCTGAGCTGGGAGAGAATGGCCTTCCCCACGCCGGTGCAATAGAGCGGCAGCCTGTCCCCTGGCATCGAGCGCATGCGCAGGCTGCGGTTCGCCTCTGCACGATCGAGATAGATCGCAGTATCGCCGGCAAGGTAGGCGAGGTTTACAGACTCACCGGTTTCGCGGGCAAGCCTTTCGATGATGGGACGGACCTTCTCCGCAACAAGCTGGCGGACGGGCACCTTGCTGCCCAGTTCGAAGAGCGAAAGGCCCAGGGTCCACCCGGCCATGCAACGTTCCACCACACCCCTCGATTCGAGCACATTCAGGTAGCGAAGGGCTGTCGCCTTGTTCATTCCCGTCTCTTTGGAAAGCCTTGCAAGAGAAACGCCTTCCCCGACGTTTGCGAGGTAAAACAGAATATCCAGGGCCTTACCGGCTGATTCACTCATGATCTTTTACTCCTGATGCATTGCACAGCGTCCTCACGTCCACGGTTCTTTACTGTACAAGAGCATAAAATGAAACGATATTTCATTTTACAACTGTATACGCAGGCGGACCAGCCGTCAAGAAATATGCACACATTGTGCAGCGTCATCGCTGCGCTGTCTCTTCGTTCCAGAAGCCGTCCTTCCAGTTAAAACGCGAGGTGTTGCTGAGGGGTTTACCCTGGTCGACCGCGCGGGCAATGTCCCGATAGAGCCCGCGGGCCGGTTCGGCGTTCGAAAGATCGAGGACAAAGCGCGAGAACCCTTGTTTTTTGAGGTTCGGCACAAGGTCGATGAGCGAGAAGGGCTTGTCGGGGATCACCGTCGAATAATCTCGCCTCCCTACGAGCGTAAAGGAGTTGCCCTCGCGGTCCAAAAAATGCGACTGCCCGTAGACGCGCGACAGATCGGCCCTGATCCTAAACAAATCGGGGTACGCGAACACGATGGGAACAAAAAATTGCGCGGGCAGATGTTCGGTGAGCCGATAGAGTGTCTGCCGCGAAATCTCATACGGCGGAATGAAGGCCTTGGCCCCCTGTTCGAGATAATACCAAATCGCCCAGGGGTTGAAGGTGTAGAGCCAGGGGCCTGCGATCAGCGTCACGTCCTTTCCGCGGAGCAGCGTAAAATGTGCCTGGTTGTTGACGACGACGAGACAGACGCCCTTGTCTATCCAGTATTCGAGTTCGGTCTGAAGCCAGGTCGCATCGGACTCGGCAAAGTACGGATCGAGCCAGAGGATGAGCCTGTCGCGTTTAAAGGGAAGGTTTCTTTCCTCGCGGCGCATGGTTTCGGCATTGAGCTTATTGAAGAGGATCATGGCCTTTTTGGGCCGGAACGTGAGGACCGCGTGCAGATCGGCGACTCTCCCTGCAAGGACATAAGTGCCGGGCTCGAATGCCGCATCGAGCTTTTTGCCGTCCAGATGCGGCAATAGAGGCCTCGGTGCGCGGTGGGTGCTCGGAAACTTGTGGAAGCGGTCGAGATTCTTGGGAAGAATCGACCTGTACCGCCGCGTCATGCTGGCGGTCTGGATGAGATACACCTCATCGTTCTGGCGCCACTCGCCGTCGAGCTGGAGCAGCATGCCGTCCACGCCGTACTGTATGGCCTGAATTTTGGTGGTGATGCGACCCGAGTCGTCCCTGCGGTGGATGCGCACGGAATCGCGCTCAGTGAGGCCCTCGTAGGTGTTCATGAGGGCCCAGCGTCTGCCATCGATGGTCCGGGCATCGCGGATCCTGCCGAGGAGAATGCCCGTGCCCCCGGATTGGTCGGGATGGATGTAGTCGTCCGCCGAGCCAGTGATGTAAAAGCTCGTTTTGCGTCGGGCAAAATCGGCCTGGAGCATGGCCTTGGCCTTGAGGACCGCCCGCTCCCGGTCTATCTCGCAGTTGTCTATCAGGTAGCGGTATGCCGAGACGACCGTACCGACATATTCGGCCGACTTCATTCGGCCTTCGATCTTGAAGGCGTTGACACCGGCGTCGATGAGCGCAGGCAGATATTCGATCAGCTGCAGATCGTCGGGAGAAAAATAATAGCCCTGCCCCGTCTCGCCCTCGTAGAGGCGCCTGCATGCCTGCGTACACATGCCCCGATTCGCGCTCTTCCCGCCAAGGTAGCTCGAGAACAGACAGAGCCCCGAGGCGCTCACACAGAGCGCCCCGTGCACGAAGACCTCGAGTTCCAGACTCGTATACTGACGTATCTGTGCAATTTCCTGCAGCGAAAGTTCGCGGGCGAGGACCGCCCTCTTGAATCCGGCCCGCGACAACTGATTGCATCCCGCCGCCGAGGCGACATTCATCTGGGTGGAGCCGTGCAGCGGGAGCGAAGGAAAATAATCGCGGACCATCTTGGCGACGCCTGCATCCTGGACAATGACGCCGTCGGGACCTATAGACGCGAGGTACTCGAGCAGCTGGTAGAGTCGATCCGCTTCGCGATCCTCGAATACGGTGTTGACGGTGACATAGACCCTGCGCCCACGCTCGTGACAGGCGTAGACTGCGGCCTCGAACTGGTTGAACGCGAAATTCGTCGTGCGCATGCGCGCATTGAAAGAGCGCAGACCTAGGTAGACGGCGTCGGCACCTTCTCCGATCGCCGCATCGAAGGCCTCAGGAGAACCGGCGGGCGCAAGTAATTCAATCCTTTTCACAGTATCCTTATATGCTCGAATGGCGCTTCTGTGCAAGGAGATAGGGTGCGTATGTACTGCGTGCTCGTATCCCGCGTGCGGCGCCATGTCGAGGCACGGTGCGTCCATGGCGCCCTCGCCCCTGTCTGCGGGGGCTTGCCTCTTGTGTTGTATTTTATACGTTTTTCCTATATATTTTTTAAGGCCCGATCTCAGGGCACGCCTCCTTTTTAAGGATTTTCAATCCTTGCATGTACTTCGGAGCAATCAATGAGTTTGGAAAGAATACGCAATATCGGCATCATGGCGCACATCGACGCCGGCAAGACGACCACGACCGAGCGCATCCTGTATTATTCCGGAAAGACGTATAAAATCGGCGAAGTCGACGACGGCGAGGCGACGATGGACTGGATGGACCAGGAGCAGGAACGGGGCATCACCATCCAGAGCGCGGCGACGACCACCTTCTGGCGAAACCACCAGATCAACATCATCGATACGCCGGGCCACGTCGACTTTACCGCAGAAGTCGAGCGCTCCCTCCGCGTGCTCGACGGAGCGATTGCGGTGTTCTGCGCCGTAGGCGGCGTGGAGCCTCAGTCCGAGACTGTATGGCACCAGGCGGACCGATACCATGTGCCGCGGATCGCCTATGTCAACAAGATGGACAGACTCGGAGCCGACTTCGAGGCTGTGCTGCAGGACATGCGCGTCAAACTGGGCGCGAACCCGGTGCCGCTCAATATCCCCATAGGCAGGGAAAACACCTTCGAAGGCGTCATCGACCTCATCGACATGGAAGAAATCCGCTGGAATGAAGATGGCTCGGAGATGACGAAGTCTCCCGTGGCAGACGAGAGAATGGAGACGGCCCGCCGCTGGCACGAAAACCTCATCGATGCCGTCTCTGCCCAGTCCGACATCATCACCAGTCTCTACCTCGAAGGCTCTCCTATTCCCAAAGAGACGCTCAGGGCTGAAATCCGGAAAGCCTGTATCGCGCGGCATCTCGTGCCGGTCTTTGCAGGGGCCTCGCGCAGGAATATGGGCGTCCAACCTCTCCTCGACGCAATCGTGGACTATTTGCCGGCACCCGACGAAGTGGGGGCAATCAGGGCCTTTCATACAAAAAAAGAAGAGGACGTAGAAATTCCCTGTCAGACGAACGGCTATCCTCTTGGGCTTGTATTCAAGGTCCAGTACGATCGCGAAGCGGGTGCCCTCTGTTATGTCCGCATGTATTCAGGGTCCCTCCACAGCGCCTCGACGGTCTATAACACATCCAAGAAAAAGCGCGAGCGCGTCACGAGGCTTCTGCGCATGCACGCGAACAAGAGCGAGCCCATCGACTCGGTGAGCGCAGGGGACATCGCTGTGTTCGTGGGGCTCAAACTCGCCCAGACCGGCGATACGCTCGGTACGGAGGGATACCCTGTTCTCCTCGAAAAGATGCACTTCCCCGAGCCGGTCATCTCCGTGGCGATCGAGCCAAAGACCCTTTCAGACCGCGACAAGCTGAAGGAAGCGCTCGAAATTCTGGCGCGCGAGGACCCAACCTTCGCCGTCCACGAGGACGAAGAGACGGGCCAGATCATCATCCGCGGCATGGGAGAGCTGCACCTCGACGTCCTCGTGACACGAGTCGTCCGCGAATTTAAGGTCCAGGCAAAAATCGGCAACCCACAGGTCACCTACCGCGAGTCGATCAGCACGAAGGTCAGGCACACCGAGAAGTTTCACAAAGTCATCGCCGGCAAGGAGAATACCGCAGGCCTCACCATCGAGGTCGAGCCGCTGCCCCGCGGCTCGGGCAATCAATACAAAAAGGCCCTGCGCGCACACGATGTCCCTGAAGAGATATTCGAGGCCATCGAGCGCGGCATCGTGTCGGCATTCTCGTCGGGCATCCAGTACGGCTACCCTGCGGTCGACATAGGCGTGTCCCTCGTCGACATCGACTACAGCGAGCTCTCATCGACCGCCTTCGCCTTTGAGGCCTGCGCCAACATGGCCTACGACGCCGCGTGCAGGGCCGCAGGGCCTGTGCTGCTGGAGCCGATCATGAAGGTGGACATCCTGGCGCCGAAGGAGTTCGTGGGCGACGTGATGAGTCTGGTGTCTCAGCGGGGCGGGCTCATCCAGGGCTCGGAGACGAAGAGTGTCTCAGAAGTCATCCACGCTCAAGCGCCCCTCGCCACGATGTTCGGTTTTACCACGAGTCTGCGGTCGGTGAGCCAGGGACGGGCCTCATTCAGCATGGAATTCAGCCACTTCGAGCCGAAGCGCGGTTAGTGTGGCCTTTAGTCTGAAGGTGCACTCAGAAACATGAGAGCACGAAGGCTCCGATCAGCACCTCGAGGTCGAAGAGCTCGCGGTGTTCGGGAATGTTCTCGATATTTCTGAGCTGAAGATCGATTTCGCCGATGTACCAGAAGAAAAGGCCGAACTTCGGGTCGATGCGGAACGCATACTCGAGGAAATCATTCGCCTTGCCCAGCGAACCAAACAACAGGGAAGGGATCTGCCTCGATATTCCCACGAAGGACCGGAACGCCGAAACGATGCGGCCATCTCGGTATTCCTCGATGAACCTGGCAAGATCGCCGAGCAGCTGTTCCTGCATGAGGTGCTCCATCCCATCGGCCCAGGTCTTGTTGATGAGGAGCGTCATGTTTTCTCGGAATACGCGCAGAAGGTGGAAGACCCGGATGAGGCGCTGGTCTTCGGTGCAGTCGATGTAGAAACTGAACTCTCCGGGGTTTCCGAGAAGATTGGCGAGCGCCACGGCCGATTTTGATCGTTCCTGCCCTGTGGATTTCACCATCGTTTCAAAAAGTTCGAATACCTTCTTCTCGGATTCGGTCATGAGAGTATCCACTCTGGCGGAATCGACAAAATCCATGTCAATACCATGGCGAAAAGCCGGAAAATGGTCAAGGGGTTCCCGCCGAAGCTGTTGTGAGGCCACCTGTTGCGCGGCCCATAGGAATATTTCATACTTGCGGTATGGCAAACGAGATCAGAATTTCCATGAGAACAAAGGTCGGAGAGGGGTTCATTCCGCCGGAGTATCTCCGCACGGGCGAACACGAGTACCGCATCCGCGACGAACAGCTGCGGAGTCTGGGCAAAGAGCCCTCATCGTTTCGGCCTTTGTCCGCCCACGAACTAGAAGTGTTGGTGAGAAACAACAACACCTGCAACGACTGGTCGCTTCTGCTCGTCAGAGACCCCTTCTGCCCCGAACTCCTGCGCAACAATCTCTTCTTCGGGCTCATTCGCATCTCACGCCTGGAACACGTCACGCTGGAGCACCACGACATCTCGATGGAGGCAGGCATCTTCAACTCGCAGGTCATCGCCTGCGACATCGGAGACAACTGCGTGATATCGAACTGCACTTACCTCTCCCACTACATCATCGACGACCACTGCATTCTCATCAACAACGCGGAAATTCAAGTCTCCAACCACGCAAAATTCGGCAACGGCATTGTCATGGAGAGCGAAGACGAATCGGTGCGGATCACGCTCGATGTGATGAACGAAAATGGCGGCCGCTGGATTTACCCCTTCAACGGCATGCTTCCTGGCGATGCCTGGCTCTGGGCCAAATTCCGCGACAGGAAAGCCCTGATGGCGCAGTTTGCGCGGATGACCGATGCGCAGTTCGACCACAGGCTCGGCAGATACGGCGTCATAGGCCGCAACAGCGTGTTGAAGCACAATCGCATCATAAAGGACACGTATATCGGCGAAAGCGCCTACATTAAAGGCTCGAACAAGCTGAAAAATCTCACCATCAATTCGAGCGCAGAGGCGCCCACCCAGATCGGCGAAGGCGTGGAGCTGGTCAACGGCATTCTCGGCTACGGCTGTCGCGTATTCTATGGCTGCAAGGCAGTGCGCTTCGTCATGTGCGACAATTCGGCGCTGAAATACGGCGCGAGGCTCATCCACTCGGTGCTCGGAGAGAACAGTACGGTTTCATGCTGCGAAATTCTCAACAACCTCATTTTCCCCGCGCACGAGCAGCACCACAACACGAGCTTTCTGATCGCAAGCCTCATCAAGGGCCAATCCAATCTGGCCGCGGGCGCGACCATAGGTTCGAACCACAATTCACGGGCGCCCGACGGCGAAATCGAGGCTGGCCGGGGGTTTTGGCCGGGCCTCTGCACATCGGTCAAGCATTCGTCGCGCTTCGCCTCGTTCTGCCTGCTCTCCAAGAGCGACTACAAACACGAGCTCGACATACGATTTCCCTTCTGCCTTGTGGACAACGACGAAACCGAAGGAAGGTTGATTTTGGCGCCAGGGTGGTGGTGGTACTCGAACACCTACGCGCTCATGCGCAACGAAAAAAAGTTCAAGGACCGGGACAAGAGGGTCGACCGACGCATTCGGTTCATCTACTCGCCCTTCGCGCCCGACACGATGGCCGAGATATTCGAAGGCCTCGCAATTTTGGAGCGCGCGACGGGCGAAGTGGCGACGGCATTGCCGGCCGACGATGAGGCCAGTCGCAGCGTGGTGGGCGAACGGGCCTTCGCCCTGATGGACGAAATCAGGGCAGGGCCCGAGCAAAGCGCAGAGAAAATCCAGACGCTTGGTGCCCACATCCTCGCCACTTCGCACGATCCTCTGCCCTTCGAGGTGCAGGTCAAGGGGATTGAAAATTCCGCGCGGCCCGCGGTGATTATAAAGCCTTGCAAGGCATGGCGTTCCTACCGAGAGATGTTGCTCTGGTTCGCCGTCGAGACGCTCTTGATCGGACTCGAGGATTTGAGCAGGAATCAAGTAGGGTCTGCGAACCTGTTCGAAAAGGCGCGCGCACGTTACGAACGCGAGGATGCCATGGAGATGCAGTGGGAAAATCTGGGAGGGTTTTTGGTGCGTCATACCAAGCTGGAACGCCTTCTGGCGCGCATCGAGGAAGGCCATATGCAACGCTGGGAAGAGGTCCACGCCGCTTACCGCGAACTCTCCTCCGTGGAATACGAAGAGGATGCGCGCGCGTTTGCCTGGGGCATTCTGAGCTACCTGAGCCTCGACCCCGAAAGCGCCGCTGCGATCGCCGCAAGTTTCCCCCAAAACATCCGTGGGACAGGACCTGCGCAACCTTGGCCGTCCCTCTCGAAAGCGGCCCTCGTCGCACAGCTCACAAAGGCCCGGGACCTCGCATCCGAGATCGCCCGGAGAGCCTACGCATCTCGGGCAAAAGATTGGGAGAACCCTTTCCGCAAATCCACCTTCCGCAACGAGGCGGAGCAGACTGCCGTCCAGGGGCGCATCGAGGACAATGAGGCCATCCGCTCCGTCCGCATCGAGATGGAATCGATGCAGGCGGCCATCGACCGCCTCATTGTTCGGCTTGGCGAAGCGGCGCCATAGGAGAGCCCGCATAGGCGAGCCCGCCTCTTTCAGCGCGCTCCCAGCACCTTGTCGAGCAGGCCCTCATCGACCACGTGCGGCATCGTGACCGTGCCGTACTCCGCGTGCTCTCGGTTGAATTCCTCGACCACATCCATCGCGTGCGGATTCAGCGCCCACGAGCGCCTCGCCACACCGCCCATCACGTCCCAGCAGAGCGCCATCCGAATGATGGTGTCGACTCTTTCCGATCCGTCGAGGACGAGGCCGAAGCCGCCGTTGATGGCCTTGCCGACGCCGACGCCACCCCCGTTGTGCAGCGCCACCAGGCTCATGCCCCGCGCTGCGTTCCCTGCAAAGCACTGCGTCGCCATGTCGGCCATCACGTTGGAGCCATCTTTGATGTTGCTCGTCTCGCGGAAGGGGCTGTCGGTGCCGCCCGTGTCGTGGTGGTCGCGTCCGAGCATCACCGGGCCGATCTCGCCTCTGCGGACCATGTCGTTGAATCTGAGCGCGATCTTCATGCGGCCGAAGGCATCCTGATAGAGAATGCGCGCCTGAGTCCCCACGACGAGGTTGTGCTTCTCGGCGTCACGGATCCAGATGTAGTTGTCCCTATCCTGGCCGCGACGGTTCGGGTCGATGCACTCCATGGCCGCCTGGTCGGTCTTACGGAGGTCTTCCTTTTTCCCTGACAGGCACACCCAGCGGAAGGGCCCGTAGCCATAATCGAAGAGCTCCGGCCCCAGAATGTCCTCGACATAGCTCGGCAGAACAAAGCCATCCTTGTCGTCCACGCCATTCTTCGCAATTTCCTTGACGCCGGCATCGAAGACCGCCTTTAGAAACGAGTTTCCGTAGTCGAAGAAGTACGCACCTTTGCGCACGAGCCGCATGATCACCTCATAGTGCCGCCTGAGCGAGGCGTCGACGAGGACACGGAAATACGCCCTGTCCTCGGCCAAAAGCCGCGTGCGTTCCTCAAAGCTGATGCCCGCAGGGCAGTAGCCTCCGTCGTAGGGCACATGGCAGCTCGTCTGGTCGGAGAGGAGGTCGACTCTCACGTTCCTGGCATCCAGGTATTCGAGCAGGTCCACGACATTGCCGTGGTAGGCGACGGCAATCGGCTCTGCCCTGTCGCGCGCGGCGAGCGCGAGGGCCACGGCCTCTTCGAGCGACGCGGTTTCACAGGAGACCCATCCCTGGGACAGCCTCGTCTCGATGCGGGAGCGATCCACCTCCGCGATGATCGATGCGGCCCCCGCGATCACTGCGGCCTTGCCCTGAGCCCCCGACATGCCGCCGAGCCCCGAAGAGACAAAGAGTTTGCCTGCCAGATTTCCGTCCTTCGGCACGCCGAGCTTGAGCCTACCCGCGTTGAGGAGCGTGTTGTACGTGCCGTGCACAATGCCCTGTGGCCCGATGTACATCCACCCGCCCGCGGTCATCTGCCCGTAGTTCGCCACGCCCATCGCCGCGGCGATGTTGAAGTCCTTCGGATTGTCGAACATACCGACCATGAGCCCGTTGGTGACGATTGCGCGCGGCGCATAGGGATGGCTCGCGAAGATGCCGAGCGGATGCCCCGATTCCACGACGAGCGTCCCGTTTTCGTCGAGGATTTCAAGGTACCTGCAGATGAGGCGATACTGCATCCAGTTCTGACACACCTGGCCCGTCTCGCCGTAGGTCACGAGCTCGTAGGGATAGAGCGCCACGTCGAAATCGAGGTTGTTGTCGATCATCACCCGGAAGGCGCGGCCTTCGACGCAGCGGCCGGGATACTGATCGATGGGGAGCCCGCGGATGGGTCCCTGTGGCCTGAAACGGTAGCCGTAAATGCGTCCGCGCTCTCTCAGTTCCTGCAAGAATTCGGGCGCAAGTCTTTCGTGCCATCGGGCCGGAATATAGCGCAGCGCATTCTTGAGCGCGCGCCGCTCCTGGGCAGGGCTCAAGACCGCTTCTCGGCGCGGAGCCCTTCTGATCCCCGCCTCGAACACGGGATCAGGAGGGAATTCGTCGATATCGAGTGAAATAGTATATGGCGCTGCCTTCATAGAGGTACCTCCGAATGCGTATCTTTATAGTAAAGATTGTACCACCGATTCCTGCTCCGGAGAACAAACGCCGGAACAAGCGTGCGCGGAGCACAAGGTGCTTCGACGTTGTGAGGGCACCCCCTTGCCGAAAGACGTTTTTATATATAGATTGTTATATATAAGGAGATGCATGTGACTGAAAACCTGACAAAAGAGACCTTTCTGGAAAAGGTCTTCAACTATGAAAAAGAAAAAGACTGGAAGTATAGCGGCGAACTGCCCGCCATCATCGACTTCTGGGCCCCGTGGTGCGGTCCGTGCCGCATGGTGGGCCCCGTGCTCGAAAAGATTGCCGAGGAGTACGCAGGCAAACTCGTGGTGTACAAAGTCAACACCGACGAGGAGCAGGAGCTTGCAGGAGCCTTCGGCATCCAGAGCATTCCCTCGATCTTGTTCATTCCCCTCAACGGCCAGCCTCAGATGGCGGTGGGCGCACTTCCGAAGGCGACCATCGTGGAGGCCATCAAGGACGTGCTCGGCGTAGAAGCCGCATAAAAGAATTTCAATCGTCGGTGACCCCGCGGGTGCTCTTTCCCCTCCTCCGAGCGCCCGCTTTTTTTCTCATTGTCAAGCGGGCTGATTCGGATTTATGATTGATACCGTTGTCATGAATACATTGAAGGAGTAAGCAATGGATAACGACGTGACATGGTGGAAATTCGATGAAGTCGAAGCGTTCATGAGAGCCGGATTCGAGGCGGTCGGGGTCGAGCCGGACGTTGCGGCGGTCTGCGCCGATGTCCTTATATCGGCGGACAAACGCGGCGTGGACTCGCACGGCGTCGGAAGATACAAACCGATCTACCTCGATAGGATTTGGGCTGGCATCCTCAATCCGAAGACGACCTTCGAGGTTGTACGGGAGACTCCGACTACCGCAGTCATCGACGGACACAACGGCATGGGGCACTACATCGCCAAGAGGGCCATGGAGATGGCCATCGAAAAGGCGGAAAAATATGGCATCGGCATGACGGTCTGCCGCAATTCGACCCACTACGGCGCCGCATTCTACTATGCCCGCATGGCGGTGGAGCGGGGCATGATCGGCATGACGACCACCAACGCCAGGCCCGCCATCGCGCCGACATGGGGCGTCGAACCTATGCTCGGGACCAATCCTATGACCTGGGGCATGCCTTCGGACGAAGACTTCCCCTTCATGCTCGACTGTGCGACCTCGACGACGCAGCGCGGAAAGATAGAGCTGTACGACAGGCTCGGCAAAGATCTCCCTGACGGCTGGGTCATCGGCGAAGACGGAAAATACCGCCACGACACCCACCAGGTCCTCATCGACCTGACGCAGGACAAGGCCGCCTTGACCCCCGTCGGCGGCGTGGGCGAAGACCTCGCCGGCTACAAGGGCTACGGCTACGCGATGGTCGTCGAGCTGCTCTCGAGCGCCCTGTCACAGGCGAACTTCATGAAAGCCCTCGCCGACATCGGCCCCGACGGCAAGAAGAAACCCATCGAACTCGGGCACAGCTTCCTCGCCATCAACATACGCGCTTTCTGCGACCTCGAGGACTTCAAGCACCAGGTCGGAGAAATATGCCGCCAGATACGAGCCTCCAAGAAAGCCCCCGGCGCCACGCGCATCTGGACGCCAGGAGAAAAGGAACACGAGGTTTGGCTGTACCGCAAAGACAAGGGCGTGCCCTTCAACCCACCCCTCAAAAAAGCTTTCCAGGAAGTAAAAGAGCGCTGCAAGCTCGACATCGAGCTGCCGTTCTGACGGCCGTTTTGGAGAAAAAGTGAGCCCCCGGCACACCGCGGCCTGCAGAGGGGCGGCCCGGGCCCGGGGGCGCGGGGGCTCATGAGGTCTGACACCAGGAGTGACACGGTCCTAATCCAGGTGGCCCGGGGACCCTGGGGCTCATGTACCCTTTCTCCTTCTTAACCTTTCTAGTCTTTGCCTTTCATCAGCTTCGATATGATGGGGGTCTCCCTCTTGTATTTCTCGATGAGTTGTCCGAGCCAGTCCTGCAGGTCCGGCAGCTCGTCGACGACCAGGTCCACGAGGTCGTCAGCCATCTCTTCGTCGCAAGTCGCCACAATATAGTCGACAAGCTCGGTCCAAAGGCGCTCTTCGCACATCGTCCGATGCAACTCGACGAGCAGATTCAGCCTGAGCGAAGAATTTTTTCGGAGTCTGCGCGTGAAAACCACATAGGGACTCAGCACGGCCTTGATGGTGCTCTTCGCCCTAGGTTCCTGCGAGAACAGATACAGAAGATCGAGCATGGCGATATACTGGATATTGCCCTTCGAGTGCACAATGGCGGGAATGATCTCTTCCAGTACTTTTTGCCTCTGGCGCAGGACCTTGCGGTACTTGTTTCCACCCTCGATGAACCCGCCCACGACGTCGCCCCAAATCTTCGACTGGACGATAACGGGAATCGAGAGCAGGTTGCCGACAGGGGAAAACACGGTGGCCAGGGGCCATGCTATGACATTTCTGAAAAAATTGGCCCTGATGACGCTTTTGTCGAATCCTCGGAGCGTGTTGTGGGCGACGAGGTAAAGCCCGTTGACAAACGATATGAAGAAAAAATTGATAAAGTAATACAGAAAATCGCTGTGGCTCCATGGCCACAGACCATCGAAGCTCGATTTTACAAACCCCAATATCGGCACGGACAGCCCTGTCCAGAACAACGACTGCGCCACGTTGTCGAAATTGATGCTCTTGAGCCTCCACTGGCTGAGCCGAGGGCCACGATAGGAGATAAGGTCGGCGACGCTGTTGCGGAATGCCGTTATGCCGAGCCACAGGAAGGCATAGCCAAGACCGATAAACGGAGTGGCGATGCATAAGCCCACCAATGTGCGGATGAGATTTTTGAACGTCGGATTGAAGTAGCGCCACGCGCGCAAGGGCCCGATTTTCTCATCGTCGCTCGTGCTGGTATATCCATCGCCGCTCGAGATCTTCCCCATGCTCACAATGCGCGGGACAGCATGCTTCTGAATGGCCTCTTCATCTACGGGGGCGCCGCCGGCCCTCACCATGGCCGACACGAGGGGGGAGAGGACAACATGCCGCCTGATATAGCGCTGCCGCAGCTTGCCAGTGATCTGATCCTCAAAAATAAAGCCCATGCCGGGAATTTTCGGATTCCTCCCCGTCGAATCGCTGCCGCACACGGGCTGCAGCATTTTTGTATGCTCGATCGCCGCGCGCCTGTTGCGTTCGTTGACGAGACGGGCGAACGCGTCGACCTCCTCAGGCACGCGGTTTATGCAGTCCTGCGTGTTGTAGATTTCCACTCGGTCGAGATAGCCCCCGCACCGACCGAGCACCGCCGCCGCATGTTCGAGCCCATGCTCGAGAGGCTGAATAAACGTAATGGTGCAGCCCGCACCGTGGAGAAGCTCGCTGAGCGATGCAAGGTCCTCAAAGACCGTCGGATAGGAGATAGCGTGAGGATCTTCGAAGTATCGAGAGAGAATCGTATCAGGAGAAAGCGCCCTCAATTCATCCCTGAGTTCGGCATACTTCGCTTCAATGTCGGCCTTCAGGGCTTTCGCCTCGGCCTCGTCTCCGGCACCGTTCAGAACTTTTCGTGCATCCTTGAATTCCCGACGGGCTTTTTCCCTCAAAACCTTGAAGTACCACACTCTCCTCTGCAACACGGGCCGATACCGCAGATACATGAACTCGGCCAGGTGCAGAGGAGTAATTTTTATATTCGGTATGGTCGCGAGGAGCTCTTCCAGCGAAAATGGCGCAAGGCAGTATTCGGGCTTGCCCTCGAAGCCTTCGTTTATCTTCAACAGAATATTCTGGTTGAATGCGTCGAGGAGGCGCTGCACGGCGATGAGCCTGTGTTCCCTGTTCGTATCCAGGCCCTGGAAAAAGGGGCCGAGGTCGGCCGCATGAGCCTCGAAGAAAGCGCGCAATTCCTCTCTCGTGCTGCAATGAGGCAGCTGAGCCATGAAATGGTATCTGAGCCCATCGATCTTCACGCTGAACTCGAAGCCGATGTTCACGCGCAGCCCCAGGATGTTGCCCGCCTCAAGCGCCTCCTCCATCATCTCCCTGTCGGAGACCGAGCCATAGGCCACCGTGAGCGATGAGATGCCCTTGATGAATGCGTCGATGATGAGCTGGGTAGGATTCTTCCTTCCGGAGGTCGCCGTATCGTGGACCTGCCCGTCCCAGCCATAGCCGAGATCCCCAATCCGGACGCCCCTTTCGGGCAGTTCGATGATGTTGAGCTCGTCACAGAGTTTGCGGATTACCTGATGTTGTCCGCGCGTCGACACCGAAAAATCGTAGAGCAGTTCGAGCTGGCGGCGCTTGTTCGACCGGTGCTTGACGACTTCTTTGACGAGCGCACACTGCACGCGCGCGGTGTTGAGCGGATAATCGATGTTGCTCGAACGAAATGCGACATCGGCCATTCTGCGCAGTGCGTCGAGCCGCGCGCTCGAATGACGCGAATCGAGGTCTCGCACCACCATGAGGTACGATTCCCCAATAGTGATCCTGCGGCGCTTGAACCAACGATTCGCCGCCTGGGGATGAAAGGGAGGAGGAGGCTCGATGCTCTCGGGCTGATCGATCTTCGCGTTGAGCTCGCGGCGCATCTTTCGCAGCTCGGCGGAGAAGCTCAGCGATGAGATACATTTATAATACAGCTTCTGCAGCCTGGTTCTCGCCATAGCGTAGTTCGATCGTCCTTTCAGAAAATATATAAAAATGAAATTTTAGCAGACCTGGAGAGATGCCGCAAGAGAATAGTTCCCAAACCCTCGTAGCCCTTGGCACAAATGTGTCGTATACCCCTTGAGCACTCAGCGTGCCTTGTCATGTTGTAACGTTTGGAATGATGGAAGAGGTGCCGCCCGAGCACGCTCGGGCGGCACCTCGCGTCAGTGAAAAATCCGTCTTTCGCTCAGCGATGCTTCCTTCGGAAGTCCTCCATGAAGTCGGCGGCCTTTTTCACGTTTTCGACGAGGTTGGCGTTGTAGATCGAGAAGCGGATGCCGCCGGTCGAGCGGTGGCCCTTGACGCCGACGATGCCTGCTGCCTTTGCCTCCTTCACGAAGGCCTCCTCCATCTCAGGCGTCGCGAGGCGGAAGACCACGTTCATCTGCGAGCGCGAATCCTTCTCCACCGGGCCACGGTAGAAGCCTTCAGAGGCATCGATGGCCTCGTAGAGGATACGGGCCTTTTCGAGGTTGATCTTCTGCATGTTCTCGAGGCCGCCTATGGTGTTGAGCAGCCACTTCAGCGTGAGGTTGAGAATGTAGATCGAGAAGCACGGCGGCGTGTTGTAGAGCGAATTGTTCTCGGCGTGGGTCCGGTACGAGAGCATGGTGGGCAGCTTCGCCTGTTCCTGGGCGAGGTCGTAGAAATCTTCGCGGATAGCGACGAGGGTGACACCGGAGGGGCCGAGGTTCTTCTGTGCGCCAGCATAGATGAGGGAAAACTTCTCCACGGGGAAGGGGCGGGAGAATATGTCGCTCGACATGTCGCAGACGAGGGGAACCTTGCCGACATCGGGCCAGTAATGCCACTGCGATCCGAAGATTGTATTGTTGCTCGTCATGTGCACATAGGTGGCCGCGGGGTCGATGGTGAGCTCTTCCTGCCTCGGAATCCGCGTAAATGTTCCGTCGGGGTTTTCGGTGGTGATGACATCGACCGAGCCGAAACGCTTCGCCTCCTTGACTGCGGCTTTACTCCAGTGGCCGGTGACGATATACGCCGCTTTGCGGCCGTCGACGAGATAGTTCATGGGGAGCATGAAAAACTGGGTCGACGCACCACCGGTGAGGAAAAGGATTTTCCACTCGGGGCCCATGCCGGCGAGCTTCCGGAACAAATCCTGGGCCTCGTTGTGCATCGCCTCGTATTCTTTCGAGCGGTGCGACACCTCCATGACGGACATGCCGGTGCCGTTCCAGTCGAGCATCTCTTCCTGGGCCTTCTGGAGCACTTCCATCGGGATGGCCGCAGGGCCCGCGTTGAAATTGATCACCCGTTTCATAGTGGTTTCTCCTTGTTTCATCGCTACGCGCGAATGCGTCGCATCGGGCGGGCGTGCCCGGCGCGGTCTATTTGCCCGTATACTTTCTGAGCCGAGCGACAATGGAATCGCCCAGCCTGAGCAGGTTCTCCTCGGTAGAGGCGCCGAGGTGCGGCGTCAAAAGAACGTTCGGGGCCCCGAGAAGCGGAGAGCCTTCGGGCGGCTCTTTGGTGTAGACGTCGGTGGCGTAGCCCGCCATCTTCCCGGACTTGAGGGCATCGGCGATGTCCTGCTCGACGACGACCTGGCCGCGGCAGGTGTTGATGAGGAAGACTCCCTTTTTCATTGTGGCGATGGCGGCGGCGTTGATCATGCCGCGGGTCTCGTCGGTGAGGGGTGTGTGGAGGCTGATGTAGTCGGCCTGCGCGTAGAGCTCGTCGAGGCTGACGAGCGTCGCGACATCGGAGCTCGCCACGTACTTGTCGTAGGCGATGACCCGCATGCCGAAGGCCTTCGCCCGCACCGCGAGCTCGCGGCCGATCCGCCCTATGCCGACAAGGCCGAGCGTCTTTCCGTACAGCTCGGTCCGCTCGAGCTCCTTTTTGAGCCACTTGCCCTCTTTCATCGAGACATCGGCCCGCACGAGGTGGTTTGGCATCGCAATCATGAGGGCGAAGGCGAGCTCGGCCACGGCGATGCTCGATGCTTCCGGCGTGTTGTCGACAGCGATGCCCTTCGATTTCGCGTATTCGACATCGATCGTATCGACCCCCACGCCGCCTCGGATAATGTACCTACACTTGGGCGCCGCATCGATCATTGCCTTGTCGACCTTCGTCTTCGACCGCACAATGAGCACCTCGGCGTCGCCAAGCCGCGACATGTCCGTCGTCACCTCGCCGAATTCGGCGAGCCGCCCAGGCAAGTCCGGCGCAAAAGCGTCCGCAAGCAACAGAAGCATCGGTTCCTCCTCCTTTTATATTGATCTTGGTTCAAATAATGATACCATAATTTTGCTATTCGGAACAGCTTTGAAACCGTGCTGTGGGGGCGCATCGGACGGCGCGCACCGCCGGCGACACGGCCCCACCTCTACTCCCTGACGATCTTCCGCGCCTCGATATAAAAGCGCTTCTCCGGCGCCTCTCCCATGGAAAAGGTCTTGCGCGGCATGACCCCGTCGTGAACGACGACGCTGAAAAACGAAGCCTTGTCTACCGGAGGCAGATAGAGCCCGAGGTTGCCCTTCCTGCGCCCGAGCGCTTCGGTGCTCGCAGTGCCGTGAATATAATCGATGCCCACGTCGGGGTGGCCTTTCCGATACGCATCGATGTATTCCTGTATTGTCGCCACAGCGAGCCGCGCCTTCGGCTCCCTAAACGTGATCACTCCAGCACGATTCTCGGTGACGAAGGCGAACCTGTGCACGCCGGAGGCCGCCTCCCCCGCGCCCGTGGCATCGACCATGGCAAAAGCCTGCGCCGCATCGGAAACATACTGGATTTCCGCGCCAGCCTCGGCCGGGGTGCGGAGAAAATCCTGTGCCTCAATATTGAAGAGCACGCGGTGGATAGGATGAAAGGGCAAGCCCTCGTCGTAGAGGTTGACAAGTTCCACAAGCGCATAGCGCGCCGGGTGCGAGGCGAGCATCGCCTCTCCTCCAGGCCTCCCCGCATAGGAGGCCTTTGTCTCTTCCCAGATTGCCTTGGCGGTCGCAAGCGAATGGTTCCCGTCGCCCACCGCGAAGAGCAACACCTCATCCTCGCCGTACTTCGCCCTGAAGGCCTCGGGATCCCCGAGCCTCTCAAGGGCCTCTGCGATCTGTTCGAACGCAGGCTCTTCATTTATGAACCATCCGCGCACGTGGCCGGAATTCTTAAGGAGGTCGAAATCGTAGACCCGCTCGAAATACTGCCGCTTCTGATACAGAGGCTCAATGACCGTCCTTGCAGGATCATCGATGAGGATCATAATGTGCGGCAATTCTAGGGGTGCTCCCCGACGGATGGCCATGCGCGGCGGTAGGCGCTCGACGATCGTGCCTTCGGTGGGACGAATGAGGCTCTTTGAATCTTTTCCGTACTGATAGCGTTCGAGGTCCACGGCGACGACGAGCCCGAGCCGAGGCTTCTTCTCAAAGGGGGTTGTCCGCTCGACGAGCATAAAGCCCTGCCCTTTCTGAACAAGAATCCCCTTCTCGAGATAGTCCCACATCGTCTTTTGAATTGCAGCGATACGCGCATCCTTATCGCCGTCCTCGAGGTAGCATTCGGGGAAGATGAGCCTGAGCGTCGAGGGAGCGCCGTCCACCTCGCGGTCAAGCTCCTCCCAATACTCTCGCTCCGAAGAATATTGATCGCAGGCGACCACGGCCCATTTCCGATAATCGATGCCTGCGCCCGGCAGATACAGCTCGGGCACAGAGATACCTATCCGCTCAAGCCTTGCGTGCGCGCTCGCCATACCCAGTCTCCTCCTCGATACCTGTGGGCCCCCATTATCGCATGGAAATGGAAAATGGTAAAGGAAAGGCGGGAGCGCCTCGATGCAATGGCGGATCATGCCCTCAGCATCCTTTCCTGGGTAGTTCACTCCATAGGATATATACGCGGTAACAGGCATAAGCGCAGAAAAGGCCGGCAGTCGCTCCCACTCCTGCCGCGATAATATGGCCTCAAAAAGCGACCCCACTTCCTCCATAAGCTTCTGCTCCGTTAGCGCGGTATCGACCATAGAGCGAAGCGAATGCTGAGGGCGGAGATAGCTTTCAAAATCGGGAGAAACACTTACTTTCCGGGCGGCTTTTCACTGTTTTTTGTATATAAAAATTGCTTGCCCCTACAGCGCAAGGTGCAAGCAGTATCACCGCCAAGAGCAAAATAGAGTTTCAATATTCAACATGACTTTTATCGTGACACGGAGCAGGATGCTCCTCCTTCCCTATTTCTTACCCAACCCCAGATATTCATCGAGATGATAGCGCGCCCTTAAAAACTTGAGCAGGCGCCTGTACACGAGGGTCGATATGACGAGGGCGAGAAGGAATGCCACGGCAATGGCCCAGACGAGGGCTTCGGGGGGAAGGATTTTTGAGAGCAAGGCCGAATACAGGGCCATGAGGAGCACGAAGCAGACGACCATGAGCGCAAGGTTCGCGACAGTTGCCCCGAGCACAAAGAGTGCGATCTTACCTTTGTTGACCGGTGTCTTGTTCATTCTTGATCTTTTCCTCCTTCGTGAGTGCTGGCTACCGGCCTTGGCTTTCGGAATTCGGCAATCAGAAGCCCGATGACCAGCAGTATTTCGCCGATCGTGATGGCGGAATCGGCGACATTGAAGGTCGCAAACCGTTCCATGCCAAAAAGACCGTACATGTTCACCGAAATAAAATCCACCACTCCTTCGGGCCTAAAAATCCTGTCGATCAGGTTCCCGATGCCGCCTCCGAGGACGAGCCCCATCGCCCAGCGCAAAAGCGAGGTCAACCCCCGTCCGCGAACATAATAGACCATCACACCGATCAGCACCACGGTCGGAAACACAATAAAAAACAAAACGCGCAGAAGCGGCGCGGAAGAAGCGCCGAGAGAAAAGGCGGCTCCCATGTTGCGCGCGTGGACAATCCAGATAAAATCCCCGAAAATCCGGAAAGATATCCTCCCCTCGGGAATGTGGGCAACCACAAGCGCCTTGACGATCTGATCCACAGCGATGATGGCGACCGCAGCGGCGAGAGGAACCCAGAACTGTCGTTTATTCATGTCATAATCCGGTGGGCACATCGATAAAGAACGTCTCCAGGCCGAGCTCGGCCCGCGCCTTTTCCGCCACGGCCTTGACACCCCAGGTTTCGGTGGCATAGTGCCCTGCGGCGACGAAATTCATGCCGCCCTCGAGCATATAGTGATAGATAGAGTGGGAAGGTTCACCGGTGATGTAGAGATCGATGCCCACCGCCAGCGCCTCGAGCGCCTCGAATGGTGCTCCGCCTGAGACTATTGCCACGGTTTTAATCTCCCGGGGGCCCGCCGCGATGACCGACTTTGGCGCCGAACGATCGGGAAGAATCTTCGCCAGGATTTCGTCGAGTGTGGACGGTTTCGGCAGATTGCCGGACCACCCGATGCTGATGCCGTGATAGATGCCGAAAGGTTTCCGTTCTGTCAGCCCGAGGATATCCGCAATGCGCGCATTGTTCCCCACTTCCGGATGACGGTCGAGCGGCAGGTGGCATGCATAGAGTGCCATGTCGAAATCGAGGAGCATCTTGAGCCGACTGCGGAGCGCACCGGATATCGGCTCGGGCTTCCCCCAGAACATCCCGTGGTGGACAAAGAGCATGTCGGCCCCGGCATCGTGCGCCCGGCGAATGCTTTCCGCACAGGCATCCACCGCTGCCGCCATTTTCTTTATCGGCTTCGAGTCGCTGCACGCGACTTGAATTCCATTGAGAGAATCATCAATCTGCCGCAACTGATCAATTTCAAGGAAGGACCGGGCCCACAGGTCAAAATCGACGATATTCATGGGAGCAGTATAGAAAAAAAGAACCCTTCATGGAAGGAGGCAGACCATGAAGGGCCCAAAAGCTATATAATGTCGTTTCGCCACCGACACTCGCTTATTGCTTTCGAATACAATATATCACGCTTTAAAAAAAACGTCAATATTTTTGCCTACTTTTTTATGAAAAATTATGAAAACCTTGCGAGATTCTGTTATTCTTGCTCAGATTTCACAGATTATGTCAAATTCTACGATATTGTGCAATATATTACTAAGCCGGCTCCACAGAGGTGGAGCGTGGGCGCGCCCCTTTTCTTTGCCGTGGTTGTATGCGCTATACTATGGGCAATGATTTACTGGAATGCCGACCTGGCTGCCAAAATAGCCTGCACTCGCCAAGAGATGGAAACGCTGCCGCCTTATATAGATCACCTGCTCGAGGTGTCGAGGTCCTTGGGCCAAACGGGCATCCATCCGACGGCACATCAATTTGACTCTGAGAAAGACGCTTTTCTCCGATACGGCCTTCTCCTTGTAAGCGAAGGACTTGCGGGCGAAATTCTCGAGGAGATTCTGAGCGTGCTCCTCTATGTCAGCGACCTGAAGGGCATCGACTTTTTGCGGCAGTGCGTGGCGGCTGAAGCCATTCTCTCCATCGCAAACGGCGAAGACGAAGACACGATGCTCCGCAAGCTTCTGCCATACTGCGGCATCGACAGGGCCCTTGCGGTGATGAGCAAGAGGAAATCCGACCATGCTGATTGAACGTCTTGCCCAGATGTATGTTCACTGGGGTAGCCCCGCGCAGACGGGCGAACTTGGCCGGCGGAAAAAAGATCAGGCGGTATCAGCAGTGCATCAGTTTCTGGACGTCATCGAGAGTACCGCCGAAGACCGTAAGACGCTCTTTACACAATCCCAGCAGTCGCGCCGTAAAGCCACGAAGCTGGCATATCTCCTCCTTGCCAGCGAAACCGAGCCTGAGGCCATCCACGATGCGTTCTTGCGCTCAGGGCTGCTTTCCACCGGGCAGCGCAGCAACAAGCCGGAAGTGCTCCTGTGGCTCGCGGGGACCGAGGCGATCGCGCGCGGCATTCATCCTTATATCGCATTTCTGATCATGTCCTCGTACTTCGGCCTGGAGACAGCAGAGGAGGAACTCCGCTGGCTCCAGGAGCGGGCGAGGGCTTCCAGCAGCACGCTGGAGGAATATATCGTGCCGGGCGACCTCACCGACAGCATCGAAGAAGCGCTCAAGGAGCCCGCAAGGCTCCAGCGTACAATCCGGATTGCGGGAATGCCGCTTTCGGCATCGGCGTTTGCAGGGTGTTCGGTCTACTATATTGAAAAGATACTCACCCTCGTGGGGCCGATCGGCGCCCTCATCCTGACCCAGATGATACTCTCCGCGCGCAAAAGGCTCGTCTCCGACGAAATCAGCACCGCACAACAGGCCTTTGTGGATCTATTCACGCAGGAAGAGACAGAGCCCACGGCCCAGGAGGAAGAGGCCGGCGTGGGAGAAGAAGCATTTGAGGAACCCAACCTGCCCGATCCGGAGCTGATGCACACCACGACGAATATCGTCATGGAGGCAGAGGCAAAGATACTGAAATCGACCCTTTCGTCGATGAGCGATGGCGAAATCGCTTCCCTGTTGCGGTGTCTGGAGGCGATCGCGCACGAGCGCCTGCTCAATCTGATCTCCCAGGGAAGGCAGAAGCGCGTCCTTGCGGTCATTCAAAAGACGGAAAACGTCACTTCCGGGCAAATGCTCCGCGACGCCCAACTCTTTGCGCAGAAATTGCTGGCGGCATATGCCCCGAAAAACCTGAGGCCCGGCACGACGCTCAGCATTCCAGAGAAGCTGAGGGGGCTCATTTCGTATCTTCTGAGCAGGGAATAGGCCCTTCCCTACTTGTGCAGAAGCTGGTGCGCCCGTTCGCTCGCCTTGACCACTGCCTTGATGAGCGTGACGCGCAGGCCGCCATCCTCGAGCTCCATGAGCCCATCGATGGTCGAGCCGGCCGGCGTCGTGACCTGATCCTTCAACTTGGCCGGGTGCTCGCCCGTGACGAGAACGGTCTTCGCCGCTCCCAACACCGTCTGCGCGGCCAACTCAATGGAGACTTCGCGCGGCAACCCCATTTTTACCCCGCCGTCGGCCAGGGACTCGATGATGAGGTACACATAGGCCGGTCCAGAACCGGAGAGCCCGGTCACCGCGTCCATATACTGCTCATCGAGCACGAGCGCCCTGCCGACCGACTCGAAAAGGCGCTTCGCCTTCTGCACCTTTTCCTCTTCGGTGAAGCGGGCAGGAGCGAGGGCCGTCATGCCCTCTCCCACCGAGACGCCGAGGTTCGGCATGGCCCGGATGAGTGCGATTTTACGCGCGAGCTTCGTCTGCATCGATTCGAGGGTGACGCCTGCGGCGGTCGAAACCACCACGCTCTCGTCGGAGATCACATCGGCGACTTCTTGGAGTACATCGAAAATGGTCCGCGGTTTCACCGCGATGAGAATGATTTCGGACTGCTTCGCAACGTCGCGGTTGCGCAGGACCGCCGTGACATGGTATGTATCTTCGAGCCTCTGCCTGTGCTGCTCTGTCCGTACGGAGAGAATCACCTCTGAAGGCGAGAGTAAGCCCTTCGCCAATGAACCGGCAAGGATTGCTTCCCCGATTTTTCCCGCGCCGATGATGCCAAGTTTGTACCGCATGATTCCTCCGCCTATCCCCGCAGCGCCGACTCCAGCGCCACGGCGCTCTCGGTCTTGTCGTCGCGGTATTTTACAATACAAGGCGCCGAAAGCGAAATACGTGCACGCTCGGCATACTCGCCGTGCGCAGGTCGTGTGCCGGGCACCACCACCGCGTTCTCCGGTACCTCTCCGAAGAGCTCCCGCTCATGCACGAGATCGAATATTCTGGTGCCCCTGGTGACGATGACTCCCGGCGCGAGCACGGCCCTCTTCCTCACGACGATGCCTTCGAAAAGGCCGCACATGCCGCCGACAAAGGCCCCGTCTTCGATGATGACGGGACTCGCCTGGGGAGGCTCGAGCACGCCGCCGATCTGCACTCCCGCGGACAGGTGCACAGCCTTGCCAATGCGCGCGCAGGAACCGACGAGCACGTGACTGTCCACCATGGTCCCCTCGTCCACAAAGGCACCGACGTTGATGTACGAGGGGGGCATGATCACGACTCCGGAGGCGACGTACGCACCCCGCCGCACCGAACTACCGCCCGGCACCATGCGGACGCCCTCGTCGGCGCTGAAGTGTCTCGGAGGAAAGGCCGGCCGATCGAAAAAACCTGCAGCAGGCCAGGGCCATTCGGAGAGCCCGCCTCTCTTGAAGCCCGAAAGGATCGCCTGCTTTACCCAGGCGTGTACACGCCACGATCCGCATGCATCCTGTTCGACGACGCGGATATCTCCATTCTCGAGCGCTTCGAGGAAAAGAAACCACTCGTCCTCATCGAAACGCCCCTTTTCAACAAACAGAGTTTCGAGTTGATCGGCGAATGACGTCATGCCACCACCCGCGCGCCGAACCCCGCCAGCACCCCCCCCAGCACCTCCCTCGTCCCCTGCCCCGCCGGCACAAGCGGCAACCTCAGCGCCCCCCCGCAGAGCCCCGCCATCGCAAGCGCTGCCTTGAGCGGAATCGGGTTCGACTCCAAAAAAAGCGCCCCCATAAACGGCAAAAGCTCCGCGTGCAGCGCCTTCGCGTCCTGGCGGCGTCCCGCGCGCGCGGCATCGACGAGCGCCTTCAAGCGCCGCGGCAGCACATTCGCGGCCACACTGACCAAGCCCTCAGCGCCCACGGCGATGGCAGGAAGCGCAAGTCCGTCGTCGCCCGACAGCACGGTCTTCCCCTCGGGCAGTGTGCGACATATCTCGCCTATCTGACTGAGGTTTCCCGAGGATTCCTTGACTGCAGTGATGTTCTCGATGCTCCACAGCCTATTCAGTACCGGTGGCGCAAGGTTGAGTCCTGTTCTGCCGGGCACGTTGTAGACGATCACCGGTCTGCCGCGCGCCGCGCGGGCAACTGCCTCAAAGTGCGCAAAAAGTCCGTCGGGCGTGGGCTTGTTGTAGTAAGGCACCACGGCCAAGACTGCGTCGGCGCCGAGATCGACCGCTTCCTCGGTCATGCGGACCGCCGCCTTCGTCGAGTTGGAACCGGTTCCGACCACGACCGGGATGCCGAGCCCGCGCGCAACCGCCCTGCGGATCAGCTCGCGGCGCTCTTCTGGCTCCACCGTCGCGCCCTCCCCAGTCGAACCGAGGACGACTACGAAATCCGTGCCCCCCGACTCTCTCTCCCAAAAAGTCCTGAAGCGGCCCCTCGTCGCCTCGTCGGGAAATGCGCGGTGGGCGTACTCCCCCACCGAGGCCTCGAAATCGCGCCCGCACAGAAAATCCAAAAGCCGTTCGAAGCCCGCATAATCGACGTTGAACGCCTCGTCGAAGGGCGTCGCAATCGCGACGCCTAAACCTTGAATACTCTTCATCTTCCTCGTGCCTCCTTAGAACCAAGGTTCTCATCGACAAGCATGCTCTCCAGCACATCGTCCATGCCGAAGAGCCCTTTTCGACCGATAATCCACTGCGCCGCCTTAAGCGCGCCGGAGGCGAACACCCTTCTGTCCCTCGCGCGGTGAACGATCGAAAGCTGCTCGTGCGGCGCATCGAACAGAACTTCGTGGACGCCGGATTCGCTCCCTGCACGGAGAGAGGCGATGGCCACCTTCGACGGGTCCCATGCATCCCAGCCGGAGGCATTCCAACCGGTATAGCGCTTCGAAGCTGAGACAACGGCCTGGGCGAGCGCCTTTGCGGTTCCGCTCGGGGCATCCTTTTTTGCGGAATGGTGCTGTTCGAACACGGCGAGGTCGCCCTCGCCGTACCAGTCGGCAAACCGGGCGAGCTGCACCGCGATTCTCCGCATGAACGTCACCGCAAAAGAAAAATTGGGGCTCACGAGCACCGCGGTCCTCGTGCCGACGCGCGCCTTCATGTCAGGGATATCCCAGCCCGTCGCCGCGATGAGGAGCGGAGTCGACGTCTCTATCGCCCACGCGAGGTGTGCCTCCACCGCGTCGGGCACACTGGCGTCGATCGCCACGTCGACTCTGTCCGGGGGGATCGTGTCTCCCTTGTCCACCATCCAAGCTATCGAAAATTGCGACGCCTCCGCAGACCGTGCCGCCTTCGCGTTCAGATCGCGCGCCTCCTCGGCGATGGCGTTGGCGAGTTTTCCTGCTCCAAAGAGACCTATGCGTAGGTTCACTGGGTTCCTCCTTCAAAAAATGCGGCGTGGAGATTGCGCATGGCGCGCTCTGCATCCTGTTCCTGCACGATGAGGCTGAGATTGATCGCGTTCGCCCCCATGCTGATGAGGTCCACGGGAATGCCGTGAATCGCCGTAAATGTCGTGTGCAGCACTTCAGGCGTCTTTCGCAGAAGGTCCCCGACCACGGCGATCACGGCCCGATCGTGGGCAATCGACACCTTGCCCAGCTTTTCCAACTCCTGCGTCAATGCATCCAGCGGTGCACTCTTGTCCAAGGATACGGAGACAGATATCTCCGACGTCGACACGAGGTCGACCGAAATGCCCCGCCGACCGAACACGTCGAAGAGCCTTGCCAGAAAACCCGCCTGATCCGTCATCGATTCCTGGGTCACCGACAAGATCACGACGTTCCGACGCATCGCGATCGCGACACATGGCCGGCCGCTCGACTCTCCGGGACTTATCGTGGAGAACATGCCGCTGGGCTTGAAGGTGCTCCGGATAGTCACGGGGACTCCCGCATCGAGGGCCGGCCGCACCGTCGCGGGGTGCAGCACCTTCGCGCCATACGAGGCCAGCTCAGCCGCCTCCTCGTAGCTCAGAATCTCGACGGTCCGGGCGGAGGGGACGACGCGGGGATCCGCCGTCATGATGCCCTCCACGTCGGTCCATATCTCGATCTCGCTGGCTTGGAGCGCGGCACCCAAGAGGCCCGCGGAGTAGTCGCTGCCTCCTCGTCCGAGCGTCGTCGTATCATTCGCGTCGTCGGACCCAATGTAGCCCTGCGTGACAACTACATCGTAGGAGTCCAGAAGGGGAACGAGGTTCAGGGCCACGAATTTCTTTATGGCCGCGAGCTTCGGACGCGCGCTCCCAAAATGGCTGTCCGTGCGGATGATGGTGCGCGCGTCGACGAGGGGGCAGCCCATGAAGCCCGCCACGAGAATGGAAGACAGGCGCTCTCCTGCCGAGGCAATCTCATCCATGGTGCGCTGGCTCAGCTCCCCCAACAGATCGATGCCCTGCATGCGTCGCTGAAGACTTTCGACGATCTCTTTGATGTTGCCGATGCATTCGGGCGTCGCAATCTCAAGTGAGCGGGCAGCCTCGAGGTGAGTCTGTTCAACCTTGCTCAGGAGCTGTATAGCCTTGTCGAGATTGTGGGTGCGGGCGGACTCTGCCATCTCGAAGAGCGAATTCGTCACGCCCGCCATTGCGGAGACCACTACGACGCGCTTGGCGCCCTGGCGGGATGCCACGATCTGGGCGACTTCCCGTATCCGCGCCGCGTTTCCGACCGAGGTGCCGCCGAACTTCATCACCAATGTGGTCATTGGGGTACCTCCTCACATGACGCCGGGCACAAACCCCATAGCCAGCGCCGTCTCGGCATTGAGCACCGAGGCTCCCGCCGCACCTCGTTCGGTGTTGTGCCCCAGCGAGACGAACTTGAAGTCGAGGATGGGACAGGTGCGGAGCCTTCCCACCGTGATGCGCATGCCTCCGTCCTCCTCCACGTCTTTGCGCGGCTGCGGGCGGTCCTCGGCATCGAGGAGCGCGAGGAACTGCGACGGAGCGCTCGGAAGGCCATACGAAGCAATCCGAGGTTCGAAGGCGCGGAAGGCGGCGGCAACGTCCTCAAGACTGGCCTTTGTCTTTAGGCGCACGGAAATGGAGAGGGTGTGTCCTTCGACCACCGGCACGCGCGTACAGGTCGCGGAGACGACAAAGGGCGCCGGTATCACCGACGCGGCGCTTCCGCTTCGGACCAATGTTCCCAGAATCTTGTTGGATTCCGATTCGACCTTCGATTCCTCGTTGCGGATGTAAGGGATCACATTGCCGACGATGTCGAGCGCAGGCACACCCGGATATCCGGCGCCGCTTATTGCCTGCATACTCGTCACCATGACCGCATCCACGCCGAAGCGCGCGTGAAGCGCCGCCAGAGGGGCAGCGAGCATGACCGTGGTACAGTTCGGATTGGTCACGATCGCCCCTCGCCAGCCCCGCCTCGCCTGCTGGACAGGCAAGAGCGCAAAGTGCTCCGGATTCAGCTCAGGGATGAGGAGCGGCACATCCTCTTCCATTCTGAAGGCGCTCGCGTTCGAAAACACATAGGCGCCCGCAGCGGCGAACAGCGGCTCTATGTCCCGCGCGGGGCCTGCATCGAGGGCCGAAAACACGATGGGAGCAAAAGCCGCCTCCGGAGTACAGGGGGCCACCGTCGCCTCGCCGTACCCTGCATAGGGGAGCCCCGAAAGGTGCCATTGGCAGGCCTGTGAGTATTTCTTGCCGGCAGAGCGGTCGCTCGCCGCAAGAAAGGCCGGATAGAACCAGGGATGATCGGCGATTCTGCGGAGAAAGCGCTGGCCCACCACGCCGGTCGCGCCCAAAATAGTGACCGGTATCTTCTTTTTTGGAGAAAACGTCGAATGGATTCGATTGTCGTTCATGGTACCTCCATACCCAGCCGGTGGAGGTCCACGATAGCCTTTCTGGAGTATTGAAACCCGTAGAAAGGAAAGCTTTCCGCTTAAAAAGCGGGTGGCTACAGCTCTTTCTACGGCGAAAGGCATACGTCAGGCGCTCCGCGGAACGATGTAGTTTCCGCGACAGCCGCCGGGTATTAGCCCGGACGTCCAAGGACAGCCCCAAGAGAAAGATACTGTCCCTTCGGCGGTCCTCCCCTTTCCGGCGCTTTCACTGGCTCTCTTTGCCTCAAGCCCGTACTCATGGGGATCGCTCCTCCATCGGTGAATAAGACCCTAGCATAGACTTTTATGCCTGCGCAAGGGGGCTGCTCGCCGTGTGGCGGCCGCGGCAGGCAGGTTTCACACCTGGGCCGGCTCTGTTGCCCCATCTTCCTGCGCTTGGTAGGATAATGATCGATGAAATTCGTACGGCTCATTGTCCCCTGGCTGCTCGTGATCGTCATCGTCCTCGCCGCGCTCTACCTTCCCGATCTGGGACCGGAACGCTACAAGGATTTCGACTCGCTGTTCGCACACGAGCGGGGGCGCCAGGGAATCGCGGGATACGAAATCGCGATCATCAAGAACGGCGAAATCGTGTTCAACAAGGCCTACGGCTTCGACGGCCAGCGAAAGGCCCTCGAACGTTCGACGCCGCTCTACCTCGGTCCGGCGTCGGAGATACTCACGGGGACTCTGCTCTGTCAATTCGTCAATCAAAAAAAGATATCGCTCGACGTACCCATCGCGCAGTTCATACCAGAGCTCGCCTCGCTCAAGGCAAGGAGGTCCGGCGCCGCCTCGCTCGATATGCCGCTGACTCTCCGTCAGCTCGCCGCGCACCGCGTGGCGTTCCCCGAGAAGGATCTTCCGAACTACGACCCTGAGGCCACCGGCCTCGAGGCTGGCTTGCCCGATCCGGAGTTGTTCTTAAGGTCCCATTTCCCCACGGAGAACTATACGCGCAGCCGCCTGTCGTACCGCATCGTCGGAGCAATACTCGAAAAGGAATCGAACAAGACATTCTCCGAGTTACTCGAATCGATGATCACCATACCGCTCGGCATGTACCTAACCACGGCAAAGCCGACATCGCTCGAACACATTGCCGTCGGCTCAGGCTCATTCTTCGGCCTCACCTTTCCCTACCTCGAACAAGTCCCCTACGATGCGGCGCCCTCCGACGGCATCGTCACCACAAGCGAGGACATGGCCAAATTTCTGAAATTCATCGTATCGCCGGAGCGCGGAGAGTGGATTCCCGGTCTTACATCTTCCCAGACGCCGCGGCTCTACCAACCCCTCTACAAAGACGGCGACACAGGCTTCGGCTGGCGTATCCTCAACAGCAAAGAAGGCCGCTATATCTTTCAAGGAGGCTCTATTCGAGGCTATTCCTCGCGCATCGTCATCTATCCCGAACGCAACGCCGCGATCGTGATCCTTTGCTCCCAGAACGGCATCATCATCTCCAATTTCCTTTTGCCGATGCTCGTCTCATGCGCTGAACAGATTCTCTTCAACGGCGAGAGCAGAAGGCCATTCCCGACGCAGCGGGCAGAGATCGTGGCGGGGATCATCTTTGTCATTTATCTTTTGAGCATCCTCTTACAGATACAGTCGTCCTACTCGTGGGCGCGCGATCTGGTGAAGTATCGGGAAACGAGCATGTCGCAGTTCTACGCCCGGTTCGCCCTCGTGAGAACGATCATAGGCCTCGTCGTTCGGATCGTCGTCGTGGTGCTTGCGCCGTTCGTCATAGGCGCGCTCGTGGGAAGGGCCGTTTCTTACCAGGAGATCATCGCCTTCGAGCCTGGCATCGCCTCGATGCTGATGACGGCACTGCTCTTCGGCGTGCTCCGCAATACAAGCAGACTCGTCATGGTAGGGCGGCTGAGACACTCCTGAGGAAGCGCATCTCCAGAATCCTATTGAACCTCGCCTAAATACGCCTTGCGCACGCGGTCGTCCAGAAGCAGGTCTCGTCCCTTGCCGTGAAGCGTGATGCGCCCCGTCTCGAGAACATAGCCGTAGTCCGCGACCTCCAGGGCCGCCTTCGCGTTCTGCTCGACGAGCAGCACCGTAGTGCCCTCCGCATTGATCTGCTTGATTATCTCGAAGATCATCTTCACGACGAGCGGCGCGAGTCCCAGCGAAGGCTCGTCCATCATGAGAAGCTTCGGCCTGGACATGAGCCCGCGGCCCACCGCGAGCATCTGCTGCTCGCCGCCGGAGAGCGTGCCGCCCTTCTGCGCGCGGCGCTCCTTGAGCCGCGGGAAAAGGTCGTACACGTGTGCGAGGTCCGCAAGGACGCCTTCCTTGTCGCTCCGCGCGTAGGCGCCGAGCAGGAGATTCTCTTCGACCGTGAGGTTCGGAAAAATGCGCCGGCCTTCAGGGACAAGGACCACTCCCATCTGCACGATCTCCTGGGTTGCCCTGCCGGATATCAATGTCTCGCGCAGGAGCACCTTGCCGCTCGTCGGTTTCACGAGCCCCACGATGCTGCGCAGCGTGGTACTCTTGCCCGCCCCGTTCGCGCCGATGAGGGTGACGATCTTCCCCTCGGGCACGCTGAGATCGATCCCCTGGAGCGCGTGGATACCGCCGTAGTGCACCGACAAACTCTGTATCTTCAGCATCAATCCACCCCCAGATATGCTTCGATGACCTTCGGATTTTTCTGAATGGAGGCAGGGTCCCCGTGCGCGATCGTCACGCCGTAGTCCAGAACATACATGCGCTCGCACACGCCCATCACGACCTGCATGTGGTGCTCGATCAGAAAGATCGTCAGATCGAACTCGTCGCGGATTCTGCGGATGAAGTCCATAAGCTCGAACGACTCCTGGGGATTCATGCCGGCCGCAGGCTCGTCGAGGAGCAAGATCTTAGGCCTGGTGGCCAGCGCGCGCACGATCTCGAGCCGCCGCTGCTGGCCGTAGGGCAGGCTCGTGCCTTTTTCGTAAGCCAGGTGCGCAAGGCCAACCTGCTCGAGCAACTCCATGGAGAATCTCCTGGCCTCGGCCTCGCGGGCCCGGTAGCCGGGCAGGTGGAGCGTGGCGCCGAACAGGCCGGTGTCGATGCTCATGTGACAGGCGACGAGCACGTTCTCGAGCACCGTCATCTCCCTAAAAAGCCTGATATTCTGAAAGGTCCGCGCGACGCCGAGGGCGGTGATGCTGTGCGGCTTGAGGCCGGTGATGTCCCTGCCCATGAAGAAGACCTTGCCTTCGCTGGGCCGGTACATGCCCGTGATGACGTTGAACGCCGTGGTCTTGCCCGCCCCGTTCGGGCCTATGAGGCCCACGATTTCGTTTTTATGGATTTCGAGGTTGAAATCGCTCACCGCGGTAAGGCCGCCGAATCGCATGGTGAGGTGCACGGTGCTCAGCATGAGGTCCGAATTCCGTTCAGACATGGTCGCCTCCCTTTCGGCCTTTCTTCACGAAGAGCCCCTGCAGCGTGTCCCAGCTGAATTCCGCATTGCCCATGAGCCCTCTCTGACGATAGATGATCATGACCATGAGGAGGATCGAGAACACGACCATGCGCAACCCCGGCATGCCCTGCGTCTTGAAGACGACGAGGTTCATGGGTTCGTCGAGGAAGCGCAGCGCCTCCATCAGCACCGTCACCACCACCGCGGAGATCACGGAACCCGAGATCGAGCCGATACCGCCGAGCACGACGATGAGCAAGATGTTGAACGTCAGCGTAAACGTGAACATCTTCGGGTCGATGGTCGTGATCATGTGGCCGAGAAGCGCGCCGCCGACACCCGCCAAGAAGCTCGAAACCGTAAACGAGGTGACCTTGACGCGGAACACGTTGATGCCCATGGCCTCGGCCGCAAGCTCGTCGTCTCGAACCGCCTTCATGGCTCGTCCGTAGCTCGAGCGCATGAGGAGCACCATGAACAGAATCACGAGGCCCGCCACCGCCCACACCGCGAACGTCGTCGAAAACCGCGGCAGGCCTTTCAGCCCCTGTGCCCCGTTGGTGATGGCCTGCGCATTGGTGATGAGCACCCGAATGATCTCTCCGAAGCCGAGCGTGGCGATCGCCAAGTAGTCGTCCCTGAGGCGCAGCACCGGAGCGCCGATCAAGAAACCCACGAGGGCAGAGGCGAGCCCCGCGACGATCAGCGCAGGCAGAAATGGAATCGAGACGTGGTGGAGCCAGGGCACAATCGGCACGAGGAAGTAGTTCATCTCTTTGAGCTGGGCAGACATGGTGAGAAGCGCGCTCACGTAGGCGCCCACCGCCATGAACCCTGCGTGCCCCAACGAAAAGAGCCCCGTGAACCCGTTCAACAGATTGAGCGAAAGCGCGAGCACGATGTAGATCGCGCACAGGTTGAACACGCGGAGCGTAAACGCATCGAAGAACCTGTCCGCGATGAAGGCGAGGGCGATGAACGCCACCACCGCGATGACCGAATAGAGTCTCCTCCGGGAAAGCGCAATTGTCTTTTTCTGTCGAATTGCATTCATACTCACACCTTCTCGGCCTGGCGCTTGCCCAAAAGCCCGGTCGGTTTTACGAGCAAGACGACGATCAGCAGAATGAAGGCGAAGGCGTCGCGGTAGCCCGACAGCGTGGGCAGAAACGCCACCGTCATGATTTCGATGATGCCGAGCAGAAAGCCCCCCAGCACCGCGCCGCCGATGCTCCCTATGCCGCCGATGACCGCGGCGATGAAGCACTTCAGGCCTGGCATCACGCCCATGAGGGGGTTGAGCTGCGGGTATTTGAACGACCACATGATCCCGCCGAATGCGGCGAGGAGCGAGCCTACGCCGAAGGTAAAGGAGACAATCTTATTGACGTCGACCGCCATGAGGCGTGCCGCCTCGATGTCGGTGGCTACGGCGCGCATGGCCATGCCGGTCTTGGTCTTGTGCACGATCCACAGCAGCACGGCAAGAAGCGCAAAGGTAAACAGAGGGATGATGAGGCTGATGACGATCATGGAGACTGGACCGAAATGGATGACGTTCGAGAGGACCTCGGGTACCGGCATCCCCTTCGGTCTTCCTCCAAAGATCAAAACGCCAAGACTCTCCAGGAGGAAGGATGCACCGATTGCGCTGATCATGATGGAGATGCGGGGCGAATCGCGCAGCGGCCGGTATGCCACCCGCTCGAGCCCAATGCCGAAGAGGGCAGTGAACACAATCGCCACGAGCAGCGCTGCCCACCACGGCAAGGATACGAGCGTGATCCCGTAAAACGCCACGTACGCGCCGAGCATAAAAACGTCGCCGTGTGCGAAATTGATGAGCCTCAGAATGCCGTACACCATCGTGTACCCGATCGCGATGAGTGCGTAGAGGCTCCCGAGCGACAATGCATTGACAATGTGCTGAAACAACAGTGAAAGTGTCATGCTGCCTCTAATTACAGAAAAGGAGCGGATGCGCTCGGACGTGTGCTGTTCAATACCGTTCGATGGCTGTCCGCTCCTGGTCCTGACCTTCAATGGTGTGGAGGGGTTCGCGCCCTGATCAACAGGACAAACCCTCCACAAACATCGTTACATCATCAATAAGGCTCGACCGTCGCCATGTAGACGAACTTGCCGTCCTTGACTGTTTTGATGACCGCGCTCTTGACGGCGTCTCCATCCTCATTGAGGGTGATCATGCCGGTGGCGCCGGGATAGTCCTTGGTGGCTGCGATTGCGGCGCGGACCTTCTCCTTGTCGAGGCTGCCGGCGCGCTGGATGGCGTCGAGGGCCACGAGGTAGCCGTCGAAGCCGAGGGCGGTAACCGCAGCCGGCTCCTTGTTGTATTTCTTGCGATATGCGTCGAGGAAGACTTTGGAGGTGTCGGTGATCGGGGTCTCGGTCGCAAAGAAGGTCGAGAACACAACCCCTTCGACGGCCTGTTTGCCGACGTCGATGAACTCAGGCGTCTCCCAGGTGTCGCCGCCGAGGAAGGGTGTCTTGATGCCGAGCTCCTTGGCCTGCTTGATGATGAGGGCACTTTCGGTGTAGTTGCCCGGCGCGAAGATGACGTCGGGTTTGAACTTCTTCACTTCGGTCAGCTGTGCGGAGAAGTCGGTGTCGCCGGTGTTGTAGTTGAGCTCGGCGAGGATCGCGTTCTCGTCGCCGGTGAGCTTCTTAAACGCGTCGGCGAAGAATTTCGCAAGTCCCACGGAATAGTCGTTCGACACTTCGCGGATGATGACCGCCTTTTTGGCGCTCAGATTCTTGAACGCGTAGTTCGCCATGACCGTTCCCTGGAAAGGATCGATGAAACAGACGCGGAAGTAATACTCGTTGTCTTTTGTGACGAGGGGGTTGGTGCACGAAAGGCCGATGGCCGACACCTTCGCATTCTTGACGATGGGGCCTGCGGCCATAGAGAGGGAAGATCCCCACGAGCCGAGCACCACATTGACTTTGTCCTTGTCGACCAGGCGCTGTGCGGCATTGGCCGCCTCGACTTTGTCGGACTTGTTGTCGGCGATCACAAGCTCGATCTTGTATTCTTTATCGCCGACCTTCACGGTAGGATACAGTTCGTTGGCGAGCTTGATGCCCTCCACTTCGAGCGCGCCGCCGCCGGCGTTGGCACCTGTCAACGGCTCGAATACGCCGAATTTGACGGTCTTGGGAGCCGCTGGACCACACGCGATGAACAGTGCGGCGATCCCAAAAGCGAGCAGCACAATTCCTACTGCTTTCTTCATGAATACCTCCTATGTGTCCATTTCAAATATTGATAGGACTTTTTAGATGGTAGAATGCAAGTTGCGTTCTGTCAATGTATTTCGCATCTGAGTTGCATAGAAAAGCATGGCATGATTTAATGAGTGCCTGATTTGCACAGAATCCGACGCGAGTTCTTTGCGCGCAGGCCTTGGAGGAGACACCTGCATGGAACGCTTTGATGTCGTCATCGTCGGGACAGGCCCGGCCGGTCTCGGCGCAGCCTTTGAACTTCTTAAGGTAAAACCATCCTTGCGCATCGTGCTGCTCGACAAGGGTCAGGTGTCCTCGGGAGGGCTCCGCAACGACTGCAAAATGAATTTTACCTGGCCGATCGGTTTTCCTCTCGAGTGCTGGGATGAGGAGCGCGGCAACTTCTACCTGAAGCGCGTCGAGGATTTCTTGCAGCCGACCATCATGAAGAAGCAGAACATCGATGTCTATGCAAGGCGTGCGGAGAAGATAGGAGTGAAGCTCCTCGACGTACGCCAGTCGCACCTCGGCACCGATGGGGGCCTCAGGCTCATCAAGGAGCTGACCGCAAGGCTCACGGAGATGGGCGCCGAAATCAGCCTCGGCGAAGAGATGCTCGGCGTTGAACAGGCCTCGAAGACTGTAATAACCGACAAGCGCACGCTCCAGTACGGCGCCCTCGTCGTCGCGCCGGGGCGGGGAGGCTTCGCCTTCCTCCAGCGCCTCATGGAGGCGCTGGGTGTCGACTACCACGACAACATCGTCGACATCGGCATCCGCATAGAGACCCGCGAAGAGCACTACCCCATCGTGCGCGACTACTATGACCCGAAATTCCTCTTTCCCAAAAAGACGCGTACATTCTGCACGAACTCGCGCTCGGCCCACGTCGTCCAAGAGCGGTACGGCGACGAAAAGACAGGATACTGGTATTCCGTGAACGGGCACGCGTGGTCCGAACGGCATGCTCCCAACGGCCTTGTGAATTTTGCGATCCTGAAGACAGTGACCCTGACGCAGCCGCTCGCATCAGGGCAACAGTACGCCCAAATGCTGGGGCGCCTGGCGGCGCTCTTAGGCGGCGGAAGGCCGATCATGCAGCGCATCGGCGATTTTCGCCTCGGCAAACGATCCTTCGCCGATTCCTTTACGGGCGACCTGTACGACTTTCAGCCGACCCTTCCGAGCTGCACCACCGGCGACATCAGCCTCTGCATCCCGGCCAAGACCATGCGCGCCATCTGGAATGCCTTGAAACTGCTCGATACCGTGGTGCCGGGCGTGATGCACCCTTCGACCATCATGTACTACCCCGAAATAAAACTCTACGCGAATCGGCCCGCATTCATCGACGAATACTTTCAGGTGCTGCCCGGCATCTATTTTGCCGGCGACGGAGCGGGCACGAGCCGCGGCATTACGGCGGCGTGGGCCTCGGGGCTGAGGGTTGCGGACGGCATTTTGAAATCCTCATAGGAATATAGGAATAGCAGGGGGTTGATGTGGAAAACCGAACGACCATAATTCAGAAAGCGAGCTGGATCGCCTTCGGTGGAAATCTCATCCTGGCTTTTTCAAAGATCTTTATTGGCATTCTATCCACCAGCCTGGCCGTGCTCTCTGACGGCATCGATTCCGCCACCGACGTCCTCATCGCTGCGATGACGCTCCTCGCCTCGAAAATCACCTCAAAACCCGGAGATCAGGAACACCCCTACGGCCATGGCCGGATCGAGACAGTGGTGACGGCGATCATTTCATTCATTCTCTTTTTCGCAGGAGCGCAGATTCTTTTCAAGGCTATAGGCGGAATCTTTTCTGGTGTCCCCGAAGAGCTCCCCTCGACAATGGCAATATGGGTGACAATCGCCTCGATAGGAGGCAAGCTTGCCCTCTCCTGGAGCCAGTTCCATTTCGGCAAGAAAAGTGGTTCGTCCATGCTCATCGCAAACGCCAAAAACATGCGGGGAGACGTGGTCACTTCGGCGGCCGTCCTTGTCGGACTCAGCCTTACATACCTCACGGGCCTTGCGGTGATGGACGAAATTCTGGGCGCGCTCGTTGCCCTGTGGATTCTGAAAAACGCGGTAGAAATCTTCATGGAAGCCAACACCGAACTCATGGACGGCACGAACAGCCGCGAACCCTACATGGAAATCTTTGCAGCGATCGCCAGAGTGCCCTCGGTCGTCAACCCCCACAGAGTGAGGCTCCGGAGGATCGGCTCAATGCTCATCATCGACCTCGATATAGAAGTCGATCCCGCGATGACCGTCTATGAATCCCACAAAATCGCCCTAAACGTGGAAAAGGTCATTAAGGAATCGCTCCCCGACGTGTACGACGTCATTGTCCACATCGAGCCATTGGAAAATGTTGAGGACGAAAAGTTCGGGCTCACCGCGCGCGACGTAAGACGCTAAAATCATAAATAGGCGCAAGATGTAACATCGGTTACAGCCTCAGGTCCTCTTCTGTACTACATTCAAGGTAGCAAAGGAGTGGACCATGAGCGAACATTTTGCGATAGATACTGAAAAACAGGAAAAACTGAAAGCGATTATTCTGAAGCTCCACCGGGGCGCGCCCGTCACCGAAGTGAAGAAGGATTTCGGCGCCCTCATCCAGGGCGTCAGCGCCGCGGAAGTGGCGGAGATGGAGCAGGCGCTCATCGACAACGGCATGCCGGTCGAAGAGATCCAGCGCCTCTGCGAGGTGCACGTGGAAGTCTTTCAGGCCTCGCTGGACAAGGGGAAAATTTCGAGCAAGGTTCCGGGGCACCCCGTGCAGACCATGCTCGAGGAGAACAACATCGCCCGCGCGAAGACCCGCGCACTCAAAAAAGCCGTCCTCTCCTGGAGATTCGGCCTCGGATCGCAGAAAAGGGTCCTCGCCGCGCTCGAGGACCTTTCGAACATCCTCGTGCACTACACGCGCAAGGAGAACCAGCTCTTCCCCTATCTCGAAAAAAAGGCATTCACCGGGCCATCGCGCGTCATGTGGGGCAAGCACGACGAAATCCGCGCACTCTTCAAGGAGGCGCGGGAGAAGCTCGGGCGGAACGACAAATCCGCGATCGGAAGCCTCCACTCCCTTGTCGTGAAGATCGGCCGCATGATCTTTATGGAGGAGCACATCCTCATTCCGGAGGCCGTACGACGACTTGGTGACGAAGAGTGGGCTCAAATCCGCATCGGAGAAGAGGCCATAGGGTTTGCGTGGACAAGGCCCGGCGCCGTGTACGATCCAGAGCTCGTCCTGGCGGGCGCCGTGAAGGCGAAATCTCGGCCCGTTTTGTCGGCCGCTTCAGTCGCACCGGCGCAGCCAGAGGTTTCCAAGCCCGTCGAGCTCGCGACGGGCTCAGTGCCGAGGGGCCTCCTTTCGACCGCGCTCACCGCCATGCCGGTCGACATCAGCATCGTCGACGCTCAGGACAGGGTAGTGTACTACTCGGACTCGCCGCACCGCATATTCCCGCGCAGCCCCGGGGTCATCGGCAGGGCGGTCCAGAACTGCCACCCTCAGAAATCCGTGGCCACGGTGAACCGCATCCTCGACGCATTCCGTAGAAAAGAGAGGAGCTCCGCGCGGTTCTGGCTCGACATGGGCGGAAAATTCATCCTCATCGAGTACCACGCCCTCTACGACGAAAAGGGCGAGTATGCAGGCACCCTGGAATTTTCCCAGGACCTGACGGAGCTCCGCGCTCTCCAGGGCCAGCGCCGCCTTCTGGACTGGGACTGAACTCCCTGGGAGCTGCGCGACGGCGCCCGCAGGCCCCAGTGCCGGACTCGGGGCACCGCCTCGCCACCTGTGGACCCGCGTGGACAGACATGAGTCCGACTCCTCCGGCGCGCATCCCTGCGGTGCGCGCCCAACTTTTCCTCAAAACAAAAACGGCAGGGGCTTGTCGGGGTTCTTTCCGAAACAGGTCACCTCGTCGATGTCCTTCACCCGAGGACCGTGGAGCAGGGCAAAGAGCGTGCGCTCGATGCCGAGCCCGCCCCCGAACACCTGGGGGAAGAGGCCCTGCCCTTGCTCATTGCGCATGTGCGCGACCGCAATGAAAGGACCATAGCCCTCGAGCGCGGCCATGTTCAGAAGGTTTCCTTTTTCGTCAAACTGGGGAGCCTCGCGCAGAATGCCGTTGTCGAGGAGCCGCGCCACGATCGCATCGTACACCCACTCGCGCAAGCCTCCCGAGAGGACCTCGTACGCGTCGCCCAAGGTACCGTCGGTGTAGAGTGGAGCTGCGCACAGGTCGTAGTTGAACACCTGACGGGAAGAAATGCTCTCTCTCGCTGGCCTTGCGCCGTCTCTCGACAGATAGGGATAGACGAGATCGTAGTTCTCCCTCAAAAGCCCCAGCACCCAGAAGAACTGCACGCCCGCCTTCTTTCCCAGACGCTTTTCGAAGGACGGACCATCGTGGCCATCCTCTTCATCCTTATAGAAACGTGGAAAGGGCTTCTGCGGTACCGCCAGCGTCACGCCGAGGGCGGTCAGACTGTCGCCTGCGAGCGCGAGGATTTTCTTTACGCTGTAGATGATCACATCCTCGAAGAAGTCGAGGGCGCGGTCCCGCTCCTGCGCCAGCGCGGCCGCCGTCTCTTGCGGTCTATCGAAGTAGTCTTCCTCGCTCAATTGCTGCGTACGCTTGAGCTCGATATCCATCTGCGAAAAATCGATCAGATATTTGTGCCTCGGCGTATCGGAGGGCAGTTCGAGCCTGATGTTCGGCGAATCGATGTAGACGCCGGGCACATGAGGACTTATGCACGCGAGCATCTTCGAATAGATCATCGAATGCGTCGTGCGGTACGGCGTGTTCTGAAAGAGGATCACAGGCACATGCTCGACGCTGTGGCAGAGAGGATCGGTGACGGGAGAGAGCGAGACCCTGTCGATGTTGATGATACCCCTCGAGACCAGAAACTCTTGAAGGCCGAGCACGAGGGCCGTCCTGACCTTGAGCGCATGCGCCAATTGCTCGCCCGTCCACTTCTTTACGTAGGAATCGAGCAGGTATTGGCTGAACGACACGCCCTGACCCGCAAGCTTTGTCTGAAAAAATTCCAAGGAATCGCCTATCGTGGTGCCCGCGACATCCACCGCATCACATGATTTCATAGTGTACTCCAGCGGAAAGGGTTGTTCGATCTCCAGCACCGCGACAGCAACGCTGCCCCTGCGTGCCGGACTACCAGAACAAAGCCCCATTACCACTGGGGACGCAGACTCGCGCTGTCATCCCCCTCACCTCCATAACGAAAAGCTCGCGCCTTCGGTGGCGACAAAAACAAAAAGGCCGGCCCCCTACGGGACCGGCCTTATCTGTCAGCGCCACGAATGCGCGCCTATATATTCGGCTCCGGCCCCGCTCCGAAAGCGGCGTTATTGTTGAGGAGATTGCCGTTATTGCCGAATACTGCTCGCACCATACATATTTTTTTACTCCAACTGCATAATTATGTCAATAGCCATCCACAGGGCGCTGCTCTTGACCAATATTCCACATTTGAGCCATAGTCCGGCCTATGGAGAACATTGATTCCAAACTCACCCGTGCAATTATGGCGTGCCTCTTCGCTGCCCTGATTTCCATCGGCGCCTACATCGCAATTCCGATTCCGGGAACACCGGTGCCGATCGTGCTTCAGAACATGTTCATCCTTCTCGCAGGATTCATCCTCGGGCCATGGTGGGGGCTCGCCTCGGTCGTCTTCTATTTGATCTTGGGAGCCGCGGGTTTGCCCGTATTCTCGGGCGGTACGGGCGGACTAGTTAAGTTTGCGGGGCCGACCGGCGGGTATCTCTTCGGCTTCATGCCGGGAGTGGTCGCCTTCGGCCTTCTCTCAAGACTTGGCAAGCAGCGGTGGTATTTCAATGTGATGGCAGGGGTCGTCGGCATGGCCGTCGTCTACGTGTTCGGCGTGGCCAGGCTGAAGGCAGTTCTCGGCGTGGACTGGACGAAGGCCCTCGCCATGGGTCTTGTTCCCTTCATTCCCGGCGATATCGCAAAGATCATCGTCGCTTCCATCCTCGCGCCTCCAATTTTGAAAGCGCTGCGCCACATCGAGCAGCAGACGAGCGATGGCTGAACTTTTTCGCGCGGAGGGGCTTGGACACCTGTTTCCGGACGGCAAGGTCGGTCTCGAGGACCTGTCGCTCTCCATCGACGAGGGAGAGTTCGTCATCGTCGCAGGGAAGAACGGCGCGGGCAAATCGCTGCTCATGCGGCACTTCATAGGCCTCTCCAAACCAAGCTCAGGGGCTATTTTGTATCGCGGCGCACCCATCGCGTCGCAGATTCCGCTGATCCGGAAGGAAGTCGGCTATGTCTTTCAAGACACCGAAGCCCAGATTTTCGGACAGACCGTGGAAGAGGACCTGGCATTCGGGCCCGCGAACCTGGGCATTCGTGGAAAAGAGCTCGAAGAAGCCGTCCGCCAGGCGCTCCGCGAGGCCCGCCTCGAGGGGATGTCGGACCGCCGGCCTCTCACGCTCTCCGGCGGCGAAAAACGCAGGCTCGCCATTGCGGGCGTCCTCGCCATGAAGCCGCGCTGCGTGATCCTCGACGAGCCGTTCGCGAATTTGGATTTTCCCTCCGCTATGGAAATCATCGACGTGCTCACAGCGCTGCGCGCGGAGGGCAAGACCCTCATCGTGCTCACCCACGAAATTGAGAAAGTCTTTTCTCTGGCATCGAGGCTCGTGATCCTCGATCATGGCAGGCTTGTCTTTGACGCACCCCCACGCCAGGCCCCCAAAGAGGTCTTTGTGCAGACTGGGCTCGTGTGCCCCTACCGCGAGTGCTATCCATGGCGAATCGACTAGCGAATCCTTTTGCGTTCGAGCCTGGGAAGAGTGCGCTGGCGACGATGCATCCCCTCGCAAAGCTCGTATTTCTGCTGGGGGTTGCATCTGCGGCGATGCGGTCTAGTCTCGGCGTCATGGTGGTGCTCTTTGCGCTCGGCATTCTCGCGCTGATGCGATTGCCTAAAGTCGCCGGTGGAGCCCTGTTGTCCATCGCAGCGCTGGCGGCATTTGCGGCACTTGCGCGGGGGGTGCTGCCCGGCGACGGCCGGCTCTTCGACCTCACGACGCTGCCTGCGTCCGGCCTCTACGCGCTGAGGCTCTTCACCGTGTATGTCTACTCGAGACTCTTCTACGCGACCACCCGCGTGGGCGAAATAGGCGACTGGATGACGGCCGCCGTACGCGTGGTCCGCAGGCTCATTCGGAAAAGGAGAAGCGCTCAGGAGAAAGAGCCAGGCATCATGGGGGACCCCGGCATGCTGTTTTCGCTCGTGCTGCTCTTTCTGCCGCGGATTTTCGACACCTACCAGCGGATCAAGGAAGCCGGAGAAGTTCGGGGCATAGGGCTCTCAAGGCGAAACGTCCGACGCACACTCCTCATGCTCGAACAATTGATCATCGGCAGCATGGTCCAGGCATGGCGGACCGCGGTGGCGATGGAAGCCCGAGGCTACTCGCCCCAAAGAAGTCTGAGGCTGAAAAAATTTACAGGCTGGGACTGGGGGCTCCTAGGCCTCGCCGCATTGTTGTTTTTATTGTAATGAGTGAGACACAGAATGAGTGCCGAAAACCTCTCTGACAGCGCTCGCCCCTCATTTTGAGAGATGCCGGACCTCACTCCAGGGCTCAACGCAGTCCGGCAGCCTTACGCCTTGACTGTCCGGCGTTTCGACGGACCACAGCTCGATGGGCTGGGTCTTACCTTCCACGAGGGTAGGTCCCAACCTGCGCAGGATGAGACTTCCGCCGCCGGGCAGCGGCCGCCGCAGTTCGGGCGGAAGACCCCCTGCGCCTTCGGCGTTCACAGCCGAAGCGACCGTATCCTGCATCGTCAGGACGGATGTGCCGAGCGCCTTGTTTGCGGCCTCAAGTCGGCTCGCAATGTTCACCGAATCACCCACCGCGGTGTAGGCGAAGCGCTTGTTCGAACCGAGATTCCCCACCACGGCCTGTCCCGTCGCGATGCCGATCCGCGTCCGTGGAAAGATCCCAAAGCGCTGCTCAAATTCACTCCTTCTCGCCAGCAATTTTTCCTGCACGAGCGCCGCGGCGACGAGGGCTCTGTATGCATGATCCTGCGAGTCCAGGGGCGCATTCCAGAAAGCCACCACCGCATCGCCGACGTACTTGTCCAGCGTTCCGCCCTGTGCGAGGATCTCTTCGCTGATGATGCCCAGATACTCGTTCATGAACTGTGCGAGCCGTTCGGGGGCGAGTCGTTCTGAAACCGAACTGAAGCCTGCCATGTCGGAAAACAGGGTCGTGATGATCTTGGATTCGCCGCCCAGCCTGAGGCTCTCCGGCCGCTCCACCAGGACAGAGATCACTTCGGGAGAGAGGTATTGGGCAAAGGCCTTGCGGAGATAGGCCCGCTGCCTGCCCTCTGCCCGATAGCCGAGGGCTATCGCCGCAACAAAGGCAAAAAGTTCGCCTGAGAGCGCCAGAACCGGATTATAGAAGAGCCGACATGGGAACAGCATCAGGCTCAGGGCGATGGGAAGACTTGCCGTCGCCGCGGTTCCCAGAGCCGCCAACCACTTTTTGCGCAGCAGTGGGAAATAGCCGACGAGCGCGATGGCGGCCACGGCCACGAGCATCTCGAGCCAGGGCGATGCGCGCCGCATGAAGGAGGCGGAAAGAGCGTCGCTGATGAATGTCGCATGCACCTCTACGCCCGGCAGCGCGGGGCTGATCGGCGTCGCCTGTCTGTCCATGAGCCCGGGCGCGGTGAGGCCGACCAGCACGATTTTATCTTGTACATCGATGCGTAGACTTTCACCCGAAGCGTGGAATGAGGCGGCGATGATCTGCGCCGCGCTGTACCGCTCGAACCTCGACGGATGTTCGAATCTGAGCAGCACTTCGCCGGACCGAGGCACGATGCTCTCCACGCCCGCCGCACGAAGCGCCGCAAGGCCGAGCGAAGGGATCCGCTCGCCGTCGCGGCCCAGCCACACTCGATATTTTCTGCAGATACCGTCGGCGTCGAGTGCTGCGTTCACGTGCCCAAACAGCGCGTTGGGCACATCGAGCACGGGCCTTTTGTCCGTCAGTGTGGCAAGCACCACATTGCCGGCCTCGGTCATCGCCTTCGAACATCGGGCATCATCCTCTGGCCCGAACGTAGAAGGTTCAGTGAACAGGATATCGTAAGCCTGCACGCTGGCGTCGCGCAGATACGAGGCCATCACGCCATAGAGTTCTCTCGGCCAGGGCCAGCCGAGCCCAAGCTCTTTCTGGACCCAGTCGAGGCTGGACTGATCGATCATGACGAGGACGATCGGCGAGGTGTCGGCGGGAAGGAGCGCGGAGTGGGACGGGGGTTTGTCAGAACTTGACGTGCCCGTAATCTTACGTAAGATTTCTGGAGCGGCGGAGTTACCAGAATTTGACCTATCCTGATTTGCCGTACCCCGAATTTTACGTAAGATTCCAAGGGGGGCGACAACGGCCTGCCCCCCGGGACGACTGACGAGCGCTCGCATCTGACTGTCGTAGATGGCCATCCCGAGCTTTTCCGAGGTTCCCGTCCAAAGAGCCACAAGCGCAGCCGCCACGCCAACAGCCACGGCGCACAGAAACCGCGCAACTCTATTCATCCTCGAATGGGACTTCAATGCCGAGCCTCGGGCGCTCCCCGCCATAGGGCCTCCTAGAACAACAGCCGCATCGCCTCGAAACGTTCCCGCCGGATGAGCTCAAGGGGCGCCACGCTCATCAACTCACCGTTCCCCGTTTCGAGGTCCAGCCCCGAAAAACTTCTTTCGGCAGCCGGATAGCCGACATCCATCGATTCACCTTCCACGCGGAGGAGCGAAGCGATGCCCCGTGAACGCTGCAGTCGGACAGCGCGCGCCGCCGCCTGCGCGTACTGCGCTTCGATCGCGCTGATTCTTTTCAGTCTTTCAGCCGGCAAAGGATGCTGCATCGAATATTGCTGCGTGCGCTCGTCATGGGAATTCGCCAGCACCTGTATGAAACTCTCGAGCGCGGAAGTCCTGTACCCGGCCAGGTACAGCATGCGCAGGGCCTCGGCATCCGCCTCGAACTCCATGGTCTGTGAATATCCCTGCACCGAAATCAGAGAAACGAAATCGTGGACCGCCGCCGACAAGAGCGCCGCCGCCTCTTTATTGCCGGCATTCGCGTGCTGCGTCGAGAGTGTCGCGTACTGCACGGCCAGGTCCCCCATGCGGTAGCTCGCGAGGGAAACCAGCCCGTGCCCGAGTGCCGTGTGCGAAATTTCATGCGCGAGCAGCGCTGCGAGCATGTCCTCGGAACCTGCGAGCCTCAGAAGCCCTCGCGTGACGAGCACGAGCCCCCCTGGCGCTGCGAAGGCATGCGCCTCCTCGCTGTCGAGGATCAGCATATGGTAGCCCTGGGGCAAGAGCGGCCGCGCAGAGAAGAACGCCAGGCCCTGCCCTATCTTGTTCACGTACGCGGTGAGTTCAGGCTGATCGTAGACCGGATACTGAGAAAGCACGGCGGCCGCGACCACTCGTCCTATGGCGTACTCCTCCTCGTAGGTGAATGGTCTGGCTTCAGCTTGAAAGGAGCGCGCGGCTTCGCGAATGAGCCTGGCCTGCTCGGGCGTGATCATGCCCTGAAGAAGCGCCTGATCCAAAAAGAGCTGGAGAGCCTCGGGCGAGACGGTGCACGACACGAAGGATGAGGCGGCCAAGCACAGGGCGAGGAGGACCGCCACCGTGCGAAATCGGCGTGCGACTGCGTGCACGTCACGGTGCTCCGGACGAGATATCAGCTCCCTGGATGAATGCCAGACAGTCTGCATACGAATACGTCAGTCGTACCATATCGTCCACCGCAGAGAAATTGAAGGCGCTGCCTTCCTTGAGCGCCGCCTCGAGGCTCGACGAAAACCCTTTGCCGGCGAGCACGATCTCGCTCTCCTGCAGTGCGGGCGGCGTAGAGGCAGCTTCTGCGCCCAAGGGAAGCTTGGCGGGAGAAAGGGCGCTGATATGGAGGTATCCGGGCAGTCTGGATCCCTGGACATAGCCGTAGACCCAGTCGTCGATCCTGCGTATGACGGCAAAGGGAGTCCGATACGCCGCGAAGACCATGACAGGAGCAGCAAAGGAGGGTGCGGTGCGCAACGCTGCCCTTTCGACCTTGATGAGCATGGTGCTGTCCAAAGGCGTCGTCTGCGCGACGGCCGCACACATCGCCAGTACGGCGAAAAAAATTGCTACACCACACCTGCACTTCATTGCAACGCCCCCTTGTACACTCTTGTACACTTACAATTATGCCGCAACCCGCCGCAATTTTCAGCACTCCCTACTGCTCGCGGATGAACTTCTCGATTTTCTCCTTCCATGCGAGGAGTGCCACCGCGATCGGCCTGCGCGGGTCATCGGCGCTCATCTCCCCGAGCTGTTGCTCCAGGCGGACGTAATCCGCGAGCGCCGTGGCGCCTTTCTCCAGAGGGAGTTGAACCCATCCATACGCGTGCTTCCTCCACGATAAATGCTGCTCCGCGGTCAAGGTTTCAGGAAAGTTGCGCGCCAAGAGCCTGCCCATGAGGGTGAGTATCCTCGGATCGCGGAATTGGACGCGCAAAAATTTATTTTTGGCCGCGTGCGGCCCTTCGTGCTGTAGCACCTCGTGGAAACGCTCGAGCACTCTTCTGTCTTCATCGGGATAAAAGCCTCCCCCGTACAGCGCGTACTCCGGATCGAGCTCGTCCAGGTCCAGAGGCTTTCGCTCGGAGCGGTACGCCGCGACGAGCCGCTCCTTTAGACCTGAAACTGCTTCGAGCTCGCCTAAGTGCCGCCTACACGCTTCAATGTCGATGTCGAGCCTCTTTGCCGCCCGCCCGTCGAGCACAGAGAGGGGGGCCAAATACGGACAGCTGTTGAGCCGGATCATGGTGATGGGAGGAGGCACCGGTCCCCCTTCGAGGCGCTCGGTGAACACCAGGTCGCGCAGCTCGTCTTCCGACATCCCGTAAAAAGGAACTGGGCTGAAGCGCAAATCGTACGCCACAAGGGCGTGGCGGTCGGCCTCGACGAGCCCGAGGGGAGTGATCACCGTCGAGCAGCCTCCCGCCCTCGTATACAGCTGCGAGGTATGCACGAGCATGTTCTCGCGCAGCGAAAGGTTGACTAAAGGAGTCAATTTCTCTCGACGCCTGTGCTGGAAATACCACTGGTACAGCCGAGGATAGGTCCTGCGCACCTTCTGCGCTAGTCCGATGGTCGCGCGCACGTCGAACAGCGCGTCGTGAGCGTTCTCGTGCGCGACGCCGTTCGCCTTGGCGAGCTCTTCCAGCTTGAACGAAGGGTTACCGTCTCCGTTGACGGGCCAGATGAAACCCTCGTATTTCAGGTCGTGTACGGCGCGCAGGAGATTGATGACGTCCCAGCGCGAATTGTCGTTCTTATATTCCCGTGTATAGGGATCGAGGAGGTTGCGGTAGAAGAGGCGGCGGATGAACTCGTCGTCGAACTGAATGGAATTGTAGCCTGCGACCGTCGTGTTGGGGACACTCATTTCACGCATGATGCGCTGGGCAAATTCGTACTCGCACAGTCCGTTCCGCTCGACTTCCTGGGGCGTTATGCCGTGGATGTAGCAGGCTTCAGGATCGGGAAGATAATCGGGAGGCAGACGGCAGTACAGGACGACCGGCGGTGCGATCTCTTCAAGCGCCTCGTTCGTGCGGATAAAGGCGCACTGGGCAATCCTGTCGTGCTGAGGATCGCGGCCGAAGGTCTCAAGATCGTACCAAAGAATGGACGCAGGCATGTGGCCTACACCCCCCGCGCCTTCTCATTGATGGTGAACAGCCCGGGATCGAAATCTTCCGAGCCGACCCAGAGGTTGATCATCACCCCACCCTCAGGAATTCTTTCGACCTTTACTCCTTTGACCTGAAACCCGATGAGTTCCAGCCGCGCAGAGCCCAAAAGGTCGTGCCCCACCATTGTGCCGTAGTACGAAGCGAGTTCAGGCCGCTGATGCAGCATAAGGCTGTGTTCGATCTCGGCGATCTCCTCGTCCGTTCGAGGCCTGTCGTCGATGGCTGCGATATGGAACCCGTCAGGCTCCATGTGCAGCGAGATGACCATCTTCTTGGGGTTGCCGCGAAGTATATAATTCGCCAGCTCGCTTATGAGCTGGACATACAGTTCGTGCCGCTTCATCCGACTATTCTCCTTAAAAACATACAATAGACCTGCCCTGCCCGTTCACTCGTTCCGCGTCGACCTGTACCACTCGATGATCGAGACAATCAGCGTCGCGGTGAGGCCCGCTGCAAATCCATTGTTGTAGAGGTCCATCCCCCCATGCCACACGCTGGTTCTGTCCACGATCACAAGATGCAAGAACCCTGCGAGAAAGCCTATGGCCGGCCCAAATTCCCCCGCAAGCGGCGCCAAGGCCGTTCCAAACAGGATCGCAAGCAGAGGAGTCGGGGCATAGATGTCCTTTCCGAACAGAAAGATCGCCACGAGGACGCCACACACCACAGGAAGCACATTTTTGGGATGCTTTCCGAAAAACGAAAAACCCACTATGGTGAACATGCCGCCCAACACAGGGCCGTTGAAAGGTGCACCGAGCAGCACCATCCCGAGCCAGAACAGGATCCCCAACACCGCCGCGTTCAAGAGCGCGCCCTTCGGCGAGACATAATCGGCAAAATCGCTCGGCAGTCGTCCGCTCATTGTAAGGATCTTCCGAAAATCGCGGAAGGCCTCTGCGAGTCCCTGTCCGACACGCCTGGGGCTCTCGGCCACGATGCAGACGATCGCAAGGAGCGCGATCACCGGAACCACCGCGACGAGCAATGGTTCGACAGCCGTGCTCCACATCGCAAGGGGCAGAATATCGGCGCCGGCGGCGTGAGACAGCGATGCGGTAAAAAGTCCGACGAAGCCTGCCGAAAGGCCGATGTTGTAGAGGTTGTACCCCTGGTGGAGGCGAAGCATGGCTATTGCGAGGGGAGGCATCACGATCCCTGTAAGGATGCCTACAGCAAACGAGCCCGGCAGCGCAAAGATGCGGCGCATGCCGAGCTCGAAGGCTATGAAGGTGATGAGCGGGCCCATCGCCGTGCCGAACATGGCGATGAGCGCGTAATCTTGGGGCTTCTTCTTGACGACGAGCGCAGAGACCGAAACCCCCAGCATGATCGGGATACAGTTGAAGAGCGTCTTACCGAAAAAGGCGAAACCCATCATGGTGAACAGGGCAGCAAGCCCAGCCCCGCTGACCTGAAGCTTGTTCAAGATCAAAAAAAGATAGCCCAAACACCCGACGGCGGCTACGTTGAGCAATGTCGGCCCTACACCCGCCACGGCGGTAAAATCGCTCACAAGGCGCGCCGGCGTGACCTGAAGCCGAAAAAATCCATGGAGGGTCTGCACGGCATCCCCACTCAGCATCCCTGCAAGAAAAAGCCCCAGCATGACGGTGAGCACAAACACCTCGAGTGTTCTTGTCCCCTGCACCATCCACCTCCCAGGTCATCCTAAAGCCATGTCGCGGGGCGATCAAGAGTCGAATCACGATACCTCGCCTTGACGAAACGCCAATGTTGCCCTCAAAATGCATGAAAAAGGAGTCCGTGATGAACAATGGGATTTTTCACATTCCCCACCCTGTCAATGAACCTGTCTTCGGTTATGCCCCTGGCTCTCCCGAACGGACTGCGCTCAAGAAAGAGATAGCGCGTCTGCGGGCAACACAGCTCGACATTCCCCTCATAATCGGCGGCAAAGAAGTGCGCACCGGAAAGACGGCGCCCATCCGCCGCCCCGATGCCCACGGGGAAGTGCTCGGCGTCTACCACCTTGCGGGCGAGGCCGAGGTCCGCATGGCGATCGAGGCGGCGATGGCCGCCAAGGCCGAGTGGGCAGCCCTGCCCTGGGAGGAGCGGGCCGCCGTATTCCTCAAGACCTCAGAATTGATTTCTGTAAAGTACCGCGCGCTCATGGACGCCTCCACCATGCTCTGCCAGTCCAAAACAGCACACCAGGCGGAAATCGACGCCGTCTGCGAAGTGACCGATTTTCTGCGCTTTAACCCCCTGTACATGGAGCAGATCTACGCACAGCAGCCTGAGAACGTAAAAGGCGAATGGAACCGCTCGGCCTATCGGCCGCTCGAAGGCTTCGTTTACGCAGTCACGCCCTTCAATTTTACCTCGATCGCCGCCAACCTGCCGAGCGCACCCGCGATGATGGGCAACACGGTGGTCTGGAAGCCTGCGTCGAACGCCGTCTATTCCAACTACATGCTCATGAAGCTCTATATGGAGGCAGGCCTTCCCCCCGGCGTCATCAATTTCCTGCCGGGGAGCGGAGGACTCATCTCGAATGTCGTCCTCTCGAGCCCAGACTTTGCGGGCTTTCATTTCACCGGCTCGACGGAGGTCTTCCGCTCGCTCTGGAAACAGATCGCCTCGAACCTAGAACGCTACAGGACGTACCCGCGCATCGTGGGCGAAACGGGGGGCAAGGACTTCATCCTCATCGATCCCAGCGCCGACCTTCCTTCGACGGTCGCGGCGGTCCTGCGGGGAGCCTTCGAATACCAGGGACAGAAATGCTCGGCTGCGTCGAGGCTCTACCTTCCGGCCTCGCGCGCAAAGGAGTTCACCGAGGCGCTTGTGGAAGAAATTTCGGCGATCCCCATGGGAGAAATCACCGATTTTCGGAATTTTATGGGCGCGGTGATCGACGAGACGGCATTCGACACCATCCGCGGCTACATCGAGCGCGCCAAAAACAGCGGGCAGGCGCGCATCCTCGCGGGTGGCACCTGCGACAAGTCGAAGGGCTGGTTCATCGAACCCACGCTCATCCTCACGGAGGACCCGCGGTCGGAGTCCATGGTGAACGAAATCTTCGGCCCGGTGCTCACCGCCTATGTCTACGACGACCGGGACATGGAAGCAGCGTATCGGCTTGTCGATTCCACCTCACCCTACGGGCTCACTGGCGCCATCATGGCCACGGACAGAGGGCGCATCAACCGGGCACTGACAGCCCTGCAGAACGCCGCCGGCAACCTTTACATCAACGACAAACCCACGGGGGCCGTCGTCGGTAGACAGCCTTTCGGCGGCGCCCGCGCTTCGGGCACCAACGACAAGGCGGGTAGCTACCTCAACCTCCTGCGCTGGGTCAGCGCCGTCGCCATCAAAGAAAATTTCGCGCCGCCTTCCTCGTGGCGCTATCCCTTCATGATGGGAGATGACTGAAAAACACCTGTACAAGGCTCCCGCAGCGGGAACCTTGTACAATACCTGATTCACCGTCAAGCGCGCCTCGTGGGAGCCCCTTGGATTCGATTCAGCCTCCTCAACCGAGGGCGACGTCGAGCAGCATCATGAGCGCGAAACCCACCATCGTCCCCATCGTGGCGAGGTGGCCGTTCGATCCCCGGCTGGCCTCAGGCAGTACTTCCTCAGCGACGACATAGATCATGGCGCCGGCGGCGAATGCCAGCGCATAAGGGAGGATGGGACGCATCGCAAGCACTAAGACCGCCCCCAGAAGTCCCGCGATCGGCTCGACGACCCCCGAAGCCTGGCCGTAGACAAAACTCTTCCACCGCGACAGGCCCTCCCTGCGCAGGGGTATCGAAACCGCCGCCCCTTCGGGAAAGTTCTGCAGTCCGATGCCGATCGCCAGCGCCACCGCCCCCGAAAGACTCGCGCTGGGGATGCCTGCGGCGACCGCGCCGAACCCCACGCCGACCGCGAGCCCCTCGGGGATGTTGTGCAGGGTGATGGCGAGGACGAGCAGGATGCTCCGTCTCCACGTCGTGTGGATGCCTTCGGCCTCGCTCATGTTCGCCCCGAGGTGAAGGTGAGGCAGCACGTGATCGACCCCAGACAGAAAAACACCGCCGAGCAGAAACCCTATCACCGCCGGCAGCCAGGGGATCAGGCCCATGGCCTCCGACAATTCGATGGCTGGCGCCAGCAGGGACCAGAAACTCGCCGCGATCATCACCCCCGCCGCGAACCCGAGCATCGCGTCGAGGACCTTTTTGTTGATTTCCTTGAAAAAGAAGACCATGGCGGCGCCAAGGGCCGTCACTCCCCACGTGAAGAGCGTCGCCAAAAAGGTCTGCATTATTGGATTTTCAATGTTCATGCTCTTACCTTAGGTCGCGCCATATAGATCACACTATATATAATAAAAGAAAATCAGACAATAAAAAAGCAGGCCGCCGATTCCGGGGCTGCTTGCTTTGCTCTTGGATTCTTCGGCCGGAAACTACTTCGCGATTGACCTTGCGCCGTAGGTGACGCCTCCCGTGATCTCGAGGCATGTCCCGTCGAAGGCCTCATTCTCAACCACCATCGCGATGGCGCGCGCGATCTCCTCGGGCTCGATGAGGCGTCCTATGTGCACATCCTTGAGAATCTCGTTGAGCGCGTCCTGATTCATCCCCCTCACCATGGGCGTGCCGACGTAGCCTGGCGCGACGCTCACGACGCGAATTCCCTTTATGCCCTTCATCTGAAATTCGCCTGCGAGGATGCGCGGCCATATCGCCACGGCCGCCTTGGTGGACGAATAGTTGATCTGTCCGACCTGGCCGACCTTGTTCACGCTCGAGATCGTGAAGAGGACACCCCGCCAGTTATTGTCCACCATGCGGCGGGCGGCCTCGCGCAAGGTTATGAAAGAGCCGACGAGGTTGACTTCGACGACGGCGCGGAACTGGTCTGTCTCCATGACGCGCTTGACCTTGCCGGTCTCTCTGTCGGTGTTGATCATGACGCCGTCGCGGATGATCCCCGCGCAAGGGACCACGACATTGATTGCGCCGAACGTCGATACCGCGGCGTCCATGAGGGCTGCCACGTCGGCATCCTTTGTGACGTCGGTCTTTAGGCCCACCACCCTTCCGCCCGCCGCTGTGATCTCTCCGACGACGCGATCGATGCTCTCCTGAACCACGTCGCCGATCACCACCCTCGCGCCGTTCGAAGCGAAATACGTGGCGACCGTCTCGCCTATGCCGCTCGCACCACCGGTAACAACTGCCACTGCTTCTTTCAAGTTCATAGGCACCGCCCTCCTATTTCATTGACTTAAGTCATTGAACTCGGTTATTTTCACATGACTTTCCGCACTTGTCAACAACGATTCTCATTGACGGCATAAGGGAATCAGGCTATCCTCCATTTGAAGGAGACAGCGATGGAAGAAGACCCTCCTCTCACCAGACGAAAACTCCAGGCCCGCGAGACACGGAAGCGCATCCTTGAGACTGCGCTCTCGCTCTTCCGCGAAAAGGGCTTCGACCAGGTCTCGATCGACGAAATCACGTCCAGCGCAGGCGTCTCCAAGGGCTCATTCTATACATATTTCCAGACGAAAAGCGACATCATTATCGAAGAGTTCCGTCGCATCGATTATTTCTACGAGAAAAAAGAAACCGCAATCCTGAACAATCCCGACGCTGCTTCCCGACTAGTCGCCTTTACGCGCCATCAGCTCGACTATATCCATAAGCACATGGGGTACCGCACCCTCTCGATTCTCTACATCAACCAGATGTCGACATTCTACGACCAGAAGATACTCTCCAACCGCGAACGGCCTCTCGTGCGCATTGTGTCCAAGATCATCGCCGAGGGCCAGGCTGCAGGCCAGATACGGCCAGGCGATCCGGTGGAGCTCGCCGAATGGATGAACCGCTGCATGCGCGGCTTCTTCCTCGACTGGGCAATCTCGAAGGGGGCGATCGACGTACGGAAGGACGGCATGCGCTTTTTCAGTGAATTTGTGCTGCCTGCGCTGTGCATGAATCGGGTGGAGGCATAATTATGTACCCGCTGGAAAAGAGCGGAAAGGAGGAGACACCTATGGCCCGCTATCGCAATCTCGTGTTCAAAGGTGGAGGTGTCCGCGGCATCGCATACCTAGGCGCGCTGAAGTATCTCTACGAGCGCGGCCTCATGTCCAAGCTCGAACGCGTGGCAGGCACTTCTGCAGGGGCCATCACCGCGCTCGGCGTGGCACTGTACCCTTCTGACTTTGCGCAGTTCAAAACGATGGCGGACAGCCTCGACTACCGCAGAGTCCCGGCGGAGAACGATGAGCGCACGCACACGCCCGAGAATAAGCGCCTCGCCGCACTCACCGAACTCTATAGGGACCTGGCCCTCTTCAAGAACCTCCAGTGCTCCATGCGCCTCTTGCAAGAAAAGGGCTGGTATTCAAGCGCCTATCTCTACCAGTGGCTCCGTTCGGTCATCGCCGAGCGCTTCACCGTCACCAAAGAGGCGTACACCTTTGCGGACTTCAACGACCCCAACATCCACAAGGACGGCCAGGCCTTTCCCCTGCTCTACATCACGGGCACCGACATCACGAACCGCACGCCGCGCCTGTTTTCCTTGGAGACCACGCCCGACATGGAGGTGGCGCTGGCGGTGCGCATTTCGATGTCGATCCCCCTTTTCTTCGAGGCAGTGCAGTACCAGTACCCAGGAACAGACGAAGAGCAGTGCTACGTCGACGGCGGACTCATGTGGAACTACCCGATCGATATGTTCGACGACGAAAAGTACGCCAAAAGGCTGTCCAATGGTGTAAACGAGGAGACGCTCGGCCTCTTTCTGTATTCCTCCGAGAAGAAAACTCGCTATAAGCCTGTAAAATCGATGATCGACTACATGGAGGCACTCTTCGAGAGCATCTCGCTCGTTCAGGAGCAGCTCGTCATCCGCACGGAGAAAAATTATTCGCGGACCATCTTCATCGACGACTGCGGCATCGAGGCCACGGATTTCGACATTGAGCGTGGAGATACGCGGTACAACAGCCTCTTCGACTCGGGATATGCGGCCGCCTCGAAATTCTTCGAATCCCGGACTCCGTGGTCGAAATTCTTTGCTGCCCTCAAAGAGCGCTTCGGTTGGAAAGAATAGCGCAAGCCCTGCCTTGACGCTCACGACGCGATGCAGTATTATGAGCATATGCTCATAATACTGGCCAGATCATGGGTGCCTAAGGAGTCACAATGAGTCTCATCCCTGAAAAAAAGCAGAACCCTGCGGTGAAGCGCGTCATCGGCGTGGTCAGCGGCAAAGGCGGTGTCGGCAAATCGATGGTGGCCTCGCTCCTCGCAGAGTCCTTCGCCTCGCGCGGCCTGAACGTCGGCCTGCTCGATGCGGACATCACGGGCCCCAGCATACCGCGCATGCTCGGCATCGACAGTTTTCGAGCCGAATCCGACGGCGAACACCTCTATCCCATCGAAAACGAAGAGGGCATCAAAGTACTTTCAATCAATCTTTTCAACGAAAAGGAAGACGAGCCTGTGATATGGCGGGGGCCACTGCTCGCCAAGGCCATCGACCAGTTCTGGTCGGATACGGTCTGGGGAGAGCTCGACTATCTCATCATCGACTTTCCGCCCGGAACCTCGGACGTAGTGCTTACATCCTTCCAGATCATTCCATTCTCCGGCATCGTCGTCGTGGCCACGCCGCAGGATTATGTGTCGATGATCGTGCGCAAATCGATCAACATGGCCTCGATGCTCAAAACACCGGTCCTCGGCGTGGTGGAGAACATGCGCACGATGGTCTGCCCACACTGCGGCAGCGAAATCGCCTTGTTCGACGACGGCACGCAGAACGGCGCCCAGCGCATGGGCCTGCCCCTCCTCGCGAGCCTGCCTTGGAGAAAGGAATTGGCGCAGTCGCGCGCGCTCCGCTGGTCCGAGCTGAGCAGCGCAGTCCACAGAGATGCAGAGATCCTCGCGAACGAAGTGGAGCTGGCGCTTGCATCCCTGTCATCCGGCAGCTCGGCCTCTCAAGGCTAATTCTATGCCGCGCCCCTGCTGCGTCCGCCGTATCAGCGCGGAAATCCGCGCCCGCTCAATCGTTTCGTTTGGAGAAGACGCGCAGGTTGTCCAAGAGCTCCTCGCCGGGGCTGAGTGCATCGTGCTCCTGCCCGACGAAGTCGAGGCGCTGCGGCTCGCCGACCTCGAAGGTCTCTACCAGGAAGAGGCGGCGCGCATGATGGACATTTCGAGGCAGACCTTCGGACGCATTCTGGAGCGGGCCCACAAAAAAGTCGCCGACGCCATCGTGAACGGCAAGGCGCTCACAATCGAACGGGCAAAGGCTCCCTGCCTCGAGCGGCCTCCTTTCGCAGAGCGTCCCGACATGGCGGCGGACCTTCGCGACGGCGGTTCCTCCGGCGACCAGAAGCAGACACAAGATGCTTCCGCATCACTACCATTACGGGAGAAAACCATGAAAATCGCATTCATTTCGGACGATGGGAAGACCATTTCTCGACACTTTGGGAGAGCAGCGTACTACGTCGTGCTCACCATTGAGGATGGCAAGGTCGTGCAGCAAGACCAGCTGCCGAAGCTCGGCCACGGGCATTTTGCAGGACAGCACGAGGAGCATCACGGACACGGCTCCAGTGCAGGGCACGGTTTTGAAGCCGGCGCCCAGGAGCGCCATGCCAGCATGGTAGCGCCGATTCTCGACTGCAAGGCCCTCATCGCGGGCGGCATGGGCACGGGCGCATACGCGAGTCTCCAGAGCGCCGGCATCGAGCCGATCGTGACCGACATGCAGCTCATCGATGAGGCGGCGGCTGCCTACATCGCCGGCACGCTGAAAAACCATCCGGAATATCTGCACTGAGGGGCAAGGGAGCGCTTACCGAGAAGCTGCATCTACCCTGTCGGCGGGGCCCCCGATATGACCGTTGGCGTGCATGACAATACGCCACTCCAGCGTTACAATTAGAAAAAGATGAGATCGGAACTCTATACGGGGGTGTGCTATGAAAGAAAGACGCCTTTTGATGATTCCGGGGCCCATCGAGTTCACCGATGAGGTGCTCGATGAGATGTCAAAACCGACGCTGAGCCACCTCGACCCTGCATTCATCGAAGAGTTCGGTCAAGCGCTCGAAAAAATGCGCAGAGTCTGGCTCGCCCCTCATGGTCAGCCCTTCGCCGTCGCCGGGAGCGGCACGCTCGCCATGGAGCTCGCCGCGGCGAACATCACCGAACCGGGCGACAATGTGCTCGTCGTGCACACCGGCTACTTCAGCGACCGCATGGCCGACATCTTCAGGCTGCATGGGGCGAACGTCGACATCGTGCCGAGCGCTGTCGGGGACCTGCCCGGTCCCGAAGCAATCCGCGCCCAGCTCAAGGCAAAAAAGTACAAGGCACTCAGCGTAACCCACGTCGACACGAGCACGGGCGTCCGCGCCGATGTCAAGAACCTCGCCGCCGCGGCTCGCGAAACAGGCGCACTCGTCGTGGTCGACGGCGTCTGCGCAGTCGCAGGAGAAGAGCTGCGCATGGAGGACTGGGGGGTGGACATTGCGCTCACCGCTTCGCAGAAGGCGATCGGCGTGCCGCCGGGCCTCGCCCTCCTCGTCGCGAGCGAAAAGGCCCTCGCCGCCTTCAATGCGCGAAAGACCCCTGTCCGCGCGTACTATTGCGACTGGCAGTACTGGCTACCGGTCATGCAGGCCTACGAGGCGCGAAAGCCTGCATACTTCGGCACGCCTCCAGTCAACCTCGTGAGGGCCCTGAACGTAAGCCTTGCACAGATCCTGATAGAAGGGATAGATGCCCGATTCATGCGGCATGCGCGCAATGCGCGCGCGTTCCGCGCAGGGCTCTCTGCCATCGGGCTCACCTATGTGCCCGTGCGCGAGGAGCTCTATGCAAACACGCTGACGGCGGCCTATTATCCCGAAGGCGTCGACGCTGGTCTTTTGTCGCGCATTGCTGAAGAGGGGGTCGTGCTCGCGGGAGGCCTGCATCCATCCATCAAGACGAAATATTTCCGCATCGGACACATGGGCATGAGCGACGCCTCGGAGATTCTCGCGACGCTCGGCGCCATAGAGCGCGGCCTCGCGAAGTCTGGGTACGCCTTCGACGCAGGCGCCGCAGTGGCCGCCGCACAGGCCGTCTACAAAAAACTTTGAAAAGCATTCCACATACGCTATGATGTACGCATGTGGAATTTCTTTGAGCCAAAAAATTCGCAGTGGTACCGCTGGAAGCTGGATGGCGCATCCTTTTGGATGTACAGAAATGGCGAAGAGTGGCGCTTTGCGCTCAAAACCATGCCGTTCAAGCATCTTCAAAGCGACGCAGACGGCCCTTCTCCTGTGGATCCGCCCGAGGGCATCTCAGCTTCGCTCGCAGTCTCGGCAGGCACAAGGGTCGCCCTTCGCCCCCGCCCGAGTCCCATTCCCTACCTCATTTCGGCCAGAAACGACGTGACGATCCACCCAGGCACCGAGGCATGGTTCACCATCGCGCTGCCGCCCGTGCTGCGGCTTGAGCTCGACTCAGGCTACACCCTCTTTGAGGGCTCTCCCTTCACGACCACCACCACCTGGTTCGGCGACAAGACGAGCGGCAACCTCTGCCTCTCGCTTCCCATCGAGCTCGACCCCGAGTGCAAAAACGAGCAGAGCCCCGTCGCCAGCGACGAGCACAGCGCCGGGCTGGGGCTTGCAACCGAGGGGCCCTCCTCCATATCGTTCAGCATGCGGGAATCCCTGCAGCGGGCCGCACAGTATCTTGCGTGCAAGTCCCTCATCCACTGTAGGATCGTCATCAAAAATCGGTCGAAGGATCCCCTCGACGTAGAGCGGCTGGCCATTTTCACCGACCTCATGAACGTCTACGAAAAGGAGGGCACCCTCGTCTCGGACACGGTGGTCATCACGGGGACCGCGGATGGCTCGCTCCAGACCAATATCGACGACAGCGACTCCAGGGGGCTTCAAAAAATCCATATCGCCGCGAAAACCGGCCTCAATGAAGTGCTCATTCGGCGCGGGGTCAGCTTTCTGCGCCGCATCACCGGGCTCTAATGGGAGGGGTTATGGATACGACAATTCTTCCTGATGGCATAAATCGCCTATTCCAAAATGCATTTACTCCCGAATTCTGGAAAAAGGCGCTCAGCGTCCTCCTCGCCGCGGTCCTCATCCTCGCCTTCTTCCGCGTCCTGCAGGTGGTGGTGAGCCGAGCCGTAAAAAAGACCATGCCAGAACAGAAATCCCGGCTCGTCAAAAAGGCGATCCAATATACAGGTTGGGTCATCGTCGTCATTTCTGTGCTGGAGAGCATGGGCGTCAACCTTTCGGCACTTTTGGGAGCAGCGGGGATCGCGGGCATCGCGATCGGCTTCGCCGCGCAGACATCGGTGTCGAATCTGATCAGCGGCATATTCCTCATCTCGGAAAGGCCCTTTCAAATCGGCGATGTCATTCAAGTCGGCGACATTACGGGCATCGTGATGTCGATCGATCTGCTCTCGATCAAACTGCAGACATTCGACAACCGCTTCGTGCGCATACCGAACGAGAGCATCATCAAATCGAATGTGATCAACACCACGCGCTTCCCCATCCGGAGGCTCGACGTCTGGGTGACCGTCTCGTACAGTTCGGACCTGAAGAAGGTCACCGAAACGCTCAAGGATATCGCCTCGAAGAACCTCAACGCGCTCAACAACCCAGAACCGCTCATCTACATCGACAAATTCGACACTTCGGGCATCACCATCCTGTTCGGCGTGTGGTTCGAGCAGTCGAAGCTCGTCGATCTGCGAAATTCGATCATCATGGACATCCAGACCAGGTTCGCAGAGGAAGGCATCGAGATTCCGTATCCGAAGCGGGACGTGTATATCAAGGGAATCGCGGATACGCAGGCATCCGCGCTGCGCGGCGACAGGCGCGGGGAGAGTGTCGGCACGAATACTTGATTGTACGAGGAGTGGACGCCTACCCGGTTTTCATGATAATTGAACGCTGCATTGGATTGTATTTAACGAACCGTGATATATTCTTGAGAGAGGAACAACTGTATGAAGCGAAGACTAAAGGCGGCGCTGATGATCGTAGCGGCCATGACGATCCTCCTTTCCGCATGCACGATTGTGATCAGGCCGACCGGCGTCGAGTGGAGCCTCTACTATACATGGCAGGGCTGGCCAGAAAGATATGCCGTCTGGACGCTCTACTCCGACGGGACGTTCGTAGACAACTACGACGGAACAGGGTACTGGAGCCTCCAGGGCAACCTCTTTCAGTTGTCCTACAGCAGCAGCTACTCATCCAACATTTACTCCGGCACCGTCTACACAGGGAACATGTACTCTTCTTCCTATATGAGCGGAACCATGCAGGGGCCAGACGTCTACGGCATTACACGCTACGGCACGTGGTATGCATACCGGGGCATACGAGGCAACAAGAGCCTCACACCCTCTGCTTCCGGCGGCCTTACGCCTTCGGGCGAATCGATAGAATAGGGGATGCATCGATGAACGCTAAAAGAAAAATTCTCCTCGCCGCCATGGTGCTGCTCGCCGCAGGCGGCCTGGTCTTTGCCCAGGTGAAGGTATTGCTCACCATCCGGTGCAATCTGTCGGATGCCCAGGTCTATCTCGACAACAATCTTGCGGGCTACACGTCGCCCGACCTCAGCATTCAGGTCTTTCCGGGGACGTATACCATCAGGGTCGTGAAGGCAGGATACTCCGAGTTCAGGACAAGTGTCGTGGCGGTACAGGGACCCATCACCATCATCGCAAACCTGGTGGGAGGAACGCCGCAGACTCCTCCGACGCCGTCTAGCCCCCAGATGCCGCCCACACCGAGCATCCCAGCCCCCTCGCCAGGTCTGCCTTCGCCAACCGGGCGACTTTTCATCGATGCAGGCATCAGCGGCGCCGGCATCTATATCAATGGTGCCTATGTGGGCACCACCCCCTACCAGGGCATATGGCCGCGCGGATACTACAGGGTCCGCATCTCGGCTCCAGGCTACGCCGACTATGTAGACAACGTGTTCGTGGATAGCTACACGAGGCTCAACATCTCCCTCTCGCCGCTCACCGTCGAGTACGAAATAATCTTGCCGGACGGCCTCTCCGATGCATGGGAAAGGCCCGGCAAGTTCAATGACCTTGAACTCTACCTCGACGGAAACCGACTGGAGCGTCTTACGGGCAGGATCAGGCCGGGCAGACACAGTCTGGTGCTGATCTACAGAGATTTACACTTCGAAGATGACTTCGAGGTCGCTCCCGGCAAACCGGTCACGATCGAACTTTTTGTCGGTCTCAAGGTTCGGTGACCCCCACCGTGCGCCGCACGCTGTCGGGGCCTGAGGTGCTCCGGCAGCGTCGCAAAGGGCGCCGGCGCGCATACTCCAAAGGGATTTCATTAACGTTAATGTTCGTCATTCACCCTGACCAAGGCTCAAACCCCCGCCACTGGTTCAATTTTACACAAAAGTGGCCCACCAATCCCTTTCAAAATTATTAAATTTTTCTTCTTGACAGCCTGAAAATCAGGATTTAACATTAACGTTAATATTATGGCAGTGCTCTTAAAACAGCTCGCCGCGGCGAGCGGATACTCGATCAACACCGTATCCCGCGCGCTGAGGGACAAGGACGACGTGAGCCCAGAGACCAAGAAGAAGATCCGGGCCCTGGCCGCCGAATTGGGCTATGTGAACAACAGCGTGGCAAAAAGCCTGAGGACCGGCAAGACGAACACCATCGGCGTCATCTCGGCGGACTCCTCGAACCCATTCTTCGCAGAGGTGATCATGGGGATCGAGAATGCCGCACGGGCGAGCGGCTACCACATTCTTCTGACCAACACTGAAGAATCTACCGAGCGCGAACGCGAGGCCATCAGCGTGCTCCTGGGGAAACAGGTCGACGGCCTCCTGCTGATGCCCGTCCTGCAGCAGCACAACAACGGCCACTACATCAAATCCCTCGACGTGCCTTACATCATCGTCGGCAGGTGGCTCCCCGGGCTGGAAGACCATTCGGTCATGTCGGACGAATATGAAAAAGCCAAAGAGGTCGTCCTGTATTTCCTCAAGAATGGCCACACTGACATTCTCCACCTCGCAGGTCCCTCCTGTGTGAGCAGCTCCGTGGACAGGCTCCGAGGATATCGAGATGCCTACGCGGAGGCCCACATGCCCATCCAGGAAGAGCTGATCATCGAGACGAAAGGGCACCTCGAAGACGGCTACCACGAAGTCAGCGCCCTGATACGCAACGAAAGAAAAATCTCCGCAATCTTCGCCTTCAACGATTTGGTCGCAGTGGGCGCCCTGAGGGCCCTCAAGGAATCCGGCCTAAAAGTCCCCAAAGAAGTCGAAGTGATCGGTTTCGACGACCTCAATTTCTCGAAGTACCTGCATCTCAGCCTGAGCTCGGTGAGCATACCCAAGAAGACCTTAGGCACGCTGGCCTTCAAGACCTTGCTCGATCATATCGAGAATCCCGAGGCCCCATACACCAAAAAGACAGTGGCGTCGCGAATCGTGTTTCGCGAGACAACATTGGAACAGGAGCCCTAGAGGTTCATATTAAATAGGAGGTTTTCCATGAAAAAGATGACAGGCCTTGCGATGGTGGCGCTGGTGCTCGCGTCGATCGTGCCGATCGGCGCCCAGAGCACGCAGAAGCCGCTGGAGATCACGTTCTGGTCGCTCTTCACCGGCGGAGATGGCGAATTCTTCGATGCGATGGTCAAAGAGTTCAACGCATCTCAGCATGAGATCGTCATGAAGACCGACACCGTCAAGTTCGACGACTACTACACGAAGCTCACCGCGGCCCTCGCGGCCAAAACGGCTCCGGACGTGGTCGTCATGCACCAGGACCGCCTGAGCACCTTCGTGCCGAACGGAGTGCTGCTCCCCCTCGACGCCTACGCTCAGAAGGCAGGCATCGATCTTGCGAGCTTCGAGCAGGCGCCGCTGAACAACTGCAGAATCGACAATAAACTGTATGCCATCCCGCTCGATGTTCATCCCCTCATCATGTACTGCAATCTGGACCTGTTCGCAAAGGCGGGCATAACAAAGCTGCCGGAAAGCCTCTCTGAGCTCTTCTCCACCGCCGAAACTATCCAGAAAAAGACCGGCGCGGAGGGCATTGCGGCCGACAACACCACCGCGACCTACAAGGCCTACACGCTGACGAGAATGTTCCTCTCCATGCTCATGGAGCAGGGGGTCACGGTTTTCAACGCGGACAACACGAAGGCGAATTTCAACAATGAAGCCGGCGTCAAAGCCTATCAGGCGCTCTCCGACATGGTGAACAAATACAAGGTGACGCCCAAAGGGCTCGACTACGATTCTTCCGTGGCCGATTTCAAACTCGGCAAGGCCGCCATTCACTTCAACGGCGTCTGGGTGACCGGCCTGTTTGAGCAGCAGCCGGGCCTCAACTTCATCGCGGTCAAATTCCCTGCGCTGTTCGGCAAGAACGCAGCATGGGCAGGGTCCCACACATTCGCCATCCCTGTCCAGAAAACCATCGACGAAAAGAAGATCATGGGCGCCATGAAGTTCATCGACTGGATGACGAACCACGGATACCTGTGGGCAAAGGCCGGGCATGTCCCCACCAGAAAAACTGCGGTGAATACTCCGGAATTCAAGGCCCTGCCCCACCGCTCCGATTACGCGGACGCCGCCAAGTATGTGTTCTCCACGCCGGCGACGCCCAAGTGGCCTCAGTGCTACGACGCGATCTCCGATTCTCTTGAAGAAGCCATTGCCAATGGCAGAGACGCGAAGACCGCCCTGGCCAGAATGGAGCAGACCATCAACGATATTCTGAAAAAATAAGGGCCATCCGCCCGAGAAGATCATTGCCAGGCGCTTGAAGGGAGCCAGCGAGGGCTTCCTTCAAGCGCCCTCTTTACGCCAAAATGAGATTTATGCAATGGAGAGCTCTGCATGCTGTCGCGCGACGTTGACCACAAGAAAAGAGACATTCTGTTTTTTTCTCTCCCCTACCTGACCGTTTACGTCGCATTCATGGTTTTCCCTGTGGTGTATGGCCTCTACCTAAGCTTTTTCGACTGGAACATTCTTTCGACGAAGGTCTTCATCGGCCTCAAGAACTATGTTGAAGCATTCAGAGATCCGGAATTTCTGTCGTCCTTTTCCCACACGCTCCAGTTTGTCCTCATCTCCACGCCGCTCATCATCGTCGTCGGGTTCATCATGGCCATGATTGCCGTGCGGCCGACGAAGACAGGCAAAATTGCTGAAACGGTTTTCTTCCTTCCGTACATGCTGTCCACCTCCGTGGTAGGCACGCTCTGGGCGTGGATATTCCAGAAAAATTACGGACTCGCCAACCAAGTGCTGACATCGGTCGGCCTCAGCCCCGTGGGCTGGCTGACAGACCCCGCTGTCGCCATGACATCCATCATCATTGCGACGCTGTGGTGGACCGCGGGCTTCAACATGATACTCTTCTCGGCAGGAATGAAGCAGATTCCCGAAGAAATCTACGACGCGGCCAAGATCGACGGCGCCGGGAGCTTCACGACATTGACGAAGATCACCATTCCCCTTCTAAAGGAGACATCGCTCCTCGTGCTGGTGCTGCAGGTCATCGCCTCATTCAAGGTATTCGGACAGGTGTACGTGATGACCGGCGGTGGTCCCTACGGGACGACGAGGGTCCTCGTCCAGTATGTGTACAAAACAGGTTTTAGCTACTTCAGGCTTGGGTACGCCTCGGCCATGTCCATTATCCTTTTCGTGGTCATTCTGCTCGTATCCGTCATTCAACTCTTCAGAAAGTCGGATAACACACAATGAAAAAACCGCTTGCAATCCTTGGAGAACTGTTCATCGCACTTCTCACGGTCCTATGGATCATGCCGCTGGTGTGGCTTGTCGTCACCTCGCTCAAATCGGAGAACACGGTGATGTCGTCGACCCTGTCGTTCGTGTTTGCGCCCACACTCGAAAACTACCGCAAGGCTTTCGCGAGCACGCTCCTCGGGAGATGGATGCTCAACTCCCTGGCGGTGGCGGTCATCACCACGATCCTGACCGTGCTCATCGATTCCACCATGGCATATGTGCTCGCCCGCATACCGTTCCGAGGAAGAAACGCGCTCTTTCTCTTCATCCTCGCCGGCATGATGATTCCGTTCGAGGTCCTCATCATTCAGCTCTACCTCGAATGCACTACGCTGGGTCTGGCGAATACACTGGTGGCCGTCATCCTGCCGCGGCTGGCCCTTCCCATCGGAGTCTTCATTCTGACCCAATTTTTCAAGGCCATTCCGTCTGTGCTCGAAGAAGCAGCCTTCATTGATGGCGCAAGCAGATTCACGGTCTTTAGGACAATCATCCTCCCCCTGAGCAAATCGGCGATATTCGCCGTCGCCATCATCGCCTTCATCAATGCGTGGAACGATTTTTTGTGGCCGCTCGTCGCCATTTCGAGCTCGGAAAAATACACAATCACCGTCGGCATTGCGAACTTCCAGGGGACGCACGGAACGGAATATTCGCTCATCATGGCGGGGGCAGTCCTCGCTTCGATTCCCCAGATAATAATGTATCTCTTATTTAAGAAAAACATTGTCAAAAGCATCGCCATGACAGGCATAAAGGAATGAACGATGAACTCGCACACGCATTACAACTCCATGATAAATACTTCAATCTTCGAGGACCATCCCAACCCGGCATGGGCTCGCCGCACGTGGATATCCCTCGACGGCACATGGGAGATCGAACATAACGGGCATAGAGGACAAATTCAGGTCCCCTATCCAATCGGAAGCGAACTGTCAGGCGTGGATTACCCAGACAGAGGAACCTTTGTCTACCGGAGGGACTTTGAAATCGAAGGCCCTAAGGAGGAGGAGCGGCTCATCCTCCACATCGGCGCATGCGACTACGAAACCACGGTGTTCGTCAACGCCACGAGGATAGGGAACCATGTCGGTGGGTATGCGTCGTTCGCCTTCGATATTACGGACCTCGTCAGGGCAGGGACCAACCAGATAGCGCTGCTCGTGAAGGATTCCCACAGCCCCTTCCAAGTGAGAGGGAAACAGACATTCCTCCGCAAGCCGTTTTACGTGTGGTACCGGGGGATAGCTGGAGTCTGGCAGAGCGTGTGGATAGAGCGCGTCCACCGGGTACACCTCGAACGGGCAAGACTTGTGCAGGACTTCGACGCGGAGATTGTACGGGGGTGGGCACAGGCCAGCCTCCCTCAGCCTACAAAGACTTCCAAGCGTGGCGCGGAGGCGCGCAAAGACTATTCGCTCACGCTTGAAATAATCGGCCCCGATCGCACCACCGTCGAGCTTCCCCCCATCCTGGCAGACGGCGACGGCCACTTCGACTTTCAATTCTCTTTCTCTGAGATCGGCGCGAAGTTCTGGTCTCCAGAGAGCCCTTATTTGTACCGCATACAATACCACCTCTCCATGAACGGCGATTGCGTCGACACCGTCGAGAGTTATTTCGGCCTCAGGCGCGTACGCTTCGACGCCGACGGTTTTGAGATAAACGGCACGCGAGTATTCCTCCGCATGGTCCTCGTGCAGGGGTATTACCCGAAGGGCACCTATACGCCCCAGAATAAAAAAATAATGGAAGATGACATTCTGAGCATCAAAGCGATGGGCTACAACGGCGCGCGAATTCACGAAAAGGTCGAGAGCCCCTACTTTCACTACCTGTGCGACAAACTGGGACTGTTCACTAGCTTCGAGATGCCCTCGTTCTACCTGCCCTCAAAAGCGGCCTTCGGCGCCTACGAGCAAGAACTCAAAGAGCTTATAGAGAGAGACGCCGGGCACCCCTCGTGTATCTTCAGAATACTGTTCAATGAGACGTGGGGCATCTGGGGGATATACGGCAAGCGGTCCACAACAAGAAAATTCGTGCTGCGCATGATCGAGCTGGCAAGAGCGCTGGACCCTTCCCGCCCAATCATCGACAACAGCGGCTGGGAACATCTCAATACCGACATCGTGGACTTCCACCACTATCTCCGCAGCGCTACCCTTGCGCGGTCCCTCTATGCCGGCATTGCAAAAAAAGACGAGCGCATCCTGTTCGGCTTTTCGGTGTGGAAGGTTCTGGCATTCTATCTCTTTGGGCACGTGTCGACCAAAACCCGCTCAGTGTTCCTGGAACGGTCTCACAACGACGATGCGCGCGCGCAGGCGCGATCGAAAATCCTCCTCAGCGAGTACGGAGGATTCGGCTGGTATACGTCCGAGCACCGGGGCTCGATTGATGACATCATTGAAGAGTATACCCGAGACATCGTCGCATCTAAGCTGTTCTGCGGCTACTGCTATACTCAGCTCTACGATGTCGGCGACGAGACAAACGGGCTGTTTACCTTTGAAAGAGAGCCCAAGATCGACGTGGACCGCCTGAGGTCGATCAATGCGATATAAGCCACCTGCGCGCATATTCGAGCTCCACGTCGGTGCCGGATGCAAAGGCGGCCATCGTCTCCACGGTGCGCGGAACCCGGATTGAAGGCTGGATTCCCCCCGAACAGGACGCATCGGCGTCGATCTGGATCTTTCCTGAAGCGTCGAGCGATCGCCCGATAGGATATTCGAAGGCAAAGCCTTCGGGCATCGCCACGGGCCAGGGAATAAGCCCGAAGGAGCCGTGCGTGCCGTAGAAGCCCAGCACTTTTGCGCCGGGGAGTCTTCCTATCGCCATCGCAAGCCCTTCTCCGGAGCTGATTGTCGCCGGATTCACCAGCACGACAATTTCTCCTTCGAAATGAGGTTCCCGGGGCACAACCCAGAGCGCCTTATCGCTCAGCTCAAAAGTCTGGGCAAAAAGATCGGAATAGGCGAGGTCAAAGCGGCCGGAACTGGCGTTGTACCAAGCGGTGCGCTCGTAAAAGACCTCCTCGCCGGCAAAAAAGCCCGAGATGTCGGCCGCAACTTGATCGGAACCACCACGGTTCCCGCGCAGGTCGAGCACGAGCGAGGTGACACCGGCTGCCTTAAAGGCCTTCAATGCCTCGACAACCGCGTCGGTGACCTCGGTCGGATACTTTGTGATATCGTCGAAATGAATCACGTGGTAAATCCTCAGATAGCCGATATTCCCATCAAGAATCTTCCATACAACATTCCGGTGGAGCTCGTCCATCGAGGGAATCGGGGCAATATCGAAGAGGCCGAGGTCGGCAAAGCCGTCGTGCTGCGCGACGAGCTCGACAGTGAAGCTCCGTCCTCCTGTTGAAGCCGCGGCTGGGCCGGCTGAAGGCGGCTCGAAGACGACAGTGGCGCGAGTTCCCACCGGCGCGCGCGTTATCCCCTGCAGGCGTTCGAGTTCGAGGTCGTCGCGCGTCGCGGCATTCTTGAACCAGCGTATATCCGCGGACAAAAGCGCTTTTTCCGCAGGCACACCGTTCCACGACAGAATTCGCGCGCCAGCAGGCATCCCGGCCTTTCCCGCGGGTCCGCCCGTGCGCACCGCCGCGGCGACGATCGACCCGTCGTCGAGCTCTGCGAGCCCAAGACCATAGCTGCCGCCGATGAACCTCTCTCTCAGGTCGTCGGTGTCGGCCGTCATCTTGAGGTGGCCGTCGGGAATCTCCTTGAGGTACTCCACCATCGCGATCCGGTAGGCATCCCTATCGCCCCTGGCTTCGGCAGCCGCAATCTTCTGCCCGTAATAGGCGGCCATCCGGTCCCAGGGAATTTTCTTCCAGTCACCGAAGGCATAGGTGCGCGAGAAAAAGTCATGCACCGCAAAGAATGCCTGACTCCAGCCCAAACCACTGAAATCGCCTTCTGCCGGAAAGGAAAAGGCATCTGGGGAGAAAGCGTTATCCTGAGCGGGAATCTGCGCTGGCATATCCGCACAGAGCGCGAGAGCCAAAACCGCTACCGCAAGGGCCCCCCGCCCGGCATCCTTTTTCGAGCGCACCGGACTCACCTCCTGAACAGATCGGTCAGATTCACCTGGGCCCAGCCTGAATATCCCCATGCCCTGAACAGCACCACGGAATCCGCAGGAACGACGATCACCTGCACGACCGTGCCGAAGGGGCCTTCGACAACGGGCCCACCCTTGTCGATCGTCTTTTCCATCATGGCCTTTACCGATTCAAGCGTGACATGACCATTCCACTCGTCGCTGGCGAAGATCGCGTTCAGGACGGGCTGGCGGTCGTCGCGATAGCCCGCCGGAATCTCGTTGATCCTACCCTTCCATGCAGGCGGTATGGGCTGGACAAAATTGTTGAGCGCATAGAGTTCGCCGTCTTTCAACTCCACGATGTGAGTGTCGAAGGTCGGCTTTTCCACGGACACCGCCCTTTCGGCGTCCGCGACCTGCACCAGGTACGAAGCGTCGAGCTTGTCCGCCCTCAGCCTCGATATCACTTCATCGAATGCCGAACATTCGTTCAGGAGATTGAAGAGCTCGATAGGAACGAATGTGCCGTCCGGGTTCTCTGTCGGGTCCGAGCCTGCACCGTTGTTCACCTCGATGAGAATGCCTTTCTCGTTGATGCCGGTCTCCACATACACCTGGCCGATGGGCCTGATGTTGGCGAAGGCGAGCGAGCCATCGTTGGGATTGAGGGCCACGAGCGCGAGATATTTCAGATAAGGGCGCATCGCGGTCTGTGTCATGTCCCAGTTGCGCGCAAAATACAGCTTGCCATCGGCAGTCCTCGGGGCGGCCACCGCGATACCGCTGCACGACGGCGCCTTCTTTGACTGTTCGATGACAAGATCAGGCAAAATATAGAAGGAAGTCTCAAGAAGGATGTGCTCCTCAAGGCTGAGCCCGGAAGTCTCCGACATGCCCTGCAAAAGCTCCTTCATCGGATCGGAATACGTATCGAATATCTCTCGCACCCCCTCGAGGTGCTCGGGCCTAAGGCCGCGCGCCTCGAGATCGGCCTTGATCGCCATGTAGAATTCCTGAAGCTGAGGCGAAAGGAGACCACCGTACTGCCGTCCCATCTCATGCCAACTGCCCTTGAGCGAGAGCACTGGGTATCCGCCGACAGAACTTCCCCATGCCTGACCTCCCTCAAATGCCCCAGAGGGCACAAGGCCAGCCGGATCATCCGCCCACGCGGGCACCGCGGCGAAAATCAATGCACACAGAACGACAAAGGGCAGAGCAAGGAGCACACATACGCACGGCCTACTCTTTTTCATTATCTCCTCCTGTTGACGAGACTGCCGCCTGCCTTTCCTCCAAAATGGAATCAGACCGCAGAAAACAGTCATTTCACGACGAGACAGTATGCGCCCGAAACGCCGAACACGCAAGTGACGTTTGCGATTATAGGCAACAGGTGTGGCTGCGGCCAGGGCTCACCTGTTGAGCTTTTTGACCGCTTTCAGAGCGCTTCGCAGCCGCTCTTGGACTGGAGTACCGTAAGGCGGGTAGAACCACTCGGCAGCGCTCACTGGCCCCTGGTACAGGACATTGCGCTCGTGGGAGAAGGTCTTAAAGCCGTAGAAGCCGTGGTAGTTGCCCGTGCCGCTCATGCCAACCCCACCGAAGGGAGCATCGGGGTTTTCGATCTGCACGAGGAGGTCGTTGATCGCCGCGCTTCCCGACGTAGTGGAGACGATGAGGCGCTCCGCGCTCTTTTTGTCGCGGCCGAGGATGTAGAGGGCGAGCGGTTTCGGCCTGGCCCTGATGAAGTCGACGGCCTCATCCAGCGAGTCGTAGGAGAGAACTGGTAGGATCGGTCCGAAAATCTCCTCCGCCATGACGGCCATGTCGGGCCGCACGCCGGTGAGCAGCGTCGGGGCGGCGTAGCGCTGCTCCACATCGAAGCGGCCGCCGAATTCCAGCCTTGCCCCCCTGGAGATCGCGTCTGCGACGAGCCGCTCGAGGCGGGCGCAGGCGGCCTTGTCCACGATGCGCGCAAAATCGGGCGAGGCGGCGCGCGCTTCCTCTGTCTTGCCGTAAAAGGATTCCACGGCCCGCCGCATTTCTGCCGCAAAGTCCTCGACAAGCTCGGAAGGACACAAGAGGTAGTCAGGGGCGATGCAGGTCTGGCCCGCGTTGAGGCATTTCCCCCAGGCGATGCGGCGGGCCGCCTGGCGCATGTTCGCGCCCCGCAGGAGGATGGTCGGCGACTTGCCGCCCAGCTCGAGGGTGAGCCCCGCGTGCACGCGCGCGGCCGCCTCCCCCACCTTCACCCCGACCGCTGGGCTTCCTGTGAAGAACATGTGATCGAATGGGAGCTCGAGAAGAAAGTCTCCGACCGTGCTTCCCGGCCCCTCGACCACGGCGACTTCCTCTGGAGGGAACACGCTCCCTATGAGGTCTGCAAGGAAGGCCGCCGTATGCGGCGTCTTGTTCGACGGCTTTGCGATGACGCAGTTGCCGGCCGCCACCGCAGCGACGAGGGGTGCGATGAGGAGCTGGACGGGATAGTTCCACGGCGACATGATGAGGACGCGCCCCTTGGGCTCATACCGCACCCGTGTCGAGGCGAGGGGAAGAATCAGCGCCCTCTTCGCGCGTCTCCCCTTCATCCATGCCTTCAGATGCTTCGTCGCGCAGTCTATTTCCTCAATCGAAGGGAAAATTTCGGTGAGCCACGCCTCGAAGGCCGGCTTGCCGTAATCCGCCTTGACCGCGGCGTAGAGCTCCTCACTCCGAGCCAGAAGCCCTGCGCGCAATCTATTCAGCTTAGCGATCCGCTCGGCAGGGCCCGTGGCGGCGAGCTCCCAGCGCCGCTTGGCCTGGGACTCAAACAACTCAACGAGCTGCCGTTTCTCGGTAATCAGCATGAGAATACTCTACTACAAAACTTTCGACGCATCAAATGTTGCGGTCCGCAGCGCATTGAGGACCGCAAGGAGCGAGACGCCGACATCTGCGATCACAGCCTCCCACATATCCGCGGCGCCGAAAGCCCCGAGCGCGATGAAGATGCCTTTCACCGCAAGGGCGAGCACGATGTTCTCGATGACGATCCGCCGGGTGAACGAGGCGATTTTCAGCGCCATTGGGACGCGCGCAACATCATCGTCCATGACGACGACGTCCGCGGCTTCGATCGCGGCGTCCGAGCCAAGGCCACCCATGGCGAACCCGACGTCGGCGCGGACAAGCACAGGGGCGTCATTCATGCCGTCGCCGACGAACACGACTGCGCCCTTCCGCCTCGAGTCCTTCATGAACTCTTCCAGCACCGACACCTTGCTGTCGGGCAGAAGTTCGGCCCTGTAGTCGTCGAGGCCGATCTCGTTCGCGACGCGGGCGGCAACGGTGGCATCGTCGCCGGTGAGCATCGCCACCGTGCGGACGCCGAGGGCCTTGAGCTCGGAGACAGTCTTCGCGGCGGCCTTTTTTATGCGGTCCGATATGACAATGTAGCCGGCATAGACATTGTCCACCGCGACATAGACGATGGTACCCTCCACATCGCAGTCCGTATGAACGATGTTTTCTCTGTGGAGGAGTCGGTCATTGCCCACTGCAATCCTCCGGTCTCCGACGCGGGCGACAAGTCCGTAGCCCTTGACCTCGCGGATATCCTCAGCGACGGGGACACTCTCTCCGGCCGCTTCTCTGATGGAACGGGCGATTGGATGCGAGGAGCGCGATTCGGCGGCTGCCGCCCACGCCAGAAGTTCCTCTTTCGAAAAACCATTGCGGCTGACCACATCCACTACGGCGAATACGCCTTCAGTCAACGTGCCGGTCTTGTCGAAGACCACCGTGTCGACCCTCGTGAGCGCATCGATGTAGTTCGAGCCTTTGATCAAGAGCTTGTGGCGCGATGCCCTTCCGATTCCTCCGAAGTATCCGAGGGGGATGGAGACGACGAGCGCGCAGGGGCAAGAGATGACGAGCATGACCAAGGCGCGGTATGCCCACTCCTTGAGCGTTGCGCCAGGGACGAAGATCGGCGGGACGAATGCTACGAGCAGGGCGATCGAGACCACGACCGGCGTGTAGACGGCGGCAAAGCGCGTGATGAATTTCTCGGTCGGCGCCTTTTGAGAGGCTGCGTTCTCCACAAGTTCCAGAATCCTGGCCGCCGTGCTCTGGTCGAACTTCTTTTCCACCTTGACGATGATGCGCCCCTCATCGTTGACGAAACCAGCGAGAACCTTGCTCCCTGACTCGACCCTCCGGGGCACCGACTCCCCGGTGAGCGAGGATGTGTTGACAGAGGACGAGCCCTCGATCACCTCGCCGTCGAGGGGAATGCGCTCACCGGGGAGCACTTCAATTGTGTCGCCCACACTGGCCTCCACAGGCGAGATGATCCGTCGTTCGCCGTCCACGATCAGCCTCGCCGAGTCGGGGCGCAGGTCCATGAGTGAGGCAATCGAGCGTTTCGAACTATCGACCGCCCTGTCCTGGAGGTATTCGCCGACAGAGTAAAAGAGCATCACACCGACCGCGTCGGGGAGCTGGTGGATCGCGATTGCTCCGATCGTCGCCACGCTCATGAGGAAGGTCTCGTTGAAGAGCCGTCCACGCACCGTATTCTTGAAAGCCGAGGCGAGCACGGGCCATCCCACGAGGAGATAGGCCGACAGCAGCACAATGTATTCGGCGAGGGAGTAAGGAGTATCGTGCAAGGCCTGATTGAAGATCGAACCTACGGCGAAAAAGACCGTCGCGACGATGAGGCGAAGCAGCTGCCCTTTGCCCACGCCCCCTTCCTTCTCTTCAGCCACGATTTCTTCGAAGGGAACAAGGGTCGCCCCAGGCTCCATCCGGCCGATGATCTCGCGCGCCCTGTCCTCGTGCCGAGAATCCAAAACAATCGTCTCCGTCGCAAAGCTGAGACGGGTGCGTTCAAGCCCCGGCGTCTTCTGAAGGGCGCACTCTATCTCGTTGGCGCACTGTGCGCAGTCGAGTCCTTTAATTTTGTACTTTTTCATTTCAATGCTCCATATCAAGTTCTGTCGATGTAGTGTTCCTTCGCCTGCTCGATGAGGGCGAGGACGTGATCGTCATCGAGGCGGTAAAAAACCATCTTCCCCTCCCGCCTACTGCGCACGAGCCTGAGCGCGCGGAGAAGGCGCAGGTGGTGAGAAATCACGGGCAGCGTCGTATCGAGCAAAAAAGCCAGGTCACAGACGCACAACTCTTCTTGTGAAAGCAGATAGAGAATCTTGATGCGCGTTTCGTCGGCCAAGACCTTGTACAGCTCGGAGAGCCCTGCGACCGAAAGCAACGATTCTTTCAGAGCCTCGGCGCGGTCTCGACAGTTGACGCTGTATTGACTGCAGATATCGTCCGGCATAGCTTCCCCTCTATATTCTACAATTAATCAATTAAACAATTGATTAATTGTAGAATATAAAATCTCTACAATTCTGTCAAGCACAGAACGTGCGCAGATCGAAACCCGCTTCCTCACTTTTATGGAGTGCACTCAGAAACGCGCTTGCATCTGCCCCTCTAAGAGGAATATAGTGCTGACGTGTACAAAAACTCTCGCAGTATCATCCTGGCATTAGTCCTCGCAGCCGTCGTAGCCGCACGCCCCGCTGCCATCTTTTCCGCCTCTTCCGACGGGATCACCGTATCATTGATCACCATACTCCCCGGACGTTCCCTCTACTCGGCCTTCGGCCACAGCGCGATCCGCATCGTAGACCGACAGAAAGGCACGGACAGACTCTACAATTATGGGCTCTCCGTCCGTCCCTTCGATGCGCGGTTCGTGCTGGGCATGCTGACAGGCCACATGGAGTTCATGGTTGCCGCCTTAAACACCCAAGAGAGCTTCGCCTTCTACAGCGAAGTCGAGAATCGCACCATCATCGAACAAGTGCTGAACCTCGACGCAGCCCAGATCGACACGCTCATGTCCACGCTGAAACACGACATCCGCCCCGAAAATCGGATCTACAATTATCGCTATTTCTCGGACAACTGCGCGACGCGAGTGTGGGAGCTTTTAGCCCCTCTTTGTGTTTCTCTCGAGGGAAAGGATGTGGCGCAGCCTCAACCAACGCTGCGGGATCAGCTCCACCGAGCAATGGCAGACAGCGCCTGGCTCCGCACCACCATCGATCTTCTCCTCGGCCCCATCGCAGATAGACCCCAGCCCCACACTGCCCCGCTGTTCCTACCCAAACAGCTGATGGATACGGCGGCGGCATCCAATGTCGCCGGGCGCTCCGGACAAGTTCCATTCATACAAAGCTCGTCGGTGGTGTTCCAGGCAAAAAAAGCGCCCGTCCCGGCACTGAGCATAACACCACTGGCCACATCCATCCTCATCCTCACGGTGTCGCTCATCTCCCTATTCCCATCGGTCGGAAAAAGGATGCTGATCTTCGACGCCGCCCTTTTCGCGTTGGCGACCGTCGCAGGCGCGTGCATTCTCCTCTTCTGGCTTGCTGCCGGCTACCCCGAAGTCGCATGCAACCTGAACCTCTTGTGGGCCAATCCACTCCCCCTGGCGGCGCTCATCGTTTCCCGCCTCGCGCCAAAATCGCACGCATCGAGGACGCTCTCAGCCTTGACCGCGGCCCTCGCCTTCCTCTGCGCCGCCACAGGCGGACTCGGGCTTCAGCACATCCCAGTCGAACTCAGAATCGTCGCCCTGGCGGTGGGCGTGCGATGTCTCTCTCAGGCCATCACCCCGAACGCGAGGCCCGCGAGCGTCGACAAGACAACCACGAGGCCGACATAGACCAAGGTCTTCTTCCAACCCAGCTCGCCCGCAATGACGAGTATCGAGGGCAGCGAGAGGCTCGGGCCCGCAAGAAGAAGCGCAAGCGCAGGCCCCTGCCCCATGCCTGCACCGAGCAGTCCCTGGACAATAGGAATCTCCGTGAGCGTGGCGAAGTACATCAGCGCCCCCGCAAAAGAGGCGAAAAAGTTGGAGAGAATCGAATTGCCACCGAGGAGGCTCCCTATCCACGCGCTGGGGATGAGCGCGTCGTGCCCCGGACGCCCAAGCAGAAAGCCCGCGACCAGGACACCGCCGAACAAGAGCGGGAGAATCTGCACGGCAAAATCCCGCGTCGCGGTCAGCCATTCCTTCAGGTCGTCCTTCGTGAACCACTTGATCAGGCTGTACCCGAGCAGAAGGGCGAACGCCCCCGTGATCCAGTACTTGACCGAATAGATCGCGTCCCAGGCGCCGCTGCCTCCCTTAGAATTCGCCCAGTTCACAAAGACGAGGATGCCGATCATGCTCGCCATGTAGACGATCATCTGACCGAGACTCCGTGCTGGCTTCTCGTCGGATCCAGCGAACATGCGGGCATCTGCGGCGCGCTGTTTGTCCTCTTTCCGAAAGATCAGTGCCATGACAAACCCTATCAGGATCGAAAACAACATCGCGCCCACCGCCCTCGCAAGCCCAAGCTTCCAGCCAAAAACCTTGACCGAAAGCACGATCGCGAGGATGTTGATCGCTGGACCCGAGTAGAGAAAGGCCACCGCCGGACCAAGGCCCGCGCCTTTCTTGTAGATACCTTTGAATATAGGCAGAACCGTGCAGGAGCACACCGCCAGGATCGCCCCCGACACAGAGGCAACACCATACGCCATAAAAGGGTTGGCAGCAGGGCCAAGGTAACGCATCACCGCCTGTTGGTTGAGAAAAACCGTGATCGCCCCCGCGATGAACATCGCCGGGACAAGGCAGAGAAGCACGTGCTGTCGGGCATACTCGCCGAGCATGAGAAAGGCTTCGTTCGTCGCGCCGAGAACCCGCGGAGCGCCCCACGGGATGAAATACGCCGCAAGGAAGACACCAAAGACCACGAGGAGCCTTGCATTCGGAGACCACTCTTTCTTACTCATGCGTTGACCTCAAAAGCTAAACATCGATCCGCGACGTTCCCGATCGGAGCGCCGTTCCTCGCCGCCCCACGGGCAGCTCTGCTCATGTCACTTCTTTCCTTGAAGATAGGGAACAATCTGATCCTTCGTCAGAACCCTCCCCATGCTCTTCACCTGGCCGTCCACCGCGAGGGCCGGGGTCATCATGACTCCCATTCCCATGATCGCGTCGATGTCAGTGACCTTCTCGATATCAGCCGCGATGCCGAGCTCCGCGATCGCCTCGCGAGCGTGCTGCTCGAGGAGCCTGCACTTCGGGCATCCCGAACCGAGAATCTGTACTTTCATGTGAACCTCCATAGTGCACATTATGTTGCAAATTGTAGAAACAATGCATCAATGTGTCAAGAGAACGGCTTAAATACGGTAGGCATTCAAAAAAAATGTGCGCCCGTCATCAATCAGGGCCAAAATACTTCTCTCGATAACGCACCTGGGTATCCATCATGTCGTGCGTCACCGTCAACGTGTAGACGCATCGATCTCCCAATACGAGGTAATGCGAATAATGAAGAGGAACATCGTTGGCATCGTACATCACTTTTGAGATGGAGAAGAGCGGATCGCCGGGTGCACACTGAAGGAGTTTCGCCTCTTCAACCCCGGCACGGAGGATCCCCATCACTTTGACCGCCTTGTCGAACTTGACGCCATAATCTCGTGTAAGTATTTCAAACGTAGAGACATTATCGACAATCTTTTCAAAGATGTTGGGATATCTATCGACAATGAAGAATGCCGTATCAAGAGAATATGGCTTATCATTTTCCAGCATGACTCTGTAGAGACGTATCAATTTTGTTCCAATCGGCACCTTGAGATACTTTGCCAAGGTGGCATCTGCATCAATAAAGGTCTTTGAAATGATGCGGTTCGTTCTTCGCAATGAGGCATCGGTGGAATTGTCGCTCATGGTCGCAAATGACATGAGACGAATTTCACCTTTTATGAAATTAATAAAAGTGCCTCTTCCTTGCTGGGTAGAGAGATATCCTTCCGCTTCAAGCTCTGCGAGAGCACGCCGAACGGTTATTCGGCTTATACCATACATTTCGGCTAATTGGGTTTCGCTGGGAAGACGCTGACCATGCTTGTACTGCCCAGATAATATCCCACTGATAATGATTTGTTTGAGCTGATCATATAAAGGTTGTGAACTGTTTTGTTCCAGCATATCCCATTCTGCCTACTCATCATCGAAAGGATGAGGATAGCCAAACGCGCCATAAAACGTGCACGTAATCGCCGCCCTATCCGCAGCATAGTCCAATGCCGCTTTCATATCATTTATATCATAGAAGCGCGTAAGAAAGCCAGCAATAAAACTATCACCTGCCCCCATGGTGTCAATGACCTTTCCGGCTGACTTGATTGGCTGAAAAAATCGCTCTCCCCTGTGCGAAAATAGAGCACCCTTCTCGCCGAGGGTAATCCCCACAATCTCTGTGCCATTTGAGTGACAAAGATCGAAGATGGATGATATCTGCTCATCGGTAAGCGAAGCGCCAGAGAAAAAGGCAAAGCGCGTGTGCGGACTCACAAGCTCGATATACTCTTTCTCTGTTCGAGTTGAAAAATCGAACGAGACATCGCAACATGTTGCGAGGATGGGCAGTTCCGGTTCGATTCCCGAAAAACAGCTCGTGTGACAGCAATCGAAGCTGCTGATGTAGTCGATATCTTGTTGTGTAAGTCGAATACGGAGAATATGCTGGGCTGTGTCTCGGGGGCCTCCGCAGAACACGCGGTCTCCTGCAGGAGTCAAATTGACCGATGGATGACCGCTTCGAGCATATACTTTTCGTGAATACTGGTACGATACTTCTTCTTGCCTCAAACAACGCTTGATATGTTCGGCCGCCTCATCGTCCCCAAATACCCCAAGATAGGCTGCCCTTTCGACTCCATTGCGCTTGCAATTGACTGCGACGTTAAGCGCATTCCCACCAGGATAGTAAAGTCTTTGATCCAGATAGCAATCCACGACATTATCGCCGACGCCTATAATTTTCATGTTTCAACCTCTTGAAGTTATGTGCACGAGACAAGCTCAGCCCTTTACCGAACCAGCCGTCATGCCTCGAATAAACTGTTTTTGCGCAAATAAGAAGAAGAGAACCAGTGGTAGAGAAGCGATAACCATACCTGCAATAAGAGGACCCCAATTTATCTGCAAGGCATCTCGGAAGGCCATCAAGCCAGCGGGAATAGTCCGGTATTTATTAGAATCGATGAATATTATAGCGAACATGAATTCATTCCATGCGTAGTATGCAGTCAAAATTGCCCCTGTGATCATGATCGGCGTCGACATAGGAACAAAAATCCGAGCGTATGTCTGCAAATTCGTGCAACCGTCGAGCTTCGCCGATTCTTCAATTTCTTTCGGTATTGAGAGAAAAAACGTCCTGATCAAAAGGATATTCAGGGGCAATCTGAATGTTGTGTAAGGTATAATGAGGGCCCAATATGTATTGCGGAGTTTCAGCGCAGTGAGAAGCTTGTACAGAGGGATAAGGCAGACCTGAGGATTAAGCATCATTCCGCCCATCACAAATATCAGCACATATTTTAGCCATGAAACCTTAAACCGAGATAATCCATAGGCTCCAAGCGAAGCGATGACCAAAACTGCAAAAATTGTCGAGACTGTAACAATGATGCTGTTGATAAAATAGCCTGAGATGCCAAACCGCCAGGCATCGGTGTAGTTATGCCACTGGGGAACTTTGGGGAGAGCCCATATATTCACCGAAATATCCTCGGTCGTCTTGAGCGACGACATCAGAATCCAGAAGAGAGGATATGCTATGATCGCAAAATATACTAACAGTATGATTAATATTGGAACCTGGCTCAAACTCAAAGCATCGCGGCGATGATTTCTAGGTTTCACTCCATACATCTCTCAATCCTCCCCGGATTTGAACACCGCAAGCTGAAGAATGCCGAGTATAATCGAAATGAGGAATATCACCACAGCGAGAGTTGATGCATACCCCATCATGTCCTTGAAAAAACCAGATTGATACATGTGCACCGCAATCGTGATGGAACTTGTGCCGGGGCCGCCTCCCTGAGTCAAAATGTAAGGTTCGTTGAAGACCATAACAGAACCGGTCACGGTGATCAGCGTCGTCACAAAGAACATCTCCTTGACCTGAGGAAGCGTTATCGCAAAAAATCTTCGAATTTTGGTAGCTCCATCGATCTCGGCGGCTTCATACAACTCTTCGGGAATCTTTTGAATCGCAACGATGAACAACATCATTACATATCCGATGCTCTGCCACTGAGACACAGCGATTGTAGCCCAGATCGCAGTCTTCGCCGATCCAAGCCATGGTCGCGTCAGAACATCAAGGCCTATGAGGCTCAAGAACTGATTCAAAAGGCCGTCCATCGGCCGATAGATGAAACCAAACAAAAGACATATGACCGAGATCGAAATGGTGACGGGGATGAAGAACATTGTCCGGAATAAAGGCGAGACGCGCCTAAATGCACGATCCTCCAGAATCGCTGCAAGTACAAGCCCAAAACAGACCTGAAAGATGACAGACACAATCGCATATCGCAGATTGTTTCTCAGCGCGGTGATGACGATATCATCTTTCAAAAGATGTGTATAATTTTGAAAGCCGATAAATACTTTGCTTGAGGAGAAGGCAGAGAATCGGAAAAAACTGTAGACAAAGTTTTGGACAAGCGGATAGTACATGAAAACACCAAGCAACAGCACGCTCGGGAGCACGAATAGAACCGGTTCGAATGTCGTTCTCAATTGTCGCTTTGTCATGCTTTCTCTTCTTCGTATAGAATTTTAGAAAAGGCAGGAGGAGCGCAATCGCGCCTCCTGCCCAATTCAATTATAAAATCATTACTTCTTCTTAGCTTCGCTTGCGACAATCTTCGCTGCCGTCTGAACATCAGCCATGACCTGGTCTATAGTTTTGTCGTTGGTGGCTAATGCTTGACAGCCCCTCATGAAGGCATCGGCTACTTTGATGTTGACCGCATTGTCAAACCAAGGGACCATGCCTTTTGCTTCATTCAATATTTCTACCGCATCGAGCAGTTCAGGGAAAGAATTTTCTTTCGTCACCGCCCCCTTGATAGCCACCGGTGCACCAATATCCTTTACGAATTTCTGCGCGTTCTGCAGAGAGAAGATAAATTTGAGGAATTTTTCGGCGGCTGCAGGGTTTTTACAGGTACTGGACATCATAAAACCCTCCGGAGCTCCCTCGATATAACCGACCTCACCTTTCCCATCTTTAAATGGAGGAAATCCGAAGTAGCCGTATTTAAGATTCGGGTTCGATTGACGAATGAGCCCGAATTCGGCCAGCTGAACGTACATCACAGGAAGTTTGCCTGCAGCGAAGAGGTTTCGGACATCGGTGTGTGTCATCGAGGTCGCGTTCGGCCCCATATACTTTACGATCTGCTTAAAGCGCTCCAAAACGACTTTATACCCCGCATCGGTGAACGCCCCCGTCGCCTCGGCATAATCCTTCTGCGTCACGCTCGCAGGAAGATAGAGCTGGAACATCGAGCCGAGATAATGGGAAATCGTCCACGGGTCCTGGAGGCCTTCAAGAATAGGAGTCTTGTAGCCTTTCTTTTGGAGCGCCTCAAAGAGCTCAATGAGCTCGTCGTAGTTCGAAGGCAATTTCGTAATACCAGCCTTATTGAATATCTCTCTGTTGTAGATGAATACTTTTCCATCCATCGTCTGAGGCAATCCATATATTTTGCCATCGAACGTGAACGATTTTATCTGCGATTGAATAAAGCTGTCGGCGAACGCCTTATCTTTGGCCAACATATCGTTAAGCGGTTTAATCCTCCCTGATTTCACGAGGTTGTACGCAAACGAGTCTGACCAGCTGCAGAACACATCGGGGATATCATCAGAAGAGACGAGCACCCTGATTTTTTCCTTATACGAATCGTTGACCACACTGTCCATGACAATCTTTATATCGGGATTTTGTTTTTCGAATTCCGCGACGAGCGCATCATAGTAGCTCTTTCTTGGTTCTTGTGGCCAGCGATGGAAAAAGCGGAGAGTGACCTGCTGTGCACTCATCAACGACGTTACCAACAGAAGACCGCTGATAAGAAGTACAACGCGTTTTGACATCTGAAACCTCCTTGTAATACATCCCTCTCCACGAGGAATGTCATATATCGACGAGCATGATCGGCGTTCGATGGGTGCGCTCGCCCGATCAATACTCCATCTTCCACATATAACGGCGAACCGAGAGCGGATGACCCCTGTGTTCGGCGAGTCTTTCGGCATAGGTGCGAAGCACGGCCCCCATAAGGGGAGTAGCAAAATAACTGTGAAGAGACTCATCGATTCCTGCCCAGTCGAATTCCTTGGCATCAACCACCGTCACCTTTTTACTGAACTTCGAAGCAAAATCGTACGCCCGATCGTCGAGAGGCCGCGTTTCTCCGTCCGTCTTCAAAATAAGGAAAGGAACATCATAGTCCGTGATTTCGAAGGGACCATGAAAATATTCACCGGAATGAATCGCTGCAGCGTGGATCCACTGCATCTCCTGAAGCAGACAAATCGCGAATGAGTAAGCCTCCCCATAAAGGGGACCTGATCCCATAGTATAAATAATGGGTTCCCGCTTATGGTCCGATCCGAAGGCATCCGCCGCTTTCGAAAATTTCGCCTTATTACGATTGAAAATATTCTGAAGACCTTTGACAGCTTCCAGCGCCATGCCATACATTTCATTATGTTGCAATGCATTAAGAAAACCAAAAATAAAACGAATCGCCATGCCAGACCGATGGTCGTACGCATTCGAATCAGGTCCCCAGTCGTAGTGAAGGTTGTATTCCGCAGTCCGCCAGAGTGGAGAATCTTCTTTAAAGGAGTATGAGACAGTCAGCGCACCTTTTTCGCGCGCAAACTTCGTGGCCTCGACAGTCTCTGGAGTATTGCCTGAATGACTACACGTAATGACGAGAGACCCCGGACCTAATGACTTCGGAGAGCGATGGATGAATTCATTCGATGAGTAAATAAAACTCGGAATGTCGGTCTCTCTATCGATGATATATTGCTGGTTGTACATAAACGCAAGAGATCCACCACAGGCGACAAAATAAATATTTCGTGGCTTTTCTTTTGCAGCCGCGGCGATTGCTGTTTGTAGGAGCTCTTCATGATGGGATGCCATCTTGCCCTCCGTATAATATAACATAATACATCATAAGATGTATACAGATGTTATATTACTGCTGCTCGTACCAATTGTCAAGACTCAATATTTAAGAAACGGAGGTATGCGTAGATTTCGTAACCGTAAATTTTTACCCTATTGCGTAACAATCAATAGACCCCAGGTCCCAGGAGTACGGCAAGAGCGCCTGTGTCTCATTTACGCTCTTCGATGCTTGTATGGCTCATGCGCGTCGGCTTTGACGATCTCGATGAGGCTGTAGCTCCCTGTAGACGGATGATGAAACGAAGTCGCTCTCTTATGTTACGATGTTACGAGCCTTTGAAGCTCAATTCTTTGTGCGGCGAACGAACTCTTCCATAATCGAAACACCGTTCGACGTGCCGAGGCGTGCCGCGCCGGCATCGAGCAGTGCAAATGCGTCATCCAGCGTCTTGATCCCACCGGAGGCTTTTACTTTCATCTTTGTTCCCACGGTGCTCCGCATCAATTTGACATCCTCTATCGTTGCGCCGGCGGTACCAAAGCCTGTGCTGGTCTTGACGTAATCAGCTCCGCAGGCGAGCGCCGCTTTGCAGACTTCGATCTTCTCCGCGTCGGTTAGGTAACAGGTTTCGAGGATGACCTTCATGGTGGCCAAGGGTTTGGCCACCGCGGCGACGGCCATGAGCTCTTCCTGAACCGCCTTCCAGTCTCCCTCTTTTGCCTTTCCAATATTGATGACCACATCGACTTCGCTTGCCCCCTGCGCAATCGCAAGCTTTGCTTCTTCCACTTTGATTGCGGTAGCCGTGGCGCCAAGGGGAAAACCAATACCCGTACACACCGATACGCCAGACCCCTTCAAAAGCGTGGCGCACAGCGGAACCCAACAGAGATTGACTGCGACACAGGCAAAATGGTACTGCCGAGCCTCTTCACAGAGTTTAGTGATCATCGGTGCCGTTGCGGTGGGCTTTAAAAGGGTATATTCTATGCTTTTTGCCAATTCGTCCTTTGTCATGATTACACCTCTCTTTCAGTGATATGATGGCCTGCTATAAGTCTCGATGAAGCTGTAAGGATATGGCGTAGGCACTGCGCTCGCCGAATCCAAGATGTCGATCTCGTCGCTGGTAAGATCCCACCTTACACAGGAAAGATTTTCTTTGAGCTGCTCCATGGTCCGAGCTCCAATCAGCACCGAGGAAACATGGTGTTTTGTTCGCAGCCAATTGAGCGCTACCTGCGAAACAGGAACACCCCTCGCCTGGGCGATAGTTTCCAAGGTGTCGAGAATCGCCCAAGTTCTTTCACCATCGCGTTTGTCAGGCTGATCGTACTCGCGGTCTTTGCGGCCGACGCGGCTGTTTTTTGGCACTTCGGCGTTTCTCTTGTACTTGCCGGTGAGCCACCCGCCTGCAAGCGGCGACCATGCGAGGGTGCCGATACCTTCTTCAGCGCAAAGGGGCAGCAATTCCCATTCAGGACTCCGCACAAGGAGGCTGTACTCAAGCTGAAGCGAAGCTGGCCGAGCTACGCCTTTCAGGCGGCCAAGCATGATCATTTTCATGATGGTGGACGGCATAAAGTTCGAAAGCCCATAGTGAAGTATCTTTCCTTGCCTGATAAGCATTTCCAGCGTGTCGACAACGAGTTCGACATCGACGCCGCGGTCGTAACAGTGGAGCTGGTACAGATCGATAGCTTCGACGCCGAGCCGTCGCAGGCTCGTTTCGAGCGAGCGTACAATATGCTTCCTCGAATGCCCAACCTCATTCGACCCTTCACCCACCCGATCGTTGAAGAATACCTTTGTACCGATCAGGAGGTCGTCGTGCTTCTTACGCTGTCTGAGCCACGCGCCAAGAATCTCTTCCGATGCACCATTATTATAGGAATCGGCGGTATCTAGGTAGTTGCCGCCTTCCTGCGTGTAGTAATCGAGGAGGCTGAAAGCATCCTCCTCCCCCGTGGTCCAGCCAAACGTCTGCGTGCCGAAGCTGATTTCGCTTATCTTAAGGCCAGTGGTTCCAAAGTATCGATATTTCATAGCAATCTTCTTTGTTTTTCATATGCGGGCTTGACGCACGATGGCCAAAGCCTCTTTGCACAGCGCCGTAATTTCTTCAAATTTGCCTGAAGAGATCAATTCTTCTTTTACCATCCAGCTGCCGCCGATTGCCGCGACATTGCTCAGTTTGATGTAATTGGCAAGGTTCGTGCTATCAATGCCCCCTGTTGGCACAAAGGACACATCGCTGTAAGGCCCTTGAAGCGCTTTGAGCATTTTGATACCGCCAGAAGCCTCGGCCGGAAAAAACTTCAGCATGGAGAGCCCTCGCTCGAGACCTTGTTCGACTTGACTTGGAGCGTTGACTCCGGGGATGATGGGGAGCTCGCGCCCTCGACATGCATCGACAATTTTTGGGTTAAAGCCTGGTGTCACGATGAACATTGCGCCGGCCTCCTGCGCTGCGGCAATCTGCTCGAGCGTGATCACCGTGCCCGCGCCTATGAGCATAGTGGGAAACTTGGCCCGCATCGTCTTTATTGCTTCTTTTGCCGCTCCAGTTCTGAAGGTAATCTCGGCGACCGGCAAGCCCGCTTCGAGCAGCGCACGCGCGAGAGGAATGGCCTCTGAAGGCTGAGCGAGCTTGATGACAGGCACTATACCGTACCGTCGTATCTCATCAAAAATCGAACTCATCGTGTATCCTCCAAATTAAGAAAATCAATGCCACATAGAAGCTCTATTCCAATTCGTAGACACAATTCATCCGCGCTAAGTGAAAATTGAGTATGTTCTCAGCTTTGAGCCAACGTACAGCCTCGGCGACATCGATGGTGTTAAAATCGAACATTCCAAAATGGTGCCCAATAGTGTGAACAAAACCTGCATTCCGTGACAACTGTGCCGCCTCCTCGAGAGAAAAGTTGCCAAGGATTCCTGCGTCTCTTCTCTCCTTGTCCCGGCCATTCACAGGTACAAGCGCCAGGTCGATCTTAAAGTGCGCCAAGTTCTTTCCAAGCCCTTCGTATGGCGTGCAGTCACCAGAGTGATAGATGGTCAGCCCGTCGACCGAGATCACATACCCTAAAAATACATGGTGCCCTGCCTCGTCGATGGTGAGTTCTTCGTGCGCGGAGGGTATAGGATAAATCTGGACAGAGCCCAGTTTCATAGATGCAAATGCATCCGCCCCCAAAACTTTCTCAGGAGGCGCAGTATGCAGCTTTGTGTTCTCTCTGGTCGCAGCAGGTACCACAAAGGTGCATTCCGGATTTTTCGAAGCAATCGCCGCAAGCGTATCGGCGTCTAGATGGTCGCCGTGGTGATGAGTCGCGAGATAGACGCACACCGACCGAATGTCATAGGGGTCGATCGGTACTGGCATCATGCGCACATGCGAAAATCGTGCGCCACGATATTTCACACCGAGGCTGTTCGAAAGATAGGGATCAATAATAATCCTCGCGGAAAGTGTATCGATGAGAAATCCAGCTTGCCCGAGCCATTGAATCCGGGCTCGCGTGCGCGCATCCGGAGTGAGAAGATCGAGCGCCATACCCTGTCGCTCAACAATTTTTAAAGAGGCAGCCATATTCTCCTCATATATCTTCCTCATGCATTGCGTAATGTTTCAAGAAGATTATCGATGGCCGCTTCCGCCGCACGATCAATGCTCTCAGCCGTATATCCGCCTATATGGGGTGTGACAATGACGTGTTCATGCTTCACGAGCGAAAAATCCTCGGGAGGTTCTTTGTCGAACGCATCGATCGCATAGCAAGCGATAGCGCCACTATCAAGGCTGCGGACAAGTGAGGCCTCATCGACGAGGCTCTGTCGTGCAGTGTTGATGATAATTGCTCCGCGTCGCATGATGGATAGCTGCTGTTCGCCTATAAGCGGCTTTTTCTCTGTAAGTGGCGGGCAGTGCAGTGTCACGATGGCGGAGTTCTCAAGAAGATTTTCCAGCGCGACATACTCGAATTCTGTCGATGGCGAAAAGTTTCGATCGGGATATGCATCGTATGCAAGCACCTTCATACCAAATGCGAGCGCAAAACTAGCAACAAGTTTCCCAATCTTGCCACAACCGATGATACCGAGCGTTTTGCCTTCGAGTTCAAATCCTTGAATTCTCTTCCATTGCTCGGCCTTGAGACTCCGATCGCTCGTAGGTATGCTGCGCACCGCTGCCAGCATGAGTCCTATCGTCAGCTCTGCAACCCCCCTCGCGTTTGCGCCTTCTGCCTTTCTAATCACGATGCACTGCCTCGCCGCAGCCTCTGTGTCGATATTGTCGATGCCTGTGCCGTTGCGGCTTATTACCCTCAGCTTCGACGCCTTTGCGAGCGTTGCAGCTGTAATAGGCTCGACTCCGGCAACATAGCCCACGGCATCTCCAATGACCGCAGCGAGTTCCTGCTCAGTCGGCTGGCGACCAGGGCTGGGAAAGACCAAATGGTATCCCGCATCAGTCAATTTCTTCAGAAATGGATGATCCCCTTTCGAAAGTGATCGCGGTGTCACTATAATGTTGTCCATGTCGATCTACTCTATTACGACAGAGCCATCGCGCTTAAAGACACGCTTGATGAAGCCCTCTGTTTCTATGTCGCCGTAGTTGTGCCCGGATTCGGCATTATACACAAAGAAGGAAACAAGCGGGACATTTCCACAGTTTACCGAGCGATGCGCCCATGAAGGTGGTACGTATACCACCTTTCCACGCTCCATTGGGAGAGCCGAAAAATCTCCATCTTTTGTTTTCATGAGGAGATATCCACTGCCCCCAAGACAAAGATATACTTCGCCAGTCTCAATGACCTGGTGATAGTGTCCTTTCGTCATGAAGCACTCCTGCCCCACCGTGCCCGGGTAAAGTTTGGAGATACCCACCGTCAAATGCCCGTACAGTTCGGGAACGGTGCACTCAAAAACCTCGTAGAGAATGGGATCTCCGCCTGCAATAATGGATTCGAGCGCAGCTTCGTCCGCGTAGTATCCCCTCATCGAAGAAGCTCGCCGCTCAATATGATTTTTGAAGCCCTTCATTACGCCTGTGGTAACATCCAGATCAAAGACGAATGGAGCCATGTAATTTCCTATTCTCTCAATATCCATAGGTAATCCTTTCAGCGGTATTCCGCTGCGATTCTGCAGAGATCATCGAACACCGGCCCTGACACTGGAATATCTCGGTGAAAGACTTCCGCCATGACGCGTGTCCAGCCATGTATAAAGTAAATCCAGCCATCTTCTATTTTCAGCGCTTTCGATTTCTCTTGCTGTCTCGCCTGATCAAGGAATACAAGATTTCCTCGATAGTTGAATTCCCACACGAGTCCACGCTCGGGGAATTGTGCGCGATCGGTAAGTGGACTCCCCTCTTGATCTTTTCCAAGCCCCGTCGCATTGACGACGAGCGATGCTGGTTTGAGCGATCCAACCACTGCGTCGTTGATCGATGACTCGGGCGCACACACGTATTCCACAGAAATGCCAGGATTTATTTTCGCATGAATAGCCTTCATGTGCTCGAGCCGGAATTCGCTCCTGTTCGTGACAATAATCTTGGAGGGCCACTCGCTGGGTGGTTTTTGTTTCATGATGTAACAGGTGAGGGCTAAAGATGATCCTCCTGCACCGAGAATGCAGATCTCAGCGCCGGTTTTTTCCCAGTGAAATTTCGGCACAAAGGCTTCCATCGCAAGGCCGCTCGTAATTGGGTCTTTGGCATGGCCACAAAGCTGGCCCAGACGCTTGGAAATCGAAGAAATTTCACCCAAGAGCTCTGCATAAGGATCGAGGTACTCAAAGTAATCTCGAGCCGCCGTAAGAAGATCCATTTTGTGCGTGGTTACCAGGCCCCCAAGAGAAAGCGGATCATTTTTTATAAATGCGACAATTTCACGATACACCTGCGGGTCATCATGGATTTTGCAGTCAATCCCCTTAATTACCACGTCTCCGTAGTTCAGATAGTTCACCCATTGTGGGAAAACGCGCATGATTGATGATTTCCCTGTGGTGACACCAATAAAATAGAATGTTGGCTGTATCGCTTTTTCTAGCCTGAGAGCTGGCATGAGTCACAATCTCCTTCTGTCACGAACCTCATCTCGTAGATTGCTCAACGCGTAAAACATCCCCAAACGCCGCGCTAGGATCGCTCCCTATAGTTCACCCGATCCACGTAGTATTCTGGAACGATGATCCCTTTTTCTTTCAGGAACCACCGCGGCGCATCTACCCCAGAGCAGAGTGCAACATTACCCCAGGGCTCAAATGCTCCCGTACGCACAAAGAATTTGGGTTTTACTGCAAACTCGGACATAAACTGCGGATACGGCAACATTTCAATCGTGCATCGATCTATCATCGAGGCAATGTCCGCATAGAGTTTCGGATGATTTGTCTTCTGTTCTAGGGTAACCACACAGCGTTCGTATACGAAATCGCTTAAAATCGCGGCAAGTACTTGCTGCACGGTCGGGACATTCGCCTCGAGCGCCAAATCGATTCGTCGCGCATCGTTGGGAATCGGAAATCCGGCATCGGTGATCAAAATCCAATCACCGTGTCCCATGGAGGCAATGGCCTCGCTCAGTTTCTGATTCAGAATTCTGCCTTTTTTCATGTTATCCTCTCCTTCCCAAAACCAACCGCGGCGCTCCTTTTACATGATACGTCCTTGAGGATACGCCTATTGATCATACCTCCACACGTCGCTCGCGCAAAAACGCGTCGATCTCTTTTCTAAACGCCATCGCAGGTGCGGTGCCGATGCGCGTCACCGAAAGGGCAGCAGCAGCATTCGCAAATACAGTGGCGCGGTAGATATCCTTTCCCTCAGCCAGTGCGAGGGCGAATGCACCATTAAAAGCGTCGCCAGCACCGGTCGTATCCACTGCGTCGACCTTGAATGATGGCACGTGCCTGAACTTGCCCTCACTGTCCAATACGAGAGCACCTTTCTCGCCGAGCGTGATGATAATATTCTTGGCTCCCTTCGATTGAAGCAGCTGCGCGGCGCGCCTTGCGTCTTCAATACTCACGACCCGCACGCCCGAAAGTGTGGATGCTTCGGTTTCGTTAGGGGTCAGATAATCGATCATCGAATAGTACTCGTCGGGAATTTTATGGGCCGGCGCAGGGTTCATGAGAATCTTCATCCCTAGCTCGGTGCCCATTTTGAGGCTCACCGCGATCGCCTCGAGGTTCGTTTCAAGCTGAAGCACGAGCACTGACGCAGGGCTCAGCGCACGGATCGCCTCGCGCACTTCATCTTCGCCCAGCTGCCCACACGCCCCAGGAATCACAATGATAGAATTCTGACCCGTCGCCTCGCTCACCATGATGAGCGCCGCACCTGTGGCATACTCATCGGAACGAAGCACGTATCGGGCGTCAATCCCTTCCTTGATAAAATTTTCCTGCGCCATGTCGCCAAAGGCATCTTGGCCAAGCTTAGTGATCATTGCCACATTCCCTCCGGCCCTCGCGGCGGCCACAGCCTGATTCCCACCTTTTCCGCCAGGGCCGACTTTGAAGAAATTGCCCTTCACAGTCTCGCCTTCGACAGGGATATGCGCGGCCCGTCCCATGAGATCGGTCACATAGCTTCCCATCACAATGATGCGCGGCGTTGGTGTAGGTTCATTCATTCTGTTCATATTCTCCATATTCATTTCCCAAGTTTGCGAAATATATTTTTGAGGTTTGCGTAGCTCTCTTCAAAGAGAGGGTACAGCGTGCGGTACACCTGCGCATTGGACGAGTTGGGCTCGATTCTGATCATGGCAGGATTTAAACGTTCGCCAATCGAAAAGTCCTTAAATATCCCAACGCCCACGCCGCCTGCGATCGCGGCCCCCATCGATGTGGCCTCTTCGAGATACTGCGGCACAAGAATCGGTTTTTCCCATACATCGGCGAGAATCTGGCGCCAGAGCTTGCTCCGTGCACCGCCTCCGATGAGCGTGATCTCTTTCAGATAGGTTTTGAGCTCAAATGCATTGATGATCGTCTTGAGGTTATACGCTATTCCTTCGTATACGGACCGGAACACATCTTCTTTTGAATGCTTCGATGTGAGCCCAATGAAACAGCCTTTTGCAGAAGGATCCCAGCGAGGGCTTCGCTCTCCGAGAAGATACGGCAGATACAAGAGGCTGTTTGAACCGACAGGTGCCCGCTGAGCACCTTCTTCAATAAGATCGAACGCATTTTTGCCGAGCTCTTTTTCGGCATATGTCTCGTAACCCGCCAGGTTTTGTTTCATCCATGAAATTGAAAGTCCTGCAGCCTGCATTGTTCCGCAAGGCTGATATTTTGAGCCATCGAGGTGTGCCCACGTGACGTAGCGCATCTGTTCATCGTCAAGCGGAGCCTCGGTTTCGAATGCCACCCATGACGAAGAGCCGAGGATCGCGTACGCTTTCTGCGCGCCAAAAATGCCAGCCCCCACGATGGCACAGGAGCCATCCCCACCACCCAGCACCACAGGCGTGCCTTCAGCAAGCCCCGTGAGCCGGGCTGCCTCGGGGCTGACCTTACCGATCACGGTAGTCGAAGGATAGGGGTCAGGAAAGACCTCTTTATCGATGCCTACGGCGCCCAAAATCTCTTCCGACCATGTCTTTCCAACGAGATCAAAGGCATTGGTACCCGACGCGTCAGAGTAATCTGTCGCAAATGTCCCGGTGAGTTTTTGGACAATAAAATCCTTTGCTTGAAGTGTTTTGTACATCCTGCGATAGATATCAGGCTCATTGTCACGAACCCACATCAATTTTGTCAGCGTGTAGGAACTTATTGGTCTGTGCCAGACGATTCTGTAGAATTCGCGTTCTGGCACAGAAGCTCTGAGCTGATCGGCCTGTTTTTCCGAGCGCATGTCTGCCCAGATAATCGCAGGGCGCAATGGATTTCCTTCTTTATCGACCGCCAGACACCCCATCATTTGACCAGAGAAGCTCACGCAAGCGATGTCGGTGTTACGAACATTCGCGTCGTTCAGCAGCTTGCGCGTCGATTGGATGACAGCATTCCACCATGAGTTTGCATCTTGCTCCACCACTCCACCTTGTCCAATGTGGGTCGGATACTCGAATGTGGAAGCGGCTACCAGCGCTCCCTGTTCATCGTACAGGGTAGCCTTGTTGCCGCTCGTCCCCAGGTCGTGCGCAATAATATACTGCATCAAAATTCCTCTCCGCCATTTATTTCTGGTGGGCTTTTCTGTATTGATCGACGTAGACTGCGGCGACGATGATGATTCCGTTGACAATCTGAAGAATGAAAGGATCGATTCCGAGCAAGTTGCCTCCATTTCTCAGTGTCGCGATGATGAATGCGCCCATCACTGTGCCGAGGATCGTACCCTCAGCTCCCGACAGACTCGCACCACCGATGACGCAGGATGCGATGGCGTCCATCTCATAGCCCTGACCGCCTGTTGGAATACCGTTCGCAAGACGGCTTGTCATCAGAATCCCCGCGATGCCCGACATCAGCCCCGACAATCCATAGATCATGTACGTGGTCAATCGTATATTGATACCCGAAAGTCGAGCCACTTCAATGCTGCTTCCGATTGTGTATACATTTCGGCCAAAGGGCGTATGCCTCGTGAGTAATATGCTGAAGAGGATTAAAAAGAACCAGACAAGAAATAGAGAAGGGAAACCTAACACCGTGGCCTGCGCAAAGTCCAAAAAAGACTTCGGTAACCCCGCGATCATCCTTGCGCCTGAGACGAGCATAATCGCACCGCGAATAATCGCCATTGAGCCCAAAGTAGCGATGAATGGAGGAATACGGCCATCAAAGACCATGAATCCGTTTATTCCACCCATTATAAACGATACAAGGATCGAAAGAAGTACAGCCCAGATGACGGGAACACCGTTCTTCATAAGAAGCGCTGCGAATATCCCGGAAAAGCCAACGACCGAACCGACGGATAGATCGATCCCTCCTGCGATGATGACCATCGTCATGCCCAACGCCACTATTCCGTTGATTGCCGTCTGACGAACGAGGTTCGACAGATTTGTGCCCGTCAAGAAGCCTTTCGTAAAGATGGTCAGACACACCGCAAGCACCAACAAAAGCAGCGCCAGCGTGCTTTCAGTTCTTAGCTTGAATTTTCTCTTGCCTTTTGCCTCTATCTCTGTCAACTGCGCTTTCATAGTGCCTCACTCTCAATTCTTTCAGTAGTTTCTTCGATGCCACTCGCAAGTCTCATTATGTACTCTTCGCTGGCGTCCTTGCGGTCCACAATACCCATCTGGCGCCCCTCGGAAATTACGAGGATCCTATCCGAAACACCAATGATTTCCGGCAGGTATGAAGAGATGAATATGATCGATGTACCGTCCTGTGTGAGCTTTTCAAGCAGTTTATAGATCTCTTCTTTCGAGCCAACGTCGATTCCAACGGTTGGTTCATCGAAGATCATCACTTTTGGCTTATTTGATAGCCACTTGCTTATGACGACCTTCTGCTGATTGCCGCCAGAGAGATTACGGACAATCGCCTCTTCCGTCGGTGTTTTTATTGAGAGATCTTTGATGAATGTTCTTGCATTCTCTAATTCGTGTTTTTTATTGATCGCAACACCGAATCTGCTGTACTTTTTATATTGCAACAAATTGATATTGATCTTTACCGAAAGTGGAAGCGCAAGGCCCTGCGTACGTCGGTTTTCAGGAACAAGACCAAATCCCAGATCGATTGCATCTTTGGGCTTTTTTATCTCTACGGGCTTCCCAAACAGCGAAATCTGTCCTTCATCGAACTTGGCTGCTCCAAAAATCGACAGAACGATATCCGTTCTCCCGGAACCCACAAGGCCGAACATTCCCAAAATTTCACCCCTGTGAAGATCGAAGTTGATATTCTTGAATACATGCCCCTTGGTCAGATTGCGCACCCTCAGCACAACTTCAGGAGAATTGTGGTGCTCGAAATAGTACATCTCTTCAATTTTTCTACCCACCATCATAGATATGAGATCATCCTCGTTTATCGAGGCGGTGGGCATCGAGGCGATATAATAGCCATCTTTAAGAATAGTCACGGTATCACAGAACCGGAACACTTCTTCGAGCCTGTGTGATATATAAATTATGCCGATACCCTCAGATTTAAGACGGGCAATGATCTTGAACAGTTCTTCGCTCTCTTCGTTGGTGAGCAAGGCGGTAGGCTCATCAAAAATCATAAGCTTGGATTTTTCATAGAGCGCTTTCGCTATCGCCACCATCTCCTGTTGAGCAACCGGCAGATTTTTCACCAGTGTGTAAGGATCGATTTTCAGATCGAGAGACTGCAGCACTTCGCCTGCCACGGAGTACACTTTCTTCCAGTCTACGGTGAAAGGCGAGTTCATAGGCAGTTCGCCAAGGAAGAAATTTTCTCCAACCGACAGGTGCTGGGCAAGCATAATATCCTGATACACCGCATGTATGCCAATGCTTTTGGAAAAGTGCGGGTTCTTTATGTCCACTTCTCTTCCATCAAAGAGTATCGAGCCACCATCCTTTTGATAGGCGCCGGTAAGAATCTTGATCAGCGTCGATTTTCCTGCACCATTTTCACCGACAAGTGCATGGACTTCGCCTTTTTTTACCGATAAATTGACATTGGAAAGAGCGCGAACACCAGGAAAAGTTTTGGTAATATTTTTCATCTCGACAATATAATCGCTCATCTTTCCTTCCTAATGCCGTAAATTTAAAAAAGAAGGCGGAAGCCCTAGACAAGGACTTCCGCTCAGAAAAATGTTATTTCTTCAGCGTCATTGGATCAAGAAGACCTTTGATCTTCGGCTCATTCATGTTCGCCTTGGTAACAGCAGTGGCGCCAGTATCGACATAAGAAGGAAGCGTCTTCCCAGCCAAAGCCTGAAGCGCACTCTCGACTCCTTTATAACCCATGCCATAAGGGTCCTGAAGTATCAGCGCATAGAGTATACCATCGGAAAGCGCCTGAACTTCTTCAGGATCCGAATCAAAGGCTACGGCGGCAATTTTCCCACCAAGATTCCTTTCCTTTATCGCCCGCGCGACTCCATCACCAGAGTGGTTGTTGTCGGCGAAGAATCCGATGAGATCAGGGTTAGCAGTAAAGAGATCTTCTGCTGCCGCGAGCGCTTTCATGATATCGTTGTCGATGTATCTGGTAGGAAGCACTTTGATGTTCGGGGCAATCTCTTTCATCCTGTTGAGGAAACCCGTGTCTCTGTCGGTGAGAACTTGAACGCCTGCCATGGCGCTGATAAGCGCTACTTTGCCGGAGAGTGGTTTGCCCATCGCTTTGAGTTTTTCTACGATCATGTCGGCAGCGAGGGCGCCTCCCTTGATGTTGTTGGTCGCAAGGTGGGATTTTACAGCATTAGTGTTGACCTTGTTGTCGATGGTGATAACGGGGATGCCAAGTTTTGTCGCTCGCTCAATGGCGGGCACGGTGGCATCAGAGCTTGTCGAAGCGATGACGATTGCGTCGGGTTTGCTGTTGACAACATCTTCAAGAATGGCAACCTGTTTGTCGATATCAGCCTCGGATGGCGGCCCATAGGTGGTAACTACGACCTGATCCGGATGCTCTTTCGCATAATTCGTTGCACCAACCAACACATACTGCCAGAAATCAGAATCTGTCGCCTTGATGATGACTGCAACTTTTTTGGGTGTCGCGGCGAACGTCGGCATGAGCGCAATCCCAAGCAGAAGCAACGCAATGATTGCTACTCTCTTCTTCATAAAGATACCTCCCTAAAGACTATTTTGATTCACAGCATGCGAATCAAAAAAAGTGTAAACCCGTTCTTCTTATATGTCAACAAAAATGTTGTATTATAATTACAATATTACTTGTAATATTACAATTAAATTGTAATTATATTTAATATAATTTTTTATATACAAAACATCATGTACATGTAATTTCAAAAAACATGGAATAATATATTTTTTTACCTATTTGCTTTTTTATAATAATGTCTTTACATTATGAGACGGTGGGTTTACCATAATGCCACACCGAGAGTGCTGCTTGCTACAATGAACATTCCTAAAAGGAGGAGCCATAATGCTCATTTCTGCGGACACGGATTACTTTAAAAATAGGCCTCTCGATAAATCAGTACCCATTCCTCTCTACTATCAGCTCATAGAAGTGCTCCAAAATTATATCAGCGAACACGATAATGGCTTTCCCATACCTACGGAAAATGAGCTCTGTGCAATATACAACATCTCACGCCCTACAGTTCGACAGGCGATCAATGAACTGGTGACCGAAGGACTAATTGTAAGAGAAAAAGGGCGCGGCTCATTCATTAATAAGAAAAAGATTCCTCAAGATTTCCTTCTCAACATCATGAGCTTTAATGACGAGATGCATGCCAAGGGCCTTAAGCCTGATACGAAAGTACTTTCTTTCTGCACAAGAAAACCGACACCTGAAGTCATTAAAAACCTCGAGATCAAATCTACGGATTTGACATATTATTTGAGCCGTCTGCGTTCGATCAATGGCGAACCTATCGTCCTCGTCAACACATACCTTCCTGGCAGCTTGCTCAAAGGAATATTGTCCAAAGACATGGAAAAAGAATCGCTTTATCACATTATTCAGCTCGATTATGGATATAAAATTGAAAGAACGTTGAGAACACTGGAAATACGCAAAGCAGGCAAATACGAAGCTTTACTCCTCAATATAAAAGAGGGCGATCCCATACATTTCATCCAGACTGTCGCATATATTGAAAACAACATACCCATCGAGTTCTCGACAGCGTACTACAATGGTGAAAGAAATAAATTCACTGTAGAAGTCCGTGTCAGATAAAAGGGCGGGTGTCAATAAAAGATGGAGTTCTGAACTTCAGCGATTTCAATTTCAATCCATGGGAATCAGCTCGAGCCTTATTCGTTTCCCCATCACCATGGCAGCCTTTTGTAGTGTGACGAGTGTAACGGACTCATTTGTGGGATCGAGCAGTCTGTCTACTGCGGACCGTTAGGGGACATCTCGTTCCCAGAAGTCTATTTCTGCCAGGTATGTTTCGAATTGGGCTTTTCGCCTGAGCGTGCGGGTCTTTTCGGTCAGGCTCCTATTGATTTTCCTCAACGGGGTAAAGTTTACACATATATTGAATAATTATATACCTTTCTTACCCCCTAACTCTAGACAGTTAGGGGGTAAGAAAACCAATCACCGCATCTTCTCCATCTTCATAGAACTTTTCTTTGCTTTATCAAAGATCGGTGGAATAATCAGGGATGCCAATGTAATCAAGAAGAAAACGATTGACAGGGGACGATTCAAGAAAGTCAGATACGATCCATCACTGAGAAGCAGAGCGCGCTGGAAATTGGATTCCATGATTGGGCCCAGCACCATGCCGATGATGAGGCAGGCCACAGGATATTTGCGTTTGTGCATGATGTACCCTAAAATTCCAAACACGATGGCGATAAAGACATCTGTGATGCTGTTTTGGTACGAGAACGCCCCTAAGAAGCTCAGAACCAATATAATAGGAACCAGTACCGTATTGGATATCTTTGTAATTTTTGCCAAGGGTTTTGAAAATAATAATCCAATGACAAGATACGAGAGCTGGCCGACAATGAATGCCCAGTAGATAAGCGACATTATCGTTGCGTTCGTTGAATAGAGGTCAGCTCCAGGGCGCAGGCCATGGATTGTCATGCCTACGAGGAAGATTGCCGCAGTGCTCCCCCCAGGGATACCTAATGAGAAAGCGGGGATGAGTTCCCCGGCCACTGTCGCTTTATTGGCAGATTCTGGGGCCAGGACGCCTCGAATGTTGCCTTTGCCGAAGCTGTCTGGATCTTTGGAGACTCTTTTTTCTATTAAGTAGGCGAGAAAGTTGGAAATCGATATGCCAATGCCGGGCATTATGCCGATTACAAGGCCGATAATCGATGACCGAACCACGGTGACCCAATTTTTGATCACCGCTTTGAATCCAGACAGGTATTCGTTTTTAGGTTCGATCGCCGTCTGCGATATAGACGCCCCTTCTTCTGCCAAGATGATGGCCTGGGAAATCGCGAACAGCCCAATGCTCACGGGGATAAAACTAATTCCACTCTGCAGCGAGCGGAGGCCGAAATCGAAACGTAAAAATCCGCTCACGACATCGCGGCCGACAAACGACAACAAGAGTCCAAGGCCCCCAGTCCCCACGTTGGTGCTGCATCTCTCGCGATTCCTTATCGCAACGCGAGCGGAACGATGAGCGCATCAGTGTCCACGCTCACGGTACCCAACCACCGAGATGATGCAATCAGCCAATTCCTCGCAGTGCGCCTGGCAAAGGCCTTAGGATGTGTCACTCTTGCAGTCTGTGGCATTCACTATGAAAATGCAACCAAGGATCTAATCCAAAAAATTCAGGCGACAGTCGATGGACTGGCTGATGAGCTGCTTCAAAACATGAACAGAGAACTTCAATAAATAGAAAATTCATCGGTCGTTAACGCGGAGAACGCCGCACCCTCACATTCCAGTCCACATTCCATGCTACGCGCCGTTAAGTCGCCGCAGCCCCTCGCGCACAACAGCCATACGCCGCGGCGATGTGCAGTATCCGCATTCAAAAACAAAAAGAGCACATCATTGCATTGCAACGACGTGCTCTCGTTCGGGCAAGCCAGACTCGAACTGGCGACCCCAAGTCCCCCAGACTTGTACGCTAACCACCTGCGCTATTGCCCGGATGTGCCGTTTGAAGGCCTAAGTAAAGTAGCACAGCGGGTGTGCGGTTGTCAATGCGAAGGAGGTGTCAGGCGCTATGCTTGGGGGCAACGAGGTGTGCCACGATAAGGTGCTCCACGAAAGTCTCGAGGTGCCAAGCGGGCGGCAGGGCGCGGCGAGAACGAACCGCGCCACGGTAAGGATAGACGGCGGCGGGGGGCCACGATGCACGAGGCGACGCCCTAGGAAGCCAGCCCGTCAGAGGCAACCGAAGCGCTCGTCTCCGGGGCGCGGATCGATGCCGGGGCGCGTCAGCGCAAAGTCGTATTTGACAGGATCGTCGGGGGCGTAGAGTCGGAAGGCTTCGGTGACGCGGAGGGCGGTGCGCAGGTTGATGCCGGGTGCGGAAGCGCGGGCCTTGGCCTGTGTATTGACCTTGTGCAGGGTGACGCTGGGTGCGAGCGGGCCGACATCTGTCCGGTCGTCGGCCTCGCGCGGATCGATGCAGGAGGTGCGCCGGCCAGCGCTGAACATTTCTCTGGGTCTCCCTTGTCCCCGCCGCGGCAGAAAATGCAGTCGCTCGGCGCAGGTGCGCGCCATGTGCACATCCATCGGCACCACGAGCCGCGCAGGATCGACAGAAGACCATGGGCCGGGGTCGATTTCGTCGCGGCGGATCATCCAGCGAAAAAAGAGAAACAGGCGCTTCGAGGCTGAGCCGTCGGCTGGGTCAGGAAGCAGATTCTTGCGCAGGCCGGAGGGCACAGCCTCAACCGCAAACTGCCGCAACGCCCGCACAAACGCCGACGCCGCCTCCGGCATCGAAGCCCCATCTCCTTTTAAAAAAAGCGCTTCGAGGCTTCCGTACTCGAGCAAGGCCTTCCGTATGGCCCACAGGAGCGCCACCATGTCGTTCGAAAAACAGAAGCGGTACTGAAACGAAGCCCAGGTACGTTCGATGTCGCGCTGCTTCATTCCACAGAGGACCTCTGCGGGCCGTGTGCCTAGTGGCTTGAGGGCGGTTTCGCAGGCGCGTACGATGAGTTTTACGGAGCCGAATGCGAGGGTAGCGCACACAAGCCCTGCGACTTCAATGTCCTCCGGCGCCGAATACCGCCGCACGACGGCGAGGGGATCGAGGTTGAGCCGCTCGATGCGATTGCATGCAGCGTACATTTCTTCGAGAAAACAGGCGATCTCGGGGCTGTAGGCGACGGGCTCGACCGCACCAGAGGTCTGGCCCCCTCTTCTATTGCGGTGAGCTGGGGCGCTTGCCTTTTCGCAGGCATTTCTAGTCTCTTCGGCCATTTCTGCCCTCTTCGACCTCAGCGCTCTTTTTGAGGCACTTCATTGCTTGATTTTAGATTCCAATTCACTGATGCGCGCGCAAAGCTCGTGGTCGGTCGGACTGAGCGCCTTTGCCTGCGTGAGGTAGCGGAGGGCCTTGTCCCTGTTTATGGTGTCGCGCTTATCCGACTGGCGGTTGTAGCGATTGAGGTATATCGAGGCGAGCGAGACGAGCGCTTCGACGTTGTCCGCCCTCTCGGCGAGTGCATTTTTGAGCTGGTCGATGGCCTTGTTTTCGTCGTTCTGAAGAGAAGCCGACATATAATAAAGGAAAGACTTCAACTCTTTTGAAAACGGGGCGGCGATGAATTTTACGACCACCTCGAGCATCGCCGCATTCGCGTTTCCGCCCTGAGTCACGCCGAGCGCAGAGAGTGCAATACCGAGCCCTGTCGGCGCATCGCTCGCCGGCACAGCAGAAGCCAGCCCCCCACCGATCGCCATGGCCAGGCTGCGCAGGTATGCTTCCACAGCCTGTTCTGACGTCGGCTCCTGCGCGTACCAGCTCAACGCGAACTGCACGGCCGCCCGCACATTGCCGGACTTCCTCAGAACAGTGGCCACCATCTCCTTGTCGAGGGCCGCGCTCCCCGCCTGCTGCAGGTACTTCGCCGCCGAGGCCCAATCTTGGTGGCAATAGCTTTCGGTCACGAGGAATTGGAGGGCCGTATTTTGCGCCAAAGCCCTCTGCGCCTGTTCGATGGGGATGGAATTTGGATTCTGTTCCTTCGTCAGGTCGAGCACCACGTGTGCGAGATCGGCGGCTTCCGCGTGCCTCGCCTGGTCGTCGGCCTTTTGCAAAGCCCGGATGAGCTGGGCGAGCGCCACGGGGTCTTTGGGAAAAAACCGTACTGCGGAACGGGCAAAGCGTTCGGCATCTGACTGTCGCGCATTTTCGAGCGCAAATTGACTTTTCAGCACGAGCCAGGTCCGGTCCTGGGAAGCTGTCTTTGAAGCGCCTTCGAGATACCGCAGGGCAGCCGCATAGTCGCGCCGCTGCATCGCAGCCGCCGCGAGGGGAACAAGCACTTCCACGCGGGTCGGGTCGTCCTTGAGCGCACTGGCGAGCCACGGCTCTGCATCGAGCACCTTGTTGAGGCTATATAGACTCATCCCATACAACGTTTTGAGTTCGGCGCTCAGGCTGTTCTGCGCCGCTGCACCTGCCACGCCTACCCCGGCCTGCGCCACAATCGGATCGAGCGCCTTTTTCGCATCCTCCGGCTTCTCTAGGGCGAGCAACGACCGCGCAAGCCCACAGGCAGCCTTCTGCGACTGCGGATCGAGCTCGAGCGCCTTCCGAAACTGTTGCGCGGCGTCGTCATAGCGCTTCGATTCGAGGGCGATCTGCCCTCTGATGAGCATGGGGACAACCGACGCGCCGCCCAGGGCCTCAAACCGCGCCAAGGCAGCAAGCGCCTGTTCTTGCGTCTCGTTCCGCGAAGCTCTGAAGAAGGCCAGGGAGGAGATGAATTCGGACATCCTCGCGGAGCCGGTGTTCTGAAAAATCTGAGGAAGATTCCCTGACAACGCATCGATGAGCCCGACCAACCATGTGATATATTTTGTATTTGCGCCCTGTGCCCCCGGCGGCACCTCGATGCGTGCAGTCTTCGTGCCATACACAGCAAGGTTGACACCGCAGGCAATGACGTCGAGGGCAGCTTTATCAGGGTCCGAAAGATAGGGAGATGTTCGGATTTGCGCTTGAGCCTGTGCAATCGATTGCGGCGTAGCCATGACTATCAGCGCTTCGAGCGCAGACGCTTCGCTTGTTATTTTTTTGAGCGTTTCGGCATCGAGCTTCGGTATGCTTTGCTGAGCGCAGGCAATATCGGGCAGGACAAAGGTCAGCACTCCTCCCAGCAGGACGCTTGCAAGAAGGAGATCGAAAATTGTCGCCAAAAATCTGAAGCGAATCTTCATGTTCAGTTGTTTATAGTAATGCAAACCGGCGAAGGTTACAAGGAAAGCGCCGATGCTTGCTCCCAAAAAACAATGCATGGTAAGGTAGCTGGATGAGGAAACCGCAGGGAAAAAGAGCCACAGGACTCCTTGCTCTGTCTATGCTGATTGTGCTTGTGCTGGGTGCCTGCAGCGACAATCTCCATGTGCCATTCTTTGTCGGAACTCATGCGTTTTCTGTTTCGGACAAAACCCAAAGAAAAAACCTGCGCGACGCCCTCGAAGTGCTGCAGTCCTCCCCACTGAAAAAGAGTGGCTACTATCCTGTGCAGCGGATGCTCGCGGCGCGACGCATCAGCACCATTCTCATCGAAGACGGCCAAAAAGCGGAGGCAGCGAGGTTCCTCTCTTCGCTTGCCGAAGAACACGATGCGTACGAAGCGTGGTACCTTTTCGCCGCCGCCGCCGTGTACGAATCGATGGACAGCGGCCCCATCGCGCAGCTGTTCTACGAGCGCATCATCAACACCCTGCCGGACATGACGATAGAGGGTCAATCGATCCACCGCACCTGCCTGGCGAAACTGCTCCAAAGCGACAACCGGCCGGAAAAAAAGGCCGTATGGTACCGCGAGTTCATCCGCCGCTTCCCCGACGCGGACGAAGTCGGGCCTTTCCATTTTTTGCTGGCTAAAGAGTATGAAAAACTCGGTCTCTGGTCTCAGGCGATAGAAGAATATCGTCAATTTCTGCCCTATTTCGGAGTCTCCGTCCCGGGGTATCCGGATGCCCACGACTATGCACGGAACATCGTCGAATTCAACGACAGCCCAAAAGACTGGACCTACCCCGATCTCGACGAGCTTGTGAACGGCATCCGCAGGGCCATCGTGGCCCGCTCCCCTCAGAAGCTCAGAACGTACATGTCGAAGGCGGGGTTTTTCGCCATGTCATGGTATAAGGAAGGAGGAGAGGATGCAAACTCCAACGTCCTTTTCAACTTCAGCAATTTTATGACGCGTGGCCCGATCTCCGTGGCGCCTACCCTCGATCGATCCTACAACGATTCGGAAGCCTTCCTCCGCACATCCGGGTGGACAGGCTACATACCTCTCTGGTATCTCTACTTCCGGAGAGTCAATTTTCCGGCCGACCCCAAGGTCCACGGCAATTGGGAGTGGGCTGGCATCTACTTTGGAGAAAAACTACAATGACAAAACTTCGACACACTGTTCTTTCTCTTTTGCTGTGTGCCGCACTGTCGCTTGTGTCGGCAAAGGAAGTCGAGACTGCGACGACACTCTCCGCGGTGAGTCCGGAAATCAGTGTGCCTTCGGGTCCACCATCTTCGGCCCAATCCCCGGTGAGTCCTGGAGGAAGCCCGACAGAGCCAGGCACCTCCGAAAACCAGGCCATCGAAGCGCCTCTCGAAGCGCCTGAAGAACTTCCGGACACGGCCCTTGAAGAAAACCTGCAGACGCCCGATCTGAGCCAGCTTCCGCCCGAAGCACCGAGCATTGAGGAAAAGGCCAAGAATCTCCACTACGACATCCCCATGCCCTGGGGGCATGAGCTTTTCGAAAAATATCGACAATACTACCTGAGCGACGGGGGGCGCAAGATCCTTCTTGCGACGATGCAGCGGGCCGCGCCTTTCATGGACTACATTCAATCCAAAGTGACCGAATACGGCGTCCCCCAGGAATTGGCCTATCTGCCCGTCATCGAATCGTCCTTTTCTCCCTTTGCGGTGTCGAGAAGCGGGGCGACGGGCATCTGGCAATTCATGCGGAACTCCATCGGTGGGTATGGGATGAGCATCACCGAGTGGGTGGACGAACGGCGCGACTTTATGAAGAGCACCGATGCGGCGCTCAAGAAGCTCATCGACAATTACAACGATGTGAAGGACTGGCCGCTCGCAATCGCCGCATACAACGCGGGGCTCGGTGCCGTGCGGCGGGCAGTGGATGCCATGGGTGGCGACGCCGACTTCTGGAAAATCTACGAAAAGGGCCTCGTTTCAAGGCAGGCGATGGATTATGTGCCAAAATTTCTTGCAGTGGCCTCGATTCTGCGCTACCCGGAGCTCTATGGTCTGGAGCTACCCTCGTCATCCATCAAATGGGAGACTATTCCCCTCGACCGGCAAGTGGACATTAAGCTCCTCGCCGCAAAGGCAGAAATTCCGATCGACACGCTGAAGCTCGGCAATGCCGAATTGCACTATACCATTACACCGCCGGAGAATACACACGTCTTGAAAATTCCTGCCGATAAATCCGAACAAGTGAAGGCGATACTCTCAGATCCCAACGCTCCTCTCGTGCGCTACGAAATCTACAAAGTGAAAGAAGGCGATACGCTCACCGCCGTTTCGAAGCGTTACGGCATTTCCATCTCGATGATCGCCAAGGTGAACCCTGGCCTTAATCCCGACCGCCTCAAGATCGGGCAGAAGCTCATGATTCCGCTTTCGCTGCAGCCGCTTCAAGGCTCGCGTGCTTCGGACGGAGGTGGTCCGAGCAGCATCCAAACCTCGACGTACACCGTACAAAAAGGCGACACGCTCTACGGCTTGGCGAGGCGATACGGCACGACGGCCAAAACGCTGGCGAACCTCAACGGCATCGATCTGAATTCGACCTTGAGGATCGGACAAAAGTTGAAAGTCCCGACCGTGCCCTGATCGCGCGGTACTCGCTCTGGAAGGTTTTACTCCGATTCCCCCGGAAATGTGGGCGCGGCGGACGAGCGCCGCGCAGTACCCGGATGCCGCGCCGCGGCCGGATGGTGCGACGCAGTCAGGCGCCCCATGTGCGCCTCTTACGACATCATCGCGAGCGTCGCAAACACTTTCGCATCGCCGAGAATGTTCGCGATATCGGCGCTCTCGTTCGGCTGATGGGCCGTCTCGTTGATCTTGGACCACACCACACAGTCGAGTCCGGCCTTGCGCAGGTACGCGCCCACCGTGCCGCCGCCGATGCCGATCGGCTTTGCCTCCACGCCATAGACCTGACGGATCGCCTCGGCGAGCAGCCTGACCGTCGGCGCGTCCGCAGGCGTCGCCCTCGATTCGGTGGACTGGAGGACATCGAGCTGGACTTTCACGTTGTACTCCGCCTCGATCGCGCGCGCCAACCTGGAAACTTCTTCGAGGGCGGCGGCTACAGGGTAGACCGGCAGAATGCGCATATCGACATAGAACACGTCCTCGCCGGGGATGGTGTTCACGTTAGGCACGTTCGCCTCTTTTTTAGTGGGATTGATCGTGCTCCGATCTGGGTTGAACAGAGGATCGCGGGCGGTGAACGTGGACTTCTCGAGCCGGTGGATGCGCAGGGCGAGATCACTCGCGGCAAGAAATGCGTTGGCGCCTCTGTCGGGCATCGCCGCGTGGGTCTGCTTGCCCTTCGTCGTCACCTTGAGCCAGCAGATGTTTTTTTCGGCGACCTCGATTTCGGTCGCATCGGCCGAGCCTCCGTCCGGAATGAGGATGGTGTCGTCTTTCCCGAAGAGGTTGTAATGCTCGAGCAGATACTGTATGCCGAACTTGGAGCCGACTTCTTCGTCCGCAATAAAGAGAAGTTTTATCGTGCGCTCCGGGACGATGCCGAGCTTGAGAAACGCGAGGGCGGCAAAAACCGATGCAACGACGCCCTGCTGGTTATCCTCCACGCCACGACCATAGACCTTGCCGTTTTTCACGACGACTTTCCACGGGTCGCTTTCCCAGAGGCGGCGCTCTCCTTCCGGCACGACGTCGAGGTGGGACATGATCCAAACCGGACTGTCTGCCCGTTTTTTGCCACGGATGGTCGCCACCATGTTCGGGCGAATGTTGGAAGGAACTCGGGGATCCGGCGCGTCGTAGTGCTCGATCTCCGTGATGCCCTGCTTCTTGAGCCAGGCTTCGAGCGCCGCGGCTTTCTCGATCTCTCCGATGCCGCCAGACTCGGGAGCAAGCGCAGGATAAGAGGTGAGAAGCGTTTCAAGCTCGATGACACCTTGCTCCTGCGAATCCAGAAATTGCCGTATCTGCGAAAGTTCAGTCATGGTCTTTCCTTTTCATGTGCAAAATGCCGTGCATAGGCGCGCCACGACGTGGCGATGATACTCGCAAGATCAGAATGTTTCGCTTCCCAGCCGAGGAGCTTTTTGGCCGTCGCGCTTGAGGCGACGAGCTTCGCAGGGTCCCCAGACCTACGCCCCGTCATCACTGCGGGGATGGGGCGGCCGGTGATCTTCCGCGCAGCTTCGAGGATTTCGAGCACGGAGAGCCCGCGCTCGGATCCTAAGTTGACGGCAAAGCTCCTGGGCTCCTCTACAAGGTGCATGAGCGCGGCGTAATGTGCCTCGGCGAGGTCGGTGACGTGGATATAGTCGCGCACGCCCGACCCGTCGGGCGTAGGATAGTCGGTGCCGAACACCTCGAGGTGCGGCCTGAGGCCCACCGCGACCTCCATAATGACGGGCACCAGGTTCGCAGGATTTCTCTCAAGCCCCCGCACCCTGCCCTCCGGGTCGTATCCTGCCGCATTGAAGTAGCGCAGCGCCGCAAACTTGAGCCCTTTTAGCCTGTCGTACCACTCGAGACAGCGCTCGATCTCAAGCTTGGTAAAACCGTAAAAATTGGTAGGCTCCTTCGGATGCGCCTCATCGATAGGCAGATACTTCGGCTCGCCGTAGATCGCCGCCGAAGAAGAAAACACGAGGCGCGGTATCTTCGCCTCGCACGCGGCATTGAGGATGTTGATCGTGCCCGTCAGGTTCTGAACGGCATATTTTTCGGGCCGTAGCATGGATTCTCCTGCGGCCTTGGCCGCGGCGAGGTGCACGACCGCCTCGTACCCTTTCTGCATGATCGCCGCAATCGCCCGGTAATTGAGAATGTCCTCTTCGAAAAAGCCGCAATCCGAAAACAGATTTTCTTTGGTGCCCGTAGACAGATTGTCGAGCACATCGACCTTAAGGCCTCGGTCCGCAAAGAATCGCACTACATGGCTGCCGATATACCCGGCGCCTCCGATGACAAGCACGCGCATGCAGGTACCCCTCCAGAAAACTACGATCCACTGATTGAGTCATTGCTACTGTATCGCAGAGCGCATGAGAGCGCAACAATCGCCTCTCAGCGCTGCCGAAGCTCTTGGTGCTCTGCCGGGGAATCCACAAAAAAAAAGCCACCTCATTGCGAGGTGGCTGAAATGCCGCCGACCAGAATCGAACTGGTGACACATGGATTTTCAGTCCATTGCTCTACCAACTGAGCTACAGCGGCGTGCGGTGGTCAAAAGAATGGGCGGTGCAAGAGTCGAACTTGCGACCCCCAGCGTGTCATACTGGTGCTCTAACCAACTGAGCTAACCGCCCATATCGACCGCAGACAACAAAAGCTCTTATATCAGACAGGCACAGAACATGTCAAGCGACCCCCAGAATAAAAGTATCGTCGGAAAGAATTGCTTTTTGATAGATTTGTGTTTACAATAGCAGACGTTAATGGAGGAATACATGCACAACACTTTGCGCCGTTGTAGAAGGTTGGTCTTCGCAGCGCTGTTCATGATAGTGGGAGCCTCGGTGTTTGCGTTTACGTTCATGCCGATGTCCGTTTCGATTTCGCCAAGCGGCGCGCAAAGCGTTGCCAGTTTCCGTCTGACCAACGATTCTGCTCAGCAAATAGCCATTTCGATCAAGGCCATGACACGCTCGATCGACGAAAACGGAAATGAAATAAATGAGCCTGCGGACAAGGATTTCACCATATTCCCGACGAAAGTCGTCATCCAGCCCAACTCCTTCCAAAATATAAAAGTGCAGTACAAAGGCACTACCAAGCTCACCAAGGAAATGGCGTACCGCATCATCGCAGAGCAGGTCCCCATCGATTTCGTTCAACAGCAGAGCTCAGGGGTAAAGGTGCTGTTTAGGTATATCGCCGCGCTCTACGTGGCTCCACCAAACGTCAAAGAGATGCTGTCCGTGTCGAAAGTCGAATACGCCGAACAGGACGGAAAGAAAGGCTTTTGGGTGACCCTCACGAACAGCGGCACCCGTCACGCCCTCATCAACGACCCCGTACTGAAGATCTCCGGCGGCCCTTCGGGCTCGATCACGCTCACCGAGGACCAGGTAAAAGCCCTTCAGGGTCAGAACCTGCTCCCAGGCAACGTGCGGCGCTTCTTCATCCCGTATGACGGCGCAAGTCCGAACACGAGCTACTCTGGCACACTGTCGGCGACGATCGAATAAGCACATTTTTCGGCGCCGATTAATTGTAAAAGTTGATCTAAAAATGTGATGTAGGGGGCAATCGCCGCATGGCCACAAAAAAAATCCCTCTGTTGGTGCTGCTTTTCCTCGTCGTGGGGATGAGCCTGCTTTTCGGTCAGAACCCCGACCTTAAGAGAATGGAGGACGAGCTCCCCAACATACCGATTGCCCACGACACGATAACGCCGGAACTCACCATCAGCCTCACGCTGATGATCAACGGCAAGACAATAGGCGAAATCGATGCGGGGGTGTGGCACGACGAAGCGATCATCGAAAAAAAGCTCGCGGCGTCCCTTCTCATCGACTACCTGCGCCCCGACATCTATTCGACTATCTTCGACACGCTGTTCAAGAGCCTTTCGTGGCTCAGCACCGAAGACTTCGCGATCGCCGGCATCAGCTTTGTATTCGACTCATCGCAGCTCACCATCAGCATCACCATACCCCCTGAATATGCGCCCGTCGTGGACATCGACTTTGTGCCTGAAGAAGTGCCAAACTACAAGCCCATCCTCAGGCCGGCGCCTTTTGCAGGGTTCATCCAGGACGAGACAAACCTGCAGGTGTCGACGACTTCGGGCAACAGCCTCTTGTTCTCGACAACACTCTATTCTGTCATCAATATCCTTGGCACGCACCTTTTCTCGTCCGGGTACCTCTCGCTGTCCGGGACGACAAAGACCTACTATTTCGACAGCCTGTATGCCCTCTGGGAGAACAATGCCCAACAGATGCATATATCGCTGGGCATGATCACCATCCCCGGCACAGGGTTTCAGTCGCAGCCCCAACTCTACGCCATTTCGTTCTCAAGCATCGAGAATCACCGCTACATTGTGCGCCAGGGCTTCATCGACGACACCACCGAGTTCACCATTCACAAGCTTGCGAAAGTCACCGTGGAGGTGAACGGCCGCCCTATTCGGCAAGTGCTTTTGGCGCCTGGGAATTACCGGATTCTCGATCTACCTTTCACCACGGGCCTCAACGAGTTCGTCCTCCGCATCGAAGAGACGGACGGCAACGTGCAGGTCTTCCGCCGCCTCATTCCGCGCGACAACGACATCTTGCAAGTGGGAACTTCGGAATTTGCACTCTCTGCGGGAACTTCGACCAGCGCATGGGATGAATTCTTCGCGTCGGGCTATTATCTGTACGGTTTTCTGCCGACATTCTCGGGCGGGTTCAATCTTCAGGCGGACAAGCGCTCCGCCATGGCGGGCCTTACGGGGACCATTGCGCTGCCGATCGGCAACGTGAACGGTTCGGTTTCCCTCGTGGGCCGCTGGGATGGGTGGGGAGAGATGTTCGCGCCGGCGGCATCCATCGGCTATCTCTTTTCAAGACCGGAAAAAGAGTATATTCCTTCCCTTGGAATTTACGGGAGCTACCGCGGCTACGGTTTCTCGGCGCCGAACACCTCGGCGCCGAGCGGCTCGGCGCCGGACGCCTACTTCACGCTCTCGGCCAACCTCTATGCAAGGATTTTTCCACGGACAGGCGTGAGCGTCGGGTATTCCTTCACTCGTACCGAAAGCTCACCCCCGAGCATGAGCCACGGCGTGCGTGCATCGATCAGTCAGAATTTAAGAACCGGCGGGAACCTCAGCCTTTCTGGGCAGCTTTCCATCCCCACATCTGGAATGCCCACGTTCTCGGCGCTACTGGCCTTCAGCATCATACCAAAGGATAGATACCAGCGTTCGCTCAACTATCTGCATACTTCTTCAGGGGAGACGAGCCTTGCGATACTGGAAAAAACGCCTATCTTTGGAAGTCTCTACGACGTAAGCCTCAACGCGAACAATCTCCTTCCAGGCTCAAAGGACAACAGCTCCATCTCTGTAGGTGTCCGCACTAATTCGGATCTATTCGACGCCGGCGTGAGCGGGACGCTCGGCTATTCGACCAGCACAAACACCTATTATGCAAACGGATATCTGCAGCTGAGGACGACCATGGCGTTCGTCGGAAACCATATCGGATTCACACGGCAAATTCCCGATTCCTTTTTGCTGATCAGCGCCCCTAACGTAAAGGAAGATGAGCTTGTGTCGTCCTACAAAGTCAACAACGGCGCACAATATCTCGCGAAGCGCGGCCAAAACATCGTCATACCGCTGACGAACTATACGACGGCCGTCATCTCCAACGATCTGGTAGGGGCATCCCTCAATCTCACCCCACGCTATCCCTATGTGGTCGTCTCGCCCTCATACCGCAGTGGCATCCTCTTTCAGAGCGATGTGATACGGCGGTACATGATCACAGGACGCCTCGTTGACCAGAATGGCAAACCGATCGCATATCTGCCGGGCAATGTGTACGATATCGGCGGTTCTCTGGTGACGTCGACATTCACCGACGAAACAGGAAGATTCGATATCTACGACATTTTGCCGGGGAAGTACAGCATCGAGTGGCCTGAAGGCTATGGAACGGTTCAGTTCGAACTGCCCGAAATGGAAGAGGATAGTATCGATCTAGGGGATACCGTGATACACATGAACACGAAATAGCATTACAATGAAACTAGGGTATGTCCATGAGAAATAAAATTTTATGCCTTGCATTGGTGTGCACGGTCATGACAATCTCGGTGAGTGGCCAGACAGTGTCGCTCGTCGATTCATCGATAATGCCCAGCCCCGTCACGTATGACCCTTATTCCGGGAACGACACGTATTGTCCTCAGTTCACATTCACCGTAAAGCTGAGTAGCAAGCCAAATAAGAAGGTCTATTTTTCCGTAGTGATCGACGGATCAAGCTCTCCAGCATCGAGGGCGTTGACTTCATCTTCCAACAGCCTCACTATAGGCTTCTATAAGGACTCATCATATACCACGGAGATAAAGAGCACCTCAAATTATTCTCCTTCTTATTATATTGCCGGGTCATTTGCAAGTAAAACAACCGTCCTCACTCAGACTTTCACCGTGTATCCCCGCATCGCCAAAGGCCAGAGCGCACCCTGGGGAAACTATACTGGGACTTTTTCCATAAAACTATATCAGAGCAGGACTCCAACTGGTATTCTAAGAGATACCGAGACTATCTACTACACCGCAGTCGTCGAACAGACGGTGGAGGTGAGGGTCGGGCCTTCGAACGGCACCTTCGACACGGGCGAGAATCTCTACAGCCTCGACCTCGGAGAACTCTCGCAGGGGGCGAGCGCAAGCTTTGGAATATTTGTGAGGGGCACGACGGGATATACTCTGACGATGAACGCGGCGTCGGGAGGCTACCTCACCTCCAGCACGACGAACGACAAGATCAAATACTCATTGATCATCAACGGCAAAAGCTACACACCAGGCCCCAGCGTGACGATCGACAGTCAGACTTCGAAGGCGCTCTACAGCAAAGTATTGCTGGGAACGATCACGGTCCCCAGCGGGCAAGATGTTGAGGCTGGCCAGTACTCCGATAGTCTCAATTTTACGGTGACGGCCAATTAGCGGGCTTAAAAAAGAGCCCTCAGCGCGGACGCGGGTGAGCGTGCGCCGCCCTTGACAGAATCGGGTTTGTGGCGTACATCATGTAAATCGGTTTAACTATGAATATTCCTCGCAGTTGCGGCGTGCTCCTTCATCCGCTGTCCCTTGGCGGCCCCTGGCTCTGCGGGACCTTGGGCAAAGAAGCGCGGGCATTCGTCGATTTCTGTGCAGAGGCAGGCATCGGCTGGTGGCAGGTTCTTCCCCTGGGGCCCACAGCCTACGGCGATTCGCCCTATCAGAGTCCATCGGCCTTTGCCGGAAACCCCTACCTCATCGATCCGCAGCCACTTGTGGAGTGTGGGCTTCTTACTTCGAAAGAACTGGATTCGTACCGCGCCGATGCTTCGACAGGAGCATCAGGGAGCATCGACTATGGCAGGCTCTTCGTCATGAACAGAGTGCTCATGGACAGGGCGTGGCGGCGCTTTAAGACACGACCACAGCTCCAGACCGAGTTCGAACTGTTCTGCAGCACACATGCGGCCTGGCTCGACGATTATGCGCTCTTCGCTGCGATCAAGGAGACCGAAGGCTACCAAGCATGGAACGAATGGCCCTCAGCGCTCAGACGTAAGGATCGAGGCGCCCTTGTACGGTTTGCACAGGAGCATGCAGACTCTGTCGGGCGCATAAAATTTTCACAATTCCTATTTTTCTCGCAGTGGCATGCACTCAGAGAATACGCGCACGCACAGCGCGTGAAGATCATCGGAGACATGCCGATTTTCGCCGCTTACGACTCCGCCGACGTGTGGGCACACCCCGAACTCTTCAGGCTCGACGCCGAAGGAAGGCCCACCCATGTGGCGGGAGTGCCGCCCGACTATTTCACCGCCACGGGGCAGCGCTGGGGAAACCCGCTCTACAACTGGCCCGTCCATAAAAAACAGGGGTATGCGTGGTGGATCGAGCGCGTCCGCCACGCGCTCCAGCTCGTCGATGCAATCAGGATCGACCACTTCCGCGGCTTTGAAGCATACTGGGCGGTTCCCGTGGAAGAGCCGACCGCCGAACACGGCCGCTGGGAGAAGGGGCCGGGGTACAGCTTCTTCAAGGCGCTGAAAGAGGCGCTGGGGGAACTGCCGATCATTGCGGAGGACCTCGGGTTCATCACCCCTGAAGTGACCAAGTTGCGCGACGACCTTGGCTTTCCGGGCATGAGGATTGTCCAGTTCGCCTTTGAATCGGAAGAGGACAATCCGGACTACCCCCACAACTATCCCCGGCACAGCGTCGCCTACACTGGGACACACGACAACGACACCGCGGCAGGGTGGTTTTCGCACGCTTCCGAGTCCGCCAAAAGGCGCGCCCTCGCGTATATGCGCGCGAGCGCCAAGACCTTTTCTTGGGACCTCATCCGCACTGCCTGGGCAAGCCCCGCGATGCTCGCCGTCGCCCCCATGCAGGATTTCTTAGGCCTCGGTTCCGAGGCGCGCATGAACTTTCCGGGAACCGCAGCAGGCTGGTGGCGCTGGCGCATGAATCCCGAAGGTCTGACGGGGGCGCTCGGCCGAAAGATACGGCGGCTCTCGCGGGTCTATTTCAGAGAAAAGAGGGGCGGATAAAAGCGGTAATCGTTACTATTCAGCGGGTGCTGGCGCCTGTGTCGATCAACAATCTCTTTGTGGACGGCGGCCAGCGCTTTATTGCGGGACAAAAGCACTCCCCATCGCACATGCCCCGCAAGGATATGCATCGTCAATAAATTGTCAGTTGCCAGGAACAGGCGAAACAGCCACCACGCAGAAGAGAGCTGTTTGATTAAAATACAATGTTTTGCTTTTTGAGCCGCCCCAGGATCGAACTGGGGACCCACGCCTTAAAAGGGCGTTGCTCTGCCTACTGAGCTAGCGGCCCACGCGTTTGTCGCGGGTTGTAACACTAGCGGAAATGGCAGGAAATGTCAAGGAATCCATACGCTGCCGAGCGCCTGGCCCAACTCAGAACCTGATCGCAGCCTGTACCACGATGCCCGTGCGTCCCACTGTCTGATCTCCGACGCCGACAGGCTCGGTGAACATGGCGGCATTCACGTCTAAAAACCACAGCTTCAATCCCGCGCCAAACGATACATAGCCCTGATTGTAGCCGACGCGCATGGCGAGGAAGCGGAGCAATGTGACCTCGGCACCCATGTGCAGCTTGTAGAGCGCCGACTCCATGTGGGAAAACAGCGACACAGGGTCATCCGCCTCCGCAAAGAACGAAGCTGACAGCGGGGCATCTTTGTTCAGGCTGAGCGATAGCCCTGCCGTGTAGACCGGCGAAACGGAATAATAGTCGCTCCCGCCCGAGGGGACCATATAGGAATCTGCGATCTCTTGTATCGTCGATTCTTTCATCGCGAACCTGTCGGCAATATCTCGCACCATACATCCAAGCCCGAGCGGCCCAAGGGACAGCGTCGCACCTGCGTCGAGGGACAGGCCGAAGCCTCCCATCACCTTGTTCGGATAGATGAGACTGTAGATGTCGGAGCCTGTCATGACAGCTTCGGCGAAAGGACTGAAGGCCCACCCACCGGACGATGTCTCCATGCGGTAATAGCCCCGCACGCTCGCACCCACGTCGAGTTCGAAAGGCCCGAAGCGGATCGGCCACGCCATTCCAAAGACCGCGTTTACCTGGCTTTGTATTGCTAGCGCAGAATTCGACAGCCCGCTTCCGCTGACCACCGCATCTGTGATCGAGGTCAGCCCGAGCCCCATGCCGTCCCCTGTCCACCCGAAGCCGAGGCATTCTCCGCCCCCAAAGCCGTTCTCGGCGATGAGCTCGTCGAGGATCGAAGCGGTTTCGTCGTGGCTCTTCTCTCTGTTCAACACGGCGAGCATGTTTTTGATGTTGAGGGGTGTCGGCTTTATGTACATCCACGTGGATGAATCTACGAGCGTGAGCGATTTTTTGTCGGCGAGCCCCGCCGGATTTCCCCACAGCGCGCCGTAGCCCTCCGCAAACACTAAGGACGAGCCGCCCATCCCCATCGAGCGCGCGTCTTTCGGAAAAAGGTTCGACAGGCTGGGTTGAGCAAAGAGCGAAAACGAACAGAGGGCGACGAAGACGGCAACGGTCGCCAGCCGCCCGTGGCGCATGCTCAACGATGACCTCCGTCTCAAATGTGCGTTCATAGAATATGTACAATATATAATCGGAAACAATGCCTCACGGCCTTTACCCCAATGTGCGAAAAAAAGCCGCCGGCGTCGTAGGCGTCGGCGGCATTAGGACAACCTGCGCCCCACCGGAGCAGGGCACCGTGCACCTTATCTGCCGAAACGGATTGCGGCCTGGACAGACATCCCGCTTCTTCCTTTATCCCCAGGATAAGCCCCCAGCTCTTCGGTGAAGAAGGCAGCGTCGATCTCCAGGAACGAGAGGTCAAAACCGGCCCCGACGCTGTACCAGCCCTTGTTCAGGCCCCCGCGGATGTTGAGGAAATTCAAGATGCGGAGCTGCGCGCCCGCGTGCAGAGACTTGAGGAGGTCCGTAAAAATATCGCTGCTGCTGAAAAGCGCGATGGGATCGTCCACCTCCGCGTACACGCTCGGCTCGAACTTCGTGTTCTCAAAGAGCCGCAGGCCAAGCCCTGCGGTGTAGCTCGGCGTGAGGGCGGCAGCCGTCGTGCCGGAGAGCGGCAGGGCGCCGATGTTTTTGTCGATGATATCCTGCGCCGTAAAAGAGCCGACCTTAAATTCCAGGCCGAAATCGCGGGCAGTAAACCCGAGCATGACAGGCCCGATGCCGAACACGAGGCCCGCATCGGCCGCAAAACCGTAGCCCCCGAGGAATTTAATAGAAGAGTAAGAGATACTGCCGTTCAGGTAATCGTTGAGGATTGTGCTGAAGGGCCAGCCCGTCGTCGGATCCGACTGAACTCGGTAGAACACGCGGCCGTCGGCGCCGACTCTGAACCACACCGGCCCGAGATTGATGGGATACGCAAGGCCGATGACGGCGTTCGCCTGGGTGGCGCTGACCAGTTTCGATCCCAGGAGGGAATCGCCGTACGCCACTTCGTCGGTTACTAAGGTCACGCCCACGGCGATACCCTTCTTGCCGACCCAGCCGCCACCTACCGAGGCGCCGGCACCTAGGCCGTGGTTCTTGACGATCCAGTCGCCCGCCCAGTTGGTGATATCCGCATCGGACGCGGTCTTGCTGATTATCTTCTGTACTCGCCCCAGATTCTCAGACGTAGGGGCCAGATATGCCCAGGCGCTGACATCGGCGATCGTGAGAGAGCTGGTCGACCCCGCGAATCCTGCCGGGTTTCCGAAGAAGCTCGAGTACCCCTGACTGAAGACGCGGAAGGTCCCGCCCATGCCCATGGAACGCGCATCTTTCGGCATGATCTGCGAAAATTTGATCTGTGCGGAGGCAGATGCGAGCGCCGCGATCGACAATATGACTATCAATGCTTTTCGTTTCATACAAGTGCTCCTTTTTGTATCCTGCTAGTTGCTGCCGCCCAACTTGGCGAGCAAATCGCCCAGGCCAGCCGCGGTAAAGAGCGTCTTCAGCGTATCGTCGTTCGCAAGGGAGGCGATGTCCGGCTGCGATGAAAAATATTTGCTCACGTCGGCATTGGGGTCCGCCTTGAGGTCCGCGACGGCCTGGGCGACAGCCTCGCCCGTGCTGTATCCCGCAGCGGGCTCGACGATGTCGACGAACTTCACGATCGCCGCAGCCTGGGCCACGGTGGCGATATCGAGGCCTTCGGCCACGACACCCCCGTTGGCTTGTATCTTCGCCGCGAGCGTGTCGACATCTGCTGCCAGCGCCTTCATATCATCGATGAACTTGGCCAGATTCTCCGTGTTGTCGGCAAGGCTTGCAGGAAGGAGCGCATCGATGATGTCGGCGGGTTCCACCTCTTCGCCATCGTCGTTGCTGAGGCTCGCAAGTTGTCCTATCACGCTGTTGAGGTTGTTCATGACCTGGTCAGCCCCAATGTCGGCGAGCCTGATCTCCAAAATGAGCGACTGAGCGGCCTGCGCTTCGCTCGGCGTGCCGTTGGTGACGGTGGTCTGCAGCGTCGCAAGCACGGCGGTCTTTGTGGCATCATCGCTGAGAATAGTCTGGATGAAGGTGTCCGACACGGAACCGGAAGTGATGCCCGACTGCGCAAGGAGCGTGGCGGCATCCGCCGCCCTGAGCTTCTCGGGGCTCGGTTGCCCGAGGTTCGCCTGTTTGAAGACATTACCGATCAGCGCGTCGCAGCCGGTAAAGAGCAATATGACCACTGCCAACAGTGCCGCGCATGCGGCATTTCTTCTTCCCATACCAACCCTCCTAGAATACCTTTTTGTATCGCAAAAAATTATTGTACAGTAATGATTGTAGTGCAGTTTCGGCAAAAATCAAGGAAAAATCGGGATTATTCGGCGTGTGGCGCGTTTATGCCGATGCGGCCCGGCACGCCGTAATGTCGGCGTACCCGCTCTTCGAAGCACCCTGGAGCACGATTCTGGCCGCCCTGCCTGGGGAAAGATCGCCATGCTCGTCGCCGACGAGTTTAGCCTTGAGGTAATTCTCGGTAGTACCAATAATTCTCTGCAAGCCTGCAGTTTCGTGTTCGACGACCATCTCGACCTCGCGGCCGAGCCAGCGACCGATGTAGGCGGCCTTGCCGCAGGCGGCCAGCGCAAGGAGACGATCGACGCGGAGGCGGGCGACGCGCTCGGGGACGTGGGGCCGCATGGTCGCGGCGCGCGTGCCGGGCCTCGGGCTGAAGGGAAAGGCGTGAATCCAGGCGAACTCGAGTTCGGACAACAGGCTGAAGGAAGTCTCGAACTCGGCGTCGGTCTCTCCGGGAAAACCCGCGATGATGTCGGCCGCAAGGAAGGGGTCTTCGCGGACCGCGCGGAGCGCCTGCACGGCGCGGCGCACCTCTTCGGCGCCATAGGGACGAGCCATGCGGCGCAGGGTGTCCGTACAGCCCGACTGCACCGAGAGGTGCAGGTGCGGCCTCACGCGCGGGTTGGCAAAAGCCGCGAGAAAGGCGTCGTCGACGCGCTCGGGCTCATAACTGGAAATCCGAAATTTGATGGAATTCGTCTCCTCGGCCAAAAACGAGAGGAGTCCTGGGAAATCGAAGCCTTCGCTGCGGTACTGCGCCAGGTTGACGCCCGTGAGCACGACCTCGGCCTTGCCGGCCTCTTCGAGTCTGCGCACGCGCGCAAGCACTTCCTGTGCCGAAAGAGAAACCGAAGGACCGCGGGCGAGGCAGACCCGACAGTAGGAACAGCGATTGTTGCAGCCGTCTTGGACTTTGAGGGCCGGTCTGGAATGCATCGCGAAATGCTCAGGGTGAAAGGCGAATCGATCCAGCGAGGCCGCATCGCCGCGAAGCGTCGCCTGCCATTCGAGCACGGCGTGGTACAGGTCCCCGTGACCCTGCCAGTTGTCCGACAGCCACCGGGCAAGCGAGAGGATGCTCGCCTTCAGGTCTCCGGATATCACGACGACCCTCGATCCGAGGGAGGCGAGGGCGGCAGGTTCCATCTGCGCATAGCAGCCCGTCGCCACGACGACCGCGTGGGGCACTCTGGCGAGCGCCGCCCGAATGTCGTGCCGCGCCTTCTGTTCGGCCTTGGAAGTGACGGTGCAGGTGTTCACCACATAGAGGTCGGCAGGAACGTGGAAGGGGACGATCTCCGCCCCCGCATCGAGGAATGTGTCCGCCACGGATTCGGTCTCGAGCTGGTTGAGTTTGCAGCCAAGGGTCTGAAAGGCGACGCGCAGTCGAATCATACGAGGAAGAGCTCCTGCATCAGTCTTGAATCTTGGCGAGCATGCGCGTTTTTCCGCTGAGCGCATCCTGGAGATTGGGGTTGAGGGTGACGGCCTGCTCGTATGCCTTGAGCGCGGGAAGATACCGCGCGATTTTTTCCCTCACCCACCCGAGGCGAGCCCACCACCGGGCATTGCTGGGGGTATACTGCAGCGCCGTGCTGAAGGCGATGTCCGCATGGTTGAACTTTCCCATCCGCACGAAGAGTTCGCCGCAGAGGTAGAATGTGACGGCCGCCTTACTGCCTTCCGGAAGCTTCGCCAGATATTCCTGAAGGTTGGCGAGGGCGGCTTCGTTTTCGCCGAGATAATAGAGGGCCTCGCCGAGCGCCTGGGCGAGTCTGGGGTCTTTGAATTTCGCATACCCTGCCTGCGCGACATCTCTGGCCCTCTGGTACTCCTTGAGCGCGTTGAGGCTCCATGCATAGCCTATGTACGCATCGATGTCTTGGGGGTTTTTTTTGAGTATTTCGGGGGCAATCAGGGCAACTTCGCTGTGCCTTCCTTCCTGGCTCATGCGCAGGATGTCCGAGCCCATCATGCCGGTAGGAACGTTGATCGCCGCAACCGCAGTCTGGGCCGATACTCCCAATACGGCCAGGCACCACAGCAACGCGCCCAACACCGCAATTCTGGCCACTTCCGATGATCTCTGCTTCATGATGTGAGAACCGTCGTCCCTTTGAAAAAACAGTCCGGCGAAAGATAGATGTCCGGCGCGGAGAGGCTCCCCTCGACGTGCCCCCAGTCGAGGACCGCAATGAGAGAATCGGCGGAAATGTCGCCATACACCTTGCCACGGATCACTACGGTGGCGGCGTGGATGTTGGAGTGGACCTCGGCCTGTTCGGTGATATAGAGTTCGGCGGCGCAGCGGATGGTTCCGCTGACCTTTCCCTTAATCATGAGTGATTTCGAAGATTCGATGTCGCCCTCGAATTCGATCTCTGAGCCGAGCACCGTGTCGACCTCCTCCTCGTCGACGACGCTCAGCTTAACTTCTTCTTCCATTGAGACAATATGATAAAGGAAGAGTCGTTCTTCAGCAAGAAGTCCCTCCGATGGCCCTCTGGGCAGGACCGAACGCGGCGTGTGCTCTACGGAGGACAAGGCTCGTCGGGGCGCCAGGCACGCATCAATGTGCGGTACAGTGCCAACAGCTCCTCGGGCCCGAGCTCCTCTGCGCGGACATCGGCGCCGAAACCGATGTGCTTCAGGCTTTCCTGCAAAAGGTCCTCGAATTCGTCTTCTTTCAGAGAGGCGAAGGCCGTGCGGGCCCAGAGATGCAGCGCATTGCGCATCGTCTTGCGCCGAGAGGAAAAGGCTGCCCGCACAAAATCGAAAAACTGCCTGCGCTGGTCGAGGGGCACGGGCTCACCTTTTGGCACAAGCTGGACCACGGTACTCGTCACCCGCGGCTGGGGCCAGAAGGCGCTCGACCCGACATCGAAGAGGATGCGCGCGTCGCACACGGAAGCGCAGAAGGCGGTGAACGCGGAATAATCCTTGCTGCCCGGCCGGGCGGTCATGCGAGATGCAGCCTCTCGTTGCAGCGTAAACACCATGCGAGGTGGAACGCAGCCTCGCACGATGAGGTCCGCGATGATGTCGAAGGCGGCATTGTAGGGGAGGTTTCCGAAAATGCGCTCGGGGCGCACGGCCTGGGCGCGCCACGTCTTGAGCATGTCGCCCTGCACGATCGAAACATTGTCACGGCCGGCAAAAAGTTCTTTGAGGAGCCGCACAAAGCCGTAATCGATCTCGAAGGCGGTGAGGATCGCTCCCCTTTCCAGAATGAGTTCGGTCATGGCGCCGAGGCCCGGCCCGATTTCCCACACGCGCATGCCCGCCTCCACGCCGAGGGCCTCGATGATCCGTTCGCGCACCTGTCGGTCGACGAGAAAATTCTGGCCGAAGCGCCGATTCGTCGCAAGTCCGTTGCGCTCGAGGAACGCACGGATGGCCGCGGGAGAATCGTAATTCAACACACCGTTCTCCATAGGAACAAGGCACCTCTCTTCAAAAATTCACTCTTCCTGCAGTTCGAACAGTAGACACCCGCCCCTCGCCCGAAGGCGCGGATTGCGGGCCCTCAGGCACTCCATTGTGCGGCGCGCCTTTCGCCACCGCAGCCGGGGAACAGCATACATGAGGGCCACGAGCGACGCAATGAGTGCACAGGCGAGGATGCGACGCACCACACTTGTTCCCAGCTGTATCGCTGGCAAAGAGGCGCCAAATGCAAGCATCGAGGTGAGAATGCCTTGCAGAAGCTCGAGCACTGGCGCCGTAATAGCCGCGATCATGGGTACAAAGCCTGCGAGGAGCCCTCCTGCCAGCGCAGTCCACATAAACGCGAGCATGGCAGGCCCCGCCGCAGTCGCTGCAAGAATACCCGCTGGAATAAAGCTTCCGAAGCTGAGCACAGAGACCATCGCGGTTCCGCAGACGGCCGCAAGCGATGCGGAGAGCGCCTGCGCGATCGAAGTGGGCAGATAGGGCCTCAGCATATCGGAGAATCGAGACGAAAACAGTATGAGCCCCGCCATGGCGCTGAACGAATACACACTCGACAGAGCATTGATCGAAGACGGCGCACACAGTGAAAGCAGCACGGAGGCATGCGAGAGCACGGCCAAAGACGACTGCGGCCTATCGAGCACCTTGGCGGCTTCTGAGACCGTAAGCATCCACACGGCCCTCAGGAGAGAAGGCCCAGGACCAGCCAACCACACGAAGAGCCACGCGAAGGCGAGCGATGCCCGACGCGTCCACTTCTCCCTGCGCGCGATGCGGCGTCCCACGAGCATCACCAGGGCGCAGATGATCGAGAGGTGTTGGCCGGAAAGTGCGAGCAAGTGCGCACAGCCCGCATTCTGAAAAAGCTCTTTGAATTCGGTGTCGAGCTCATCCTTGACGCCGAGCAGCAAGGCCTGAGCGAGGGGACCGGCCTTGCCCGCAGCCATCGATATGCCCCGGGCAAAATGCCCTGCGAACAGCGCCCGTAGCTGGGCAAAAGGTCTCGCTTCCCGCAGTTGCCGGATGCCACGCGCGTCGACCCAGAAAAAATCCCCGCCGCGGACCGGGGAACGCAGCGACTCTGCCCTGATCTCCGTCCCGGCGGAGAGCCTCGGCCCTGCGCCCGAGAGCAGAGACAGACGAAACACAGCCCTTTTCCACTCGCAGCGAACCCATGCATTCGGGCCAACAAACTCCAGCGCCTGTACCTTGAGTTCAATCCTGCGATTCTTCCTGGCCGTCGTCTGAGAATCGATGTCGAGCCTGCCTTCGACGGCTTTGGGCATGAGACACCGCGCGGGTATTCTGCTCTTCGATACTCCCTCGCCCGATACCGAGCCTTCGCCTGATCCGGACAACTCTAGAGACAGCAGCGCGCCTGCAAGCGTCCCTTCCTGGCCCTGAAATCGAAGCACGCCTGCACTGAGCGCAGCACCCACACAGAGGGCGCAGAGGAGCAAGCGCCCGCACTTCCACGGCTCCCGCAGCGCCGTCCAGCTCACCGCAAAGGCGCCAAAGATTCCTGCGAAACCGAGCTGGAACGCCCCGCATCCCCCGCAGGCGAGGCCAACCCAGAGCCCGAAGGCGGCCAGACAGATCGGCGGAGCACGGCGCCCGAGAGCCCGCCACAGTATTCGCACATACAGCGCTCCACGTCGAAATACGATCACTGCATAAAAAAGACGCACAGAACTCGCGCTTTGCTTCAAAAATGCGGTGACAGAAAATGAAATCCGTAGTATCGTGCGGTGTAGCCATGCCCGAGCTTTTCGTAAAGCGATGTTCCACCTATATCGCGCTGTTTCTTGCCTATGCCGCCGTATGGGCGGATGTCATTTTCTCCATACCCGAACCGGCCCCATTCTCGGCCTTGTGGTTCATCGTCAGCGCACTCAAGAATACGGTCCGGATCGTCTTCGTGCGCTACATCGCCCTTCAGATGTCGATCTTTACGGCGCATCGGTGGACGCGCACCTTCGCGCATCTTCCGTCGCGCTCGGAGCTGCGCGGAGCCCTCTCCGTGATGCTGCTCAGCGTGGGCTGTGCGGCGATCGGCATGGTGGCATCGTGGTTGAGTGGGCTGTCGAATCCTCTTTTCCTTCGGTACCGGCATGATTCGGGCCTGATGTTGCTGCCGCTCATCCTGGCGTCGAGCCTCTCAGTGGGATATGCAGAAGAGCTGTTCTTCCGATTTTTTCTGATCGATGGGCTGACCGAGGCGGACGTCCCCCTCGGCACGGCCGCGATCGTCTCGATCATCGTCTTCGGGCTGTCCCACTATGCACAGGGTGTATTCGGCATCGCATTCGCAGGTTTGCTCGCAGCCTTGTATACGGCGTTGAGGTTCCGGGGGTATGGTCTTCACGCCCTCGCGCTCGGACATGCGCTCTACGATGCGATCATACTCTCGATCGCACTGGCGTGAAGTGGATACTCAGGATTGCATGATTGAGAGATAGCCCCATGCTGTCGATAATAAGAATGACGAGCGGGAGATGTACGCCATGAAACCTGAAATAAAAGCGATGAACGACCTCTTCGATGCGCTCTCGGCGCTCGCCGCCCGGGGCTGGACGACACAGGAACTCTCGAACGCGCTCGAGAGAGCCCTGCCGACAATTCCCCGCTCGGCGATGGAACTGCTGATCGGCCTCGCCGACGAAAAGCTCAAGGCTAACCCTTCGCGGGGGCCCCTCGTCATCGCCACGTTTGCCGGCGTGCTGCTCAGACAGTACGACGAAACGCCTCTCACGCTCTCGGAATGGCGCGAGCTTCGAGATATGGTTTCGGACTGCGCGGACGAACTCGACATGGAGATCGTCACCTACGCGATGTCGCTCATCATGGATTACGGTGCATTGTGAATACGACGATTCACGACGATGAATTAAAAAATAATCGCTCTCGACATGAAAAGGAGTGGTTTCAAGACGAGCGTTTCTGGGACGAGTTTGCGCCCTTCATGTTCGACGAGGCTCGCTGGGCCATGGCAGAGACCGAGGTGGAGCAGATACGTGTGCTTTCTGGGGTCGAGCCGCCCGCGAAGGTGCTCGACCTGTGCTGCGGCGTGGGGCGACACAGCCTTGCGTTTGCGCGCCGTGGATTTACGGTGACGGGCGTGGATCTCACGGCCAGCTACCTTGAGGCTGCAAAGGAAAGCGCCGCCGCAGAGAACCTTGAGATCGAGTTTATCCACGAGGATGGACGCGCCTTTCGAAGGCCTGGCGAATTCGCGCTCTGCGTCGATCTGGGCGCAAGTTTCGGATACTTTTCGAATGCGGACGACGATGCGCTGATGCTGCGGCGCTGCCAGGAGAACCTTGCGGCAGGCGGAGTCCTCGTACTGGAAACGATCGGAAAAGAGACTGCGGCGCGCGCCTTTGTCGAGTCGGAAACCGTGGAGCGCGACGGCTGGACGGTCAGCGCGCGCTACCGCGTGCTCGGCGACTGGGAAAAACTCGGCAACGCGTGGAGAGCTGAAAAAGAGGGCACAGTCTACGAACGCTCCTTCGCCATACGGCTCTATGCGGGAACGGAGCTTCGAAGTCTTCTCCTCGGCGCAGGCTTCGAGACCGCAGCGCTCTACGGCGATCTCGACGGCCGTCCCTACGATCAGCGCGCAGAGATGCTCGTGGCAGTGGCCCGGAAGCCTGAGCCCGGACGGAACAAGCTTCAGAGGAGTGGCAGGCGCAGATGAAACAGCTGTGTGGGCTTTGCCTCGCCATCCTGCTCTGCGCTGTTCCATCCTCGCTGGCTGCGCTCGATCCCGACGAGGTTCAGAGGCAACCTGTCCCTCAACCTGAGACCATCGCGCCGACACAGGAGGGCTCGCCTGCATCCCCGGCGTTGCCTCAGGCGCCGCTCATGCTGCCCACCTTGAGCGACCCGGCCGACCCTTCGGGCTTTTTCTTCGCCGCAGCCCAGCTGCGTGCACAGGCCAAAGACGCCGGAATGACGGCCGACCAGCAGCAGCTTGCCGAATTCATGTATACACTCGCCCTCCGCTTCGCGAAAAACCCCGCCGCCAAGGAGGCCGGAAAATCGCTCTTCAGCCTTCTTTCGGACGGCGGGAAGTTTGCAGAGGCGGCCGCCGTCGCGCGCGAGTGGATCCAGTCCTTCGGTCCCGACTGGAACATGTATCGCAACCTCTACGATGCCCTGATGGCGCAGGGTTCATGCGCTGAGGCGCTCGCCGTGGTCTCGGAACTGTCTTCGGCCCTGCCGGGGCAGGCGAAGAGCCGACCGACCGAACTCGCCTGGATGGAATACAACGCCCGCTCAGCGATGCGAGACTTCGGCTGGGCCGCGAACGGTCCGCCGTTCATCAGGAACAAGGCGCCGGATTCTTATGTCGCGAAGATATACAGACTCTACGCCGCGGCGCCGGACGTACCGCAGGCTAGCGCGGCGCTTGCCCTGTTCCGGGCAGCGGCGACCGAAAAAAAATATACCGAAGCCCTGGCCAACGCACTGCCCATTCTGCCGACATTCTCCATGCCGGATACGCCGCGCGCGTGGGTTTCGGAGCTGGGAAAAAGCTTCTATGGGGCGGGCGCGTGGCGGCAGGGACTTGAGTTCTTTTCCGCAGCGCTCGACATGGGGGGCCCGAATTCCGCCACCAAGGCTGGAGCATCCGATGGCGCCGCACAAAACGGTGCGGCGGCCGCCTCTGCCGACATCAATGGCGAACCTACCGGGGGCGCGCAAAAGCCTACCGCCACCCCTCCATCCCTCGACCGCAGCCGCATTCCCTCTGAGCTCTCGTGGGTTATGGCCTTCTACCTCGCGCGCATGTACCAGGGACTGGGCGACAGTCAGACCGCGGCGAGCATCTTCATCGAGCTCGTGCCGTTGGCCTTTTCGGGCGAGGACTCGGACTCGGCGCTCTGGTACTGGCTCAACATCACGATGGACTCGATCGCCGCCACGGATTCCCTGCTGAACGAACTAGGACAGGACGAGGCAAACGCGATGCACGCCAAGCGCGCCCTCGAACTGTCGGCGCTCTCGCAGGCCGCGACGCTCTGGAAGAGCCCCTCCTACTTTGAGGATATCGTGGCGGATTACATGCGGCGACTGCTTCGGCAAGGGGCATGGGACGACCTGGTCAGACTCTGCGCGCTCATGAGCCGGAAATTGACGAGCGCGATGCGCGGTCCACTCCTCTACCTCTCAGGAAGGCTCTTCGAGACGGGGCGGGCAACTGTCGATCTCTCCTCGGACAGCGAATTCTGGAAATGGCTGTCTCCTTCGCAGACAACCATGGCGAGCGCCCCGGCGGGTGCGCAGCACGAGCATCAGGAGAACGGGAACCAAGGCAGCACCGCCGGGCTCTTAAACACCTCCCAAGGCGCCTCCCAGAATGCCTCGCTGTTCTACCAGGCCATTCTCCGCGAAAGCGGCATTGAGGAGCACTATCGGACCCTCGCCGCATGGCGATTAGGCATCGATCCGCCCTTCCTCACGAACATCCCGGTCTTCGACAGGAGCTTCGATGTGGTCGCCGCAATTTCAAGCCTATATCCGGATGCGCAAAATCCTCCCGTCAGCGACGACACGCTCAAAGGCCTGCTCGACTTCATCGGCCAGTCGCTCGACTATGGCCTCGAAACGCTGGCCGCCGATCAGGTCGCCGCGCTCTCGCCCTTCAGCACCGACGCGCTTCTGTGGCTGGCGATGAAATTCACGCAGCACGAGCAGTACTACCCCGCCCTGCGCATCGGCCGCGAGGTGCTCGGCCGCGCATCCGCGACGAGGCCCGAACTCGGATATGCGCTGCTCTACCCCCGCGCGTGGCCCGAGCACTTCAGTGCCCTCACCGCACCCCGCAATATTGCGGAGCCGCTCGCCTACGCCATTGTGCGATCCGAGAGCCTTTTCAACCAGAGAGCGGTCTCACGCTCCGGCGCGATGGGGTTAAGCCAACTTTTGCCCTCCACCGCCGCGGAGACAGCGCGCGGATTGAAAATGACCCAGTACGCACTCTTCAACCCGCAGGACAACCTGACCATAGGACTCACCTACTACGGCTATATGCTCCAGCGCTTCGACGGTAGGCCCGTCCGCGCCATCGCGGCCTACAACGCGGGCCCCTCGCGCATGGCACAGTGGGCGCGCGACTGGGGGAGCCTCGAAGACGACATCCTCATCGAGCTCTACCCTGTCGCCGAGCCGCGCCAGTACACCAAGAACATCACGTCTGCCGCGCTCTGCTACGGGAAGCTCTACTACGGCATCTCGGCGAAGGAAATGCTTGATTTTCTTTATGGAATAAAGCCGCTGCCGCAGCAGGCGGCACTGGGGGCATCGGGTCAGTCCGCAGCGGAAGCTGCGCAGGGGGCAGCGGCGGGAGGAACGAGCCAGACACTGAGGACGACAAGCGCCACGCCGGCAGAATCAGGCCAGCCCGCAGCGCCATCTGGGTCCCCTGGGCCATAAAGGCTGCGGCTTCGCGGCGCGCATCACGCTCGACACTACCGTGGGGCGCAGCCTGGGCGTAGATCGGCCGGACGCCGCACCAAGTGCTGCGTCACTTCTTCGAAGCACGATACAGGCGGTCGTTGATCGCCCTTCCCAGACCGGCCTCAGGCACGCGCTCGGCATAGATGGCCCGGAACTTGCAGGAATCGAACTCATGCAGAAGCGAGAAGAGGCGCGCCGCCGCCTCGCGCATGTCTCCGCTCGGAGCGAGAACTTCCACCGCGTCGAACAGATGCAGCGTCTCGATCTCGTGGGCGCGGGCAGGACTGTACACGAGGGCGACCGAGGGGTGTAGGATGCCTGAAGCACGATCTTCGGAGCCCGGCGCCTCTGAGAAGCTCGCACCACGAAGAGCATCCTCCAATCCCCCCATCTCAAACAGGTAGAGCGGCGTCGATGGCGCGTAGTGGCGCAAGGACTGGCCAGGGCTTGAGAGCGCCTCGCCGGCTTGGTGCGCAGTCCGCTTCGGAATCACCACGGGTCCGATGACCGCTTCGATGGTCTCGAGCGCCATGCCGCCCGGCCTCAGGAGTACGGGCCTTGCGCCGGTCATGTCGATGACGGTCGATTCCACACCCACGTCGCAGGGGCCTCCGTCCACAACAAAATCTACACGGTCCTTGAGCATCGAGATGACGTGGGCCGCTGTCGTGGGCGAAATGTAACCGAAGGGGTTAGCGCTTGGCGCCGCCACAGGCACGGCGGCACGTTCGATGATGCTCTGCGCGACGGGGTGTTTTGGAAAACGCACTGCGACCGTGGGCAGGCCTGCGGTGACGATGTCAGGCACTTCTGGTCTTTTGGGGAGAATCATGGTCAACGGGCCCGGCCAGAGGGCTCGCGCGAGCGTGAGTGCGGACTGTGGCACGTCGCGCGCGACGATGCCGAGAGCATCGATGCTGGCAATGTGCACGATGAGAGGATCGAAGGTGGGTCTGGCCTTCACCTCGAAGACGCGCGCGACCGCCGACTCGTCGAAAGCGTTCGCGCCAAGGCCGTACACCGTCTCGGTCGGTATCGCCACGAGCTTCCCTGCGCGGAGGGCCTGCGCTGCTCTTTCGAGATCAATCTCGCTGGTGCTCAAAATCTCCATGACCAGCAATACTATGCATTCTTCATCGTTATGGCAAGGAAGCGAATTCGACGGCCGCACATTCCGCCGCGCGGCCACACCAAGCGGCGAGGTCTTGGGCTGCGGCCTTGATGTCCCTGCCTTCGGCCTCGTAAGGACCGCTGGGCGCATAGATCACGATGACCGCATTGCGCGCGCCCTCAAAGAGCTTTGTCGCCATTGAATCGCGCACGGGGTTGACGATCGGCACTCCTTGAGGCCGCGGCGCTGGCTGCGAGATTTTTTGAGAGGAGGCCGGTGGGGGCGGCCCCGGCTGTGAGGGCTGTACATATGAGGCAGACGGGCACCCGCCTGCCGGAGCACTTCGGGATGCCTCGACACCGAGGCCCCATGCAAGGGCGCTTTTTGCAGTAGCAGCGCCGCATTCTGTTCCAGAAACATTTGGAACTACCGCGGGGGTGGCCACCGTGCTGGCCTCCGCAGCGCCCTCCGCCGCCGCAAATGCCGGTTTCAACGCGCACAGACAGACTAAATCTTCAACGTCGATCTTTTGGCCCGAGCTATTGAATACATAGTCCTCGCCCGGCGCGCCAAGCCGGCACAGGAGGGCTTGCCCCGCCCTGTCGGCGTCGAAGATGCTCATGGGGTACATGTACTTCAGGCTGGCCAGGTTGACCGCGTCCACGAGGGGGTTGACGCGGGGGAAGCTGCCGTCGAGGGCTGCCGCGAGGAGGTATTCGCTCGAGGGCTTGGCGCGGCCGGCCGGCTTGTACCTGCCGTTGCGGAGCATGTCCCGGACGGCCTTGATGCGCGTCTCAAACCCTTTGGTGCCTGCCTCGCACGCACCCCGCAACACCTCATCCCGGAGCGAGAGCGGCACCACTTCGCCTGCGCGCGCCCAGTCGATCCCCCTAAGCTTGACAATAGCGAGTTCGATTTTTCTGAGTCGCTCATCGTCGGCAAACTGCAGTTCGATGTCCATGATGATGCATTGTAGCAAAAAAGGCCGCATCGAGGGAGCAGGTGGGAGTACCGAACACAAGGGCTACACGCCTGTCCAAGGGGGTAGGTGGGTGGAGCAGACTTCCGCTCAATGTGCCGCGCGGCGGGCGAGGGGCAAGGGCGTATGAAAGCGCCCAGCCCCTTCCGTTGACTTTTTTGCCCGCTGCTGATACATTCAAGTGCACTTTACAAATGAGGTTCGCCGGGCGCCGGAGACGTGGCTTCCACGCAATTGTCCCGGCCACGACACATTGCGGGCCCTTAGCTCAGTCGGTCAGAGCTGCGGACTCATAATCCGTAGGTCGCTGGTTCAAGTCCAGCAGGGCCCAATTTCAGACTTTTTCTACCCCAGCAAAAGCTGATAGCAAAAATTGTAGTCTATTAGAAACCTCATCCATCGCTCGCAACAGACATCGGTGTTTCTTTTCGGCCCTCGCTAGACAGGAACATCATCCTACGTGAGGGAACAGCTCACCATTGTACCATCCCCCTTGAGCTACAATCTTCTCGACGGTGGGCTGCGGGTGCGGCTGCTCGCTGAGCCAACACTGATTCGACAGCATGTGCAAGCAAAGAATCTGCGCAATTGTGTCATTTTTATTGATGAAATCCAAAAATGCCCAGGTCTTCTCGATGAAGTACATCTGCTGATTGAGGAGAGAGGAATACGGTTTCTGCTCACTGGATCAAGCGTGCGAACACTGAAGCGCGCTGGGACGAATCTGCTCGAAAGAAACATGGAGCGCGGATTGCTGCCTCCCTCACTATTTGTCGGAGTCTCCTACAGTGACGCTCTGGATGCAGGTGCTGATCGACACCATCTCGGGTCGAACTAGTGCCCTTCACAGCAACCAGAAAGCGAAAAGCAATTCAGACGGCGAAATTTTACTTTTTCGATCTTTGGTATTGTGCGGACTCTGAGAAGGCTGCCGCCAATACAGCCGGAGAGTGTCGATTTTGGCGAATTTTTCGAATACTACCTATTCATGGAACTCAAGGCGTGGATCGATTATCGATTTCCTGGAGCGCAGCTTTCATACTGGCAATCGGAATCTGGTTTTGAAGTCGACTTCATTATCGACAACGAGGTTGCAATCGAAGTCAAGGCAACCAGTATTGCGCAAGAAAGGCACCTTGCAGGATTAGGGGCGCTCCGTGAGGAAAATGTGGTGAAGCGGTTCATCCTCGTCTGCAGAGAAGAGCGTGCTCGAAAAGTGGACGGCATCGACATACTGCCATGGCGGGAGTTTCTCGAGCAGCTGTGGTCCGGGAAAATCGCATGAGTGATCCTGGAAATTGCTTCGCCGCCTCTCACTCCATCGAATTCGCAGCACTCAATTACTCGGTTCAGAGTCGGAGACTATAGGCTTTTCTACACCATATCGGGAAAGAAGGTGCTTGTCTTTATCCTTGATAATAGAAAATAGAAAAGATACTTATGCGTAGGGCAAGCGCACTATATATTTCGTATCTGTCAATTTCACCCCGACAGGCCCACATAGTTCACTCCCGGCGTACGCCCACCTCCTGATACCCTGCGTACCTGTCCGTCTGCATAAATACTCGGTAGCCTCTCAGAAATCTCTGCACAATCTTTTGCCACTCAAAACTTTCAAGCAATAGCTTTCTCTCACGAGCCTTCCATGCATGCGATCTGACAAAAATACTCTTTTCAGGCGCTGTGAGGACATGGCGCAAGAGAGATGGGGCGATGCCGCTGGCTTCGACAGCGGTGAAAACAGGGGGCAGAAGGAGTAATGGGCGAAAGGGACCAGAGGGCGAGGCTGGACCAAAAGACCTCCAGAACCTCTAGAAAGGAGCGGCTAATACCGTCTTGTTCGAGGAACACCTTCGCGCACCCCAGGACTTCGACAATGCCACGATCTAAGGACTTGATTGATGCCCGGCCCCGACCCTGGAGTCTTCCGGACAGACAGGGTATGATACATCGTCCCATTCTGAGGAGGATCCACTATGAACAATAAAATAGATGAAACGCTACTGAGCGATGTCCTTCGATTCCAGGGCGAGGAAATCACCGGCGCGGTGATCTACGCGAAACTTGCGAAAAAATGCAAGGATACGCACAACGCGGCGGTCCTGGCCGACATGGCCGAAGCCGAACGACACCACTACGCCTTCTGGAAGCGCATTTCAGGACAGGAAGTCGCTCCGAACCGACGGCAGGTCATGCTTTTCACCCTGCTGGCGCAGGTCCTCGGCCTGACGTTCGCGCTCAAACTCCTCGAAAAGGGCGAAGAGGTGACGGCGGCCGACTATGCCCGCGTGGCATCCATCCATCCCGGCGCCGAAAAATTAGGCGAGGAGGAAGAACAGCATGAGGACGCCCTGCTCGACATGATCGACGAAGAGCGGCTTTCCTACGTCGGCTCGATTGTGCTCGGCCTCAACGACGCGCTGGTGGAGCTGACGGGAACCCTGGCAGGCCTGACCTTTGCGTTCCAGAGGGGAACGCTCGTCGCCGTCAGCGGGATCATCACGGGCATCGCGGCCGCACTGTCCATGGCGGCCTCGAACTATCTCGCCTCAAAGGCCGAGGACGATCCCAAGGCGAAAAAGGCAGCCCTCTACACGGGAGGTGCCTACCTCATCACCGTCATACTCCTGGTGCTGCCCTATCTCATCGTGCCGCAGACGGGCTTCTGGATCTACGCGAGCCTCGGCATAACCCTCCTCATCGCCGTCGGCATCATCGCCGGCTTCAACTTCTACGTGTCGGTGGCGAAGAGCCAGGCCTTCAAGCCCCGCTTCCTCGAAATGGCAGGGATCAGCCTGGGCGTCGCATTCTTCTCCTTTCTTGTCGGGCTAGTGGTGAGAGTGGTCTTCGGCGCGGAGTGAGGTGTGCCGCCCTCCGTCATAGGCGGGCCAGGATGACATAGCTCCAGTTTTTTATCATCACGGGCAGGATATCCGCGCAACGAGTCATCTCTCTATCCATCCTCTCCGCCGCAGAAGAGCCGCTGTCCATTGCGGGATAAACGACATAATCATAATCGGAGACCAGGCCGAAAGGTTCGGCGGGGCCGGGCAGGTGCGACGTGGTCTCGTGCCCTGTCAAGACTAAGACTTTTTTACCTATGCATTCATGGAGTATTGTGGCCTTGAGATGGGCCTCCTCTGGCTTTTCGACGTAGAGTTTTCCCTCTGTAAGGAACGATGTCCCCTGAATGATCCAGTCGAAGTTCCTCTCCAAGTAGAGTTCGAGTCTATCGCTCAGGATGAGATGCGTCACCGGATCAAACTTGCCCTGCGGCACCGAGATCGACACGTTGTTGTAGACAGAAGAGGTCTTTCCAAGGCACTCGATGACGCCGAGGTTGTGCGTACAGATGTCCCACTTGAGTGGCAGCAGCTGAAGGTTCTGCGCGATGATCTCGGCGACTCTCGTGACCGTACTTCCGGCTTCCAAGAGGAGACTGACAGTATCGCCGGAAGGCCGCTTCTCGGCCGAGTTACGGATGAGATCAAATACCCCATTTGCCGCCCTGATCTTCTGTGAAATATAGAGGTGACGCTTTTGTTCGTAGGTGGTGATGTTCTGATAGAGGCCGAGGGCCGCCCCTTCTCCTGACACGGCTTTGCGGAAAAGTGTCGTGCCGATTTCCTCCTCGTACTTTCGCACTTGGGTGATGATCCACGCGTCGCTCGTATATGAAATACCCACTTTCTGTCGCAGGTAGGCCTTGATGGTGCCCATGGGCAGCAGTATGTCGGTGATGGAGTCCACCTGCGCCTTGTCGTACTCCTCGGAAAAGAGCGTCAAGAGCAGGGCGACGAGGTCTTTCTGCTTGAGCCGGTGTTTTGATGTATCTTCTTTTCTATCCGCCATGCAACGTTGTCCCTTCTTTAATTCGTATAAAGCTTGTTATGCATTATTGGCATAGCATGCAAAAATTGGACTTTATGTGAATTATCTATAAAAAGTATATCATCGATTTTCTTTGCGTGCGTAAAAATTTCACTATAAAATTCCTTCACCTTTGATAAAGGAGGGGTTTGATATGATGAAGAGAACGACAATGCTTCTGGTGTCGCTGTGCCTTGTGCTCAGTGGTGTATCGGCTCAGAAACAAGTCAAGCTGGTAATTGCTGGTCGCGATGGCGATTATGGTAATGCAATGCAGATCGCGGTAGATGCCTATACGGCGAAGAACCCCAACATCAAATTCGATGTGCTCAAGCTCTCGGGCGACGATGTGTATCAGAAGACCGTCATCGACCTGAAAAGCGGCACGGGCACGTACGATCTCATCCTCATCGATGACCCCAAGGCTCTGCAATACCAGCAGGCCGGATGGCTTACCGATCTCGACGCCATGTTCAAAAAGGCTGGAAAAACCCTGGATTCTGACTTTATTCCCACGGTGATAGACCTTTGTCGCTATCCCAACAATGCCAAGGGCAAGCTGTACAGCTTACCGTTTGTCGGGAACGTGTCGCTCTTCGCCTACCGTGCAGATCTTTTCGCCAAGTACGGGCTTGCCGCACCGAAAACCTGGGACGACGTTCTTTCTGCGGCCAAGATAATCTCGGAGAAGGAGTCTGGCGTCGACGGAGTATCCTTCCGCGGCGTCAAGGGAAACCCGATCCTCACCGCATTCCTGCCGATATTCTGGTCCTTCGGCGCCGATTTTCTGGATGCCTCCGGCAACCCCATCGTCAATTCGCCGGAAGCGGTGAAGGCGCTCAAGTTCTTCCTCGAGCTTGCCAAATACGGCCCCAAGAGTACGCCCATGAACAACACCGCCCAGGTGCGCGATGGTCTGCTCGCTGGGACAGTCGGCATAGCGCCCGAAGTCTGGCCAGCCTGGCTTGGAAAGATCGATGATCCGAACGAGTCCAAAGTAGTGGGCAAGGTCAAAATAACCAAGCACCCTGCCGAGGTCAAAAAATCTTCTCCGATGATCGGCATTTGGCACGTGGCCATTCCTGCTGCGTCCAAAAACAAGGATGCGGCCTTCGACTTTTTGACATTCCTCACGAGTAAAGAGACACAGAAGCTCATGGTCCTGAAGGCGGGTCTTCCTCCTTCCCGCGTCTCGGTGTTTGAGGATAAGGATGTGCTCGGCAAGTATCCGTGGTATCCGGCTATCCTCGATGCGCTGGAAAACGGCGTAGCCCGGCCGCGGACCCTGTACTGGGCCGAGATCGAGAACACGATGGGTGCTCTGGTCCAAGAAGCCCTCATTGGCCAAAAGACACCGGAGCAGGCCCTCAATGAGGCGAATGCCAAACTGGCTGAGATTCTAAAGTAAGTACCTCACAGGGGGAACAGGGCCTGTGCCGTCGACCTTGCGGTCATCCCGGGACAGGCCTTTTCTGCCCAAAATCAAAAAATCCTTCACATATCATTCAACAACGAATCGGGGTCTTACAGGCATGAAATCAAAAGGAAAAATGCAGGGAAAAGCCTTGTTCTATTGGTCTATCCTGCTTCCTGCACTCATTGTGATGCTGTGGCTTACTCTCTATCCGATGATCACCGTATTTCTGACATCGTTTCAGAATTACAATTACATTTCGGGCCGGCGCAGCTGGATAGGCCTCGGCAATTACAAAAACATTCTGGCAGATCAGGTTTTTCTCACCTCCTTCAAGAATACCATCGTCTACTGCTTTTCGACGACGTTCCTCGAAGTCCTTCTAGGAACGGTGCTAGCGCTGGTATTCTACGGCAATTTCCGCGGAAAGAGCGTCTTCACGATACTGCTCATACTGCCAATGATGCTCTCCACCATGGTCGTCTCTTCTGTATGGAAGACTCTTTTCCATTACGACATCGGACTTCTGAATACCATACTCTCCCGAATCGGACTGGTGCGGGTGGGCTGGCTCATCGATCCTCACATTGCACTGTGGTCCATCGTCCTCGTCGACGTCTGGCAGTGGACGCCGTTCGCCTTCATCGTCATGCAGGCAGGCCTTTTGTCGATACCGCAGGAGGTGTTTGAAGCATCGGTAGTAGACGGCGCGAGCTATCAGCAGAGGCTATTGAGGATCACTCTGCCTATTCTGAAGGATCAAATACTTCTTTTATGTCTCTTGCGGACTATCGATACCTTCAAGGTGTTTGCAAAGGTCTTTGCCCTCACCGGCGGAGGTCCTGGCAATGCGACGGAGACGACGTCACTCTTTGTGTACCGGGAAGCCTTCCAGTACTTCAACCTGGGGCGCTCGTCGGCGGCTTCGATGATTACACTCGCTGCCGTGGTCCTCATGTCGATCTTCTATCTCCGTAAAATGCTCAACTCAAAAGAGGCGTAGCCATGGCATCCTATGTCACCACAAAGCATTCGCCACTATTCCCCATTTTTATGGCCCTGATTCTCGTGATCACGCTGTTCCCCATCTACTGGATCGTCGTCACCTCGCTCAAGACACCAGTGGAGAACATTCTGCCCGTTCCAACGCTCTATCCACACAAGCCCACCCTCGAAAACTACCAAAAAGTACTGTTCGGAGGATCGTTGCGCAACCTCTTGAATTCCGTGTTTGTGACGACGGCGTCCACACTCTTTTCCCTCATCCTTGGCTTTCTTGCTGCGTACGCCCTCGTTCGATATAGGTTTCCCCTCAAGTTCAACGTGGTCTTCCTGGTGTGGATCATCATCGTAAAGATGCTGCCTCCCGTCGTGCTGGCAGTGCCGCTCTATGAAATGTTCTCGAAGATGAAGCTCATCAACAACCTGTGGGGTCTCGTCCTCATTTTCCAAGTCTACACGCTCCCCTACTGCATCTGGATGCTGTACGGCTTTCTGAAATCCCTACCGCTCGAATTCGAAAAGGCTGCGGAAATCGACGGCGCCTCGAGACTCCAGATCGTGAGACTCATCGTCTTTCCTCTGGTGCAGACAGGAATCATCGCCACCGCCATCTTCAGCATCATCGTCGCATGGGACGAATTCCTCTTCTCGATGCTGTTCATCCGCAGCCCGGAACTGCAGACGCTCCCGCTGGCGATCGTGAGCTACATCGGCGAATTTGAGACGCTGTGGGGCCAGCTCATGGCCATAAGCGTGCTGGCGATCATTCCCATCATCGTCTTCGTGCGCTTCGTCTACAGAGAGATGACAAGCGCCTATTCGCTGGGACTCAAGTGACCCGAAATACACAAGTGAAAGGTTGACAACATGGAACTCTTTGCCATATCAGAGCCCCACGAGGGCACGCCTCTCATTACCGCGCATGCTGGCTGCGAGGGGACGGAACCAAACAGCCGCGAATCGATCGTCGCCGCCTACAATTCGCCCGCGGACATCGTGGAAGTCGATGTCCGCGTAAGCACCGACGGCGTTGCCTTTCTGATGCACGACAACGCGCTGGCGCTGTCGGACAATGAAATCATCCCTTTAGACCATCTGTCGTGGAATGAAATACGGAACGTGACCCAATCCAGGCAAGGAGGTGAAGTCCTCAGCGTCGAGGCATTCTGCGACCTTATCGAACAGCTTGAGCACGACACTTCGCAATGCCCCTCCATCACCAAGAGGCCCTTTTTCAACCTCGACATAAAGGACCCTTCGGCCCTACCCTCGACCGCCACGATTGTCCGCCTTCACACACTGGAGCACAGAGTAATGTTCTCAGGTCTCGATGAGCGGGGTATTGCGCTGGCAGCCCTCTGCATTCCGGAAATGGCCTATTTTTTCAACGCAGACGGCCTTCTTCTGCCCGACCCAAGGCAGACAGAACAGAAAGAGGCTCGGCTCGAAGAAGCTTGTTCCCTTGCACTCCGCCATGGATGCAAGGGCATAAACCTCGAATGGACAAAAGCTTCCGAGGCTATGGTACGCTTCATCCACAAGAGAGGTCTCTTTGTCATGCTGTGGACGGTAGATACAGAACCCGACATGGAACGCGCGCTCGGGTACGGACCTGATGCTATTACGACGCACTACGCCGAGAGGCTGGCCCGCCTGGTGAAGGAGAGAGGAAAACCAGGCAGCCGCCCCGCACCTCCCCCTATCCAAACCTGAACTCCAGCCTGCTCTCCCCGGGGAGGGGCACCACCAGGGCCTCGTCGCATCCGGGTCCGAACTCGACGACGAGCTTCGAGCCGTCGGCGGCCGGAGTGGCACGGAAGTCGTGGACATCTTCCATGGCAAAACCGCCAAAGCCGTGGAATCTAAAGGTCCACGTACTGCCATTCCGGCTGACGTTCAGGGCGATATCCTTGAGCCTGACTGTGTCGACCGAAAAATCGCCGAGCGCCGCAGGGAGGGGGTGAAAGCGCAGTCCCTTGGGCTCAGGGACAATGCCCACCACGAAGCGCATGATCATGTCGGTGTAGAGGGCTCCCCAGCCCTGGAAGGGCATGCCGACACCTTTGCCGGTCTCGGCGTCGTAGTATTCGTAACAGGTGCTGTTGCCTTTAGTGGACGCAAGGAACCTATGGAGGACCGCTCCCGCTGCCTCGGGGTGGGAATCGGCGAGGGCAAAGATGATCGTCCAGGTGATCTGCGGCCAGGTTGCGCCTCTCCAGAAATCCACAGGGTTGTAGGTGGACTCCGAGCGACTCACCGAGGGGACCGGGCAGCCCGACATGAATTCCTTTTCCGATTCTACATACTCCGAAACGATCCTCTCGCGCACCGCGTTGTCCGGAATGTCCGTGATGAGCGGGATGAGGCCTGCGGCCGTCTTGACCGGTATGCGTTCCTTCGTCCCTGCGACCACGTCGTAGTAGAAGCCGTCGGCGGCGTCGTACATGAGACTGTTCATCGAGCGCTTCGTCGCTTCCATACGCAGGGAGACACGCTCCGGCGCAGTCTCGCCGAGCGCGGCGGCCATTTCGAGTATGGTACGGCGCAGGAAGTAGATGTAGGCGTTGAAGTCGGCGCTCTCGATGGCCGGGTCTAGGACGCGGTTCCGAGCGCTGGCGTCGAGGCGAGGGCTATTGTCCCAGCCGGTCTCCCATATGTTGAGATAGCATGAAAGGCCGCGCTTTCCGAGGTCGCGGTAGAGAGTGAGCCACTCCTCGTAGCGCAAGAGCGGCTCGTAGAAAAAGCGGAGATAGTCCGCGTTTCCGTATTTTTTGAAGATCTCAGTCAGTGCAATGCCGATGACGGGTGGCTGGGTCATGCCCGTGGAGGTGCCATCGCCATCCATCCACTCGCGACCGTTGACGGGGTACATGAACAGTTCGTAGGGAATCATGCCGTTGCGCCACTGGTTCGTCACGAAGTTCCGCAGCTCGTCCTGGGCCGGCTCCGCCCTGTTGTACCAGAGCCATGCTATCGCCTGGTAGGCCGAATCCCAGAAGAACTGGTTGTAGTAGTGGTGTTTGTTCACAGAGGTAAAGGGGTAGGGAAAACGCGGGTCGTCGAAGTGCACGCGGTTGGCCTTCAGGATGAACCAGCTCGTGCAGTACATGCGCTCGAGCTCCCTGTCGTCGGCGTGAAAGCCGGGGACAGCTTCCAGAAAATCCTCCCAGTCCGTCTCCGCACGGCGGATCAAGGCCGCATGGTGTCTGGGCGAGGCTTCGAGTCTTTCCGCCGCGCGCCCGATGCCGAACGCGAGGACTATGTCGCGGGCCTGCCGCAGATCGTCCACGTCGATCATGGCTATGTAGCCCACGTTCCGCGCCGTAATGAGGGGCGCCTCATTTCCTGCGGCGCCATCGGCTGCGGCTGTTCCTCCTGCCGAGGCGCCGGCGCGTGTCCCGGCATCTGAAGCGCTGCCCCGACCATAGCTGGCCTCATGGCCGCCAGCCCTGCAGGCCGCCAGTCTGCCGTCCACCCTTCGGCCGCCCAGCTCACGCGGCTCACGGCCCTTTTCCACCCAGTAGGTGTACCGCTTCTTGAGATTAAAGCTGGTAAAGTAGTGCGTCCGGATTATCTCGTCGTCCGCCACCTTCCGGATCTCTAAGTTCTCGAACCGCACCGATGAGCGGAGTGAAAAGGAAAGCCCGCCGTACTTCCACATACCGTCAAGGCCATCCTGTCCGCCGCGGGCGCGCTGCACGGAGAGGAGACTCTCCTCCCGCCAGTGATAGGGAACGCCCTGCGGCGAGAAGAGGCATGCGCCGTCCACGGTGAGGGTAAAAATGGGGCCGCCTGCACACTCCCCCGCCCCTTCGCTCAGAGCTCCATTCATTCTCTCCACTCTGAGCCACAACGACGCTTCATCGCCAGCCACGACGAGCTCTTGAGAGAGCCTGATCCCCTCGCCTTCGAAGACTTTGCGCGCCCTGATCGGATCAGAGCAGGACGAAACCAGCGCCAGGGAGACCTCGCCCTTAGGACCGCACACGCTGAGCCGCGCGAGGGGCTGAAACTGTATGACCGAGGACAGAAAGCATTCCTGCGCCCCGGGGACCTCCCTGCGGTCGGGCTTATCGCGTATGAGGATGAGGTTTCCGAACTGGGCGTCCATAGGCGGCAGTCTTGAGAAGAATTCGCTCGTGTTCATGCGTACAACCTGTAGTGAGTTATGGCAAGGTGTAAGGATTCTCCGATGCTGTGGGGGATACTCGTTTCGTAGACGACGGGTACGGGACAGCCCACATCCACCATGTAGCGCCGTATGTTCCCATGATAGAGAACATCGGTGATCCGGCCCTCCATGTCGGCCTGGTCGGCCTGCCCGTGCTTCCCCACCTCGCGGAGCGCCTCGGGCCGGAACATGATTTCGGCGCTGCGGCCCTCGGGTACCTGGGCGCGGTATTCCGGCACGAGGCTGATCCTGAATCTCTCCGAGCAGACAAAGGCATCGCCCTCGCGCCTGCCCGGTACGATGTTGGCCTTCCCTACAAAATCGGCCACAAAGCGCTGGGCTGGCCGCTCGTAGATGTCTTCGGGCGTTCCGATCTGCAGCACTGATCCTGCATTCATTACGGCTATCCTGTCCGAAATCTCAAGGGCCTCCTCCTGATCATGGGTGACGTAGATGGCCGTAATCTTCAATTTTTTCTGAATCTCTCTGATCTGAAAGCGGAGGGAAATCCTGAGCTTGGCGTCCAGGTTGGAGAGTGGCTCGTCCAAAAGAAGGATGGTTGGGTCGATGACGAGCGCCCGGGCGATCGCCACCCGCTGCTGCTGGCCTCCGGACAGCTGCTCGGGCATTTTGTCCCCAATGCCGGGAAGCCCGAGCAGCTCCAGCGCCCACTGGACCTTCTCGCGTATGAAGGATGCACTTTTCTTGCGGATCTCGAGGCCGTAGGCGATGTTGGCGTACACCGACTTGTTGGGCCAGAGCGCGTAGTTCTGGAACACAAACCCGATGTTCTTCTCCCACGGCGGAATGAGCGTCATGTCCGCGTCGTTGAAGAGTATCCGGCCACTGGTGGGACGCTCAAAGCCGGCCGTGCAGCGCAGCAGCGTCGTCTTGCCGCAGCCTGAGGGGCCGAGGAGGGTAAAGAACTCTCCGCTCTGAATGGAGAGACTAACTCCTCCCAGAGCCTGGAACGAGCCGAATTTTTTCACCACCTTCTCTATCGTCACCGACACCGCTTGGGCGTCGTTTCGTTCATAGTACTTCAATGCTGGTCTCCTTGGGTTTCCGGGTTTTCGTGGTTATGAAGTAGAGCGGCACGTAGAGCATGACCATGAGGAGCACGGTCATGGCTGAAGCCACGCCGAAATCGGCGCCCGCGTCTATCGTGTTCTCGAATATCACCGCGGTCATGGGCTTCCAGGGGGGCCGGTAGAGCATGATGGTCGCGCTGATCTCGGTCATTATCTGGAGGAAAGACAGAGTTGCGCCCGAAATGACGCCGCCTATTATGAGCGGGAAAGTGACATCCCAAAAGCTCTTCGCGGGAGAGGCGCCGAGGCTCCTCGCGGCTTCCTCGAGGGCAGGGTGAATCCTGTACAGGGCCGACTCCGCGCTCTTGACCGCGTAGGGCAGCTTTCGGACAAAATACGCGAGCACGAGGATGAGCCATGTGCCCGTGAGCAGAAGGGGCGGCTGGTTGAATATGAGGATGAAGCCGATCGCGAGCACGGTGCCGGGGATGATGTAGGGCACCATGACGAGGATGTTCAGGGCCTGCCCGAAAAAAGGGTAGCGCTTTTTCACGATGACGTAGGCCACGCCGATGCCCGCCGCAAAGGTCAGAAAGGTTGCGGCGCTGCCGGTCGTGAGCGTCACCCATATGGAATTCAGGTTCAGATTAAAAAGCCGCGTAAAGTTCTCCCACGTGGGCGTTGTGCTGAGAATGCCCGCCTCCCACTTGAAGAACGAAGTCACCAGCACCGTGAGGTGTGGCACGAAGGCCATGGCGATGAGGACCACGGCAAACGTCTCTATGCCGACCTTCTTTCCCGCCGAGGGCATGCGCGCCGACGGCTGCTGCGTCTTTATCGAAGCATACGAGCGCCTGGCGAGATACAGGCGCTGGGCCATGAGAATCGCCGAAGAGATGAGCACCATGACGACGCTCCCCGTGCTCGCGATGGAGTAGTCTCCACCCACTTCGCTCATGAACTCCTTGTAGATGAGGACTGGCAGCGTGCCGAGGTCGAGGGAGATGATGTAAGGCGTGCCGAAATCGGTGAATGCGGTCATCAGCGCCATGTAGAGCCCCGTCACGATGCCCGGAACGGCGAGCGGCAATTCCACCCTGAAGAGCGTCCGCCTGCGGTCCGCGCCCAGGCTGTACGAGCACTCGCGCATGGAATTGTCGATCGACACGAAACTGTCGTACGAGAGAAGGAACACCACGGGAAAAATGAGCCAGATGATGACCCACACGACGCCGTGCATCCCCATGATGGTCCAGTTGAGGCCCAAGTGTCGGGTTATTATGCCGGAACTTCCGAGCAGCATGCGCCACGCGTACGCCCCGAGGAAGGGAGGCGAGACCGAGGCCATGGTCACGAGGGAAATGACGGCGCTGGTCATCGGCATCTTGTAGCGCGCGTACAGGTACGCCAGCATGGTCCCGAGGACGCCAGCGACGGCCGTGGCCGTCAGCGCGATGATGAGGCTGTTCAGGACGGCGTGGAGGTACTTGCTGCTGGTAAAAAAGCCGATGTAGTTGCCTAGGCCGAAGCGCACGCTTGTATCCCTGACGTTGAGGTAGGCCCTCGGCGCGTGGTAGATGCGCAGGCCCCCCGAAGAAAGGCGCTCGAATTTGAGCGTTTGGCCAGCCGAAGACTGAAACAGCGTGCCGAAGACTTTCTGTTCGATTTGAAGACTGCTGGTGCCCGACTTCCGCGCCGGAGCTCCACTGCCCACCCTATAGGGAATCGTAAGCTTTCCGTCCTCGTTCAGCGCAGGCTCTCCGAAGGTTATGGCCGAGGAATTCAAGATGATCTGATCCGGAACCGAAGCGTCGATCGAAAAAAAATCGCGGCCCGCACGCAGGAGCGTCATGACCGAGGGGGCATCCTTGCGCACCGTGAACCCCGACAGTGTCTCGGACTCGATTTCCACAGGCTGGTTCGCCTGGCCCGTTCTGAGCGTAAAGGCCCCACCCTTCTCCTGCACCGAGGTCTTCAGTATCCATATCTGCGACACCACCGTCAGCACGGTGAGCACAAGAAACATGATCAGGGTAAAAAATTTCCATGGGTCTTTGAATCTATGCATTCTGTCGAATTTCAAGAGTCCTCCACAATGGTGCATTGTCAGATGAGAAAGCGGGAAACGGAAGCCCGAAGCTCCGTTTCCCGATACAAGCCCACCCTCGGGGCGATCGACTTATTTACCGTATATCTTCGTGAATTTTGCGTTGACTACTTCTCTCGGCTCAGTTGCCGTAAAGAGCCTGAGGTTGCCGAGGTCTGGCAGCCCTGCAGGGGGCGCCACATCATTCCTTGCGGAGCGGCGGTTGATCACCTTTACGGCGATGGTGTGCGCCTCCTTGGAGCAGAGGAAATCCAGCACCTTTTTGGCGAGCTCTGGGTTTGGACCGTTCTTGACGAGGCCGCAGGCGTCCATCTGAACGGTGACGGCATCCTTGGCGTAGATGACCTCGATGGGCAGGCCCTGCGCCTTCCACGTTGCCCCAAGGTCTTCATTGATGAAGCCCACCGGAAGCTCTCCGTCCTTGACCGCCTTGAACATCTGGTCGGAGCCAGGCAGCACGACGCTGTTCTGCACGAGCTTCTCGATGAAGTCCCAGCCGAATGCGCTTGAAAGTCCCGATACGATGGTGTAGCCAGTCCCCGACTTGTTGGGATCGGCCAGGGCTACACCGCCTGCCTTCTTCCATGCCGGATTGAGAAGGTCTTTTGCGTTCTTAGGATAGTCTGCAGGCTTCACTAAGTTCGTGTTGACCAGGATCGCCTGGCAAAAGATAGTGAACGCGTGCCACTTGCGGTTGGGGTCCTTCGAGACCATGAAGTTGTCCTCAGGCGAATCGTAGGCGGCAAAGAGGTCTGAATTTCCGTCGAACACGGCGAGATTGTCCCCGCCCCACAGAATGTCCGCGGCAGGATTGTGCTTTTCGGCCTGAAGCCTCGCGACGATCTCTCCCGTGCCGGCCTTCACCAGGTTGATATTGATCGAGGGATATTTCGCCCTGAGGGCGTCGAGTATGGGCGTGGTGATCTCCGGCCCGCTCATAGTGTAGATGGTCACCGTGTTGGAAGCAGCCGCCAGAGGCATAAGTCCTACCAGCGCGACGAGCAGGGCAAGAATACATGTGCGTTTCATGATACCTCCTTATATGGACATGTCCAAAAAATTATTGGATATGCTTAATGGTACGGCCTTATGCGCATCCTGTCAAGTTTTTTTAGGGAACCCTCTCGAATTTTGGTTCTTTTTCACAGAAAACGAATGTATTTTTCACATTCATCTTGACTTTATCTCATATTCATGCGAGTATAATAATACCAAATATAGGACCAAATATGAGCTACAAAAAATACGAAATGGTGATCCGCGGCATCCTCGGAAAGATCGAATCAGGAGAGTGGGGACCGGGGACACAGATTCTTGCCGAGCGCAAGCTCGCCGAACTCTTCAGCGTGAGCAGAATTACCGTTCAAAAGGCCCTCGATGAGCTCGTCGAACGCAATGTACTCGAACGCCCGCCCCACCGAAACGGGACATTCGTCCGTCCCGATTCCGGAATTTTCCCAGGGATAGTCTCCCGAAAGGAATCGCGACTGGTGGGCGTTGCCATCGACGACATCTCGGACAGCTTCGGGGCTCACATCCTCAGGGGCATAGAAGACTGCCTCTGGAACAGGCGCTACCACACCATCATCTGCAACGTGGACCGTAACTTTCGCAAAGTGGAAGACTACTTTTTATCCCTGTCGGAGCAGAACATCGACGGCGTCATTTTTTCGCCGGTCATCGAAAGCGAGTGCTACGAAGAAAAAAACCGTACGATCATCGATAGGCTCGACCGGCAGAAGACACCCCTCGTGCTCCTGGACCGAACGATCACCGATGCGCGCAAAAATTTCGTCTCGACCAACCACCGAGAGGCCTCGCGCCGCCTCACGAGCGATTTCATCGCACGGGGGAAGCACCGACGCCTCATACTCGTCACGGGCGTCAGCTGCTCGAGCATCGCCGAACGAGAAGAAGGATTCCTTGAGGCTGTGCGGTCCGCTGGGCTCGATCCCGACGAACAGCGCATCGTGCGGCTGAACGACAACCTCCTCTTTCCGGAGCTTCGGCCCGACAGCTCCTACATTGAAGAAATACAAAAAGTCCTCGGCGACGTCGACGGGGCGAGTGGCTTTGTGGCGCTGAACGGACGCCTCCTGCGAGGTGCGGCCTTGGCGCTCTGCAGGATGGGATTTCCTCTCGGCAGATTCACTCGCCCAGACCTCCACGGCCAGTTTGCGGTTCCCCTCGATGGCCTCGGGGACACCCTCGTCTCGGTCCAGCCGGCTTACCAACTGGGCTACGAAGCAGCCCGCCTTTTACTCCACAGCATCGAGACACCTGGCTCGGCGACCATGCAGATTCGCCTCGACGCGGACGTGCGGCTCTTCGAGGAATAGATCGGCCGCAATACCAGCAGCTTCCCTGAAACACGAATCGCTCCCCGCAGAGAAGTCTACCAAAGCGACCGCGGTCACCCCGCCCATGTCACAATTCCTACCCAGCATCATGAATTTTGATTGCTTTTTCATGAATGTGATGATATATTCTTTATAGGAGGTCATGATGGCCACATTACAAGTCAGAGACATCGACGACAGACTATATCAATATTTACGAACGTCCGCAAAACTCCAAAACAGATCCATAAGCCAAGAAGTCATTACTATTATACAAAAGCATCTCAATGCACCTCAAAATAGTCCAAAAAACGCAACCTTAGAATTCCTTGCGCTCTCCGGTGCATGGAAAGACGAGAGAACAGCAGACGACATCATCAGCGATATAAAAACCCATAGGACCCCTTCGGATCGGTTTGGAGAGAATAATGGCGTATTTGATTGATACGGATATCATCATCTATAGCCTCAGAGGCGACAGGAGTGTACAACAATGGTTCTTCGACAACCAAACAATACCGAAGTTTATTTCGGTCATTACGTATGGTGAACTCATCTATGGAGCCAAAAAATCTGCACATCCCACAAAAAATATCGCAACAACGAACAGGATTGCCGAACTCTTCCCGATTATTGATATCAATAGAGGGATAATAGAAGTTTTTGCAGATCTTAAAACAAAATTAGAATTAGCGGGTACAAAAATAGGAGATATGGACCTCATGATTGCCGCGACTGCCATCTACATGAATTTGTCCCTTGTCACAAACAATGCGCGCCACTTCAGTAGGATAGAAGACTTACAAGTGGAAGATTGGCGAAAGAAAAACGAATAATAGGCTGTCGGCAAGAGGTCATCACACTCAGTTCTCCGGTGAGCTTTGCATATTCTGTCTAACAGAAAGTGCTCTTGGCATCTACCACGACTGAATTTTAAGACAAGAATCTTACAAAAGATAGTTGACAGCATCGATTTCGGTGGTATAATCAAAAGTCAGTAAGTCTGATTTTTAAAAGTCTGAAAATATGTTTTTATGTTATTTGTTCTTGCTCTTTCCCATGGCATGAGGAGATGTTGCCAGCCAAAAGAAAGAGAACGTGTGCAGGCTATCCATCATATGGTTGCCGCTGGTGGGAATAGGACTGCAAAACAGGAGTGTTTTTTACGCAGAACGTGCCTGTAAAAATGCTCCGACCATCATTGATTACAGGCTGTGCATTTGCCAGCTATTAATTAGTCGGCGGTTTACTGCCGAAAAAAAATTCTCTTTAGGAGGTAATTATGAAAAAGAGGCTCATTGCTGCGCTTGCGCTCTGCATCCTCTCATCGATGGCCGTATTCTCACAGAGCCAGACACCGAAAGAGTTGAAGATCGGACTTTATGGGACTATTACCGGCACGAATGCCCTGGCCGGCGAAATGATGTCAAAAGGCGCCCAGCTCGCGGTCAAAAAGATCAACGCCGCAGGTGGTATCAACGGCATACCCGTCAAGCTTGTCATCTACGATGACAAATCGACGCCCGAAGGAGCCGTCAGAGCAGTCACCCGCCTGATAGACGTTGACAAGGTCATCGCTATTGTTGGCTCCAACTCTTCGCCCAACATCATCGCTGCTGCACAGATATCCGAGGCGGCCAAAGTAATCCAGGTTGGATGTGGTACGAGCCCTGCATATACGCATACAACTTACAAATATATTTTCCGCGGTACCGCAAATGCCGCACTTCCGAATCAGGCTTTCGTCAAAGCAATGAAGGAGATGGGAGCGAAAAAAGTCGGACTCTTCTATGTTGCATCGGAATACGGCAAGTCTGGTATTGCTAATGTCAAATCTCTCATGGGAAAAGACTTCGATATCGTCGCCGAAGTGCAGTATCAACCTACAGACACGGACTACACTGGCCAGATTTTCCGCATCATCAACGCAAAAGCAGACTCGGTGGTTGTGTACGGCATGACGAACGAACTTGCGCTCGCAATCAAGCAGTTCCGCCGCAATGGATTTAACGGCTTCATCTACGGACCTGAGGGACTCGGTGTCCCAGATATCTACAATGTGGCTGGCGAAGCGGCCAACAAGGTCATCTTTGGTTCAGGCGCGGTCATTCCGCAGAACATAGAAAGCGCGGCGAACGATGTCGAAAAAGAATTCTTAAAGGCATTCGTGGCAGAATATGGTGCTCTTCCTGTCTCCGATGTGGCGTACCGTGGCTACGATAGCGTCAACCTCATCTGCGAAGCGCTCAAAAATGCCAAGAACATCAATGATCCCGACTCTATCCGTGCGGCTTTCATCTCGATCAAAGGTCTCCCTGGCATTGCGGGCATCTATGATTTCTCCGATGCTTCCGGCGACGGTCTGACCCAGTGCCGTACCTATGTTATACAGGACATGAAGCATGTGCCATACGACATCTGGAAAAAGACCTATAAAAAATAATTCGTAGAGCGACCTCGTAGGCTCCGACGGAAGCAAACGCACGTCCTCTGTCGGAGCCTTTCTCGCGCAGATAAAATACAGCATATTTTTTTGCAAAGCCTGCATTAAGGGCAGAAGGAATATCTCATGCTTGTACAGTTGATGATCGGTGCTCTCATGATTGGTAGTGTCTACGGCCTCGTTGGACTTGGTTACGGTATGATCTACAAGGCTTCAGGCCTCATGACGCTCGCCCAAGGAGACATGCTGATGATAGGAGCATTCCTTGGACTCACATTCTATAAATACTTGCATCTCCCTTTCGTTGTATCTCTAGTTTTTACGATGATCATCATGTTCAGCTTGGGATTGTTCATCGAGCGTGTCCTTGTGACAACGCTCCTCGAACGAGGAGCACAGACAGTGTATATCATTCTCTGCACCATTTCTGTCGCGATGGTGCTGCAGAATATTGCAATGTTTGCATGGGGAACCAACGTCAAACAATTCCCTCCATTATTCAAAAAAACCACTGTAGATATTTTTGGCTACTCGGTTGTTCCGGAGAATCTCCTGGCCCTCGGTGTAGGGATATTCTGTATGCTTGCCCTTCATTTTTTCATGACCAAGTCGAAATTTGGTACTTCCATGCGTGCAGCGGCTCAGGATGAACTTGCGGCGAGTTCACTCGGGATCAATGTGCCCCTCACAAAAGGAGCAAGTTGGGGTATCGCCAGCATGCTCGCCGGTGGAATCGGAGTCGTGGTCGGGCCTATTTTTGGCGTGTACCTATCTATGGGAGCGCTTATCGGCCAAAAAGCTTTTGCCGGAGCGGTCGTCGGTGGCTACGGGAATATGTACGGAGCGATCGTCGGCGGAATCTTTTTTGGCTTCATCGAAACCCTTATCTCCGCCTTTGTCACGGTTACTTACAAGGATTTCATTTCGTTTGCAGTTCTTATCATAGTGATGATCATTATGCCCACGGGTCTTTTCAAAGAGCAGGTCATGGATGACTGACCTTTCCCCAACTCAAAGGAGAATCAAGCATGCTCAATAGACTGAAAGAGAAAAAAGGGCTTCTAATAGCACTGGCCATCATCACAGTCGTGTGCGGCTTGATGCTGAAGGAGCGCTACTTGGCTCTTGTACTCTGTTTCGTTTGTATCAACATTATCGCAGTCACTGGTCTCGATATTCTGTTCGGCTATACTGGCCAGGTTTCTTTCGGCCACGCAGGTTACTATGCAATTGGTTCCTACACCTCGGCTTTATTGACACTCAGACTGAACCTACCGCCCGCTCTCGCTGTCATCATCGCCGGATTCGTTTCGATGCTCTTTGGCGTCATTATCGCGTTCCCTGCTGCAAAGCTTGTAAAGCACTTTCTTTCTCTTCTGACCATTGCATTTGGTCAGATGGTCTACATCTTCATCGCAGTCACCGTGCCCCTGACGAACGGCACCTCTGGCATTGTAGGCATCCCTCATATCTCGATTTTTGGCTATACGTTCTCTACAAACCAGAGCAACTTCTTCCTATTGCTCGGCGTCGTCATCCTCGTGTTCATCGCCAAAAAAAGGATCGTAGACTCTCGGGTCGGGAGGGCTTTCATCGCGATCCGTGAGAATCCGCACGCAGCCAATGGAATGGGTATTAATGTCCGTTACTACAAAATTCTTGCATTTGCGGTCAGTGCATTTTTGACAGGTATCGCTGGCGCACTCTATGCACATCTCATGGGCTTTATAAGCCCCGATACATTCACGGCGTCCCAATCCACGCTATTCATGACCATGCTCTTGTTCGGAGGGATCGGCTCTCTAGTGGGACCAGCGATCGGCTCTGCAATTCTCGTTGCCACAACCGAACTGATGCAAAGCTTCGTAAGTTACCAAATGTTGATTTATGCGATCTTTATCCTCATTGTCCTTTTCTATCTTCCCAATGGAGTTGTAGGTATCATCGAGAGCCTAAAAGAAAGCTCAAGGAAGCAGCATACCGATAAGGCGGTGAACAATGCTTAAACTCGAAAAAGTGACCATTAGGTTTGGGGGGCTCACTGCAGTCAACGAAGTCGATATGGAAGTTCCTAAAGGCTCGATCTTCGGCCTCATCGGTCCCAATGGTGCCGGGAAAACTACTCTTTTCAATATTATTAGCGGCGTTTACGCCCCTACAAGCGGTAGAGTACTCTTCGAAGAGAAGGAAATTCAAGGGATTCCTCCTTATAAGGTAAACAAACTAGGCATTGCGCGTACATATCAGAATATCAATCTCTTCAAACAGATGACCGTACTAGAAAATGTCATGGTCGGCTGCCATACGAAGACCGGTGCTGGCCTCATGTCCAGCATTCTCCGCACACGTCGGCAACGCGCAGAAGAAAAGTCGGTACGCGAAAAATGCCTCGATATACTTCACTTTATGCAGCTCGATAGCAAAATCGATTTCAAGTCGCGGAATCTCTCCTACGGTGAACAGCGGAGACTTGAAATCGCCCGAGCGCTCGCAAGTGAACCGAAACTGCTTCTTCTGGACGAACCTGCCGCTGGCATGAATGGCCGAGAGAAGGAAGAGCTCAGCGAAACGATCAGAAGGATCAACGAAAAGGGGGTCACTGTGCTCCTTGTCGAACATGACATGAAGTTGGTGATGAATGTGACACACATAATATGTGTGCTCAACTATGGCAAAAAGATCGCCTTCGGCGAGCCAGCAGATATTCAGCAGAATCAGGAAGTAATCGCTGCTTACCTGGGGGATACTCGAAATGACTAATCTGCTCGAAGTAAAAAATCTCCATTTTCACTATGGGAAAATTCATGCTCTGAAAGGCGTCTCACTGGAGGTTAGAGAAGGAGAAATCGTCACCCTCATCGGGGGTAACGGGGCGGGCAAGACTACCACTCTGCGCGCCATCTCAGGGCTTCTCGGCAAGATAACCTCAGGCGAAATTCGCTTTCTCGGAGAACGGATCGATGGCCTCAAGCCACACGTGATTGCATCGCGTGGCCTCGCACAGTGTCTTGAAGGCAGACATATCTTCGGCAATCTCACAGTCCGAGAGAACCTGAATATGGGAGCGTACCTAAGAAGTCCAAAGGAAGCCACCCACGACTTAGAACATGTCTACACACTCTTCCCCAGGCTGTACGAGCGCAGGGATCAGCGAGCAGGCACACTTTCAGGTGGTGAACAACAGATGCTCGCAGTGGGCCGAGCTCTTATGCAAAAACCACGCCTGATCATGATGGATGAACCATCCCTCGGCCTCGCTCCCAAAGTGATTCAGGATATTTTTTCGATCATCAAAAAGATCAACGCCGAAGGGATCCCTGTGCTGCTTGTCGAACAGAATTCGAATGTCGCTCTCAAAATCGCCAATAGAGGTTATGTAATCGAAATGGGTGAGATTGTTATGGCAGACAGTGCAGAAAGACTTAGATCAGACGAGGCCGTAAAGAAAAGTTATCTCGGCATGTCATGATCAAGGCTCTTTTATGCGAGTCTAACAACGATTTCTTTGACTAATAAAAAAAAGGGAGATATACTTGATCATGCAGCAAATGGAGCCTTTCAGTTCAATAAAAAAAATGACAATCGTAAACCAGGTCATGGATAGGATCAAGGACTTAATCTCCTCTGGAGCCTACAAACCAGGCGATAAACTTCCAACCGAGGCCGAACTCGCCGCGCTTTTCGGCGTCGGGCGCTCCTCAATCAGAGAGACAATCAAAATTTTTAATCATCTCGGCGTTCTCGAATCGAAGTCTGCTGTGGGAACTTTTGTTTGTGAACGCCAGGCCATCTCGCGAGAGGTGCTCACCTGGGCACTCATATTAGGTCACGATGATCTCGAGATGATTATCGATCTCCGAGCAGCCATGGAACTCTGGAGTTATCTCCGACTGACCGAAAGTTGTAAAAGCGCTCCGGAAAAAGCTGCGCCTACTTTAACCGAGCTCCGATCGATTCTTAATTCTATGTCTGCGGCGGTTAGCGTGAAAGATCCTCTCGGGATAGTAAACGCCGATTACGATTTTCACGGCACTATCATAAAAACAAGTTCCAACACCCTCTTTCTTGATTTCTACAATATTCTTCGTTCTTTCCTGCTCAAGGAGATCGCCGCATGCCAAGCCACCTACAGAGACTGGGGCATGAGCGTCGCCGAACACGAAGAACTCATTGATGCCGCCGAGTCTGGAGACATCTGTGTCGCAGAAAGAGCATACCAAAAGCATATCGAGAATGTAAAAAAGCTGCTCAAGATGTCTCAAGGAAATTCCGAAAAGAAGAACCAATAACCGATTATGTACAGATAGGATATGCCCCCCGCCCCATGAATTCTCAGACTTGCGTCGAGAGGAAGGTCGGCAGCGTCATGTGCTCGATCTCGGACTGAAGCGCTTCGATGGTGTCCATGTGGGCATCTTCGTCGTTGAGGATCTCCTGAAGGAAATCGCGGGTGGCAAAGTCCTTGAGTTCCGCGGCCAAGGCGATGGCCTCGTTGTATCCTTTGATCGCGATGTATTCGGCCTCATGGTCGTTCTCGAGCTGCTTGTCCACGGACGCGCCGATGTTGATCTTTCGCAGCTCGCTGACGATGGGAGTTCCTTCGAGGAAAAGGATGCGGCCGATGAGCTTCTCGGCGTGCTTCATCTCGTCGATCGCACGCTTTTCGAAATGCTTGTGGAGCTTCTCGTAACCCCAGTCGTCGCACATCTCCGAATGAACCATGTACTGGTTGATCGCGGTGAGCTCGTCGGCCAAAAGGCCATTGAGCGCATCGATTATCCGTTTGTCGCTTTTCATGTTCGCCTCCTTGAAACATTGCCGGAAACGGACACGGGTATCCGGCGGTCTGCCTACTGCATGTCTTTACTATAGCACTCAGGATGACCCCACACAAGGAACGACCACGCCGATGGACATCGGTGCGCGCCACGATTGCATCCCTGCGCTCATACGACGTCATTCACAGCACGGGTCAAACCGCATCATGGGCGTTTTTCTCATGCTGTGCTTTTTGTTGTTGACAACACGGAAACCCGGATGTATTCTGATTATATGAGAATAATTGATGCACAAAATTGCATTATATGTGCAAGGGTGGCGAGCCACTCACCTTCGGTGCGCCGCGGCGGTGGTCTGTGCAGGGGGGTTCTATGACCGACGGACTGAAAAGGAACACCGAAAAGCTCTTCGACGAGAGGGGCCACCTCTTTCTGTTGGCGCTCGATCACGCGCAGAGCGGCGTGATGCCTGGCCTTGAGGATACGCCGGCGCTGATGAATGCGTTCGCTGGCGCCCCGCTCGATGGATTCATCCTGAATATAGGCCTCGCCGTACACCTAGCCCGGCCTCCGTTCCTCCGCAAAAAGCTCGTCCTCAGAAGCTCGTTCGGAGGCTCGAGCCTCGCCGAGGCGTACGCACCAGCCCACCGCAACCACGTCAGCCCCAAGACCGCGCTGGCGGCCGGCGCCGACGCGGTGCTGATGATGGCGGTCATCGGCGGGGAAGACTACCGAAGCCTTCAGGCGCTCGCGGCGGACATCGATGCGTTCCACCAGTGCTCCATTCCGGTCGTGGTCGAAATTCTCGCCACCGACTTCAGCAAGACCGCGAGCTTCGACGTCCAGTACCACGGGGCCAGGATCGCCGCAGAGCTGGGCGCCGACGTGGTGAAGGCCTTCTACGTCGACAATTTCGAGAAGGTGATCGACTGTTGCCCGGTCCCCGTCATCCTCGCAGGAGGGCCGAAGGACCGCGACATTGGCATCGTCGCCCGGCACGCGGTCGAGTGCGGCGCGCGCGGTTTTGCTTTCGGCCGCAACATTTTCCAGGCGAGCGCCCCCCTCAAGGTCATTTGTTCGTTGAGAGAAATCTTGGGATAGGAACCATGGGAATAGTGAATAGAGCGGGAGACCGTGCGTCATGAAAACAGGACATGATGTCTCGACGATATATAGAATTGCTAGATATTACTATATTGAAGGGCTTTCGCAGGAAGATATCGCCGCCAAAGAAGGCTTTTCGCGCTCGCAGATTTCAAGGCTCATCGAGAAGGCGAAGTCGCTGGGCCTGGTGAAGATCACGGTGGTGCCGCCCGCGACACAGCACACCGACGAGCTTGCGGAGTTGCTCGTCGAAACATTGGGTCTTCGTGCCGCGACAGTCGTTCCGGTCGGAACATCTGCGGATCAGGACGAAATTACCAAGGCGATCGCGACGCGCGCGGCGGATGTTCTGGACGAACTCTTGCCGGCCTTCAGCGTCGTGGGCATAGGCTGGGGCAAAACCGTGTACGAGACGGCAATGCTCCTCCCCCGCCATCCAGCGCAGGCCCGAAAGCCGCTCTTCGTCCCCCTCATCGGGCTTTCAGGCGACACCAACCCGAACCTGCAGATCAACACCATAATCGACCGCTTCAGCACGTCTTTTCGGTCAAAGGGGCTGTTCGTCAACCTCTCGTCCGTTCGCGAAAAGGGCAGCGCGCTCTCGGGCATCGAGGAGCAGCGCATGCACGCCCTCAGAGAATACTGGAACCAGGTTGAGGCGGCGGTCGTGGGGCTGGGTGCGCCTCCGTCCTCTTCCGTCAACATTATCGACGAACTGCCGGAACAGTACAAGGAAGAGTTGAAAAAGAGCGCTTCCTGCGGCGACATTCTGGCACAATTTTTTGACCAGAAGGGAGTCATCTTCCACTCCGAACACGAATACGACCTGCTGGCCTTCGATATCCAGAACTTGCCCAAGCTGCGACGCTCGATCTGTCTCGCCGGAGGCGAACAGAAGGCCAGGGGGATTATCGCCGCGGCACAGGCGGGGTTCATAAGCGATTTAATCACGGATGAACAGACTGCTTGTGCGATTTTAACGCTGCTCCGCGAACATTCGACGGAGGAGACGTCAAGGAACATGGTTCAGTGTCCGACGCGCAGTGGCGCGGCCGCGAAAGGAAAACATGCATGAAAGCCCTCGTGTATACCGGCATCGGGCAGCTGGCAATGCAGGATGTCCCCGATCCCACCTCAGATTTCGTCGTCAGAGTCCTCGGCTGCGGCATATGCGGCACCGACCTGAAGACGTACCAAAAAGGACACCACCTCTTCCCGCCACCCGCCATCTTGGGGCACGAGTTCTACGGGTTGGTGGAGAAGGCGCCGGAAGGCTGCGGCTATACCATCGGCGATGCGGTCGTGGTCGCGCCGTACGCGGAGTGCGGCGCCTGCGAGGTCTGTCAGAGGGACGCAGGCTCCCTCTGTGCTCACAAGCACTACGTCGAGGACGGGGCGTTCTGCGAGCGGGTGGGACTATCGGCGGGCTACATCGAACGGGGCGTCTTTCCAGTGAAAGACAAAGACGACGTCTACACGCTCGTCGAACCGCTCGCCTGCGTGCTCAACGGGATAGAACAGCTTACCCTGAAGCCGACGAGCAAGGGGCTCGTGGTCGGCGCTGGCCCGATGGGAGCTCTCTTCGCACTCCTTTTCAGCACCAAGGGTATTCCCGTGACGGTCGTCGAACCCTCCGCGCCCAGGAGGCAGAGAATCGCCTCTTGGGGCATCGAGACGTGTGAGCCAGGCCACGTGAAAAAAGGTCTCTACGACGCCGTGGTCGTCGCGGTCAACAAAAAAGAGCTCGTCGGCGAATACATCGGCCTGGCCGCCGACGCCGGCACGGTGCTCATGTTCTCAGGGCTCGCAAGGGATGAAGTGGTGCCCGTCGAGGCGTACTCGATCCACTACCGCCAGGTGTCCCTGAAAGGCAGCTTCGGCTACGCGATGCGCCATTTCAAGGAGGCTTTATCCATGATCGATGCGCACAGAGAGGCATTTTCGAAGATAATCACTCACCGCTACCCCCTTGAGCGCGGGAAGGAAGCCTTCGATCTACTCGCCTCGGGTGAGGCGTTGAAAATAGTGCTGAAACCATAGAGAAAGGGTATGAAAGTCGGGGTGATAATCGGCGCTGCTTCCGGAAAAGGCACTGCGCCAGAAACGATTGCCTTGCTTGCCAGCCAGCTTCGGACCTGCAAGGTCGCGGTCTGCGGCGGCATGTTCGGCTGCGACGAACTCCCTCCCGGATGGTCCAGGCTGACAGCGCGGCCCCAATTGACGCAGAGCCTTTCTGGTGGCCCACTCCAGGCGACAGACTATGTGAAAAACCTGTACGCCTCCGTGGCGAACCTCCTCGAGTGGGGCTCGGAGATACTCGTCTGCATCGGGGGGGACGGGCTTTGCTCCTACGTGCTCGACGCGATGATCGCTCGCGAGCGGGAAGGTCAAGCCCCCAGCGCACGGGGCAACAGAGTACCTCTTCTGGGCATCGCCTCGGGGACCATCAATGTCGGGCCGGTGATAGCGTTCGGGCCGGATGACATTCCGAGGCTCGACATCGAGGCGCTCGTCACTTCTTCACGAAAGAGCATCGACGCAGTGGAGGTGTGCGTGGATGGGCGCCACCTCGCCTTCGGTCTGAACGATGTGGTCGTAGGCAATTCTTTTCTAGGCACCTTGGGGGGCGAGGTCGTCAACATCTCCGCGAGGGAACTGCTCCACAGCGGCAGAAAACTGCAGATCGAGCCTTCGCCCCACATCGTGGGTGAGAATTTTCGCCTGCGTAAGAACGGCGCGCCGATCGCGGTTTCCATGGAGAGCCCGGCGCAGATCATCGTCTCGCCGCTTGGTAAGAGGGAATTCTTTGGCAGGGCCATCGCGGGCGTGCTCTGCAACGCCGCATTCATGGAGGGCGCCGCGGCGCTGGGGCTCTTCGACACGGTCGTCGTCCGTGCCGCCGCCCCCTTCCGGGGCTTTATCGACACCGCGCGCGCCGAGCACCTGCTCTTCGGGCCGGGCGACTACATCGAACTAGAGGGGTTCGGCCCCGATGCCGACCTCATCGTCGACGGCAACCCGTACGAAAGAGAGGGGAAAGTCGTGCGTTTCTGCCTCCGCCCCGACATCGCAGAGGTGCTCGTGCCAGCGGCAACCAACGGCGCAGGACAAGAGAGGGACCTATGAAGCACAACCAGGCCACAAAGGTCTACGACCTCAAAAAAGAACAGCGGAGGGCTGCGGCCGTCATGGTGACGCCGCTCTTGATCACGCTCGTGCTGCTCTTCCTCCTGCCGGTGGTCCTCGTGCTCATCATGAGCTTCACCAACTGGAGCATGACGACGACGAGCCGCGCCTACGTGGGGTTCCGCAACTTTCTCTTCGTCCTGAACGACGGGCGGTTCTGGAAGGCCTTTGGAAACACGCTCTTCTATACAGGAATCAAGCTGGTCGTGGACACGGGGCTTGCGCTCTTCATCGCAATCCTTCTTGACAGAAAAATCCGTTTCAGGCGCTTCTTCAGAATTGCGCACTTTGCGCCGGTCGTCGTGCCCATTACGGCATCGAGCCTCATATGGCTGTGGTTTTACGATCCGGGCATCGGGCCTTTGAACCAGCTTTTGAACCTGTTGGGCCTGCCCTCGCTGCAGTGGCTGTACAGCGAAAAGACGGCCCTGCTTTCCGTCATCCTTTTTTCGGTGTGGAAGGGCCTGGGGTACAACGTGATCCTCTTTCTGGCCGGGCTTCAGAGCATCCCCGAATCCTACCTCGAAGCCGCCCGCATCGACGGGGCGAACGAGCGCCAGGTCTTCCGCAAGGTGAAACTACCCCTCCTGGCGCCGGTCACCTCCTTCATCGTGATGATGGGCATCATCAACTGCTTCAAAGTGTTCACCGAGGTGGACGTCATGACCCCCAACCACGGGCCTCTGGAGTCCACGCTCCTCTTGGTCACGTACATCTACGACCAGTCGTTCACGAGGGGGAAAATGGGCCGTGGGGCAGCCGCGGCCATCGTGCTCTTTCTTGTCATCTTTGCGTTCACCATGCTGCAGCGGATCCTGGGGCGCAAAGAAGTGAGTTTCGAATAATGCGGAGGGCCGAACTATGAGCAAACACCTGCGACCGCGCTACCCGTTCACGACGATCTTCCTGTTTTTCAGCGCCGCCCTCATGATCTTCCCCTTTGTCTGGATGCTGCTCTCCGCATTCAAGACCCCGGCGGACGTCTACAACTATCCGCCGAAGTGGATTCCAAGCTCCTTCAAATTCACCAACTTCGCCGAGGTGTTCAAAAAGATACCCTTTGTCCGCTTCTACGCGAACAGCATCTGCCTTTCGGTCGTCGAGACTGTGCTCCAGATATGGATATCCGCCATGGGAGCATTCGCCTTCGCCAAGCTTGATTTCCCGCTCAAGAAAAAACTCTTCGCCTTCATGCAGAGCAGCCTCTTCGTGCCCGAGATCGTCACGGTCATTCCCCTGTTTTTGCTCGCCGCCGTCGCGGGGCTGGTCGACACCTACGCCGGCCTCATCGTGGCGGAGCTGAACTGTGCGTTCACGACGCTCCTTTTGTTCTCGTTTTTCCAGACCATCCCGAACGAACTCGTCGACGCGGCGAAAGTCGACGGCTGTGGATACTTCAGAGTGTTCCTGAAGATCGTCCTTCCCAACTCCAAGACGGCCATCGGCACGGCCTCGCTCTTCGCCTTCCTCACGCACTGGCGGAGCTACATGTGGCCGCTCATCATCACCAACAACGTAAAGATGCGGACACTGCCCATCGGGCTCAAGTATCTCGTCACGGAGACGAACAGCGAATACCAAGTGCTGATGGCCGCTTCGCTCATGGCGATCGTGCCGGTGCTCGTCGTGTACATGTTCATGGAAAAGGAGTTCGTGCAGTCGATAACCCTAACCGGGCTGAAGACATGACACAGAAACGGAGCGCGCCATGCGCGCTCAGAAATATGAGGAAGAAGTCCTCAAGGAGGTAGTACCATGAAAAAGCGTGTGATGATATCCATCGCCATGCTCGCGCTGGCGATCACCGCAATTCCCGTCGGCGCACAGGCAAAACTGAAGGTGTGGTTCGCCATCTCCGGCGATTCGGGCGAGGCGTTCAAGGCCCTGCTGGAAAAGTACAAGGCTGCCAACCCGGATGTGGCGCTGGACTACTCATATTCGGGCAACTACGCGGACACGGCCACGAAGGTCAGCGCCGCCCTCATGTCGAACACCGCGCCCGATGTCGCGCTCATGGCCGCAGGCCCACTCTACACCGGCGCACGGAACGACTATTTCATCGAAACGAAGCTGAACGACGCCGACTTCAACAAGGACGACATCTACCCGGGCGTCTGGGACTACGCGAAATACAACGGAAGAATCTGCGCGGTGCCCTACGGCATCTCCACTCCTGTGCTCTACTACAACAAGGCTATTCTGGCAAAAGCAGGTCTAGACCTCAAGAATCCCCCTAAAACCTGGGCTGAGCTCCTCACGCTCGCAAAGGCCGCGCAGGCCAAAGGAAACGTCTCCGGCTCCCCAGACTTCTGGGGATTCGATGTCACGGACGTCGCATGGCTCTTCAAGACCATGCTCTACCAGAATGACAACAGCGTCATCTCCGTAAAAGGCACGAAGATATCGCCCGCGTTCAACGACGACAAGGCCGTCGAAGTCGCCACGTTCTGGAAGAAACTGATCGACGAGAGGATCATGCCCGTGGGCCAGCATTCGAACGCGGAGAAAAAATTTCTTTCGGGCAACCTCGCCTTCCTCGTCGCCACCTCGGCGCGCATCGCCCGCTGGTCCAAAGACTCGACCCTCCAGATCGGCGCCATCCCGATGCCATACTTCAAGCGCCCCTCGGTCGCGCTGGGCGGGAACGTCCTGGTCATTCTGAGCACAGACCAAAAGACGAGGGAAGCCGCCTGGAGACTGGTGAAGTTCCTCGCCAGCAAAGAGAACCAGACCACCTTCGCGCTCAAGACCGGCTACCTGCCGATCCGGAAATCGGGCCTGAGTCTGCCGGAGGCGAAAGAGGCGGTCACCTCCAATCAGATGTACTCCGTGGCCTTCGATCAGCTCGATACCGCGTGGTCGTACTGGCACTTTGAGCAGATGGGCACGATGGACCAGCTTCTGGCGCAGGCACTCGACGCGCTCGAGCGGAATGTCCTGTCGCCCAAAGCGGCGCTCGACAAGGCTGCCAACGAACTTCAGGCGGAAATAAATGGCTGATATTGCAAACAAATATTCCTTCTCTACGGCTGCGCTGTATCCGAGGAGCGCCCTGGAGAGCCTGCGCCTCATCGCGGGCGCGGGCTTTCTGCACGCCGAACTGATGCCCCAATGTTTCGCCGATGCATCCGAATCCTTTGCGCGCGAGGTTGAGCAGATCAAAATTCACGTCGCTTCGGTGCACTACCCGCTCGCCATGTTCTCGATGCTCTACAACGCAAGTCCAGGGATGGCCGCCGAGGCCAGGGCCTTCGGGGCGGGGCTCGTCCGGCTCTGCAAAGCCTTGGGGACGGAGGTGCTCGTCGTCCACCCCCACGAGGTGCAGCAGGACCCCACGATGCAGGCGCTGATCGAGCAGCCCATACGGGAGAACATCCTGCACCTGGCGGAAGCGTGCGATAAGGCGGGCGTGCTCCTCGTGATAGAGAACAGCCCCAAAGGCGTCGGGCGGACTCCCGAGGGGCTTCTGGCGTACATCGCATCGCTCGGCGCTCCGCGGATCAGCCCTGCGGTGGACACCACGGAGTCCTGCGAGGCCGACATCGACCCTGCAGAATTCATAAAGAAGGCAAGGCCAGCGCACCTGCACCTGAGCGACCATGCGGGCGAGAAAAAGCACATCCCCGCCGGCGAAGGCGACACGGACTGGCAGGCGGTCAAGGCTGCCCTCGGCACGTTCGACTACGGGGGCTACTACACGCTCGAGCCGCTCTACCGCTATTACCTGGAGGATCCGGAAGAAAAGCTCAGCCGGGCATACGCATTCATATCGGCGTTGATCGGAGGCTAATGGCCAATGAACCGCAATCGCCACAACAGCGGCGCGCCCATCGAGGACCGTGGTGATTCCCCTGCTCCCACGATCTCGGCCGAGATTCTCCGCGCGGTCCTCACTGCCTACGCCGTGGGCGACGCCATGGGCATGCCCACCGAATTCATGACCCGCGCGGAGATCCGCTCGAAGTTCGGCCTCGTCGACCGCCTGCTCGAGCCAGGCGAGTCCAAGAACCACCCCACCATCCCGCGCGCGTCCGTCACCGACGACACCGAGCAGGTCTGCGCCCTCCTCGACGAGTACGGGACGCGCGGCCGCGTCGACGCGAACGACACCGCGCAGAGGCTCCTCCGCTGGATGAGGCAGAGCGGCGCGGTCGAAAAAAACTACATAGGCCCGAGCTCCAAGGCAGCCCTCGAAGCCATCGAGTGCGGGGAGCTCCCCGAACGCGCGGGGCTCGGCGGGACGACCTGCGGCGGCGTCATGCGCAGCCCTGCGGCCGTGCTCTTCTCCGTGGCCAGAGATGCGCCCTTGCCCGAGTGCGTGCGCGCATGCCTTCTTCCCACCCACAACACCCAGCTGGCCCTCGAGCCTGCCATGAGTTACGCCTACGCCCTCCGCGCCGCCATGCGCGGAGAGAGCATCGAGCGCACACTCTCGGAAATCGAGGCCGGGGCGGCGGAGGGTGCGCGCCTTGCACCCTATCCTCAGTGCGGGCCTTCGGTCGCCGCGCGCGTGCGCAATTTTATTGCGCGTCCTTTCATGGCGCCGCGCATAGCGCCGCACGTTCAGACACAAACGACTGCATTCCTCGACACCAGCCAGGGCGCCGCCGGCCAAGGCGCCTCCGGTACCAAAGATATCGAGGCCACCCTCGATTTTCTCTACAACGTATACGGCACCACCCTCGCGTCGGCCGACGTCGCCGCGGCGGCCCTGTGCATTTTCTCGACGGCCCGCGACGATACATGGCTCGCCGTACGCATGGGCGCCTCGGTAGGCGGCGACACCGACACCATCGCAGCCCTTGCGGGCGCTCTGTCCGCAGCGCACGCACTCGCGACCGGCGGCAGCCTCAACATTCCCACATCCATCGTTCACGAAGTCATCGAAAAAAACAGGCTCGACTTCGATGCGCTGCTGAGGCGGCTTTTGGCCTGAGCACGAACAAAGGCCTCCTACGGTGCGCCTGGGCCGCCTGGGCCACAGCCATAAATCCCACAAAAAAAAGGCCGCGAGAATCCAAGCAAAACCTGAATTCCCGCGGCCTTCTGTAGTTCTTGGCCTCAACAGTTCAAAAACCCTGCGTCAGGGATCACCACTACACCTCACGCCTCTTCGCGAACTTCGCGCGCACCTCCGGATCGGCGCGGAGCTTCTGCAGGGCCTCACGCACAAAGACCAACAGCAAGGACAAAAACCCGCCAGCCAGCGTGCCCACCACGCAGATCATCGACCGCGAAGGCTCGCTCTTCTTTTCCGGCGGCACTGCCGTGTCGATCACCTCAACGAACACCTGATCCGTCGCATTCTGCAGCCGCAGATTCTCGAGACTCGTCAGAAGGCCGCCGTAGATCTTTGTCGCCAGTTCGAGCTCCGCCTGCAAGTTCGCATATTCCATGAGGGCCTTGGGCGTCTCGCTCATGGAGGGCCCCACGCCGCCGCCCGTGCGCTCGAAATCGTCGATCTGCTTCTGGACGGCTGCGAGCTGAGCCTGTGCTTGGGTGAGCTTCGGATTGTCGGCCGAAAGCGCGTTCTGCAGGCTGGAAATCTGTATCTCGAGCGTGATCCTCTGCTGGATGAGCGAGCGGTACAGGTCGAGCCCCTGCTGGCTCTGGGTCGCAGGCGCCACGAGCCTGTGCTTCTTCTGATAGTCCTCCATCTTGGCCTGGAGCTCGCGCACTTTCTTTTCCTGGTCCGCGACCTGCTGCTCCAGCACCACGATGCTCTTGCCGCTTGCGGAGAGCACGCGGTTCGCAAGGTCCTTCTGTAGAAGGTCTATGGCCGTATTGGCGATCTTGGCCGAGAGTTCCGGCCGCTCTGTCTTCGCCGACACTTTTATGAGCGATGTCTTGGTGTCTACCGAGACGGAAAAAACGCTTTTTTGGAATATCTCTACGGCGGCCGAAAGGGGGCTCACCTCCTTGAGTTTCTCCGGCTTTTTGATGAGCTGCGGGATAAGGTCGAGCTCCTCGACGACCTTGACCGCCAGCTCCCGGCTGCCCAAGATGGCCTGAATCTTGACCAAAGGGTCCGAAGCGCTTGCGCTGGGAAGGTTCACGCCCGCCAGCGAAGCGAGCCCCGCATACTGCGAGAGCAGCGAAGAAGAGGAACCCGAAATCGGCAGGACCGTGCTCGTCGCCGTATACTTGTTCGGCTGCATGAGCGCATAGACCACCGAACACGCCGCGGCCAGCACCGTAATGATGACGACGAGCCACTTCTGCCGCCAGATCGTCGCGGCCAAGTCGACGAGGGATATCTCATCGGAATCTTCGTGTTTTCCATCTGTTGGTTCAGCCACAGTCGTCTCCTCTCGTTACAGGCCCAAGAGTGTCTTTGCCGTCAGCGCGGTCGTCAGGATGGTGCCGACAATCTCAAAGGCATCGCTCAAGTACGCCCAGGTCATCGACACTTTCGACGATTTGGTGGGCACGTAGACCGTATCGCCGGGCTCGAGCTTGTAGTTCAGGATGTTCGGCTTGAAGAAGAGGAAGCCCTTGCCCTCCGTGCTGTCGAGCTTGCCCGAAACCCGGATGATGTATGCATGCGCCAAATCTGCCTCGTCCAAGACCCAGCCGGACTCGGTGATGGCCTGGCGCACCGTCAGGCCTTCCTTGTACAGCACCACATTCTGGCTCGAGACTTCCCCGGATACCAGGACATAGGTCGGCATCTTAGGCACGTAGATCAGGTCGTCGCGTTCGAGCTTGATGTCGCTCGAGGAGCCCTTCAGCGCCTCGAGCGAATTCGGTATCTCGAGCGCAATGCGCCCAAAGCCTTCCTTGTAGAGCTGCTTTAGGGTGCCGAGCTTGGCCTTCTGTATCGCCAGATCGACGTGCATGTTCGCAATCACGGCGAATGCCGACAAAGAAGTGGATGAAGAACTCGATATCGAGGGCAGCGCAGCCCCCGCCGCCGTCGCCGCCTCGTACTGTGCGATGAGCCTGTCCACCTGCGCCTGCTGGGCAGCGGCCACGGATTTTCGTATGAGCACCAGGCCCTTGGGATAGGCGGTGGAGGCATAGCCACCCACTGCGGCGAGGGCGTCGGAGAGCCTCATCCCCTCGGTAAAGGCGAGGGTCTGAGGACTCTTGACCTCTCCGCGGACCACGACCGCCGGCAGGTGCTCATCGGGCAGAAGCGCCTTGATCGTAATGGCGTCGCCCGGCGAAAGTAAAACCTTCGCGGTGGGCTGCCGTTTCAGGTAATCCTCCAGGTAGACGTCGGTCGTCTCGCCGCTCGCCTTCTTGATTTCAGCCTTGAGGTTCGTCAGGTCCTGCGAGAGCGTCACGGACCGAAGGACCGACGACAGCTCGATCTGATCATAGTACGGTACGATCTTCGGATCCGCAACCTCGCCCGCGATGCTGATGGGCCTCTGGGCATACTTGGGATAGAACACCACGGTGTCGCGCGGCCGCAGCTCGACATCCGCCTGGGCCGCGACCACTTGACCGGGCGCAAAACTGACGATGCTGTCGCCCGCCATGCTGGAGCGTCGGACTTCGGCGTAACTCGTCTCGGTATCGATGAGCAAGTCGCTCTCCTGTACGATGTCCGAAAGCTTCATCCCCTTGTACCACGCATAGCGACCAGGATAGCGGATCGAGCCTTTGAGGAGCACCGTGTCGGGATACTTCGAAAAATCGTGATTCTGTCCGGTATCGCCTGCCGGAACGAAGCGGATGATATCCCTCGGGTAGATCCGTATGTCCTGATACCCCTTGAGCACTGCGAGCGGATTGAAGGTAAGATAGTCGACTCTGCCGCTCTTCTGCCAGCGCTCGATTTCGCCGTAATACATATCGGTCGCCGAGAGCAGTTGTTCGGGCGTCAGTATCTCAGAGAGCATTTTCGGTGCGCTGAACGAGTACAGCCCTGGAAAATTCGCTGCGCCCTGAATGGCGATTGCGTTGCTGAACTTGTCGAAGTCGATCTTCTCGGGAAGATATTTTACGGGCACGAAGCGAATAAAATCCATTGCGCGCAGGGGGATATCGTAGGTCTTTTCGAGCACCTCCCGGGGAGAGAAGGTGAGATATTCCCAGCTGCCGTCGGCCTTGCGGCGCGTCAGCTCGGCATAGTCGAGGTTGGTGTCCTGCAGTATCTGGTCAGGAGTGACGACCGAGGAGAGCATGAGGCTCGGCGTGCGCGCGTACGGCCCTGCATACCGGATGGTGCCTGACGCATAGACAACTTCCAGGTAGAGGCCGAGGTCCGTCTCTATGCCGCTATTACCAGCAGCTGCTGGAGTCGATGCCACCGCAGCACTGCTTGCTGCTGTCGCCCCAGACCCTCCCGCCGTACCCCCGGCCGCTACCTCCCCACTGACAGCCTCCCCCGCCTTCGAAGCTTCAACCCCCAAACCAGCCGCACCCTGGACCGCCTGCCCCCCTTGCTCCGCCCCCTGCACTCCACCCACCACCTTCGGCGCCACCGTGCTGTACAACCGTACCCGGTCCCGCGCCTTCAACTCCGTGTCGTATACCCCTGCCGCCACTTCCCGCGGCGCAAACGTCACATACTCATGCTTCCCTCCCCCAATCGGCCGCACTATCTCCGCATATACCCCATTCGCCTCCAGCTTCGGCTTCGCTAA
>JARKOY010000099.1 GCA_029975555.1 Spirochaetia bacterium | reverse complement strand
AAGATCAGCGGAATCTCGATGGGCAGATCACCGGCCCGCAGATGGAACAGCAGATCATTCAGCGGTCCTGCGGCCTTGCTGACCAGCACCAGTGCGCGGGCCTTCCGGTTCGCCGCACTCACCTGCCAGGCAGCGCCGAATAGGTCGCTGACCTGCTCGATCACCTGGCAGAAATCGTCCGGATGAACAGGAGTGTCGACCTCGACCCGCATGAAGAAGCGTCCGGTATCGAGCGACGTGAATTGCTGGAGTTCGGTGATATTGCCCCCGCAACCGACAATCGCGCCGGTCACCGCATGAACGATGCCGGAAGTGTCGTTGCAGGAAAACGTCAGAATCAACTGGTGCACCCGGAGAGCCTACCCGCGACGAAGCCCTCCTGGCGCCCGTCCGCACCTGCTCTGCTTTGCGCGACGCCGACCCATCGCGTCGCCCAGCCGGAGAAGCTGCGCAGCATCGGCGAGCAGTCGCACGTGAAGTCCATTCGGTGAAACTGGCAACATCACTAGTGGGCACCGGGTAGGTTCTGTTCTGATTCCAGTCTTGGATTGCGGGGGGAAAATGCCGGGGCATGGACATAGACATGTGCACTTTGAGGGCGCAGGTGATTGGCAAGACAACCAGCCGTCAGGCCCACGGCTTTCGCATGCTGCCGCGTGGCAGACAGTCCAGGCCGCGCCGGTGCAGCCTCAGCTGTCCTTGGACGAGGCTCGAGCTCAGTTAGCCAGAGCAGAGCAGGAGGTGCGACAGCGTGTGGCGGACCTCAAGGGACGCTTCACAGCCTTGGAGCGCGCCGTGGCCGAGGTCGCGGAGACGGGAGGCAAACGGGACCAGTTGGCAGTTGTGCATGCTGAGAACGAAGCGCGTGAGTTGCGGGTGCGGCTAGCCGCGGAGGCCGACCGTGACGCGGGTCAAGAGCGGGAGGCGCTGCGGACGCGTGCGAACGCGCTTCTGTCCAACCTCGCTCCTGGCTGGGCGGGCTCGGACTGGACTGAGTTGGAGCATGCAGCCCCTGCTGCGGAGCCCGCGGACTATGCGCGCTTGGGCACAATGGCCATTGACACAGACTGGCAAGCGCCGGTGATTGTGCCGCTGATCAATCACCCGGGCATCTATCTCAACGGCGGCAGCGCACAAGAGAAGATCGCGCTTGGCTTGGTCACCCGGGTGGTTGCGCAGACGCCATTGAAGCATTTAGCCGTGCATGTTTACGATCCGCGATTGCGCGGGTTCTTCGGTCCACTCGCGCCGCTGCGGTCGGCCCACTCGAGTGCTTTTCCTCAGCCAGGGGCCGACGCTGCCGCCTTCACCGACCGCATGCAGCAGGTCTTGCAGGATGCTGTCCGCAACGTCGAGTTGGCGCGGGCACAGGGCGCATCCGCTCTGACCGAACTCTGGCAGCGAAGTGGGGTGCGGGAAGGCACATTGCATCTGGTCGTGATTCTCGACTACCCGTACGGAGTCGACCAACTCCTCCAGGACAAGCTGCTCCGGATCGCCGCCGTCGGGGGCAAGTCAGGAGTGAGTCTGCTCGTGTGTGCCGACTCAGCCTCGGCGGCCCGAGACATCCTCCCTGCGGAGTTGGCAGCAGAGCTGCTCACTATCGAGGCAGGAGTCGAGGATCTCCAGGTCCCGGGCTTTCCTCGGCCCGTCTCACCAGATGCTTGCCCGCCAGCCGATCTGATTCAGCGACTTATTAGGTCGGTAGTGGAGGAATCGAAGTCCGCCAAGGGCCCGGTGATTCCGCTACGATCGCTGATCGGAGGTGATCTGACCGCCCCCTGGGGAGCAGATTCTGCTGAGTCACTCGATGCTGTTATCGGACAGGTAGGCAGCCAGCCACTCCTACTGTCATTGCGTACTGAGAATCCCCCGCACCCCAATCTGCTTATCGGTGGAGCAGTGGGCCAAGGCAAGTCCAACTTATTACTCGATATAATTTACGCGCTCGCCGCCCGCTACGATCCCAATCAGTTGGAGTTGCACCTACTTGATTTCAAGAGGGGCCTGGAGTTCAAACGGTTCGGTCCGGATGCGAATGGTGAGAACTGGCTGCCACATGTCAAGGTGCTGAGTCTCGAGTCGAACCAGGCTTTCGGGATCGCGGTATTGCGTCATGTCGATCGGCAGATGGCGATCCGGGCACAGTTGTTCAAGAAGGTGGGCGCCAATTCGCTGGACAAGTTCAGGGAGCTGTCTGGAGTGGTTATGCCTCGGCTCATGCTCGTGATCGACGAGTTTCACGTGCTGTTCGAGGGAAACGAGCGGTACGTTGATGAGGCGGTGGAACTGCTCGACAGGCTGGCCAAGCAGGGACGAGCCTACGGAATTCACCTACTCTTGGCATCGCAGACAACCTCCGGTGTACGGGGCCTGGCCATCAAGGGTGACTCTATCTACGCTCAGTTCCCGCTTCGGATGTCGCTGAAAAACACGCCACAGGAGTCAGAGGCCATCCTCAGTCAAGGCAATAAGGCGGCGGCCGCTCTGACCTATCGCGGCGAAGTCATCTTCAACAGCAATTTCGGTACGGACCCGGATGGCTCCAACGTCCGTGGCTTGGCGGCATATGCCGATCCGGATGACATGAAGGCGCTCCAGGAGCAGCTCTGGGCAAGAGAACACGGTGAGTCACCGCTTGTCTTCGTTGGGACTGACCATGCGCCGTGGCAGACGAGCGCGAGCCTACCGCCGACGCGTGCGGGCGAGCTCTCCCTGCTCATTGGCCGTCCGATCGAGATCACGTCAGCTCCGGCGGGCATGAGGCTGATGGCCGACAGCGATCAAGCCGTGGCGATCGTGGGCCAGAGCCAGGCCCGCGCGGGCGACGTACTGAATGCGATGGTTCGAAGCGCAGTTGATCAGCTCATCCCTCAGCACGGCTCGCTGGTACTGCTTGACGGCTTTGGATCCGGTGAACAGCCATGGCTTGATCGCCTGGAGATGGACGCGCGTGATACGGGGCTCGATGTTTCGCGCGTCGGGCGTGAGGAGATTGCCAGCTGGTTGACCGACGATCTTGTGGCGCGCCAGGCGGCGCGACCCGGGGCGCCAATGCTGGTAGTGGGTGTAGGGCTCCAGCGAGCCCGAGAGATGGATGTCGTAGCGAGCGAAGAAGATGAGGATCATTTCGATTTCGGGGGCATCGGATTCGGCGAGCCCAGTGGTAGGACCGGACGCGGGATGCTGCAGGATCTCGCACGCACCGGGGCTCTCAACGGAACCTATTTCGTCGGCTGGTGGTCAAATCTCCCGAGTCTGGAGGCAGATCTTGGTCTCACTCACAGCGGCGTCGCCCACTACGTGACTGTTGGGGTTGGTCGTGACGATCTGCGCACCATCGCCGGGGTCAATGCGCAGCCGATCGATGGAGATCCGCGGGTGGGTGTGTTTGACCGCAACGGGGATGGCGAGTTGCGAGTGGTGGTGCCGTTCGAAGCAAGCCAGCGGTTCACGCGAGGTGCGCTGTGACCGAGTACGACCAGTATTCGCAGACGATTGTTCAGTCTCTCGGGCTGTCTGAGAAGCACCGCCTGAATCGCCGCAAGGCTGATGAGGCAGGCCGCGCGGAACTGGATGCGGCGATGCGCACGCAACGCCGCAATCGGGATCTGCTTGAGGCTGTGAGAACGGACCTGCGATCGATTCAGGAGAATCTAGAACAGTTGGATGCGCAAGTCGGCAATGTCGAACCGAGTTCGGCGCCCCAGTTGCAGTACGACATCTCCGCGCTCCCGCAGGCGAGCGCCTCGCTGATTGCTGATCTCGACTCGGCGGCGAAAGCCCAGCAGTGGGTGACAAGACAGCGTTCCGTGGTGGCTGAGTTGGCGGCACGGCCGAACGGGGGAGCCCCGGCGCACCCGGTAGCGGCGATGCCTGCCGCTGCTGCCTCGTCCCTTGCTGTGCCGAGCACAACCCGCCGCCAGATTCCCGCGGGCACTATCGCTGGCGTGGCAGGGTTAGCGGTCGTTGTCTTGGTCATCCTATTGATTGTCATCTAGAAAGGTAATAGGTCACCCCCATGCCAGAGTTCCAGCGTCGTTATTTGAATGCACGTCCATCATTGAATACATCCGTGCAGAGCCAGACCGTGCCTTCCCAGTCGGTGCCACCCCACGTGATGCGAAGTCGCAGGCGCATTCGTCCGCCGGACCTGTTGGACGCTGTTCGCGCCATTGACACGACGGTCGATTCTGCAGGGCAACAAGCGCTGATCAACTACCTTCACCAGCAATACGAGGCCATGCAGGTGGGAATGCTGATCGGCTTGTTCAGCCACTGCTATTTGGGGCAGCCCTATGTGGACCACCGCGTCGACTTGGCTGGCAGCATCTTGGAGCATTACACAGCCACTGATCATCTGCCGCCTCAGTTCGACTCGGCTAGGCCATTGGCGCGCACGAACGCGTACCTGTACATCGAGGTCTACCAGGACGGACACGTGATACCAGTCCGCCACGACGGAACCACTGCGAACTGAAGGGAGCTATCATGGCTGAAGCTACTGACCTTTCTGGGGTCTACCGCGCAATCAGAGTGCTCGGGCAGCAACTTGGCACGCAGATCGACGAGGTCGGCGCCTCGGTTGGGGTGGTTCATCATGACCTTGCGCTGACAAGTGACGAACTGAAGCGGTTGCGCGAGGAATTCAATGAATTCGTCATGCAGGCGGAGAAGACTGCCAACGTCCAGCAATCTGAGACTCGGGTCGTGGCTCTCAAGGCCGAAATGGATCGCCAGTTCGGTCACTACGCCGTGGTGCGTCGCACGTCTACCGGCATTTTGCAGGCCTTCGACGTAGGCAATGTGTCGAACCAGGTAGTGACGCAGGTGTCTGAGGAACTCATGATTCAGACCCCGCGATACTGGCTCGCTCCAGTGCTGGTCGCGCTTGCCGCTTGGTCACGCGATGATCAGGACATGGCCGAGAAATCGGTCCGTGAGGCATACTCTCGAGATCCAAGCAAGACCAGCCTTTTGTTCACATTGGTATTACGTCGCCAGGGCCGAGCCGAGGCTGCCACCCGATGGCTGCAGCACTACCTGACTTCGCTCGATCCCCGGGCGCTTGGACGTGAATTCGCTGTCGTGCTTGAGGCCGTCAGCTACGACGCGTTCGGCGTTCATGGCCAGCAGATCTTGATCCACAAGATGCACGAGTGGGCGAAAGTGCTCGGCACGGGCTCCGACAGTTTTGAGCATCAGGCTCGCAATTGGGTAGGTGAGATCGGCATGCAACGCGAACAACTTGTCGATCACGAATATCCGCAACTGGCGCGACTGGCTCCCGAATGGCCGACGATCAAGCGTCTGCTTGAACAGGCATCGGCGTTACCGGTGACAATCGACAAGTATACCGAGGTAGCAAATCATGTCGGAATGATGCCGGCCTCGCTTGAAGATCTTATGGACGACATTCTGGACCAGTTGGTTACGGAGTACGACAAGGATGAACTGCCGCTACGCCGGGACGTGCTCTATCACTCGTCGGTGATCGAGATGGGGGGTGACAAGGTACAGGCGCGTAAGCGGGCCGATCAGCTAGGAGTGGCCTTGGACGCTTCGATGGACCTGATGTCAATGCAGACCCAGGCAGCCACCAACCCCGAGTTGATCGGAGTGAGCGCACGGACCCAACGCGTCTGTGTCGGGGCCTGCCACGATGCCTTCCGGGTAGCTGTGGGTCGCTTCTGCACAGCCTACCGATCCCGCCTAATGGACTCGACAACCCTGGATTTCTCACCCACACATTCGCAGTATGCCGAGACCTACGGATTCAAGGGTTGCCGCCTCGATACTGCGATGAATGAGCAGACGGGAATCGGCCTGTTGAAGCAGACTTGGGAGGACACCTTCCACGATTACATTGAATCGGTCAGTTTCAAGGACCAGTGGTACACCGCTCCGGTAAGCATCGCTGTTGTCGTGACGGTCGTTGCGTTCTTCATTGCGTGGCCCGCCGGCATCATCGTTGCGCTGGCCGGAACCCTCATTGTTGCCTATCTCGCCAAGCAGAAAAAGGACCAGTGTCAGGCTGAGGTTGATAAGGCCGAGCAAGCCAGGGATGCTGCGATGCGGTTGTCGCTGCAAATGTATCGGGATTCAACGGCACAATTCGTTGACGCCATGTCACTTTATCGTGAGTTGGACAGCCAAGAGGCGGATCTGCTGCGCTTGATCGACACATGGCCAACTCGCGATCAGCAGGACGAGCAGGAGGCGATCTGACATGGCCGAAGACCAGATCGAGCAGCCAGTTCTCCGCCGGCCGAGCGCCCATACCTCGAGGTTCCAGCCAAGACCAGCGCCGGAGACAGAGAACGCAGTCCTGACGCGCAATACGCTGAGGTCGTCAAGCGGCAAGGCTGATCGCCAGACCAATCGTGAGCGTCTTATCGCCGGTGACCTGCCCGGGTGGGAACCTCTTCCGCCCGGTGAAATTGCCGTTCGACGTCCGGCATTCCGGCCATGACCAGTAACAACCTTCTTGGCGCCAGCCCGTATGAAACCTGGGTTCGAACTTTGAAGGCTTGGTCGCAGGACCCCACCATATCGCTGGAGCATCTGCCTGCGCTACAGGACGACACCTACTCACCCGATACTGCGAACCGGTTGCTCCACGCGATTATTGATGCGATGTCGGCCGTGAATGAGCGGTGGTTGGCGGATCTCGGCCGCATCTTCGACAACTACCGAGATCCGTATGAACTGGGGCGAAGGCTCGTCCAACTGCGCCCTGCGATCGCCCGAAGCATGCAACTGGCGAGTCATCCGTCACTGCCGCAGACCTTCAGAGATGCGCTGCAGTCCAGTGTCCGCTCCACGATTGAACGCAACCAGCGTGAATTCGAGGAGAGTTTTGAGACGACGCTGCGGCATAGCGATCTACCCAAGTCAACCCGCGAACAATTGCTGCGGACTGTCCGTGAGAACTCGTTTGTTCGCGCGCTGAACCATGAGGCGAAGCAAACAGGTGAACGCTTGGTCGCCGTCGCGTTGCCGGAAGGTGTCCACGATCCAGTCGAACGTCAGCCACGTCATCAGCGCCGGATCATTCTCTAGGCCAGCGACAGGAGAAGAGATGCCAGATTTCAATCAGACCAGAACCATTCTCGGCAGCTACCTCAGCGCCCGAGTTCCGTTGATAGTGATCCGCACCATCGAGACGGACCGCGCCATGGATGTTGTGCGTTCTGCGGCTGCGGACCTGCGTTCGCTCGGATATTATGAGCATTCTCGCACGGAGGGTCTGAAGGACCTGTTGAACGGGCAGGTCGTGGAGGACGACACCTCATTGGCAGGCGCCTTGGAGAATGCTCGGGTCACCTTCAAGGCACGCTCCAATGTGAACTTCGTATTTACCGATGTCGAGGACATTGACCAGGAAACATCCACCTCCCGTCACCTCGCGGAAATGGTGCGGCTGGCTGAGCGTAATAGCGGGTCTATTATTCTCGTGGTCGCTAAGCCCGTGTGGTCAGGCCTGGGGCGGTTGGGCATGAGCGTCAGCCTAGACCTGCCTACCACAGAAGAAATGGCCCAGAGGCTGGCCGAGATAATTGACGAGCACGCCCAGATCGTTCGTATCGAGTGGCAGCACTCTGATGTTCGGCGAGCAGCCGAGATACTTACCGGTATGACCGAACTCGAAGCGGTGAATGTGCTCATGACGCTACTGACCAAACGGCAACTGCTGGTTTCTGATATTCCCGTGCTCTCGGAGTACAAAGACAACATCTTCGGCGAACTGAGTGGGCTCGAACGCATTCATCTTCGCGAGAACTACCGGGTGGGCGGATTGCGCCAACTCCAGCAGTGGCTCAAACGCAGCGAATTCCGGATGAAGGAAGAACTCGGCAGCAGTCCTGTCCCGCCTCCTAAGGGCGTGCTGCTGGTGGGAATCCCGGGATGTGGTAAATCACTGTCGGCAAAGGCCATTGCTCATAACTGGCACTTGCCGTTGTACCGGCTCGACATGGCCGGAATTTTAGGTATGTATGTCGGTCAATCGGAATCACAGTTGAGGGAGGCGCTCGAGGCAGCGGAGAGGGTTGCCCCGTGCGTGCTCTGGATCGATGAAATAGAAAAGGCCCTGGCGACGGGTCTGGGTGACTCCGGGACATCAAAGCGACTCGTGGGGCAATTCCTGTTCTGGCTTCAAGAGTCGATTGCAAAAGTGTTCATCGTGGCCACCGCCAACGATGTTGCGAGTTTGCCGCCGGAACTGTTGCGAAAGGGCCGGTTCGACGAGATGTTCTTTGTGGATCTTCCCGACCGCAATGATCGTGAAGAAATTCTGCGAATGTACTTTCAGAAGTACACTGATACCGATATTTCGCCGGTACTTGGAGCTGAACTTGTGGACCTGACCGAGGGGTTTTCCGGCAGCGATATCGACGCCACTGTTCGCGATATCGCGGTGTCGATGCGGATCAAGGGGACCGCCATGCTGCCGCCAGACGCGGAGGTCCGGGACTGGTTTGCCGACGTTGTCCCCTACAGTCGGTCCAATCCCGAGGATGTTTCAGCTATTCGAGCCTGGGCGCAGGGGCGCTGTTTGGTTGCCGGAAGTCCATCGGCGGACTTTGATCCGGGCATTGGAGGAATCCGACGCCGGTTGATCGTGTAGGTCAGTCGAAAGCACCATACTCTTCGGCGGTGGCTCGAGCGTGGGCTGCCAGCCCATCGTGATATGTCTTCAGCTGTGCGGGCGTGAGCGCGGCCTCGAAGGCATCGATCAGATCCGGGTACACATTCGGGATGAGACCGAGGTTCAGATACTGAATGTAGTCCTCCACGGTTGCGTGCCCGGCCTCGTGCGCGGAGTCTTCCTGAGTCACTTCTGCGTCCCCTTCCATGTAGTTACTATTTTGCGAATTCCGTGTTCAAAGCTGTCGCCGATGATTTCCAGGCGACCTGTGATGAGCGCTTCGTGGTGAAACTCCCTGTTTTCCGGAAACTCGATGCCCTCCGCGTCTCGGATCTCCACCAGCACCGCGGTGTCGCTGTCCGCTTTGTGGTTGGCGTATGCCAGGGCGACCTCTGGCTGATTGGTGGTGGACCAGAGGGAGAGCGAGTCTAGGTTCACTCTCGCACCCGGTTGCATGTGGAGGCCTTTGTAGAGTGTGCCCGTGATCTTCGTGGGTGTGCTGTTCGCGATCACCTCGCCGGCATTCCGCACGTCAGCCTCTAGAGCAGCCATCGGATAGTCCTGCGTTATCAGTTCCAAGTGACTGCCATGATCGAGATCTATTCCAGCCAAAGCATCTCGTCCTGCACTGATGTTTCTCGCCGCGGCCTTGCCGAGCCGGCCGCAGTACATGATGTCCTGGATGAAGCAGACGGCACGGGTAGTAGGGTCTGTCTTCGTCTGGAAGCGCGAACCGCCTTGAAGCGCAGTGAACGAGCGAGGGGCGCGGACTTGCCCGGAGGTGCCGTCCGAGGCGCGGCCACCTGAACCACTCGCCAGCCGATCAGCGAACTGACCTGCCTGGCGGGCAAACTCGTCGAGTGCACTACTGGCTTTTGCCAGTTCGCGCCCCGCTGACTCCAGGGCAGTGGCTAGGGCGTTTGCTGACGGTACACCCCCGGGCACGGAGGACGAGCGCTTCGTTGCCCACAACGAAGCTTGAGCGACGGCTGGGCGAATCGGGCCCGTCTTGCTGCCCATGAGCCGCACGTTCGATGCGAGCTTCTGGACCTCGGAGGTCATCGTTTGCGTCGCGCTTCGGCCTCAGCCTTGGCGCGGGCCTGGTCCGCTGCTTCTTGGGCGGCGCGGTGTGCGAGACGAGTGGCCTGATGGAGTTCGACGCAAGCCCGATTGAGCCGGGCGGAGATGTCGTCAGCGATCCCTATCATTCGCATATCATCACCTGTAGCGGTGCCGCCGATGAGTCGCTGGACGTGGTCGCGCAGGTTCTTGATACCCTGCCCGCGTGATTGTATGGCATTCGCCATTTGGGTTGCTTCGAGCGCCAGTTGTTCGTAGCTGCTGGGGTTGGGGTCAGGCATCGGCTTAGAGTGACTGCCCGTATTGGCCTGTTACGCGGGCGGCGCGATTGAGGTCTTCAGCGGCTGTTTTCACCGCGCGAGAGGCCTGCTGAAGCGCAGCGAGCACCTCCTTATCCTTGGATTGAGAGCTTCCTTGCATGATGTTTTGTACCGATTGGGACTGCTGGTTGAACTGCTGATCGAACTGGGCCAACGCGTTGGCAGTCCGTTTTGAAGCCTCGGACAGCGACGACAATGATTGCTTCAGCTGAGTGACAGTAGACATTCTTCCCCCCGGGTTTGGTGCATGCGACCGCGAGCGCCGCGGTGGTCGCGTATTCCTGACATACTCACAGATAGCGTCCCATATATCTAGGCTTGTAGCCAGTGAGTTATGACAGTCGAAACGTTCGGGGGAGTGGCTGTGAGATTCTGTGCGCGCTGTGGTGCTGATGTGTCCGGTACGGTCTGTGGGCTTTGTGGAAGCACGGATATTGAAGAGGCGCCCGCGCCGCCCGCACCGGCCAACTGGGTGCCCAGGGCTCCTTCGGTGCCAGCTGCGACCTCTGCCGCGCAGCCTCCTCCCCCGGCTGCGCTGAGCCCAGCAACATACCAGCCGCATCGCCAGGGAGGCGGGCGGGTATTGCCGGTGGTGCTGGTGGTGCTGGTGGCCTTGGTCGTCATCCTGGCTCTGGTGGCCGGACGCGGATCGAACAGGAGCTCGGACATACAGGCTGCTGGTTCACAGACCACGATGATTCCGAGATCGGCAATCAGCACGCCGGCGCACTCTGCGACTCCCAAGCCAACACCAACGGTGGACCCCGAGGTCGCTGCTCAGGCTGAACTAGATCAGATGATCGCCGAGAATAGGTCGCGGGTGCCGTTGAACGGCCAGTTTGCGGCGATGCTGGCGGGTAAGTGGGTTGGCATCGAGGATCCGCTGCAGGTCAACGCTGAGGGAAGTCATGTCTTCGGTGCTGCGGACATCTTGGCCGAACACAACGCCATCAAGGCGAGAGTTTCAGGTGTGCAGCTCGTGCTTTTGGATAGCCGTACTTTCGGCAATCACATCGATCACCAAGGCAAGCCGCTTTATGTAACGATCGGTTTGAGCAGTTCTTTCCACGATCGTGATTCAGTGCTTGCCTGGTGCGCGCAGCAGTTTCCTGAGTTCAGTGGAGATGAACTTCTCAATCGCTGCACATCTACGCGACTGGCAGCCTAGAACTTGACCCGAGCGCACCGATCGTCTCTGGTGCACCCGGAGAGCCTACCCGTCCGGCTGCCGAGTGACTACGTATCGGCATCAGGCTTGACCGGGGTTGCCAGACGCTACATTGGTGCGCAGTAATCGTCAACGAACAGGAGCGCTCATGGGCAAGATCAAGGTGGCCGGTACCGTCGTCGAACTCGATGGGGACGAA
>JARKOY010000092.1 GCA_029975555.1 Spirochaetia bacterium | reverse complement strand
CATTATCGATTAAACAACAAAGGGTTCATCATAACCATGCAGATGCAATTCTTAGGACAAGAGGCCATCGCCTTGAATGGGGAACAGAAAACGACGACCACGCACATCTCCTACCTGCACGAGGACGGCTACCTCTGGCAGTCGGACTACAAGAAGGCCAAGATAGAGAACAATCAGTACTTCGAAGAAGAATATAAAATGAAAAAGTTCAGGGATGACAACTTGCTCTTTAAAGACACCACGCTAGGAACTTATAACGATTTAGAAAAAGATAGGACGCCTTTGATCAAGTACAAGTACGTCTTCTCCTACAACAAGGACCCCACTTCTGGCGAGATCACGGGGAAGCTCGTCGATTGGCTGTGGAACATGAAGGCCTTCTTTGATGTCCCTGAGCAATGGAAGAAGAACCCCCTGGAGATCGAGCTGCACGTCAAGACCAATCTTCACGCACAGGACAGGAACATCAACATCCTCAATCAATGCATCATCCCCCACAGCGAGTATTTGATCCCTTTTATCTACGGATTAACGGTGGACTACACGAAGGACTGATAGAATGACCTTGCTGTCTCGTTATCACATAAAAAAGGCCGCCTCCGCGGCGGCCCTGGTGTGGTCCTGTAATATAATTTTCAGCCAGCAACGATGGCTTCTACAGGGCACACAGATGCGCACGAACCGCAATCAATGCAGGTGTCGGGGTCAATCCAACGGGCGTTGTTCTTCTCGCTGATCGCGCTGACCGGACATTCACTCTCGCATGTGCCGCAGTTGGTGCATGCATCGGTTACTTTGTATGCCATGGTGAACCTCTTGATATAATGTTGAGATGTCCTGCTCGAACCTAATTTTTATTATAGCATTAAAGTGCTCCCATGGGAATGGGGCGCATCAAGAGGGCGAGCATCCTTGAGAAATGATCCGAACCATCTCTTCTGAAGCTCGAAAAACGGTCGTCGCAGCACGTGCAGGCGTGGACTGCGGCATAGTGTATGATACCTAGACTTTGCGCCAATCCGATGTTGGCGGCGAGTAAGTCGATGAAATATTGAAGCGCGCCCCCTCGCTTCACTTCGCGCACGGAAGTGGAGCCGAACTCGCGTCGGAAGAGCGCAGCCCGATTTTGATCCACAGCGTAGCAGCAGACGCCGATCGCAGGCCCGAAAATGACCGATATCTTGCTGGGGTTGCAGTGGTACCGCTCCACCATACCCATGACCGCGGTTTTCAAGATGCCCGTCCCTCTCCATCCGGAGTGAAGGACACCAAAGGCTCCCGTCGTTTCGCAGAACACATAGATCGGCATGCAATCCGCGACAGTGATGCTCGGCACGAGCAGTGGATTTGTGGTCACGATGCCGTCGAAACCCTCGCCATCGGACAGCATCCCAAGGAGCGTCCTCAGATCTTCTTTGCTCTCTATGAATGCAACATTGCGCGAATGCCTGAGTTCTGTCCCGACGACCCTCTCCGGTTCGATTCCCAAGGATCTGAACAACGAAAGTCGTACAGCGGATTCTTCCTGCGGAGTGTACTTCATATCGCCTGCGGCCTTGAGGCTCAGCAGTGCCCGGGGCGCCGAGGAAGGCGCCGAGGTGCCCGGAAACGTGAATTCGATATAATCCTGATCAATCTTCACTGTACAGCTTCCATTCCGCGGCTATCCGCGCTCCGTCATAGAGGATCACGGCAAAGGCCTCGAGAAAGAGCCTCACCGCATCGGCACCACCGTACAGAGCATCTCCGACGATCGGCAAACCCATCCATGCGCTGTGGGCCCGTATCTGATGCCGAAACCCTTTTCGTATTTCGGCTTCGACGAGCATCGCGCGCTGCGGCAGACCTGGCAAAGTGTATTCCCCCGCACCGGCCTCGCGCACGCTCAGGTACCTCGTGGCATAGAGCGCCCTTGTAATCTTTTTTTTCGATTTTGAGGCGAACACGGACGCTATGCAGGCCACGCGCGCACCTCGTGGGCCATAGGACCTGAAATAACTTGCGACATCCATTCCTCGCCCTGCGGAAAGCCCATCCAGGAGGAGCGCACGCTCAGCGTGTCGGCTTTCAGGCACAGAGCCTGGCACGCCACGGTCAGACTCTGTGCAGATGAGCATGTAGCGCTTGGTCAAAGCCATGCCATCCTGAGCTTTCTGCATGGCGTCCATAGTCGATCTCTCCAGGGCACAGAGGAGGATGCCGGACGTGTCTCTGTCGAGACGATAGAGCATGCCCAATTCATCTTGAAATCGATCCGGTTCCTGTCGATCGTCGACAGCGGCGCGCTGAATCCGAAGGACGCTGGCCTGAACAGCCTCTTTTAACGCCGACGCCGGAAGAAGATCGCAGTGCTCAAAAAGCCACGAAGGCACCGAGACGTCACCAGGTTCACGGAGCGTGGTATGCCAGCCGGAAGGCTTAAATATGACGACAAGCCCGTGGCTGACGTCGACGATGTACGGCTCGTTCCGATCGACGAAGGGCATATGTCCTACTCCATGTCCTTGTTCTGCAGCCTGTAGAGATTCCAGTACAGCCCTCGCCGTGCGATGAGCTCATCGTGGGTGCCACTTTCGACGAGGCGCCCCTGCCCGAGCACGATGATTCTGTCGGCATCTCGTATGGTCGACAAGCGGTGTGCGATGACAATACTGGTGTGCCCTCGCAAGAGACCTTCAATGCCTTTCTGAAGCAGCTTTTCGGTCTCCGTGTCGATCGAACTCGTCGCCTCGTCGAGGATGATGATCGACGGCTCGTGGGCCAGCACCCTAGCGAAGGAAATGAGCTGCCGCTGGCCGAGGGAGAGGTTTAGCCCCCCCTCAGAGAGAGGAGTATCATAGCCCTGCGGTAAGGCAGAGATGAACTCGTGGGCATACACGGCTTTCGCGGCCTCTTCGAGCTTCTCTTGGCTCAGCTCCAGGCCGAGCGCGATATTCTCCCGGACCGTACCTTGAAAAAGAAAAACGTCCTGCGGGACAGGCTGGATGAATCTCCGGATACGCTTGAGCGGATACTGTCCTATCGGGATTCCGTCGATGCGTATGCTCCCCTTTTGGACGTCCCAGAACCGCGCGAGGAGGTTCGCGACCGTCGACTTGCCCGCCCCGGTATAGCCCACGATCGCCACTTTTTCTCCTGGATTGACGACAAAGGAGATATCCTTCAGGACCCACTCTTCATTTTTATAGGCGAACCACACATTCGACAGCTCGATGTGACCTCGTATCACAGTGGGTGCATCTTTTCCGGTCAGCCTGGGCAGCTGATCGGGAAGCCTCTCGTCGATGTCCAAAAGCCCGAAGACCCGCTCTCCGCTCGCCATCGCGCTCTGCAGAAGAATGTATTTCTCCGAAAGGTCTTTTATAGGCGAGTAGAACATCGCTATCAGGTTGATGAACGCGATGAGCGTCCCCACGGAAATTTCCATGTTCAGAAAAAGGACGGCGCCCGCCACGACAGCCAAGGCCGTGGTGAGCGTGGACATGAAGTCGACAAAGGGCCTGAACGTCGCGTACACGTACATCTCGGCTATGTTGGCCTTCAAAAGCTGATGATTGTGCCTTCCAAAATCCTCGGCGACCCTCTTTTCCTGGACAAAGTACTTCACAACATCGATGCCCGAGATGTGCTCGGACAGAAACGAGTTGACCTTGCTCGTCCAGTATCGTTGGTTGCGGAAGGCATCCCGCGCTTTGACCCGCGCAATCGAGGAAGCTATCAGTATGATGGGCACGGTTGCACTTACGACGAGTCCAAGTTTCCAGTTGAGCACGAACAGCACGCCAAGAGCCCCGACCATGATCGTCGCATCTTTGATGAACGCGCTCAACACATCGGTGAAGAACTGGCTTATGACCTCAATATCGCTCGTGAGGCGAGTGACAAGGCGGCCCACCGGCTGCCTCGAAAGGTAGGCGAGCGACTGTTCCATTACATGCTGGTAGAGCTGGAGTCGCATGTCCTTCATGATGAGAGTGCCGATCTGATTCGTGAACCACGTCATCGTAAAGGTGGCAAGCAGCACGGCGACGAGTATCAACAATAGAAAAAGGGCATACCGTCCCAAGATCACATTGTCTCCACCCCTGATCGCCGCAGCATCGTCCGAGGGCAATGAACTGAGTAGTCTTGACGGAATCGCACCCCAATCGTCGGAAAGGATAATCTGCGGATAACTCTTGGAAATCGACAATTTTTTTTCACGCTGTGTGTTCAGAGAAAACACATAACTCGGCTCTTGGTCGAGCAAGCCCTGTGCAGTCCACCGCTTTCTCGCTTTGTCAGTGATGCCCGAGAGCCGGGAACTGCGCACATAGACGCGCGCGCCGATGGCCACTTCAGTCGAATCGTACGCCTTGGGCAGAGAGTTCACGATAGAAGGATCCACGCCGTACCACTCGCGGACCAAGGCATTGTCCACCGCCCGCTGAATAATCGTCGGCGTCAGCAGTTCTCCTGCAGTGCTCACTGCAAGCGCGAGCAGGGCTATCCACGCAAAGAGTTTGTACGGCTTGAGGTACGACATGATGCGCCGCGCAATCTGAGCATCATACCCTTTCGTGACAGGCTCTGCGTCGAAGAATTCAGCCATCGATGGCCTCCTCTTTTTGACCTGCATCTTCGCACGCAGCGCACGATTGCTGTTCCAACTGCTGAAGAGCCGCGATTCTGGCATAGAAGCCTTCCTGCTCCGCCATGAGCGACTCGTGCGTGCCGCGCTGCACTATTTCTCCACAGTCGAGCACTATGATCTGATCCGCATTGCGCAGGGTCGATATGCGGTGCGACACGATCACGGTGGTTTTCCCCTGTCGTTCCTTGAGGAGAGCCCTAAGAATGCGCTCTTCGGTCTCTGCGTCCACCGCGGAGAGCGCATCGTCGAGGAGCAGAACAGGAGGATCGATGACGAGCGCGCGGGCAAGTGCGATGCGCTGTTTCTGGCCGCCGGAAAGCGTAATACCACGTTCGCCGACGATTGTGTTCCAGCCATCGGGGAAGAGGTGCAGGTCGCGGTCGAGCCCTGCAATCCGGACCACCTCCTCGAATCGTTCATCGCTGACCTCTCGTGCCGAAAAGAGAATGTTGTTTCGGATACTCTCAGAGAACAAAAAACTCTCCTGAGGGACCATGCCGAACCAGGCTCTCAGCTCTTTCAGGTTGAACGAGCAACTGTCGATTCCGCCAATAAACACATGGCCTTCCCCAGCATCGAGCATTCTCGGCAATATTTTGAGTATCGTGCTCTTGCCTGAACCCACCTTGCCGAGAATACCGACGATCGAACCTTCCGGAATTCGCAGGGAGATGTGTCTGAGAGCATATGTATCTGCACCCGGGTACCTATAATCGAGGTCGCGGATTTCGATGTCGCCCTGGGGCTTTTGGTCAGTATGCTGCAAGGATTGCGGTATCTCAGGTTCCGTGCTGAGAATCTCATTGATCCTTTTCATGCTGGCGGCCCCGCGCTGCACGATATTCACCGTAAACCCGGCGCTCATCATCGGCCACACGAGCATCTCCAAGTAGGAGAGCATCGCGATGATCGAGCCTGGTGTCATCTTGTTGTTGATCACGGCCTTACCTCCGAAGAGTATGAGAAGCACCGTGCTCAATCCGGAGAGGAATGTGATGAAGGGGAAAAAGAACCCGAAGGTCTTCACGAGGTCCATGATGGCATTTTTGTATTCGGTGTTGGATACTTCGAACTTTTCAAAGAAATAGTGTTCCTTTACGAAGGATTTGACCACCCGCACTCCCGCGAGAGATTCTTGGGCAATGTTCGACAGGCGTCCGTAAATGTCCTGAATGCGCTTAAAAAGTTTGCCAACGATTTTTCCGAAGAGAAGAATCAGCGCGGTGATGAGGGGCAGAGGAATGATGATCCACGCCGCCACTGCGGCATTGTTCGCGAACATCGCGACGAGAATCATGGCGGTCATGAACACGCCGTCGACGAGCGCGACGAATCCCATGCCCGTAGCCTGTCGGACAGTGCTTATGTCGTTTGTGGCCCTCGCCATGAGGTCGCCGGTGGTGTTGTCTCTGAAAAAGCCACCGGACATCATCAGGACATGCGAAAAAAGTCTCTCCCTCATTTCCGCTTCGATGCGCCTGCTCGCAATGTTGATGAAATACCGCCAAAAAAAACGGCCGACCGAAATGAGCATGGCGAGTAGCAGCATGGCGAGCAGGGGCTGTACAATATCCCTCAATTGAAAAGAACCGCCGACGATGGTGTCGATAGCTGTCTTCAGGTACCGAGGAATGAGCACTTGACTTGCATCGACCGCTATGAGACAGAGAATGCCCGCAATGTATCTATATTTGTACTGTTTCAGATGGGGCACCAGCGTAATGTAGTCTTTAAACATGGGGTTCCCATTCTAACGAAGGCAAAAACCGTACGCAAGGAGTTGCACGAGGTTAGTTCATTTGTCATAGTGCAGGCATGACGCAGCACTCAATTGTCATCTATACCGACGGCGGCTGTAAGGGAAACCCCGGCCCCGGGGGCTGGGCCTATGTCATGCGCTTTGGAACGCGCTACCGGGAAGCATGGGGTGCCGAGATGCACACCACGAACAACAGAATGGAACTCATCGCCGTTATCAACGCGCTCTCGTTTCTGAAGGAACGAAGGGACCGCGCCCTGCGGTCTTCCGCGACAAGATCTGCAGCGCCGCCAATTTGGCTAAGCGCAGAAATTCACGTATTCACTGACTCAATGTATGTCAAGAAGGGAATGTCGGAGTGGCTCAGCGACTGGAAAATGCGCGGATGGAAAACTGCAGCAAAGAAGCCGGTGATGAATCAGGAGCTCTGGGAGAAGCTCGATGCACTCTGCACCGAACTTGGGCCTCACTTTGAATGGGTGGAAGGTCATGCAGGCGACCCCGACAATGAGCGCTGCGACAGCCTCGTTGGGCTAGCTATCGAAGAGCTGTTGAGAAAAGATAAGAAAGAGAACTCATAAGGTCTTGTGCAACGGACAGCGTGGTTGGAACGTCCTTCGCACCAGAAGTCACACGGTAGGGTATGTACACAACAATGCCCGACAGTTCGTTTTCAAGGGCATCGATGTAGGGCAAGGCCCGCGACGGCAGGCTCCAGAGAAGATCGCTGATACTGGCAAAATCCAACTGGAGCGTCACCCTGTAATTGCCTACTATATCAATCGCCGGCACTTCGAATGTCGCGGTTCCTCCTTCGTCCGTAAAGACTCGGGCTGTTCCTGTGCCTGTCCTTCCAGAAGGGAGCCGACGGGGATACGTTACGATGAGAGGAGCGCCGGGGACACCCTCCTCTTTTCCTCCCCTATTTGTCACAAGCTTGACGGTAAAGGGAGGCAGACGGCCAGCGACATCGATGCTCACACTCTGTTCGGACGTCCTCGTCAGTCTGAGCGTGGCGGCAAGTGCCGAGGCCTTTTTGGCGTTGCGCTCGAGCTTGAGCTGGGCATTCTCGATCGCCGATGCGGCTGCGGCACTCATTGCCTCGGCATATGCCCGTATGGCATCGAAGAGACGCCCCTCTGCTGCGGCAGCATCGCCCCTTGCCTCAGGGGCGGCGACGGCGTCCAGGCTCTCCTGAAACAGCGCTTCAATGCGCGCCTTTTCTTTGAGAAGTTCCTTCGTCTCGTAGCGTGCGAGAATGTGCACGGTATACCGGTCGGTTTTAGGTTCCCTCCGGATGTACTTCTCAACCACTTCAAAGCCGACAAGTCGGCCCTTGGACTCAGTCCTGACGGTCTGCGTAATCTGCGCCTGATATTCATCGATGGATGCCCGGGCTTCTGTACTTGACGTCACGCTGACGGAAAGGCTCATGTACTGCACAATTCCCGCGACGAGCGAAGAAGTCGCGTCGTTAAAGGCCGTCGCACTGTCGGACGCCGAAGAAGCGCCGGTAAAATATGTATACCTCCCATCAGGTGGAGGTGTCTTCCTCACCCATTCAGGTACAGAAGGAGCGCTCGCGCAACTCAAGGCCAAGGCCGCCACGAGGGCCAGCCCACCACATCTCATTCTCTGCAACGTGACGGAGTCCATCCTGCCTGACTTACAGATCTTCGCCAAAGAAGTCCTTCGCCGCGGTAGTTCGGACAAGATCGATCGCGCGCTGCTGCTCCGGCGTAGGCTGCTCAGCCTCTGCCAGCGCAGAGAGCAGAATGTCGAATTGCTTCTGCAGCATGGCCTTCTCTATGGACCATAGTTGGATGACGCGATAGACCTGCTTGTCCGGTCTATTCTCCGGCGTATAGGTTTGCACCTTCACCCACCAGTCGGCTTCCATCCTGAATCCTGAGAACTTGGCCTGGCCGACACTCACGACAAAGCGCTCGCCATATGCTCCGAAGTTCTTCGAGTCGGCGTCGGCGACATTCGCCCCCTTGAACGCATCTTTTACCCTGGTGGAAAGATAGCGCGCGATCTCGGTATCCGCCTGCATACGCTCCGCGAGCAGTTGAGCACTCTGGAGATTCTGCGCCTCGAACTGGGCGATGAACACGGTTTTATCTTTAAAATCCGACAATTTCTCTATGTCGCGGTAACTTCCGAGAACCGCCAGTTCAACCCACTTGGGCGTCTTTATGCCATAGGCCGTCCCCTTATCCTCTATCAGCACTTCCCCTTTTCTTAAGGGGGGCTTGGTGCCGCACGACCATGCCAGCACCAGGATCATCACGGCGAACAAAACTCTCAATCTCCTCATGCGCTCCCTCCTTACTATCCATCCGAGCATGGGGCAATACCATGGCTAGAGACCCGTATTGAACGTATATGAACGCCCTCTCATGTAGAGCAAGTAGCAATCAGGAAATCCAGAGACGGCTGCCGCATCGTAGATCGCATCCTGAATTTTCGATGCTGGCAGGAAGGCGTAGAGCACAAAGCGGCTCTCGCCCGGCGCATACGAAAGCCGTTCGACTTCGCGCACCCTCTGTGCAAGACGCTTTTCAAACTGAGAGATGGCTTTAGGATCAGGGGTTTTCTGCAGCACAAGCTCATAGCGCACACCGCGCCTCGCTGTGGCGCTGCCCACCAGGGCCTTTGCCTGCTCCGTGACCTTCGGCATCGACTGCCACACGCTTGCCGTGATCGCGTTCATCATCGCAGCCTCTGGTGAGACGGGACTGAAGGTTTGCGGACTCAAAAACGAAATCGAACCGAGGAGGACTGCGGTGGAGGCATCGAAAATCTTCATGCTCCCCTGGGCGGAACCAGTCCATCCGCCCGGACCGCCTCCGAATGTCGTCTTCGCGTCGATCTCGAGGTAGATGTCGGCGTTCAGCTTCTGCGCGATATAAGTGACGATGTCTATTGAACCGCCCGTTTCGGCCCGATATGCGCTCATCTGATCTTCTTTGTTCCGCTGTATCTGCTCGAAATCTATGGGAGAAAGCCCCTGCTTTTCGATGAGATAGCGGTTGGCCTGAGAAACGGCCGCTTTTGCCAACTGAGGATCGAGGCCCGAACTTTCGTCGTAGTACACCAGGTAACTGAGCCTGTCGATGTATTGCTGAAAGAAGAGCGCTTCGTCGGTGGTAAGGGGGGCATAGACCTGCGCTCCGCTGGACAGCGGCGCCTGTTGGAGAGACGCCTCGGGTGGCGGTACCTCGGGGGACGGAGCTCCCTGCACGATGCCTTTCGCCTGTTGAGATTCCGGGGTTTCCGTGCGTCGGGGAGGACTCGTCGCGCAGCCGATCAAGAAAAGAACCATAGAGAACGTCAAAATATGGTACATCGGAAATCGACTCTTTTTCATACTGATTTTAGTATCAGGCATTTTTTTCTATCTTGCAAGAAAGAAACTAAAAAAATAGAGAAAAATCATTGCATCTATGACTCCTATATCGGCACGACAGGAGCTGTTGTTCTACCCTCCCATCATATTGTATACCTTACAAAAAATCGGAGACCGTGGAGGTAGGAGTGAAGTCGGGACGCGTCATATCGGCAATATTGTCGTTTTTCGCGATCTTTGCAGGAGTGTCCCTGATCTCTGTGGCTTCACAGCCTCAAGGAGATAGCCCTCACCGCCCCGAGATCCGCGGAGTCTATTTTACGGAGACAGGCTGCAGCCATTGCGACGCTTTTCTCTATACTCAAAAGGCGCAACTAGAAGAGCGGTACAACGTGCGCATCGTTCTTGAGACGCACGACATTCTCTCGGCCGAGGGCTATGCAGTGTGCGTCGAAATGCTCAGACGGCAACGGCTGAAATTCACCGTGTTTCCAGTGCTCTTCATCGGATCGAACATCTATCGCGGCAGCAGTGCCATAGAAGAGAATATGCCCAAGGAAATCGAATACTATCTGAAGCACGGTTCCTATAGGCCGGCAATGCCCAGGACAGACGAGCTCGCAGAGGATGCCGTTCAGTCGGAAAAAGCCTTTGGGGTATCTATAATCCCGTCGATCGCGGCCGGCCTTCTGGATGGTATCAACCCTTGCGCGTTCTCCACCATGCTCTTTTTTCTCTCTTTTATCGCGCTCCACCGCAGAGACCGTCGCTCGCTCGCCTGGGTTGGATTTTCCTTCATCCTCGCCGTATTTGTGGCATATTTTCTCATCGGGCTGGGTCTTCTCGGAGCCCTCAGAAGATTTCTTTCGGAGAAAAGATTTTCTCTCTACATCGATGTCTTCGTTTCAGCCCTCGCCGCCCTTCTGGTCGCTCTGAACGTGCGCGACGCCGTCATCGCAGGCCGTGGCCGGAGCTCTGAATCTTTCTTGCAGATGCCTCGTGTCATGAAAAGAATCAATCACAGCATTATCAGGTATTTCAATCGGTTGCCGTTGTACATACTGGGAGCCGCACTTTCTGGCTTTCTGGTTTCGGTGATCGAACTCGCGTGCACCGGACAGATATATCTGCCGACCATCGCGTATATGAACCAGAGCGTCCGTTCGTCCAAGAGCATACTTCTTCTTCTGATGTACAACATCGCCTTCATAGTGCCCCTCAGCCTTGTCTTTGCGCTCTATTTTTTCGGGCTGCGGCACGAGAAAATACGACAGTGGTACGGCGCACACCTTGTGCTCGTGCGCGTCTTCTCGGCGCTCTTGTTCGTGGCGCTCGGCATTCTTGTATGGGTCACATGATGAGCGATGCGCGATTTGAACGCGCGACCTTCGGCTCCGGAGGCCGACGCTCTATCCAGCTGAGCTAATCGCCCGGGCGGCACACTTCTCAACGATGTGGCCGACTGTCGAATGATAAAGATTCGGGTCTGTTGCGTCAAGCAAGGGATCCTGTCCAGACACTTGGCGAATGGCTGGCCTTACCGTTACACTCCATGAGCATGTACGGAGAACCAATAATACTCGCAAGCGAATCGCCGAGGAGGGCCTCCATTCTCGCATCGCTTCACATTCCTTTTCACACCATAGTTCCCTCTATAGACGAATCGATATTCGACCACCTCGACCCTGACGAGCGCGTAAAGGCCCTTGCAATGGCCAAGGCGCGCAGAGGTAGAAGCTTGTGGCTCGAACAGCTCGAACGACAAGAAACGGTGCATCGAAGCGAACCCCGCCAGGGGGCAGGAACATCGACACTCCCTCGCTTTGTGCTCGGGGCAGATACGCTGGTCGCCTTTCACGATGAAGGCGGCTGGACCACGATGGGGAAGCCGGCCGATGAGCGCGAGGCATTCGAGATGCTCTCCGTGGAGAGTGGAAAACGGCAGTATGTCTTCAGTGGGCTCTGCCTTTTGGACATGGCGCGTGATCTGCCCTTCCTCGCCCTGTCGGTGTCAGAGGTGCAGTTCTCCTCGATGACCACTGAGGATATCGAATGGTATCTCGGCTTTGGGGAGTGGCGGGGCGCCGCGGGAGCATACCGCATTCAGGGGATTGGCTCGTACTTTATCGAAGAGATAAAAGGCTCGTGCTCCGGCGTGATGGGCTTGCCAATTCACGAATTATATGGCATTCTGCGTGAGTCGGGCTATTTGGCTTCAAAGGAATGAGAAGCTGATCAGTACCGACAATCCGGCACATCGAGGCCGGACATTTTCCGCCTGTTTTTCGTTGTTCGAAACAGGACGAGATAAAAGGAAGGGGATCGGATTCATCTCCGATCGCGGGAGGTCTACGTGGCAGTAGTCACCATGAAAAACCTGCTTGAGTCTGGTGTGCATTTTGGACACCAGGTCAAGCGCTGGGATCCGCGGATGAAGAAGTACATCTTCGCGGAGCGCAATGGCATTCACATCATCGATCTGCAGAAGACCATCCAGGCCATCAAAGAGGCCTACGATGCCGTGCAGAAAGTAGTCAGTTCAGGAAAATCAGTCCTCTTCGTCGGAACGAAGAAACAAGCTCAGGCTGCGATTCAGAAAGAAGCTGAGCGCTGCGAGCAGTTCTACGTGAACAACCGCTGGCTCGGCGGCATGCTCACCAACTTCGCTACCATCAGAAAGTCCATTCAGAGGCTCAAAAAAATCGAGCGCATGGAAGTGGACGGAACATTCAACAGTTTGACGAAAAAAGAGATCGCCAGCCTCCTCAAAGAAAAAAGCAAGCTCGAGAAGAACCTCGGCGGCATCAAGGAGATGACGAGCCTCCCCGGAATTCTGTTTGTGGTCGACACTCGCAAAGAGGCGATCGCCGTCGCTGAAGCTCAGCGCCTTGGCATTCCCATTGTCGCAATCGTCGACACGAACTGCAATCCCGAGGGCATCACATACCCGATTCCCGGCAACGACGACGCCATCCGCTCGATCAGCCTTTTCACCCAAATCATTGCGAACGCCGTCATCGAAGCTGGCGCCTCAGAGGGCCTCAAGATAATCGAGACACTGCCCTCCGAAGAAGAGCAAGAGATCGTGACTCCCGTGGCAAAGACAGAGGAAGATGAGGTAGAGATCGACCTTGAGCACTATGCGGATGTTCAGGGTGAAAAAGAAACAGAAGAACCGGCGGAGGCCGAAACACCGATCATCGACGAAGATCGGCTGTACGAGGAAAAATAGGCAAAGCCAAGGAGAAATACTGTGGAAATCAAAGCTACCGACGTAAAGGCACTGCGCGAGAAAACCGGCGCAGGCATGATGGATTGCAAGAAGGCGTTGACGGAAGCCAATGGCGATTTCGTCGCCGCGGAAAAACTCCTGCGGGAGTGGGGAATGGCCGGAGTTGAAAAACGCGCTGGCCGCGCCACCAACGAGGGGCGCATCTTCGTCGCGCAGCACGAAAACGAATTGGCACTCGTCGAACTTGCGTGCGAGACCGACTTCGTGGCGAGAAATGCCGACTTCATCAGTGCAGGAACCAATATTGCCGAGACGGCGCTCCGGCAGAAGGCAACCGGCCCGAATGAAAACCTCGAGGGGCTCGTCAAGGAGATCGCTTCGCTCATCAAAGAGAACATCGCCCTCAAGCGCGTCGCCTATTTCAAGGCGGAAGCCAATGAGACGCTCCATGCATACCTCCACGGAGAAGGCAGAATAGGCGTCGTCGTGAAATTCAGGGCAAATGACCCTGCCGCATTCAAGGATGAAAAAGTTGCGGCGTTTGTGCACGATGTCGCCCTCCATGTGGCGGCCTTCAACCCAATGTTCCTCGATGAGTCAAGGGTGCCCCAGGCATGGCTCTCCGAGCAGAAAGATATCTTCCAGAAGCAGGTCGACATGGATGAAAAGATGAAGAGCAAGCCTGCAAAAGTGATCGAGGGCATTCTGGCCGGCAAGCTCAAGAAACTTCTCGCAGAGGTTTGCCTCGTGGACCAAGGCTTTGTCCGCGACGAGAAGGTCTCTGTTGCCACAGCACTGGGACAGGTCTCCAAAGAGACCGGGTATCAGCTGTCCATCGTGGACTACTATTTTGCAAAGGTCGGGCAGAACTGAGTGAGATGCTCCTGTTAAACCGGAGCTCGGAGGGCGGTCTTTTAGGGCCGCCCTCTTCGCTTGTACAATAAAGCGTTATGGGAGGAGATATGGAATCGATCAAAGCTGCACATGAAGAGAGAATGAAAAAGACCATCGCTGCGCTCCATGAAGAATTCAACGCAATCCGTACGGGCAGGGCCTCTCCCGCCCTCCTCGACAAGGTTCGCGTCGATTACTATGGACAGAAGACGCCTCTCTCTCAGGTGGCCACAATTTCCGTTCCCGAAGCTCGCCTCATTGTGATTCAGCCCTGGGATCGCTCCCTTTTCAGCGAAATCGAGAAGGCCATCCTTAAATCTGACCTCGGTCTCAACCCCTCAAACGATGGGAAGGTGCTCAGGATCGCCATTCCTCCCTTGACTGAACAGAGAAGGAAAGAACTCGTCAAGACAGCACGGAATATCGCCGAGCAGGCGCGTGTCGCCATCAGAAATATCCGCCGCGACGGACTCGAGGAGCTCAAAAAGCAGCAGGGCGCTGGCGGTGTCGCCGAAGACCTTCTCAAGAAAGAAGAGGCCGAACTTCAAAAGCTGACCGACGACTATATAGCCCAAATCGGCAAGATACTCGAACTGAAAGAAAAAGAGATCATGGAAGTGTAGGAATTTTTGAATTATGGGAGAGAATCTCGTGCCGTCGCACGTTGCGATCATCATGGACGGCAACGGACGGTGGGCAAAACAGCGAGGCCTCGCGAGGACCAAAGGGCATGAGGAAGGTCTCAAGGCAGCCAAGCGCATCGTGCTGGCGGCGCGCCGCGAGGGTATACGCTTCCTCTCCCTCTACACTTTCTCCACAGAGAATTGGAAACGCACCGCCCAAGAAGTCGGCTTTTTGATGTCGCTCATCCGGATTCACCTTGTCAATGAGCTCGATTTTTATCGAGAGCATGAAATACGGATCGTGCACTCGGGCGATCGCTCCGGGCTGCCCCCCGAAGTGCTGGCCGAAATCGACAGGGCGGTCGAAGATACGAAGCACCATCGCCAGCTTACGGTGAATCTTGCGATCAACTATGGAGGCAGGGACGAAATACTGCGCTCGATGCGCCGCCTTCTTTCCACACTCGCGTCCGCGGAAGAGGCCATTCGCGCATTGGACGAGAGGACGATTGCGCTCAACCTCGATCATCCGGAAATACCTGACCCCGACCTCATCATCAGAACGGGCGGAGAAATGCGGCTTTCCAATTATCTCCTTTGGCAGTCTGCATACAGCGAGCTGTATTTCTCACCGAAGTACTGGCCGGATTTTACTCCCGAGGATCTGCACGCGGCCCTCACCGAGTATGCGCACCGCGAGCGACGTTTTGGAGATGCCAGGTGAACGAGAACACAAAGGCGAGGCTGCTGCTGTTCTTTATCGGGATTCCTTTGTTCGTCCTTGTGCTCTTCTTCTTTCCGTTTGGACACTTCGGGCTGATTGCAGCCGTATTGCTCGCAATACAGTATCTCTCGACCCGCGAGCTTCGTTCCCTCCTCCCCCTCGGCGGGCTGCGCGATCCAGGGGCAGGGATCACGGTTGCCGGCCTTGTGCAATCTGCGGCCGTGTACGTCGCCTGCATTCTCGCAAAGCACCCATCTGAACCGGCACTCGTGCTGTTCCTCCTGTCGCTGGTCTTTCTGACAATAGAACTGGCTCCTCTTGGACTCCAAAAAAGAACTTTCTTCCCTGAACTTCTCAAAGAGGCTGCTTCCATCGTGTTTGTCCACTTCTATACGGCCCTTCTGCCGAGCCTCATCATGCTGATCGTGGCCGGATTCCCCGAAGCCCGGAATGCGATCATTACGTTCGCCATGCTCACGTTTGGAAATGACAGCATGGCATGGCTTTGGGGAAAGTATATCGGAAGAAAAAGGAACATCGTCGAGGTCTCTCCCAATAAGAGCATCGCGGGCTTTCTCGGGGGGACACTGGGTTCGATGGCGGGGGCCTTTCTAGGGCTCGGGCCGCTCGCCGGTCCTTGGAAGCCGTCTGGGTGGAATTATGTTTTTTTGAGCCTCGCGCTGGGGGTGGGGATGGCCTTTTTTGTCATCATGGGGGATCTGTTCGAAAGTGCCCTGAAGAGGGCCGCGGGTACGAAGGATTCCGGAGACATCGTCCCAGGAAGAGGGGGAGTCTTGGATTCGTTCGACAGTCTCTACTTCAGCGCGCCTTTCTTTGTCGCGTTTTCTTTTTTGTTCCACTTGTTCGGCCTTTAGAGAGGCCTCTACACTGGTACGGGTAACAAGAAATGTCAAAGCGAGTTATCGTATTGGGAGCCGCTGGCTCTATCGGCAGACAGACGCTCGATGTGATACGGGAACGTGCCGCCTCAGACGAAAAGCTTGAGCTCGTCGGTTTTTCCGTGCACAGCAATTGCGAGACCTTAAGGCTGCTCAAACATGAATTTCCTCACAGTAGGGGCGCATGGACAGGAGAGCCCTCTTTGGCGCCAGAAGGGGCTTCGTGGGCAGGCCCCGAGGCGCTGGCGCGGCTCCTGTCAGAAACCGAGGCGGACATCGTCGTCAACGGCATCGCCGGAGCTGCAGGGCTCTCGGCGTCGATTCTTGTGCTTCAGAGGAGCATGCATCTGGCCCTCGCAAATAAAGAATCGGTGGTCATGGGATACAGGCTCCTGAAGAAGCTCGCCGACGAGCAGCGCTGCAACATCATTCCCGTCGACTCCGAGCACGCAGGTCTTTTTCAACTCACACAGAGAATAGGCAGGGCCATCGTCTCCGAGCTGACGATCACTGCGTCAGGCGGGCCTTTTCGCTCCCTTCCCATCGATCAGCTCTCTTCTGTGACCCCAGACGATGCCTGCAAACATCCCGTGTGGAAGATGGGACGCAAGATAAGCATCGACTCGGCGACGATGGCAAATAAGGGGCTCGAGCTCATCGAAGCAGCACGCCTTTTCGATATGCCTCAGACGCGGATCAGGGTGCTTATTCATCCCCAGAGCTACGTCCACGCGATGGTCAGGACGCTGGACGGGGCCCTCTATGCGCAGATTTCCAAGCCTGACATGAGACTTCCCATCCACATGGCCCTCTCGTGGCCCAAAACCACGGCCTCTCCGTTTGGATTTGCGGACCTTGTGGGGAAAAACCTCGAGTTCTATGAGCCTCAAAAGGAGAGATATCCACTGCTGTGGATCGCGCGTCAGGCCTTGGACGAGGGCGAGGCTCAGTGTATCGTCTATAACGCCGCCAATGAAGTTGCCGTGGAACACTTCGAGAAAGGGAGTATCCGATTCACGCAGATCGCGTCCGTCGTGGCGAGGACCCTCGAAAGAAACTGGAATTTGCCTGTCGAGTCGTTCGAGGATATATTGCATATCGACAGCATGGCGCGAACAATCGCTGCCAACAACGCGGAGCGTTCTACATGATTACAGTATTACTGGGATTGATCGGGCTCTCGATAGTGGTCATCGTTCACGAATTTGGTCATTTTGTCATTGCACGGTCGCTTGGCGTGGATGTGGAGGCTTTCTCCATCGGCTGGGGCCCTGCCCTCTTCAAACACAGGGGGAGGAAGACCGAGTGGCGCATAGGCGTTCTGCCCATAGGGGGATACTGTAAACTAAAAGGCGAAGACGGATTCCGCACCGCGCTCGAGCAAAAACTCGACTTCATCCCTGCAGATAAAGGCAGTTTCTATTCTGCTCATCCGATGAAGCGCATCGCCATCGCCATCGCCGGGCCGGCCTTCAACACGCTCTTTGCCGTGTTGGTCTTCGTGATCGTCGTGGCGATCGGAATCACCATTCAGACAGCTCCGAACCGGATAGTCCTTTCGAGTGAGACGGGTGCCATGGTGAAAGGAGACGGCCCCAATCCTGCCGATATCGCTGGCCTTAAAACCGGCGACTTCATCAAGGCCATCGATGGAAAGACGATCCGCGACTACAGCGATCTCCAGGAAGTCATCGCCGGCAATCCAGAAAAGGCGCTCTCTGTCGAGGTCGTGAGGGATGGGGTCGTTCAAAACCTCGTGCTAACCCCTCGACTCGATCCGAATTCTGGCGCCGGCGTCATCGGCGTCTATGCCTGGGTTGACCCTGTCATCGCTTCGGTCAAAGACAAGAGCCCTGCGGCGATCGCCGACATCCGCTCCGGAGACACCATCACTGAGGCGAACGGAAAAACCATCCGCAACACCGTAGACCTTATGAATGTTTTCAAGGACGCCAATGGCCCTGTGGAGCTCGTGGTGACCCGCGACGGAAAGACTGTCTCTGCCACCGTCGTCGCAAAATCCCTGGAAGAGACAGGGATGGGCTTCGTCGGCGTCACGCGGACAGACAAGGCGCGGTCTCTGCCAGAGGCCCTCTCGAGAGGGGTGAAGGAGACAATCTCTACTTTTTCCCTCACCATAAAGAGTATCGGGCTCCTCTTCCGAGGCGTGAACGTGTTCAAGGCCGTCTCTGGTCCGGCGAGAATAACCTACCTCATCGGGTCTGCAGCCTCCGAGCAGATAAAAGCCGATGGGCTTGCGGGACTTGTGCCTGTATTCAGTTTTCTCGCCTTTCTTTCCGTGAGTCTCGCGATGATGAATCTTCTGCCACTCCCTGTGCTGGACGGCGGACTCATCCTCGTGTTCATCGTCGAGCTCTTTAGGAGAAAGCCGCTCACAGCGAAATCCCTCTACCGCTATCAGTTCATAGGGGCGGCATTCGTGCTCGTGCTGTTCGTGGTCGCAACGATGAGCGACATTTTCTTCTTTGCAGGGAAATAGAACAATCGGTGCTCGTGGCCCCTCTCATGGGTGTTCGCGGCGATCCATATTCACAAATTTCGCGTAGCTGCTCTTGAACCAGACCGAGGTTTTGCCGATGGGGCCATTGCGCTGTTTTGCGACGATGAGGTCAGTCTCGATTTGGTCGCTCTGCTGATCGTGTTCCTTCGACATTTCTCGGTCGCGGTGCAAGAACAAAATGAGGTCGGCGTCCTGTTCGATGGAACCGGATTCGCGCAGATCGGCAAGCGTCGGCTGTTTTCCTTCAGCCTCCCGCTTGAGCTGCGAGAGCGCCACGACAGGGATGTTAAGCTCGCGGGCGAGGGCCTTCAGGGACCGGGAGATCGCCGAGATCTGTTCCCAACGCGGGAGGTCGGCGTTCTCATGGGTGATGAGCGTGAGATAATCGATGAAGAGAATCCTGATGCCCCGTTCGAGCACGAGCCTGCGCGCCATAGTCCGAAGCTCGAGCAGCTTCATGTTCGGCATGTCGACGATATAGAGGGGGGCCTCGTAGATCCTCGCGGCGGCCTCCATGAGGCTGTCGTAATCCGTGGTTCTGATTCTTCCCGTGCGTATGCGTTCGGCAGGGATCCGCGCCTCGGAGGATATGAGCCTGAGCATGATCGCCGACTCCGACATCTCCAGCGAGAAGAAGGCTGTCGGAATTTTTAGATCGATCGACGCGTGCGCGGCTATCGTCAGAGCGAGGGCGGTCTTCCCCACCGACGGCCTCGCGCCGATGACGATGAATTCTGAATTTTGAAGGCCGCTCGTCATCGCGTCGAGATCCGTCAGCCCCGAGGGGATCCCGGTGAACGCCTCGGGATTGGTGCTCAGCTTTTCGATGAGCAACATTGTCTCGGTGACGATCTCTTTGGCCGAATGGTATTCGGCGGTCTTTCGGTTCTGGGATATCTCGAAAATCTTGGCCTGCAGCTCGTCGAGTATCTGGTCGACATTCTTGGTCTCTTCGTGGGCAACCGCGGCTATCTCCGAAGACAAGTGAATGAGCCGCCGTCTCGTCGCCATCTCCTGGACGATCTTTGCGTAATATTCGACATTCGCGGCTGAGGGGGTAAAAGAGGCGAGGCTCGCCACGTATGCGCTGCCCCCCACCCTCTCAAGGCTTCCCCGACTCCGAAGTTCTTCGGAGAGGGTGATCAGGTCAGGTTTCTGGCCCTTCTCGTGCATCGCGAGGAGCGCCTCGAAAATTTCTTGATTTGCGGGCTCGTAGAAGCTCTCAGGGCGGAGGTATTTCAGGACACTGTTGATCGACTCAGGGTCGATGAGAAGGGCTCCAAGGCAAGCCTGCTCAGCATCTCCGTTGTAGAGGGGCATCGTATCTTTGAGCGATGGACCTGCCATCCGAAACTCCTTACAAAAATCTTACGTCTGAACTTTGAATCTATACTCTGTCATCCGTGGGGTCAATACAAAAACCCGCCCCCCTCTTAAGGGGGCGGGGAGGACATCTTCAATGAGAAAAGAGTCAGCCGTTCAGTTGTCCGCGATTGATGGCCGCTTCAAAGGCCGCGGCCTGTTCCTCTGGGGTAGCCGGCTCAGACTCTGTGCGCTGGCGGCGAGCCCTGTGTTTTTTCGTCTCACCCTCGCCAGGCTTTTTCTCTTCTGTGGTGGTGGCGACCTGCGCCTCCACCGTGCAGTGGAGTGTCGCCTCATCCTTCTCGTACAGCTTGATGACGACTTTGTAGTTGCCTACGGATTTGATCGAGCGATCCGGCACCTCTATCTTCTTGCGGTCGACCTCGATGCCTTTTTTCAGAAGCTCATCGGCAATAGTGTGGTTCGTCACCGCGCCGTAAAGTTTTCCGTTGGTGCCAGCCGGCATGGTGATGATGAGAGGCTCTGCCTCAATCTTTTCCTTGAGCGAACGCGATGCGAGTCTCTTCTGTTCCTTGATGGCCAGAATCTCGTCCTGCCGTCTTTGCAGCATCGCGGCGGTCTTCTCGTTGTAAACCATCACCATTTTTTTCGGTAAAAGATAGTTGCGCGCATATCCTGCAGCAACCTCTCTGATGTCACCGATCTCTCCAAGATTGGCTATGTCCTGATTCAATATAACTTTCATGTTCAGGCTCCTTTATGTATTCGATATTGCAGCCAAACCTCCGATACGCCGAGTATCGGTACAAGCGCTGCAATGGCCAGCCCGACCTTCGTGTCGAGCAGAATGAACAGAATGAGCACAACCGGCACAAGGCTGGTCATGCGGCGCATGCCTTTCGATTGAAAGAAACACGAAATGACGCTGAATCCCTGCAGCGCATACCAACAGGCCGCGGCAAGCGACACATTCCACGCGACAATCGAGACGAGGCCACCTCTGTGCCCATAGAGCACAAAGAGCAAGAGGGTCCATCCTGCGATGCTGGGCCACAGCAGCCATGAGGGCACATTGAACGATGGATGTGCGGTCTCTTGCATTGCACCTTCATCCGATGCTTTCTTGAGCACCCCGAGGCGATTGCCGATCCACCAACTGCCGGCGAGCATGAGCCACAGCGCGGCACCAAAGCAGTCGAATATCGCGGAAACCGCAGGAGCGACATAGGCTTCGGCGATGGTGGACGCATCCGGTCCCTGCAGGCCGGAAGACGCGAGCGCCTGTCCGATCACGGCTCCCATGGATTGCTGCACTTCCTTCGTGCCTATGCTCGCCTGCAGCAGAAATCCAAAGATGACCGCAAGCCCGACAGCCGTCGATGTGAGCGTTTTCCAGGGGTCGACATTCAAAAGGTCGACCAGCCCAAGCGCGAGGAGAAGCAGCGCAGGCGGCAGGACTGTCTGCAGCAGAAAAGACAGCTGCATCGCGCCGAGACCGGAAAGCCTCAGTGCATTTCCAAGTCCCACGACAGCAAGGGACACGAGCATGGAAAGCAAACCCTCTTTTTTGCCTTCCTTGCGGAACACGTACTGAATGGGGACAAGAAATGTCACTGCAAGAAAGCCGCTCGCATAGCACAGCCCCGACAACATCCCAGGCAAGAGAAATGCGGGAATGTGGCGACTGCGAAGGGATACCGAATCCATGCTCTCTTGTGCTTCCATGTGTTCTGTTGTGCGCCTTTCGGGTTATGGTTTCAAGGTCATTTCACCACATACGGAAGAAGCGCCAACGCCCTGGCCCGTTTGATGTTCACCGCGAGCATGCGCTGATGCTTCGAACAAGTTCCTGTAATGCGGCGCGGCAAAATCTTGCCACGCTCGGTCGTATAACGCCGAAGCAGGTCTGCGTCCTTATAGTCGATCTTCACATTCTGAGTGCAGAAGCGGCAGACTTTCTTGCGGAAGAATCCCTTGCCCTTCCGGGGACCATTTCTGTCGTCCTGATCTCTGCGCAAGTCCTGCTGGTCAGCCTCAGCGCGGGATGTCTTGGTTTCCTCAATATCTTTTATCTCGTCCATACTAATCTCCTGTCAAAACGGAATGTCATCGGTAAATTCGTCGATTCCCGGGGGAATCGGCACATTGGAAGGTTCTGGCTTCTGGGCACTGGCATCGGGCGCATATTTTCTGGCATTCGCATCGCCACCGCCTTGAGGAGGCGACCCAAGCGGACGAATCGCGGCAGCGGCGATGACTACTTTCGAGCGCTGCTGGCCATCCTTTTCCCACCGGTCCTGGCGAAGTTCGCCCTGGACGGCGACTTGCCGCCCCTTCAGAAGGTATTTGCTCAATCCTTCTGCGCTCTTTCCATAAAACTCGATATCGAAATAATGTGGTTCGTCCACCCACTGATCATCTTGCTTCTTCGAGCGGTTCACCGCAATCGAAAAGCGACAAATTGGAAGCCCCGATGGTGTATATTTCAATTCGCTATCGCGAGTGAGACGTCCAACCAACACCACCACATTGATATCGCTCACGGTATGCTCCTTTGCCTTTTGCCCAGCGCAGCCCTATTTTTCAATTTTAACAACAAGATGCTGCAAAATCGAGGGGCTGAGCTTTATCGCGCGTTCAAGAGCAACAATCGATGCCGGCTCAAGGCTCATACGGTAGAGCATGTAATGAGCGCGCGTTTTCTTTTTGATGGGATATGCGAGGGGTTTATCCCCCATATCTTCTTCTTTTACGTCAATTGCCTTGTACTGCGCAAGCAGATCGGCAATCGCCTGTTTGCCTGCCTTGAACTGATCTTCCTCGGAGTTCAAGACAGCGACAAGTTCATACTGTCTCATTCATTCCTCCCTGTGGACGTATGCACCCATACGGGTGCGCATGATCCGACGACAACAGTCGGATAAAGAGGGCCTTGTCTATATATCACAAAAGGTTGCAAAGAGCAAGCGCAGCGCTAGCCCGGCACGCACCTTTTTGGTGTAAACCGGCGTAGTCACATTGCTGGCACCGCCTGCTTGCACGGACTGCGATTTATTTTCATAATAGCTGAGCATTCGACGTTTGGAGTAAAAAGCATGCCTACGATTCAGCCAAGAGTATTAAAAGGATTTCGCGACTTCTTGCCGGATGTGGAGATGGCCCGCGCAACGCTCATAAGAAAACTTGAACAAGTATTTGTCTTATTTGGATTTGTGCCCATCGATACCCCGGTCCTCGAATATGCGGATATTCTGCTCGGCAAGGGTGGCGGAGAGACCGACAAGCAAGTCTACCGTTTCCGCGACCACGGTGAGCGGGACGTGGCGATGCGCTACGATCTCACCGTGCCCTTCGCACGCTTTATGGCGGAGCACGTCGAGGAGCTCTACCTGCCCTTCCGTAGGTACCACATTGCAAAAGTGTGGCGCGGTGAAAATACCCAGCGCGGCCGATACAGAGAATTCATGCAGTGCGATTTCGACATTGTCGGCACAGACGCCGCATCCGCGGACGCAGATATCCTCCTGACGGCAGCCAGAGCCATGGAGGTTCTCGACGTCGGAGACTTTTTTCTCCGCATCAACCACCGCGCGCTCTTCAACAGATTTTTGGCCCATATAGGCGCACAGGACAAGTCAGTCGAGATACTTAGAACCGTAGACAAGCTTGAGAAGATAGGGCCACAAGCCACAGAGGAGAAGCTGTCGGGCCTCGTGGGCTCTCAGCGTGCGGACGATATTCTTTCGTTCATCCAAAAAGAGAGCAGCTTCGAAAAAACACTCGATAAAATGTTCAGCCTCTGCGATCACAACGATGAAGAGGCTCTGGCTGCCCGGTCCAGGCTACTCGACATCATGGGGTGCGTCGCAGCTGCCGGCGCTGAGCGGCGCATTGTGCTCGATCCGAGCATTACGCGCGGACTCGACTACTATACGGGCATGGTCGTGGAGACCTCGCTCGCCGCACTGCCTGAGATCGGATCGGTGTGCTCAGGCGGCAGGTACGATGAGCTTGCAAGTCTTTATACCGAAAGAAAATTGCCTGGAGTCGGGGCGTCAATCGGTCTCGATCGGCTCATGGCCGCCCTTGAAGCGCTGGGCATCCGAATAGGCTCCAGCACATCGACACAGATTCTCCTCATCAATCAGCCGGAAACCTCGGCCGCCAGGCTGCACGCGCTTGCGGCGTCGCTGAGAAGTGCAGGATTTGCCTGCGAAGTCTTTCCTGAGCCGAAGAAGGTGCTCGTCCAGTATACATATGCCGAGAGAAAACACATCCCCCTTGCGGTCTTTGCAAATGGCTCCTCGGGGGCCTTTACGATGAGGATTCTCTCCCGGCGCGAAAACGTCGAAATCTCCGATTTTCCCAGCCTCTGCGAAGCGGTAAGGAGAGAGCTGCATGCCCCGCGCTGAGCCAGAGACGCGGATATCAGAGGCCGCAGGCATGCCCGCCGAGGCGCAGAGGACCAAGGCTGAAGACCAAAGACCCAAAGAGGGCGAGGGCATCCTCGACGGCAGCATCCACACCTTCGTCCTGCGGTCCGGCAGGATCACCGAGGCCCAGCGTCGGGCAATCGAACGATTCGGGCCGAAGTACATCATCCCCTTTACAGGGGCCCCTCTCGACCCGGATTCGCTGTTTGCCGACAAAAAGCCCCTTGTCCTGGAAATCGGCTTCGGCATGGGACAGGCGACATGGAAGATTGCACAGGCGAGAGCTCAATTCAACTATCTTGGGATCGAGGTGCACACGCCCGGTGTCGGAAGGCTCATCATCGACCTCGAACGCCACGGCCTTGAGAATGTGCGCATTATTCAGCACGATGCCATCGAAGTCCTCAAGGTAATGATTCCTCCTGAGAGCCTCGCTGGGATCCACATCTTTTATCCTGACCCATGGCCCAAAAAGAGACACCACAAGCGCAGGCTCATGCAGGATGCCGTCGTCGCGCTCATGGCTGCAAAACTTGTGGCAGGGGGCTATCTCTACTTCGTGACCGATATTGAGGAATACGCCTCGTACGCCAAGGCATCCCTCGATTCCTGCGCCGCGCTCAAAAACCAGTATGAAAGCTATGCGCCGCGCCAGGAGTGGCGGCCAGAGACGAAGTTCGAACACTTCGCAAAAGATTCAGGCCGCGGCACCTTCGAGCTTCTGTACATCAAGGGTTCGCCTTCGTAAACGACCGCGGCAGTGGCATTATACGTTGCTGAAAAAATCGCTCAGCCTTCGGTAGAGGACGCTGATTTTTTCTTTCAGAGGCTGAGGGAGGCCGAGCTTTTCCGCATAATCGACGAGGAGCTCCGCACTTGCGAGGCTCTGATTGAGCGCCTCGGAAAAAGAACGCGTCGGCTGATACCAGAAATTGCCTGCACCATCGGAATAAAGGCCGATAAAGCCCAGCTTCCCCCTTTTGCCGAATTTGGTTACATGCAGGATCGCCTCGAGGGAATTGGTGAGGGCTGCAATCGACTGTTCGGCGGCCTTCGCCTCAAGTGAAAAATTGGTGTGCAGCGGCCAGCTGGCCGAGAGGTCGCGGCCGATATCAATCCATTTCAGAGCCTTCAAGACCGTGGTGAGCTTTTCGCCGTTGAAGAGCTGAACCTTTCCCCATTCGACGCGCGCCCTGAGAGATTTGCCGAGTTCTTCATCGACTGGACCGATGAGTGGCGCGATCCTGGAAAGACGATCCCAGTCGAGGACCACCGTTCTCCTCGACGGTGCTTTGCCCTCGAGGGGGAACACTTCGCCTCCGAGCGAAATTGTGTCTGGCCTGGCCCCGGCAGAGACCCCTCGCCGCTGTTGTTCGGGTTTCCGCTTTCGGAGGACCAGATCTGGCGAGGATTGTTCTTGTACGGACCTTTCAGCGGGCAGGGCCCGATCCTTTTCTTTGGACGACCTGAGGCTCTTGGCCGCCGAAGGCCCCTTCTGTCGGATCGCAATGAGCTGCTCCGCCAGTTCGGGAGAAATTCTGTACAGCTGCGCCTTCGAAAGAGGAGAGACAGACATCGCGTACATGCGCGTCGTCCGCACGATTTCGCCGGCCACAATGAAGTCGGCATCCTGGCGAAACATGACGGACCCCGGATGTATCTGAATTTTTTCTGCCGTGAGCGAGCTGAACAGTCCCCTCCCCTGTCTGGCACAAACGAACTGGATGAGCCCGCGGCTCACCGCGCACAGGTAGTCGGAGATCGCCCCCCCCGAACCGATCGGAACACCGAGGTCGGAGACTATGAGCTCCAGCTGTTGCTTTATCCTCACGATTTCGTGCAGCGTCCGCTCGTCGAGGTAGTTGCGTTCACAGAACTTGGCTGGGTCCTCGGCCGAGGTAAAGGCCTCGTAGAGCCGTAGATACGAGGCAAAGTCGCCCATAGGATCTCGGAACCGGTGGTGGGCGGCGCGCGCCTCGGTCTCTTCTCCGGGCGGCAAGATGTAGGGACTCGTCGTAGAGAGAAAGGCTGCCGCGATCAGCGTCTCACTGATCACATCCGGATACCTCAGAATCGCTTCCACGATCATGCGCGAAAGTTTCGGCAAAAGCGGGAAGGCGCACATCATCTGTCCGATGCGCGTGAGTGTGCGGTCGGGGTTCAAAGCTTCGAGCAGATTGAGCACTTCGATGGCACCTCGGATTGCGCTCTTGGGCGGCTTCGTGATGAAGTCGAAGTGCTCGAAGTCCGTGATGCCGAGTTCCGCCATGCGGAGCAGCACTTCGGACAGGTCGGTGCGGTGTATCTCTTCGGTAGGATAGAGCGGCCGCGAATCGAAATCCTTGATGGAATACAGCCGGTAACAGATACCAGGACGAGTGCGCCCCGCCCTTCCCTTCCGTTGGTTGCAAGAGGCTTTGGAGATGGGAGTCTCTATGAGGCTGGCGGTAAATGTCCGCGGATTGTAGTAATTGATCTTTGCAAGCCCCGAATCGATGACCACCGTGATGCCGTCGATGGTGACGCTCGTCTCTGCGATATTGGTTGAGATGACGACCTTGATTTTCCCTTCAGGCGCAGGCTCGAAGACCTTCTCCTGCTCATCCTTTCCAAGGCGGGCATAGAGAGGAATGCAGTGCAGTCGCCGGGCCCAGCGGCTCGTCATGAGGGTCTTGAGGCACTCTTTTATCGTCTTTTCGCCAGGCAGGAATATGAGGATGTCGCCAGGTTCCGCACCGGCATCTCCGTCGACGACTCTCCCGACAATCGATAGAATTTTCTCGTACAGCGCTTCATCTGAGGAGCGGTAATAACCCTCTTCAGCTTTTCTTGCCCCCGGCTCAGGGTTCGGTGGGGCTTCCGGGGCTGCCTTGATGGCGTCGTACACGACGCGCACCGGGTACATAGGCGCATCGATGCGCACGACAGGACATTCGCCGAAATACTCCGAGAAGACCTCCGCATTGATGGTGGCGGACGACACAATGACGCGGAACTCGCTCCGCGCCTCGAGCACCTTCTTTAACAGCCCAAGGATAAAGTCTATGTTCAGGCTGCGCTCATGCGCCTCATCCACCATGATCACGCTGTAATGCGCAAGGTAAGGGTCGAGCTTCATCTCTTGAAGAAGGATGCCATCGGTCATTATCTTTATGGCGGTATTGGGCGCGGTTGCGTCTTCAAACCGCATCTTGTATCCGACAATGCCTGGAATGGCCGTATTCAACTGGCGCGCGATGAAGTCGCTCACCGACAGCGTCGCGATGCGTCTGGGCTGGGTAATGCCGATTATCCCTTTCGAGGCATAGCCCGCCTCATAGAGAATGATGGGGAGCTGTGTGGTTTTGCCAGACCCCGTGGGACTCTCAACGACAATGACTTGGTTCGCGGCGAGAGCCTCGAGAATTTTGGCTTTCTGTTGATAGATCGGCAGATCGTGAGGATGTATCATATGATCAAGTGTAACGTCAGAGAAGAACTTTCGCCAGTATCCGACATTCCTATCGGTGGCGCTTTCTGCTAAAATGTCTCCATGCGATTTGAAACCGTCTCACCCTTCACGGTCTCCCAGATTACATCTCTCATAAGAGATGACCTTGAAAATAAATACCCTGACATAACCGTCGAAGGCGAAATATCCAACTGTAAGACGGCTGCATCCGGCCACCTCTACTTTTCGCTCAAGGATGAGCAGGCTGTCCTCCAGGCCGTCATGTTCCGCCGCGACATGCTCTCTCTTTCATTTGTCCCTAGGGATGGCATGAAAGTGTGGGCACGAGGAGGCATCTCAGTCTATCCGGGCAGGGGGCAGTACCAGCTCATCACAAGGAGTATGAGGAGGGCTGGGCTCGGCGATATCCTCGCAATGCTCGAAGAACGCAAGCAGAGGCTCGCAAGGGAAGGTCTGTTCGACGAATCAAAAAAAAAGCCCATTCCCCGCTTTCCATCGCGAATCGCAGTGGTGACCAGCCCCACAGGTGCGGCCGTGCGTGACATCATCCGCATACTCCGCAGGCGAAACCCCAAAGTCAGCATTCTCGTGCTCCCAGCCCTGGTTCAAGGGGATGAGGCCGCAGTCTCGATAGCTGCGCGCATTCGTCAGGCGAATCGCTGGAATCTCGCCGACGTGCTGATCGTGGGGCGAGGGGGAGGCTCCATAGAGGACCTCCTGCCTTTTTCAGAAGAGATCGTGGTCCGGGCCATCGCTGCGTCGGATATCCCCGTGATCAGCGCCGTGGGGCACGAAACGGACTGGGCTCTGTCGGATTATGCGGCGGATCTCCGGGCTCCGACTCCATCTGCGGCCGCGGAAATGGCGTGCAGCGAACTTGAAATGATCTACAAAGAGATGACCCATTTCCAGACTTTGCTCACACAGTCGATGCAACAGGCGCTTTCCCACGCACGGCAGAGACTCTCCGCCGTCTCGCCCCGTGCCGTGGAAGGGTTCCTCGCTCGGCGACAATTCTCTTTCGTCCAGCGGTTCGACACCGCGGTGGAGATCATACGGCAGAGCATGCAGAAAAGCATGGATGTGGAGAAGACCCGTCTGGCCCTCGCGCAGCGCGTTGTCGAACTCTCCAATCCCAGAGCAATCATGAAGCGGGGCTTTTCGGTCGTGACGAAGCCCTCGGTGGCGCAGCCTGACGGCCAGAATGCCGAAATGCAAATAGTTCGTTCCGCCAAGACACTGACCGCAGGCGACACCGTTCATATTCTCTTCTATGAAGGCGAAGCGGACGCCTCGATTCAGGGTACAAGGAGCGATTGGCATGAAAGACTTTGAAAAAAAGATGGGGCGGCTGGAGCAGATTGCTGAGCAGATGAGGAACGCCGACATCCCGCTCGAACAATCCTTCAACCTCTTCGAGGAAGGTGTTTCCCTCGCCCGCGAGTTGAAGAAAGAGCTCGATGCGCTGCAGGGCAAGGTGGAAATCCTTCTCAACAGCCTTGAAGACGTCGAAACCGAGGATTTGAATTCTCCTCGCACCGCTGATTTTGAGGTGCCGGAAGTTGGGCAACAGCAGGATTCGGAGGAAGGCAGCGACGAGCAGGTTACCGATTGTCTTTGACCGATGCCTCCAGGATGGGTATCAGCGCTCTGTCCGAATCTGCGAGATCCATCTCCACAATGGCGTCGAGTGGTAACCAGGCAGCCTCGGAATGCTCGTTCAACATTGAGATGTGCGCTGGTTCTAGAGAAATTTCCCAGGCTGCAAGCGCGCGGACCTTACCTTTGTTGGCAAACATGCTTTCGCCCAAAAAGCGAAGCACCGTGATGGGCGCGTTGAATTCCTCAAGAAATTCGCGCACAAGGGCTGCTTCATCCGATTCATCAGCCTCGACCTTCCCTCCAGGAAATTCCCAGCGTTGGCTCATTTCGGTTGCATCCCGTTTGCGTCGGGCAACGAAGAACAGTTCGCCCCGAACAGCAATGCCCGCGACCGAACGCAGCAGCGAGCCTCGTGGGGCGTCTTTTTGTCCGTCGGCCATCATCGGCTTCTCATCCATGCTCGCTCCCTGACGTGAGGTTCCCACAGGCCTGCGCAAGGTCGGCGGGTGTAAACCACCCCCTCGTCGCCGAGAGCCGCCTGCCTGCAATGCCGTGGACCAATACGGCACCAAGTATCGCCCGGGCCAGGGGAGTATGGAACAGGGCAGCATCTTCGCCGAATCCGGCCGCACCAGGCTCCCTTAAGAGGGCTGTCCAGCGGGCAAGAAGACCGCCTGTGAGACCGGACAGCACGTCACCAGACCCCGCTATTCCCAAGCCTGAAGCGCTTCCGTCAAAGACCGCACAACTTCCGTCCGGAAATGCGACGTGCGTCGTCGACGCCCTTAAGGCGAGGACAAGACCGAATTTTTGTGCGAGAGCCACCGATTGTTGTACTGTCTCCGAAGCATTCCTGGCCTGATCTGCCTGGGCCTGGCCGAGGAACGCAGCGAGGTCCCGAAATTCGCCTGGGTGAGGGGTAAGGATGAGGGGCGCCTTGAAAACGCCGGATGGGGCCTTCCCTGCGATTTTTGCATAGAGGCGCACTGCGTCCGCATCGAGGATGAGGGCTGTATCGGCGGACAACAATCTTTCGAGCACTGCTCGCCTTCCATCGTCGGTGCCCCAGCCGGGTCCTACGACGATCGCATCCCACGACTCCGGAGAGAACGACTCTTGCGAAAGCACGCGCACTATCGCCAGGTCCCCCGCCGCGGCGAGATAGGAAGAAAAGAGCTCTTCATCACAGTAGAGCCCAATGTACCCCGCGCCTGCAGCAGCCGCCCCTCGCACACAGTGGAGCGCAGCCCCGGCCCCGCTCCGACTCCCGGCGAGAACCGCAACCCGCCCACGCTGCATCTTATGGGCCCAGCGTGAGATGGGCGGCAGGAAGCTACCAATATCGTCGCCCTCGAGAAGCCAGACGGGTGATCTGGCCCCCTCTGTCCAGAGAGGGAAAATGCCGTCGACCGGAAAAATATCGCCTGCGTATGGCCTTGCCGCTGGCATATAGAGCGCCTCTTTTGCCGGCTCTATGCAGAGCGTCGCATCGGCGTGGACGATCGGATAGTCCGACTGCCAGTCGTCGCCCAACCCCGAGGGGATATCGACGGCCACGATATAGGGAATTCTGTCGACACTTCCCGTCCGACCACTGGCCAGGCTTCTAAGCATCTGTATCGCGCCCGCCGCAGTACCCTTTGCAGACCCGTGTACGCCCGTGCCAAGCACCGCATCGAGCACGATATCCTGTCGGGAAAGCATTTCCAAGAGGGCTGGCGCTTCGACGTTCTCGTATTGGATAATCTCAATGCCGCACCGCTCGGCGCGGCGGAGATTCAACCGAGCATTCTCCTTCATTGTGTCCTCGCCGGGGACAATGGCTGAGAGACGGTGAAACCCCTCGAGCCTCGCATGCCTCAGCACCGCGAGCGCATCGCCCGCATTGTCGCCTTTGCCGCACACCGCCACGATCGACGCCTGCGTCGGCGAAAGATGCGTCAACCTTTTTTGAATCACCTCGCGCTTCAGCACCTGCCACAGACGCATCGCAGCAATCTCCATGAGGTTGTCCGAGGAAAAATCAAACATGGCCCTGGTGGACGCATCGAGTTCGAGAGATTGAGAAGTCGACAGAAGAGGGCGCATTCTGAAAAGACCTCCAACGTCACTATACCCACTTCGCTTCTGTGCAGCAAGCGAAGTCACGTGACCGGAAGTTTCCACGCATACATCCTCAAGCTCGAAGGAAGCTGGCCGAGGATGTAGAGGTATCCATCATCGCCAACGGTCATCGCGACGAGCACCGCCTCTGGATCGGGGACCACGAAATGCAGCTTTCCAATCACTTTTCCTTTCAGGTTATACCGAAAAACCTCACCGCCTACGCCATCCTCCTGCCATCGAATGCTGATGATGCTGTCGGCTCGAGCAGCAATGAGCTGTTGATCAACCCCCAAGTCGTTGATGCTGCTCTGGAGGGGAAAGGAGCCCAGCGTTTTGCCATTTTTCGCATCGATCTCGATGATCCAGCCTCCGACGGGATCGATCGAGAGGCTACCCCCAGAATCAGGATCATATTTTTCCCCATAGTAGTTGATTTTCAGCGCGACGATCATCGTCCCCCCGACGTAGCCCGGCGATATGGATTCCAGCGAGGCGATGACGCGAAATCCCCTCGTGTTCGGATTTTTTTCAAGGATGGATGAGGGCACGGGCATAGCATGGTTGCTCAGCTTCAAAACATGCAGAAATATTCCGTTTTTGTCAAAAAAGTAGACAAACGTCTCGGATTCGGAGGCACAGACCACCGCAAGATCGTCGTTCTCCACTGTGTCGAGGGCCATGATGAGCGGAAAGCGTGCGCCTCCGACGCCTTCGCGGCCAAGGGGCTGCATCTCTTTCCCGTCGGAATCGAATCGCCTGACGAAACCACCGTCAGCCACATACAATAGCTGCCTCGAATCCGCCGCCATCGGCCAAGGATCGCTGAAGGAGACCTGTACGGCAAAACGCCCAAGCTCCTTTCCTCCAGAAAGATCAGTGCTCTGTACATCCTTCAACACGATCGGCGCGCTGCCTTTCCTAGGATCGTACCACATCGCCAAGGTCTGGCCGTAGGATGAGATGCGCAGAATCTTTGCCTCTGCGCGGCTCAAAACATGGAATATGCCCTTCTTGAGCGAAACAGTTATCGCACTCTTTTCTCCACCGGACATATCGAGCGAAGAATCGGACTTTCCATAGCCGAGATCGAAGAGTATGTGCGCCTTCGCCCCCTCTGTGGAGGCGGAACAGCCGACAACGACGACGGCGAGGAGACATACCCACGCCCGCATCGAACGAAAAAGTGTATTCATTGTTTAGAGTATACCTCATCGATACGAATTATGGCATTCCTTGTATAGTGTCTCGAATCCTGCAGAGAAAGATGAAGCAAAGGCTGAGGTTTGGTGCGAAGTAGAAAGGAGGAGGAGAATCCATGCACCAGATTCCTTTCTGTCCCAACAAAGACTGTGGCTACCATCACCAGGCACCCGCCGG
>JARKOY010000068.1 GCA_029975555.1 Spirochaetia bacterium | reverse complement strand
AACTCGGGCGGGTCTTGGTGATTTTTAGGGCGGGAGTTTTCAGGCTCCCGCCCGTGTTGTTTTGCTCCTCTCTATCTACTTCACTTTTTGTGCTGACTATCGCCGAGACGGCAGACGCTCATTGTGTAGCTTGCGTCTGGGTCGTTCTTCTCCTCGATGATGGTTTCGAGATCCTTCGCAACCGGGTCTGGGATGAAAGCGATGGCGCCTCCGCCGGTTAGGCTCGGCCAGACGAGGTAAACTTTGTTACCCTGTTCGGGGTACTCGTAGAACGTCAGAGAGCAGCCTCCGTACCAGGCCCAGTATGCTTCGCCTCCGTGATCGGTGTCTGCGAGTTCTTGCCTTATTGCGTTGTCGAAGCCACGGGCGGTAATGCCTTCGACTCCCGTCGGGTAGGTCTTGGGCCCGCAAGCGCTCGTGCTGAGCACGAGGCCAATTGCGACGGTGGCGGACAGAACAAATCGAAGCAGCGTCTTCATGCGAATCCTTTCGATAGTGAGGTGCGGTCTTGCACCTCAAATTTGGTGCTGGACCACTACTAACATAGCAGTCCGAAGACTATCTATAGCGTATCACAGAAGTTGTGAAAAGTCAAGCGCCACTCACGTAACTCCTCACTACCCCCTTGCCTCATTGGGGCACTTGGACTACACTTTAGTGTAGGACAAGTAAAAACAAACATGCGTGGTATAAAACTGACTGACCAAGAAATACAGAAGTTGCTGCAAGAAGGCAGGAACTACAAACGTTTGTATCGTGAGCTCAAGCCCAAGTTTGACCGGCTCAAAGCAGACAACAAACAGCTACGCGAATTGGTTGCCTTGCAACAAGCTCAGCTCGACAAGCAAGCCATCCAAATTGCCGAACTCCAAGCCATGGTGTTCGGAAAGAAAAAGAACAAGCAAACACCAACGGGCGGTACGCCCGTTGCTCCTGAGCCAAGACAATCCCGTACCAGGGCTTCGTACCGTCGTCCCATACCGCCCGCTTCGGCCATTACGACTGAAGTGGCAGTGCCACTTCCTCGGGCTTGTTCCTGCGGCGGCAGCTTTGACCCAGCTTCCGTCACCGCCCATGAGCGGTACGTCGAGGACATTCCACTTCCGGAGCTCACTCCGGAGTATCAGGCAAAGCGGATTACCAGATACCACATCGAGAGGGGCATCTGCCTCGCCTGCGGCAAAGCAACTAGCGCTCAAGATTTAGGCGGCCAAGCAGTAACGCTTGGTCCCAATGTCCGGTTACTGGTGACCCACCTCATCGCCAGCGTTGGACTGAGCTACTCTCAAGTAGTAAACCTGCTCCTGAGCCTGTATGGGCTCACGGTGTCAGGCGGCGAACTGGCTCGTATCCTCCAGAAGCAACACCAAAAGTGGCTGCCAGCCTACAACCAGCTCAAGGCAGACATTCGAGCAGCCCCCGTCGTTCATGGCGACGAAACACCGTGGCCCATTCAGGAAATCCAGGGGGCCGGATACGCCTGGAATATATGCGATGCTGAGAGCACCAAGGTTTGCTTTGCATTCGAGCAAAGCCGCGGGGCAACGTATGCCAAAGACTTGTTCGGGCAGAATACTGACCAGCCCTTTGCCGGTATCCGTATTACGGACGACTATGCCGCCTACCGGAGCGAGTATCTCCCTGGGCAGCAGCAACTGTGCTGGGCGCATCTGTACCGCAGTATCCGAGACCTCCGCCACAATGCCAACCTGCCGGAAGAGCAGCTGCCCTATGTGGTGCAGTGGCACGAAGCCTTTGCTGCCATTTACCAAGATCTGCGCCTGTACTTAGCTGAGCCGTACGACGAAGTCGTCCGGAACGCCCAGAGTCATGAACTCTGGCAACGAACTGAGGCACTCGCTCGGCAACCGGCACCGACAGGAACAGGCAAAGGGACAGACTGCGAACCCAACAAACTGACCAAACTCAAAGCCCAACTGCTTCGGGCTGGCAAGGACAGACTATTCGTCTGCTTGCCTAAAGATACTCCTTGCGACAACAACCGGGCCGAGCGGGACTTACGGCAGCTCGTCCTGAAACGCAAACGAAGTTTTGGGAGTAAAACAAAACGAGGCGCAACTGCACTTGCAACCGTACTGTCACTCTGCACTACGACGTGGCGCAGTCACCCTACGGGTTACTTCAGGGCTTTGGATTTGTTGGGGTAGTGAGGAGTTACTTTCAATGGGTTGAGACGCTCGTATTTTGCTCTA
>JARKOY010000060.1 GCA_029975555.1 Spirochaetia bacterium | reverse complement strand
AGGAGAAAACTGAATCGCAAGAGGTTCCTGGGCGCGCTGCTCGGCCTGACTCTGACGGTCGGCATGTTCCCCAGCTCCATGGCTGTGGCTGATACCCCCGATCCCTCGGACACGGCGTCCGCTGCGGAATCGAGCGTGAGTTCGGGCGCCACTTCCCCGACTCCGAGCGGCGAGAAATCTCAGGGAGCTGAGGATACAGCGTCACAAGAGTCGAAGTCTTACGAGTTGGAGTCGGCCGACTCAACGAGCCAGGCGCCAAGCTCTATTAATTCTGAGGTCAACGAGGCAAACGTGGGGGCTCTGGCGCCGCTGATAGCTGGGGTGCCCGATGGCGGATATGCACCCTATGTCTACTGGGATGTGAAAGATGACGAGGGCAACTTGGTGCCCGGTGCGACTTTCAAGTTCGAGTATCGCAACCGTAGCTGGACTTCCGGCACCAACGCAGCTGCAATCGCTGATTGCAGCGGGACCTGCTCGAGCAACTCCAGCGGAGATGTCCTCGATCGCGATACGGATGGTGGCGAGTTCCTCCTCGAGCATCGCGCCACGAACCGCGACGGTAGCAATCGTCTGGTTGCTGGTACCAACTACCGCGTCAGCCAGGTTTCTCCGCCCGCGGGGTACCAGTGGGTCGTCTCCGGGTCGAACACCAAGACGATCGGCGACAGCAACAGCAGCAGCGCTACCTGGAACAACGCCAACGGAACGAGCACCCACAACTTCGGCACGTTCATGGTCACGCGGGTAGAGACGGCGCCGAAATGTGAGGCCGGCTATGTCTACGGCGTCAGCAGTGGTGGCCAACTCCAGCAGATTGCGATCGATGGCACGTGGAGTGCGATGGGGACCGCTGCTGACGGCGTCAGCAGCTTCAACGGTCTCGGCATCGGAGTAGATGGTCAGCTTATCTACGCCTATGACCCGACTTGGGCCAATTTAGTGCGCATCTGAGTTTTTGATCTTGGTGAGGGTGTCGGCTTCGTCTGCGGGGATGGGCTGGCTCGCGGTGATGGTCTGACCGGCGACCGAGAGGGTGACGTCGCGGTATTGACGGAA
>JARKOY010000038.1 GCA_029975555.1 Spirochaetia bacterium | reverse complement strand
GCGTTCCAGCGGGAGATGGCCCGATACATCAATGGCTCGAAGTATGAAGCCGCCGCAGCACTCAGCATCATGTCGGAGGCCGACACTGTCCTAGATCGGCTCACACTGGCTGCTGAACGCTTTGACTACCAAGATCAGCGGACGATGCGCCGGTGGTCCGACCGCGGGCTGCGGACAATTGCCGGAGACCTCGTCGCCATAGCTGCCGCTCGGGGAAGACTCGGTCGCGAGCTACTCACCTTGACGCTAAGCAGTGACACCGGGAGCCAGCTACTTCTGCGTATTGAGCAGATGGACTTCGCTCAACTTCATGGTGATCCTCCCAAAGTTACGGTGTGGACATGGCTCGATGACGACAATGCGGAGGAAGCAATCCTCGACCTGAGGGACTACGCATCCCGGAGTGCGTCCGATGGCATCTACCGCGATACCGTTCACTTTCTTGCGCTTCCAGAACTCGGCAGACTGCTCGCAGATTCCGATCGTCGACGACGAACCGCCAAGATCCTCACGGTCGCGATACAGGGACGTAGCGCCCCAGCAAGGACCGTCACGTGGCGTGATGAAGCGAGATTGCCCGACGGCATCGTGGCCGAGGTAATGACGCACAGGACGATGGTCCTGCTAACACTGGAGAAGAAACCGGAACTATAGCGGTCACTCGCTCCGGAGCCCCTTCATCAGCACCGAAGGATCGACCTCCAGCGCTTCAGCCACCTTCAGGATGTTGTGCAAGGACAGATTTCGCTGACCTCGTTCGACCTGCCCAATGAATGTCCAGTGCAAGCCGCTACGTTCCGCCAGCGCCTCTTGACTGAGGCCAAGCTCCTGTCGGCACCTCCGCACGCGCACACCGAACTCGCCAGCGGCGGCGGAGATCGGCGGCTTGGGCGTGGCATTCGGCACGTAGCAATCAGATACGTCCCATGACTTCCAATCCAGAGACGTTATATCCCATGAGTATGTATCCTGTTCCCAGGCGCTTCGGCCTGCGGGCCAACACCCTCGGAAGAGCGAGTCGGGCCCCACGCCGAAGACGCCAGCCGGGGTCACGCACGAGCCAAAGGGGCAGAAGCCATGCAAAAGTATTTACAATATCAAGCAAATGTGATATATTTGGAGAGAAACTTGGCACTCACGGTTGATTGCCCAAAGCGTCCCGTTTCCAAGGCCATATTATTAACTGCCGCCTCGAGCGGCAAGGAACCCACCCACATGAGACAACATGTCGAAAGTGTTCAACAATCAGCACAAGAAGTACAAGATAAGCAAAAGCCTCTGTGGTATCGAAAGCTCGTCGCTGGAACAGCGGCTGCAGCGTTCGCGCTGACGGGCTGTTCGGCCGCAGGCGCGTCATCTGAACGACCGGCCCCCGTCGTCACAACGCCGTCCGCACCGGAGGGAGTTAACCCGCGTACAGGTTGTCTCATCGACCCGCCATCTGAGGTGCCCCGGAGCCACGAGGAGCTTGTTGCGGAACTCGAAATACCGGCCGGGCTTGAGCCCGAGGAGTACGCACAGGAATATCTGAACCGGCTTGAGCAATGGTACATGTCGGGCGCGACTGAAGAAGCGTGCAACAACTTCTATGATTTCTCCAAGACCACCGAGGTGAGGCGAGGTGAACTCCTCGCCGCTGCCAGAGAAGACAGTAAGATCTTCGCCGATGCACTCTACGTTCCCGACTGGGAGCAACGCGGCGATCTGCAATACGCCTACAAGTCAAGACCGGAGACTAGTGCGGTGATGGCAGAATGGTGGATAAAGAACCATCGCGATGGCACCGAAGACTTTCAGTTCAAGATCAACTACGGATCGACTGACGTTCTTGTCGATGACAGCGACGGAAACTTCATTATTTCGATCAACGGCACGCAGGACACCAACTGGGAGGCAATGGAACACGATGTGACAAACATCAAGGAACTCGACGAGGTTTCGTTTGACATCAAGTTGAGCGTGCAAACCCAAGAGGACGGCACAATGAAGGTTGCCAACCTTGGGGCTGGGATACCCGCAACCCAGCAATAGGCACTCCCTGGGCATTTCTCGCGGGTTGGTATTCCTCATTATTCATGCTTGTGGTAAAATCTAATGTAGAATGCAGCGACGCATACAACCACTTTCTCTAAAACGCCTAGTAATATTACTAGGAGCAGAACCTGTTAGGTTCTGCTCCTTCATGTTTAGAAGACTATGTGGCAACTGGCGTCGCTGGGGCGCTGTCATAGTTATGGCGGCAGTGGGCTTTGCTCTCGTTAGTGCCCCAATCACGCACGCGAAGACAATGAGCGACATGTCCCCAAAAGAGCAGGCCCTGTCCTACTCGTATGTGCGGATGATGCAAACATGCATCGCTTCAGGTGGCTACATCGATGGCTTCTGGAGCGATAGAGTAAATGCTGAAAACGCAAAGAGTTACAAATTCTTTACCAATAATGGTATAGGGACGTACCATAGCGGCATGCTGGCCGGAGAAAAGATAGCCACTCTGGGAGGCGTTGTCAATAAAGGAGCTATCGACTGTAGCGATTCAACCTGGGTGAAGAATGCTCTGAGTCTTTGGGGATACAGTAATCCGCTGGACTTTCTATGTGGCGTCGACGGAGGAAAAGAAGGCATTGGCGCAGCTCGCACCGACGGCCAGGACTGTCGGCAAGGAGGAAACCCCTTCCAGCCGTTTGATATTGACAATTTCACGCGCGTTATTTCGGATGGCGTCTACGGCGGTGGCGATATCCTCCAGTTGGGGCCCGAAGCACAATATGTCCTCAACTTGACGTCATTCAATAGCCTCTGCGCAAGCACACCAGCTCAACCCGGAATCGACCCAAACAACGAGTGGCTCCACACTGGCGTCCAGGTGGTTCAGGCTGATGGCACCATCAAAGACGTCGACTACCTCAGTTCAACCAAGAAACGGACCGATACGGTTCAATATGACGGCGGCAGTTCGGTTACGTGCGAGGAGCTTAAGAACAGAGTCAACGCCAGTGCAGGAGACTATGCCTTCTGGGCAGAGAACAATAAGGAAGAAGCCGCTGCGGACGGTCCGGTAGGCCAGGACGACTCGGGTGATGAGCCTGAACCAGAATCTTCCTCGTGTGTCATCAGTGGTGTCGGTTGGATTGTCTGTCCGGTCGTCACCTTCGTGGCTGACTTGACTGATGTTGCCTTCGGATTTCTTGCGGACAATTTCCTCAGTGTCGACATCGGCATTATCGACCCGGATAGCAAGACACACGAGGCATGGAGTCAGTTCCTCGGACTTGGAAACGCTGTTTTTATCGTTGCGTTTCTCGTTGTCATATACTCGCAGGTATCGGGCCTCGGGCTCAGCAACTACGGCATCAAGAAGATGCTTCCGCGGATCATTGTCATGGCGATACTCATCAACCTGTCGTTCTACATCTGTCAACTTGCTGTCGACCTGTCGAACATACTCGGCTATAATCTCAAGTCGTTTCTCGCCGGCATGGTTTCGGCGCCCGCTGCTGACGGCTCCGGCTTCAGTACCAGTAAAGGCTTCTGGTCTGGCGTTGCTATTACGGTGCTCGCTGGCGCCGGAGTCGCGGGTGGCGTGGCAGCAGCGGGTGGCATTACGTTGGCACTCGTCGCACTTATCTTGATTCTGTTCTCAGCGCTCATCGCGGTCATGATGATCTTCCTTATTCTCACCGTACGTCAGGTCGTCATCATCCTGCTTATCGTCCTGGCGCCTGTTGCCTTCGCCGCGGCCATTTTGCCGAATACGGAATCCCTTTTCAAGAAGTGGCAAAAGATGTTCACGTCGATGTTGCTGCTCTTTCCGATCGTCGGCCTGATCTTCGGAGCGTCCACACTAGCGTCGAGTATCCTCCCTGATACCTACAGTGAGTCAGACAATTTGTTCGGCAAGATTGTTGCTGCCGGGATACTGGTACTGCCTCTCTTTGTGGTACCAACCGTCCTCAAGAAATCCCTCGACATCCTCGGTGGAGGAATCGGCGCAAAGCTGAGTGGCTTTGGGAGTAAATTGGGTGGGAGTTTGCGTAAGCGGGCAGACGAGTCCGGCTTAAGTAAACACCTTCAGAATCAGTCGCAGAGGCGAAACACCCTCGCAGGTCTCGGCGTCAGGCAAGGCTCAAACAAGAATCCGTTTAATTGGGGTCGCAACGCGCGCGCATTTGGAACGCGGAGGACGCTTCTTAGCGGTGGGAAGGTTGGTAATGCCCTCAACAAGCTGACCGATGGCTATGGTGGCGAACTTCAACTGGCGGCAGAGCGACAAGCCGAGAAAGACATACAGGAACAGATGAGCATGTTTGGCGGTGATGACCAATTGGCAAGTGCGTTGGCAGAAAGTGGCGGCAACACGGCTCACGCGGCCTACAGCGCACTGTCCGCTACCCAAAGGCAGCAGTTCGATAAAATCGCTCAGTCAGGCTACGCCAATAACCCGAATGCTCACCTTGCCACCGCGCGGTATCTGTCCGAGAATGGCAAGGGAAGCGCTCATAACGTTACGGATGCTCTCGCCCATGCCCAGACGGCGGGCGCAAGCGCCACAACAATACAAAGCGCCCGGGAAGCTGCCAGGACCGCGTATCGCAAGAGTGGACGTGGGGATGCTCTTGCGGAGATGGACGGAGTTGCGGCTCGCTTCGGCTGGACCAACGTGGCGGCTTCCGCAGTCCACAAGGACGGCGTTGCCACGCCTGAACAGCTAGATGGCTATAGAGAGTACCTCGAGCAAGGTGCAATCGATTCAGTGACAGGAATTGGGCGCTCTGGGCAAGATGCCACTGTCGAGGCGTTACGCGCGTACGACAAGATGGATGCGCGGACTCAGCAGAGAGTCGAGCAGGAGATCGTTGGTGCGGCATCTACACACACAGGGCAGAGCTTTGGCAGTGTTCAGGAGGCCAGAAAATACTTCGGGATTTCCTAAAGCCTACACAAAATTGCTGGATAGTCGTCACGAGAACATAACTAAATGGGGAGAACCATGAATGACCAAGAAGGTACCAAAGAAGAAGCAAGCATCCAAGAAAGAACGAACCGGGGAGTCCGTCTCTACTGAGTGGACCGTCACCGAGACCAGAACCCATCGACGCTGGTGGTGGTGGCTCGCCTGGGGCTACGTCACATTCGCCCTCGTCTGTCTACTCTTTGCGCTCGGCGAATGGCTGATGGCCATAGTTGCCCTCCTAATATTCGCTTCAGTCGTCGTCACCTACGCAAAGAAGCCACGTGCTCAGCAATACGCCATCAAGGGCTCAACGCTCACCGTCGACGGACGACACATTGACCTCACCAAGTACGACCGCTTCATCTTCGACGAGCCAAGGCGCTCACCGAGCGGTCACCTACTACCCGACCAGTCCATACAGTTACTCCCCACGGCCTACCTAGGCTTGCCACAGAGCATCCTTTTGCCGATAGATCAGGACGAAGCGGACGGAGTCGTCCGTGCCCTCAAACAGCAGCATGTCACCCGCGATGACTCCGACGCCTACTCTCGTTCTGACCGCG
>JARKOY010000010.1 GCA_029975555.1 Spirochaetia bacterium | reverse complement strand
AACTAGAACCTTAGACAAGCTCTATTTTCCCTGATCCGAGGGGCATTTCCCCGTTACGGCACCCACTCAACCCCAGGCTCATCGGTGGATCGAGGCTAAGGGCCTTCCCACGTTTGCCGTCGATGCAACGGGCCAGCTCTGCGATGATCGGCTTGCCGTTTTCTGCAACGACGAGGGCATGGCGTTCCTCGAGCTCGCGGATCATCTCTGGCCTAAGGACAGGAATATCCTCGCCGCTAACGTTGCGTCCGGCCATCTGACCTGTCTGCCAAGTCGTTCTGGACACGCGGACGGTGCCCGCCAGTTCAGAGATCTCTTTTTTGAAGCTGACGTCTTTGGACCCCCCGAACACCACGAGGACGTTGGTCAGCCCGAACAAGGCACGGGCGTCCTGCTCACCGAAGACCGAGGCAAGCTGCCGCCAGGTTTGCGCCGCGTAGATGAACGACAGCCCAAGTGCACGCTCGTTTGCCATACGTGTGCGCAAGGTCGGCAGTGGCGCGGTAGACGGCAACTCGTCCAACACCGACACCATCGGTGGGCACAACCGGCCGTATGGCGATTGGTTCGCGAGTTCCAAGGCCGTATCCAGAACGTGTTCGGTGAGAGCGGTCATCAACGGCGATGCCGACGCGTACGGGTCTTCGCGACCAAGCAGATAAATGGTGCCGTTCGCTTGGATAAGGTCAGCGATGTCGGTGGCAGGATTGTCGGGGCCGGGGACGCAGCGTTGCCGGATGTCGGCCTGAAAGAATAAGGCCAGTGCTTGTTGGACGGTGGTGATGGTGTTCCCGGCGGTCCTATCGTCGCCGTGGAGAGCGCCATGCAGCAAGCCGTGCCAGAATCGCTCGGCGTGAGTGTGCTCCCGCAAGATCTCGCTCGGGTCGCTCGTCTTCAGCGGGTTGGCGACCCATTGCAGAACGTCATCCAGCGTGCGTCCAGTCAGTGCTGCAGCGTGAAAATACGCCTGCACAACTTTGGCAGCCTCGGCGGCGTAGAAGCGGGCTGCATCATCGCCGTGAGCAGCGGAGCCAGCCTTGACCGTTCCTGCGGTGAACGCCTTAGCTCGCCGCTCAGCAATCATCGGATCGACGCAGCCAACGATCGGGTCCCATACCATCGCAGGAACCCCTGGGGCCAGTCCAAACGGGTCAAGGACTGCCACCGGGCCTTTCTCGCTGCGCTTGGTGACGCTCAACAGCAGATCATCGGTTTTCGTCAGGGTGACCAACGCCGCGCCTGGAGCGCTCAATAGAGCAGGTGTGAGCAGATCCAGTGTCTTCCCGGAGCCCTGTGGGCCGATCACGCCGGCGGTACGATCCCAGGGACACCACAGTTCACCTGCGTTCGGGTGCCTTGCCTTGCCGATGCGCCATCCCACGTCCGTTGGATCTAACCTTCGACTCTGGTGCATCAGTCGCCCGGACCATCCGGATTTCGCACGCTCGGCGCGGTTTGTCTCAGCAAGTGGCTCAATAGCCGATCGAAGCTTGGTTGTTGGTTCCCGCTCCTTGATGTCGTGGTGCGCCTGATTGGGCCGCAAAGCACACAGATCGGGCCTGATGATCTTGCGGTTCTTACGAAGCCGTCGGACGCCGAGCAGACGAGTGGCCTCCTCGGAGGATGCAACTCCTTTCAGCGCGAACGGACCCCACCGACGCAATGCCCCAATCGCTCCGGCCGTCCACCCAGCCATTAGAGACAATTCGACGAACAAGACTGACGTCGCCAGTGCGGGCGTGGAGACGTTCACAAATCCAGTCAAACCAGCAGAAGCATCCCCCTTCAGGATTGCCCAAGTCGAGGTGAACAACGCATCGTGCTGCGTGATACGGATCCCTTGACCACTGGCTAGGCAGGCCAGCGCTCGACCGAGGTGAATCCCCAGCAACGCAACGAGACCGAGGCTCAGCGTGCTCGCTACTGCTGGTTCCCAGGTCCAGGGGTACGGGTCATGACGATCCTGTTGCACTTGCGCCTCCCGAGTGGTTCCTCACCACAAGTCACCGTGTTCAGCCTTCGTGCTCAAACGGAATTCAAGATCGGGACAGAGTTCATCGCTCAAGCAAGGATTCTGGCCATGTCCACCGCGCTCGGTCCGTGCCTTGGGCAGCCGTCCTTCTACAGACCGGAGCGCGTTCCCTGCTCTGCAATGTCCCTGGCTAGGTCGCTTAGAGGCACATCCCAATCGGCAAAGATGGAACATCGACCGTGGCTGATCTCGGCGGCCGCGGCCGCGGGCTTGAGGGTGGCCTTGTGAGTGACGACTTCTCGTTCCTGGGTTGGGCCGAGGAACGCCAGCGTTGAGGAGCCGCTGGTAGGGGTCCAAGGCTGGTCGTAGACGCGTTAGTGGCGGCCTACCTGGTCGGTGGTGCAAACGGCGGGTTTCTCGGATGAAGAAGTTCAACCAGTCGCACACCAGCGGCCCAAGCCGGTTGAGCAGCTTCAACTCCGTCGGAGTGTCGTTGCGGTGGTAGCAGCCGTAATGCCTTACGACGTGATTGTTCTTCGACGCGATGGTGGCCCAGTCCTCCTTCTTGTACGGGCGGGAACGAGTGAAGAACACCTGACGTTGACCGGATCAGCCGATCAGGTCGTAGTTGATGAACGTCGATTCGCTGACGCAGCCAATGCCGGTGACCATGAACGGTATGGCCGCGATGAACTCGTCGAGCATGCCGAGAAAGTGGACGTAGGCGTTGTTGCGGATCGCTCCGGTCAAGACCAGCCGGTGTGCATGTCGGTGAAGTTCACGCTGCCTGCGAACTCACCAGCCAGGGAGAGGCCGCAGTGGGCGACGGTGTCGATCTCAAAGAATCCGGGCTCGGCCTCGACTTCGTCACCGGCCTTGTGGATACTGATCGACTTCCGCTACGGGCTGTCAGGACTGGTAGCGGTCTTCCCCCGTATCGGATCGGTGTCGCAGGAAGCGGCAAGGCAGCGATCGATCGTGGCCGGTGACATCTGCTCTATCTCGCAACGTACCGACTAGTCGTAGCCCCCGTCGCCGAGTACAAGAAGTCCTTCGGTCTCCATCGCGTCCAGCCATTCACTCATCGAAGCGGCCAGGTATTCGCCGCAGATCCCACCAGGTGGCCCACACCTGCCGCAACGTGTTCGACGCGTCGTAGGACTATTCACGAGGTTTGGTGCGTCGCAGGGTCGATTTGCCGCCATCGTCGTCTGCACACGCCCTTCGGCTACACCAAACGCGCCTTCGGTTGCGGACGGGCACGGTCCCGGCTGCAGCCGGTGACCTTCACGATCTGGCCCACGATCCGGCTCCTGGCCTTCTTCGATGCCTGCGCGCATGCGGTGGCGTACTTCGTCCTCACCTCAACCCGAGCCGGAACCGACGGCTCCTTCACACTCAAACCCCATCCTGGCTGGCCCAGCTCCCGGGGAGAACAGCGTGAGCTAACGGCCCCTCACTCGCGGGGACTACATGTGAGTCTCGTGGTCGACTAGCGATGTCGACTAGCGATGTGGCTAGACAAGCTCTATTCTTCCTGATCAGGGGAGAACTTCTGTGTCAAGACGCCGCCTCAGCCGCCCGAACATTGGTGGATCGACGCCAGGCTAGTTGTGGCACTGTGCACCGAAGTGCCGGGGAATCGGGTGTGTCATGATGGACAAGCCCTATGCTGAGCCACTGCGTGCTCTGAAGTGGACTGGAGTGGGATGAGCAGCTTTTCATCTATCAGACTCGTGAGCGGGCACTCAACGGTACTAAGTGACAAATACAGCGGCTCGGCTGAGCTTGACCTCTCGAAGCAGTATCTTCACACGGTCCCTGATTGGGTTCGCGAGCATTCGGCCACTATCCGGGTACTTAAGTTGCGCGGCAACCTGATCCAGCATCTTCCCGCGTGGTTATCTGAGTTTAATCATCTAACCGAATTGGATGTGTCCAATAACGGGCTTCGAGGTGAAGAGCCATTCTCAGTTCTAAGCCAGCTGAAGAGCCTTACCTCGCTGAATCTTTCCGGAAACCAAGCGATTCGACTTCCCGATAGTCTAAGTACACTGAGCCGCCTCAAGTCACTGAACGTGATTAACTGTCCCACTCCTAGCCTTCCTGGCTGGATTACAGGCAATGGAAGCCTGCGAACGCTTCGAGTGGGAGGGCTGCTTAATCAAGACATGCGCCTAGATGAATTGCCAGCCGGCCTGTCTGACCTCTCTATGACTTCAATGTCGCTGCAAGATTTGCCGGCCTCTGTGGTCTTATTAAACTTGAAGAGATTAGACGTCTCTGGCAATCGGCTGACTGCCTGGGGGGTGCTCCAGACTATGGGCCAGCTGGCGGTGCTCGCCGCAGCCAGAAACTCACTTACCGAGGAACTGGACTTTACATTCGCTGCACTTCGCTACCTGAACGTGCAAGAGAATGGCCTCCGGTCACTCAGTTCAATTTGTAGACATGCTCCTTCCCTGCGAGTACTAATCGCCTCCGGCAACAAGATCCGGGAGATCCCTGCCTCGATCCAGTACTGCACTCACCTCGAGCGACTACAACTCGCTCACAACGATATCCGTTCGGTGATAACCGGTGGAATAGAGCGGCTTGAAAAGCTTGAGGAGGTAGATCTGTCCTCCAATGTAATGAGCGAATGGCCAACAGCTTTCGCAAGATTGCCTGAATTGGTTCGCTTTCGTTTCGACGGAAATCTCGTGCGTGAAGTACCGCACGACGCTCTCGCCTACCTGCGGGCAATAGCACAACGCACAGTCTCGCTCAAGGAGGCAAAACTGGTCTTGGTGGGCGATGGAATGGTTGGAAAGTCCTCCCTCCTGGCAGCGCTGGCGGGTGACCAGTTCGATCCCGACAGACCAACAACTCACGGACTAGAAACCAGAGAGTTGTTGATTACCGACTCCGATGGAAAGGCGCAGGGCAAACTCCAATGCTGGGACTTCGGCGGCCAGACCCAGTATCAATCCAGTCATCAGATTTTCTTCAGCGAAGACGCCATCTATCTCTTGCTGTGGCGCCCGAGAAATGGTTTCGAAGAATGTCACCTGACCGATTGGGCAGAACAGGTGCGTCAGCGTGCAGGACTGAACGCCCGACTTGTTGTTGTTGCGACGCACCGAGATCTGGACACGAACCCTGCAATCCTGGATAGACGACGCCTTCTCCAAGAATACGGAATCAATGACTTCTTCCATATCGGTTCTGAAAGTGGTGAAGGCGTGGCTGATCTTCGCTCGTTCCTCGCGGGGACGATACGCGAACCCTTCTACCAGCACGAACTACCTGAGGCCTGGCTAGAAGTGCGAGACGCCTTGCGGAAAGTGGGGCGGCCGTACCTGGCACTGCGCGAAGCCATCTTACTGGCCCGCCACTATGGCGTGGGATCTGCCAGCTGCGGCGAGCTTCTGAGACTGGGCCACAGGCTTGGATGGTGGATCTTCTACGCCGACGCGGAGGCATTATCCGAATATGTGGTACTAAAGGGCGACTGGCTCAGCAAGGCCATCGGTCTCGTCTTCGACAGCGACCTGCCATATGAAAACCTCGGGATGGTCACCAGCGAAGAACTAACATCAATCTGGGACAATTCTGAGAACCCGGATTCGAGGCGCTACCCTGTCAAACTTCACAGACACTTCATCGCATTGATGGAACGTTTTGACATCTCGTTTCGAGTTCCGGATAGGCCAGGATATGTAAGTCGATACATTCTGCCAGAGCTTCTCCCTAACAATTTGCCTGACGCCATGGATGCCTGGAAGAGAGGGGTGGCGGGGGACCTGTCCGATTCTCGATACTGTCAGATGACGCTGAAGGTGAATGGTCAGGTCACGGTACCAAAGAACTTCATGCCTAGGTTCATAGCAAGGGTTCACTGGCTTGCCCTTGATCCTGCAGCACTGTCTACGGCGCGATGCAGGCACAGCGTGGTGCTGGCTGACGACAACAGTCGCGCCAGCGTTTCGCAGGGATCGGACGGAGTGCTTATCAAGACCTACGGGCGCGACCCCTCTGCATTTGCTGTCTTGGTCGCAGATCACGTAAAAAACGTGCTTGCGGATTACTGGCCGGGCGTACAGTTAACAGAGTACTTTCCGTGCCCCCGTTGTGAGGAAATCAAGGGTTTCGAACGGCCCGCACTCCTGGAACGACTCGCACGGGGGATCCGCGAGGCGGAATGCCCTCACTGCTTTGCTCGTCTTCCCGTCTCGCAGGTCATGAATAAGATCAGCAGTCAGCAGGACGTGGCGCTCGCGTCATTAGTCGACGAATTGAGCAGACTGCGTGAAACGGTGGAGAACGCTGCTACGGCGAGCCGCGAGGCGCAGGCAGAAATAGGGGCTTCCCTAATCGCGATGCATGGCTATCTGAAGTCTGATCTTCAGATTCTTCTGGCCGGATTTCGAGATGAAGCGTTGAACGGCCCCCGGCTCTTCACGATCGCGCCGGTGGGCCGCTCGCCCGCCCACTTGAATCTGACCCATACGACCATACGTGTCGAACTCTACTGCGAGCACTGCAACCAACCTGTCCACATGCTGGACAACGTGGCTGATTCGGGCGTGTACGAGTTCGAGGTTCCCCGTGAGATGTGGGTCAAGATTCAACCCTGGGCGTCGAGGATAGCCAAACTCGTCAAGCTGGCCTCACCCTTGGATTTAGGTGCGCTGTTCGGCAGTGATAGTGGCGGGGAGCTGCTACGGGACCTTGCAGGTGCAGCGGACGAAGTCGTCTTGGAACTTACTGCTGGCGCAGACGCGGGGTTCATTGCCCACGAATCCGGATCCGAGTTGATCACGAGGTCGGGCAGCGGGTTACGGAAGATCCAGAAGCTTATGCGTGAGAGCGATCCGGGCTTTGCCGATCTCCGTTTGGTCCATAATGGGAAAAGACATATTTGGGTACACCGCGACCACCAGCACCTGTATCACTAACCTACGTTCCCAACCCGCCAGATCTCGAAGATGGCCGAGCCCGACCATCCCGTGTAGCTGCCGTTAATGACACCCTGATCGGTACTCGCGGCCTCCACCGTCTGCTGATCTGCGGGATTCCAGACGATGGCGACGTGGCCGATCTGGTTGGGGCCGAGGTAGGAGCTGATGAAGATCAGATCGCCGGGTTCTTCTTGGCCTGGGTTGACCTCGTAGCCGTTGCCAGCCGCGAGCCAGTCGCGTTGAGATTGGGCTGTGCGAGGCATCGTGATCCCGATTCGTGCGTACGTGTTCTGCACCAGGCTGGAGCAGTCGTAGGCGTCAGGGCCGTTGGCACCCATGACATATGGTTTGCCGACCTGCGCGCCGGCCCAACTCAGAACCTGCGCGATGCGGTCGTCCGACAGCGGTGGAAGGTTCGGGTCGCCGGAGCCGGGCGGACAGCTCGTTGTCGAGCCCAGGACGGTCCCGCCGCCGTAAGCGTCGGCGTAGTACAGCACGTCGCCGACGTACCAGTCGGCGTGGTTATAGGCATACAGCGCCTGTCTGACGCCGTCGACACCCTTCAACGCCCCCGATGCAACCAGGTAGTTAGCGGCCGAGAACGCACTGTCGGCGAGGTTGTGTATATCGACTACTCCGTCACCGTCACCGTCGACGCCGTAGGTGGCGAAGGTGGCGGGCATGAATTGCATGAGTCCCTGGGCTCCTGCTGAGCTGGTGGCGGTGTTACGTCCATGGGCGGTTTCTTCCATGCCTATGCCGGCAAGTAGTGTCCACGGCAGGCCATATTCGGCTGCTGCCGACTGGTAGAGCTGCTGAATCTCGGCGGGAATGGGCAGCGGAGGATTGCGGAGGGAATCTTGACGAACCTCAGGTTGGGGCAGGTCGTATCCGATTCCGCCTTCAACAGCGCCCGCCCCCAAGGCGGTGCCGGACGGCCCCACGGCCTGCCCGTTGAGCGGTGCGCCGCGGTCGAGCATGAACGGGACCGGATCGACATCAACACCGTTGACGGTGACGGTGAAGTGCAGGTGGATCCCTGTTGATCGGCCGGTTGTCCCTTCGAGACCGAGCTGTTGTCCGATCGTCACGGTGGCGCCCACGTTCGCTTGCGGGTCGATCTCGGCGAGGTGCCCGTACAAGGTCGTGACACCGCCGCCGTGGTCGACTATGACGTGATTGCCAAATCCGTTCGCGTTGTCCCCCGAGAATGTCACAACTCCGCTCGCAGCGGCGACGACGGGGCTCTGCGCGGTGGCGAGATCCACGCCGTTATGCATACTCGTGGC
>JARKOY010000141.1 GCA_029975555.1 Spirochaetia bacterium | reverse complement strand
AGGGTTCGTTTTCACTCGTGCAAGTGGCATAACTGGCATAGACCTGGACCACTGCCGAGATGCTTCAACCGGCGAGATAGATGCGTGGGCGGAAGCATACCTCAACCGACTCAATTCTTACTCTGAGATCTCACCAAGCGGCGAAGGTATCCATATCCTCGTAAAAGGCGCTCTTCCCTCAGGTGTGGACGGCAAGAGAAAGAACTTCGCAGGCGACGGTTACAGGCCGAAGGCGGGCATTGAGATGTACTGTAGTGGCCGCTATTTCACTATGACAGGCGCACGCCTTGCAGACTATCCACCAGGGATAGAGACCCGCCAGGACGAGCTTATGGGCATCTACGAAGAGGTATTTGGTAAAGCTGTGCCATCCAAATCAAATCCGCCTATGGACAGCCTAGGGGAGCAAGATGCTGAAGCCGCCCTTGCTGCGGAGGTCGAAGCCATTCGTGCTTGCCCCATAAGTGACCGAAGGGAACAACTGAAGAAATCTGCATGCGTAATTGGCAAACTCGTATCAGCTGGTTTGCTGAAAGTAAGCAACGTCACCACTGCACTAGGTATTGCGGCAGAACGTTCTGGCATGGATGAAGATGAAATTTATTCGATCATCCTAGAAGGTTTAGCGTCCTCTTCTCGGCCACCTGTGGACGATCCAAGACGCAGCCATGGCCGTACGTTCAGACATAAAAAAGGATCTACCTTATCAGACGAGGCCATCATTGCCAGGATGCTTGGCGGCGTCAATGCAGATGAGATTGAGCGATTGCTTCAAGGCGATACATCCGCCTATGGAAACGATGACAGCAGAGCGGACCAGGCCCTTTGCAATCATCTCGCGTTCTGGACCGCCAAGAACCGGCAACAGATGGACAGCATTTTCAGAACAAGCAAACTGATGCGGCCAAAGTGGGATGAGAAAAGAGGTGCTCAGACCTATGGCGAGATAACGATAGACAAAGCCATCCGAGACACGAAGGAAGTCTATCAGCCTGATGAGGAGAGCTCTTCAACGCACACCGTGGATGAGATCGTCCTTCCAGCAGGACTACGACTATGGGCCGATAATCTCGCGCCAGGCGTCCCCGGTGTGGACAAGGACGGCATCACCTATCACCGAGCGGAAAAGACCAACAAGAAAGGCGAGACGGTATACGTCAAGACCAAGATTTGTGACGGTTACTGCTGCATAACTGAAGAGACACGAGACGAGGCAGGTGAAGCCTCGTTTACTGTGGAGGGACGAGGCTCCAAAGATGGGCACGTGTTCAAATTCGATATCACCGGAAGGGATTTTTCCGATAAACGGAAATTGAAGGCTGCTCTCGTGGCTCACTTCGGAGCACGCAACCGGGTTAAGGATTTGACCGGTGACATAATTCAGAGC
>JARKOY010000136.1 GCA_029975555.1 Spirochaetia bacterium | reverse complement strand
CCTTTCACTGTGAAAGGAGGTGATCCAGCCGCACCTTCCGGTACGGCTACCTTGTTACGACTTCACCCTCCTCACTAGACGTACCTTCGACAGCGTCCTCCCTTGCGGGTTAGACTACCGGCTTCGGGTACCTCCAACTCGGATGGTGTGACGGGCGGTGTGTACAAGGCCCGGGAACGTATTCACCGCGCCGTGCTGATGCGCGATTACTAGCGATTCCACCTTCATGAAGTCGGGTTTCAGACTTCAATCCGAACTACGGTCGGCTTTTTGCGCTTTGCTCTAACCTCGCGGCTTTGCTTCGCTTTGTACCGACCATTGTAGCACGTGTGTAGCCCTGGACATAAGGGCCATGATGACTTGACGTCATCCCCACCTTCCTCCGGTTTGTCACCGGCAGTTCCGCCAGAGTCCTCAGCGTTACCTGCTAGTAACTGGCAGTAGGGGTTGCGCTCGTTGCGGGACTTAACCCAACACCTCACGGCACGAGCTGACGACAGCCATGCAGCACCTGTACGGCGGCGTCTTGCGACGCGACGATATCTCTACCGCCTTCCCCCGTATGTCAAACCCAGGTAAGGTTCCTCGCGTACCATCGAATTAAACCACATGCTCCACCGCTTGTGCGGGCCCCCGTCAATTCCTTTGAGTTTCACCCTTGCGGGCATACTCCCCAGGCGGTACACTTATCACGTTAGCTTCGGCACTGAGTCACTCGACCCAACGCCTAGTGTACATCGTTTATGGTGCGGACTACCAGGGTATCTAATCCTGTTTGCTCCCCGCACTTTCGCGCCTCAGCGTCAGTCATTGGCCAGAAGTTCGCCTTCGCCACCGGTGTTCTTCCAGATATCTACAGATTTCACCCCTACACCTGGAATTCCAACTTCCCTTCCATGACTCTAGTCCCGCAGTTCCCAGCGCAGGCCCGGAGTTGAGCTCCAGGTTTTCACGCCGGGCTTACAGGACCGCCTACGCGCCCTTTACGCCCAATAATTCCGAACAACGCTCGCCCCTTACGTGTTACCGCGGCTGCTGGCACGTAATTAGCCGGGGCTTATTCGCCGACTAACGTCATCACACGGGCATTCCCTCCCATGCTTATTCTTCATCGACAAAAGGATTTTACAACCTTTCGGCCTTCTTCATCCACGCGGCGTCGCTCCGTCAGACTTTCGTCCATTGCGGAATATTCTTAGCTGCTGCCTCCCGTAGGAGTCTGGGCCGTATCTCAGTCCCAGTGTGGCCGTTCACCCTCTCAGGCCGGCTACCCATCATCGCCTTGGTGGGCCGTTACCTCACCAACTAGCTAATGGGACGCGGGCCCATCCTCAGGCGGAGCCGTAGCTCCTTTCTTTGCAAGACCACAGTCTCGCAACCACATTCGGTATTACCCACTATTTCTAGTGGCTATCCCCATCCTAAGGGTAGGTCACCCACGTGTTACTCACCAGTCCGCCGCTCTCTGGAGAAGCAAGCTTCTCCATACCGCTCGACTTGCATGCTTAAGACGCGCCGCCAGCGTTCGTTCTGAGCCAGGATCAAACTCTCCATGATATATTTCTTACGGGCCGAAGCCCGAAAGATTACCATTAGAGTCC
>JARKOY010000126.1 GCA_029975555.1 Spirochaetia bacterium | reverse complement strand
AAGACAAAGAAGGGGCATCCTTGGAAAAAGTCTGCCATACAGCAAACAGAGCGCACTATGAGACTTCGGATGAGACGGGTTTTTGTCGCCCACGAGCAAGATGGCTCGGATGGAGTGCAACAGGCCCTGAACTTGAAAACGGATGGCTTGGGAGGTGGCATGAGGGTGATGTCGTGGAATCCTCGAGGGATGGGACAGCCTGGCAGTTGGAAGCGCCGCAACATTGGTGAGGTGATTGGCCAGGTGCGACCCGCCATAGCAGGGTTGCAGGAGACTAAACATGGTTCCGGAGAGACATGGACTGCCGGATTTAGGGAATATTTGGTGTTTTCTTCGAGCACAGCAACGGAGAGTGCCAAGTCGAGAAGTGGTGGAGTGGCATTGCTGGTCAGGAGGGACTTGCAGCGATACATCGAGAGGGTCGATGTGCTCGAGGCTGGATACCTGCAAGTCTGCCTGATGAAGGCTGAAAAGCGCAAATTGGCTGTGGTCAATATGTACTACCCCACGGGCAAGGAGCAAGCAACACTGGGCAGCCTGATCGAGAACAAGCTCGAAAGGGCTTTGGAGAAAGTGAGCGGCTATGATGTGTTGCTCTTGTGCGACGGCAATAGCTGGTCGCGCAAGAGCAGCCCTGTGAAGCGATCGCTGGTGGATGCATCGGAGGTCTCGGGCTGTGCGGGGGTTGCCACGAGAAGGCAGTTGGTCAAGGGTGACTGGCAGGAATCAGTGATCGATAAGATATTTATGTCCGAAAGCCTTTGCACTACCCATTTTGGGATGCTTCGTGTCATTCGAGAGGAAACGATCGAGTGGGAGAGGTTCATCAGCGACCATGCAGTGCTGGTGGCCACCTTCATTGACTTCTTCGACGTCACCGAAGGCAATAAGACTAGATCCCGAACGATTGTGCAATGCCCCGGATATTCAGACATCAAGAAGCTGGACCTTGAGATGCGCGAGGCTGAGGAGCTGGTGGATCCATCATATGGGGAAGCAAAGCGGAAGGAAAAGCTGGCATTGGAGAAACAAGTGGCCTCCTACCAATCCAGAGTCAAGGCAGGGGTAGGTTCAGTGAAGGACCTGGTGGAACTGGGTCATTTGCTGGTGCAGAGTGCGGAAGCAGTGTGGGGACGAAGGCAAGTCAGTGCCACTGATCGCTCATACGAGACGCGGAAGATGAAAGCCCTGAGAAGAACCATGATGCTGAAGAGCAGCACGGAGGAAGAGAGGATTGAGGCAAAGAAGAAGTATGATGAATTGAAAAGGATCGCGAAGGAGGCGCATGATGCGAATGTGATGAAAGCCATGAAAGGAAGAAGGCGCAAGTTGTACCGCGCGATCTTCACAGATGAGCGCATGCGTGCGCCGGTGCTGACCTATGCAACACGCGATGACAAGGGGATGGTGGCCCATGTCGAACATCAGCCCGATGCTGTCAAGAAGGGTTGGGCATCGTTCTTTGCGAAACTGGCACAGCGAGTGTGCACTGACGCACCAGGCAGTCTTCCTGATTCGGGCTACGAAGAGCGCATTCATGTCATGGCTCATGTGACTGTGGATGAAGTCAAGGGGACGATCGCAGCCATGGGAGGTGACAAGGCCACCGGAATCGATGAAGTGTCGTCGGAAATGCTGAAATTGGCCAGCCCTGTAATTGTCGATAAATTGGCTGAGCTATACAATTCCATATTGGATGGTGGAGAAATTCCTGCGGCACTCAAGGTCTCTCAGATCTACCCCCTCATGAAGTCACCCGACCACCCCGGTGACCCTGCCAATCGCCGCCCCATCACGCTGATCTCAGTGCTCCTCAAGCTGATTCAGAGTATCCTGTCTCGAAGGTTCCAGAAGGAAGCCT
>JARKOY010000119.1 GCA_029975555.1 Spirochaetia bacterium | reverse complement strand
CTGAAGACCTCAAAGAGGCGCTTGCCGACTACACCAAACGTGACCAGGACAACGGCCAGGTCGGTGCCGATATCGAGAAAACGGCCATCCCGGAGATGCTCAAGGAACACGACATCGTAGTCTCGATCCTGGCCGGCTTCGACTGGCGGCCCCTGCTGGCCGACAAGGGCCCCAAGGCGTTCCTCCATGCCGTCATGGATTGTGTGGAGTGGCTGCTTGACCAAGACCACACTGAAGACGCCCTGGAAGGTGTCGAGATCGCTGACGAGGAGAAGAAGCCGCTGACGACCAAGCAGCGTTTCGTGGAGCACACCAAGCGACTGCGGTCGTTCTTCTCGCTTGTCCCGGCCACCCCAGAGGCGACCCGCATCCGCGACGACGTTGCCTACTTCGACACCGTCCGCGCCGCGATCGCCAAGATCGAGAACGCGGGCCGCGGCGCGACCGACACGGCCGCGGAACTCGACACCGCCATCCGACAGATCGTGTCGGAGAACATGACCGGCACTGGCGTGGTGGACATCTACGCGGAAGCAGGGATCGCGAACCCCGACATCTCACTGATCGATGACGCCTTCGTCAAGAAGATCACCCAATCCGACCGCCCCAACGTTCAGATGGAAGCCCTGAAACGGCTGCTCAACGCCGAGATCAAGGCCATCGCCAAACGCAACATCGTCAAGGGCCGCGAATTCTCCGACATGCTCAACGAATCCCTGCTCCGCTACCAGAACCGCAGCCTCGACACCGCCGCCGTCGTGGCAGAGCTCGTCTGCCTTGCGCAAGCGTTGACCGCCGAACGCGACCGTGGGCAGCAGACCGGACTATCCGACAACGAACTCGCCTTCTACGACGCCCTGCGAACCAACGAATCCGCCGTCGAAGCACTACAGGACGACGTGATGAAACAGATCGCCCACGAACTCACCGAAATTGTCCGCCGCGACGCCAAGACCGACTGGGCGGTCAAGGAGCAAGTGCGCGCCAAGCTACGTTCGACGATCAGACGGCTGCTGCTCAGGCATGGCTACCCGCCGGACAAGGCCCCCGCGGCAACCGAGCTCATTCTCAAACAAGCGGAGGCCCTCGGCTCCTCGGAATCGAGATGACGGTCGGCGGCCAAAGCCTGGACGAGTGAACTTCCGGGCTGCCAGAGTGCGAGCCAGGCCTGGCGCCGTCGTGTCATTCTCGATCCTGTCGGTGCCCTGGTTCGCTGAGAGTGTCCTGTTCGGCCTACAGTGGTCTCAGATTGTTTGATTCATGACATGGCTAGTCAGCCGGGCTTATTGGGGGCTTAGACGTTCCGGAAGCACTCTCGGGCCTGTGACGCCGTGCATGGGAGGAGGGAATGTGATGGACAAGTATTACAGAGTCCAGCATGGTGAGAACGTGCACCTTGATGAGTCAAGAGACCAGGAGGGTGCGTTTCGTGGAACCCTCCGCGACAACGAGACCAACAAACTCGTCGGGCACGCAAATCTGATACCAGTCGAAGACGACGACGATTACGATTTTGAGTACGGTGGTGACAGTCGGGGATCGGACGGCGCACTGGCGGGACTCGCTCTAATTGGGGTGGGCATCGCCGCGGTAGGAGCCATCCGTTATCTCGCGGGTTCACTCGCTGAGAGGAAGCACCGCCGCGAGTTGGAATCAGATCGGGCAGAGTCGCTTCCGGTGGCGGATCAGGTTGGAACTGTCAGTTCCCCAGTGCCTGCTCCCGCTGGATGGTACGAGGACGGCTCGGGTCGCAGGCGCTGGTGGAACGGGCAAGAATGGACCGAGCACTTCGAGTCCGAGCCTCGCCCTGTTCCAACCCCAGCTGGATGGTACGAGGACGGCTCCGGACGCAGACGGTGGTGGAACGGGCAGGAATGGACCGAGCACCTCGAGGCGCCGCCACGCGCAGTCGAGGCTCCTCCCGGTTGGTACGATGACGGCGCCGGCAGGATGCGGTGGTGGAATGGTCAGACCTGGACTTCGCACTTTCTTCCCGCCCAGCATCATTCCTCACCGGCCCGACTAGCGAGCGAACCAGAGGTTGCTGCAGGATCGCACAGCGCCTTCGAACAGCCGCGAATCCGTATTAGCAGTGCTGAATGGCAGGAACGTATGCGGATGATGCTCCGCGCGCGGGCATTCAGTGAGGGCGAATGGCATATGTTGTCTCATGCTCAAATCGACGATGCTGACGATGCGCTAAGCCAATGGCAGAGTGAACTGAGACAACTCACTCCCTATCAGTTCTCCGAACTGATAAACCGAGAGCTTGAGACGAAGGCCATCTCTAGCCAGCAGACACATGTGGCGTCAGCACAATTGGTTGAACGCGACATGAGCCAGCGCGGTCGCAGTCAAGTCGTGCCGTACGCCTCCCATGACGAAACCACTGGTCGAGGGACTCCGGTCGGCTTCGGAACGACCCACCCGGCAGGTTGGTATTCTTACGGCCCGGGCCGCAGACGTTGGTGGAATGGCCGACAGTGGACAGATGACTGGGCCTGACCGCCCGGGACGCTCGACTGTCATCGTCCAGCGCAGCGTGTGCCTGATCGTTGCGGACGGTGCTGCTGCTCGGGCGGAACTCGTCAGTCGTTCCTCTGGGTTTGTTGCAGACCGGTCAAGTGTGCCTCTAAAACTCGAGCCCCTTGATCGTATTGATTTGCCTAATGCTGTCAAGCAGTTGCGCATTCGTTGTTTGGAGGGCTTCCTGTACGCCAATTGTGCGCTTCTCCGGGTCCTCCCACAGATGCGGATTGACCAATATGTCTAGTAGGTAGTCGCGATCGAGAGCTGCGCCCAGCTTGCTGAGTTTGTCGTCGTATTCCCGCTGAGCAATGCCTCGTGTTGCCTTGTTTTTCTTCCCATCCAATCGTCGGAACAACTCATTCATGTTGGGAATGAGTAAATCGAGCTGCTCGACCACTCGCCCCGCTGACCGGTTTCCGACTGCGGCATGCAGGACATACACCTGTCGGAGCGCCGCGAGCTTGTCAAGTTGGGTTTGGATGCCCGGTGGCACCGCTTTGTGCTTGGATGCGGTCTCGAAGGACTGTGCGTTGGCACCTCGATGACGGCCAAGCCAACTGACAGATGCGGCAACTGCTGCCGCGAGACCTCCAACAATCATCAACGCAAGTGGAGTGGGCTCGCCGTTTTCGAAGGTGCTCGGCACTATCTGTTCCAGAATGTTGAGGCCCATTCCCGCTGCAAGAATTGCCCCGGCGACAATCCACGCGGTTTTCTTGTGTTGATCGTAACCTGCAAGTCGCAGGCCCCACTGGTCTCGCTGGCCACCAAAGAGCGTCAGCCCCATGTCGAACAACCACCAGAGTCCGAAGCCGCCGAAGGTGCATAGCTTCAGCACTCCGGAGCGTTTCCTCCCCAGGTAGAAGTGGTCTGCGCCGAACATCCCGAACAAGCAGGTCAACACCAAAGTAGCTACGAAGCTCTTGCTTCCCTCGGGTACGGGGCCGCCTGCTGGAGCCGAGGGGAGATAGGGCTCCCCTCTGGGTGGCGGAGGTGGCTGCATTGGTGGGCCCGGCGCCAGCGGCGGCGGGAGATACGGGTGGGGCGGACGAAGCGGGAGGGGGCCAGACAGGTCCGGTGGGCGCCGAGGTGGATTGGTCTGCCTCGGCGGCACCGGTGGCCATTGTGATTCACTCGGTTCGCTAGACATGACGCTTCCCCCGGTCTCTCGTTGGTGGACAATGGTATGCCATCGGTTGGCCCGTCAGTCCGTTTCGGATCTCAAATACCACGCTGTCGCCAGAACGCGACCGGTCTGATCAGTACGCCAGTGTCACCACACAGGCGCTTTGACGACGCTCACGCTTGCCGACGGTAGCCAATAACCGTGAGCCGCGTTCTGTCGGGCGCGATCTCTCATCGGGCGTCAGATCCGCGTCGTCGATAGTGATTCCTCTTGGCGATCGAAGCCGGAGACAAACGCCGTGAGGAGGTCGAGGCCCTGACGCCAAGGCCCAAGTCCGCTGTCCGCGTTGATGTGCCCAACCGGCCCCAGCGAGATCCAGCCCGCTCCAAGAGCGCTCGCAATCTCAGCAGAACGCTGCGACCCGCAGTACTCATCATTCTCGCTTGCGATGACAAGCGCCGGCACCGGCAGAGCATGCCCCAGATCGATCCGCGCGAAAGGCGAGTCGGGGAGAGGGAACGACGCTGCAACCGGATCCGGCAGGGCGACCAGGAACAGCCCGGCCACGGCTTGCGGATTTCGTCGCGCCCATTCGATCGAAAGCAGGCAGCCGAGGCTGTGCGCTACGAGCACGGGCCGGCGATGATCGGCGGCCCGCTCAAGAGCCGAAAGCCAGTCCCCGAGATCGGGCTC
>JARKOY010000104.1 GCA_029975555.1 Spirochaetia bacterium | reverse complement strand
CTGAACAGCAGCAAGCCGGTGCTCGTGGACTACTGGGCCTCCTGGTGTGCTCCTTGTCGTCAGCTCAGCCCGATCATCGAGGAGCTTTCGACGACCTACGGCGATCGCATGGTGTTTGCCAAGCTCGAGACCGACGTCAACCCCGATGTCCCGATGAAACAAGGCGTCATGGCGCTGCCGACCCTGCAGTTCTTCGTGGGCGGTCAGCTCGTCCAGGCAATTCAGGGCGGTAAGACCAAGGGCGCGCTCGTCAAGGCCATCGAAGCAGTGCTGGCCAGTTAGCTCCGTCAACCGATCGACCATGGTGGCCGTCCGATCCTGTCGTGGGAATCGGGCGGCCATTGTCGTTACCATCGCGGACATTGCTCCAGCTATTTAGCACTAGAACGATATATCGATATATAGCTTTTCACCTGCTCGCATGTCTGGTCGTGGGTAGGAGCGAACAGCCATGCCACCGCCGCGATCGTTGTCGCAACCGGCTACAGGCTCGTGCATCGTATGCTCTACGAGATCTGGAGCTTGGCTGCGTCTTCGCCGGCGACCGTATGAATGCTGATCACATTCGACAACAGGCTGCCAGGCATGGAAGCAGCTTTTCCCGGATCAGATCGCCATCCCGGATGGCAGCCAGACAACGATCGAATCGCGGTCGGCGACATCTGGGTCGGCCTCCAATGGCCAAGCAGGGCTTCTAAGAACGGACCGTTACCAGAACGAGCAGTACGTCAGCCGACAGAGGTGTCGGTTCCCGTAGCGTCCGGCTCGAGGAGGCCGATGATCCGATCGAGGTCGTCGGCGTCCGCGAACTCGATCGTGAGGCGTCCCTTGCGTGAACTCAAGCTGATCTGCACCCGGGTGTCCAAGCGATCAGCGAGCCCGTTGGCGTGTGCCTTGACCTGTTCCGGCAACTCCCGAGCGGTGTGGAATCCTCTGCGGGCGGGAGCCTCGTCGCCTCGTCGTGCAAGAGCTACGGCTTCCTCGGTCGCTCGCACCGACATGCCCTCGGCCACGATCCGCTGAGCCAGCTGCTCCATGGCCACCGTGTCGTCCAGCATCAACAACGCGCGGGCATGTCCGGCGGACAACACTCCAGCGGCGACACGGCGTTGCACGGAGGTGGGCAGATTCAGTAGTCGGAGGGTGTTGGAGATGTGTGGACGCGAGCGC
>JARKOY010000095.1 GCA_029975555.1 Spirochaetia bacterium | reverse complement strand
TGACCAGAAACGGCTTTTTAATACTGCGCAGCGATGTCCTCGCCTATCGCGACAGGGCGGTGATGCTCTTTGAGATGGAGGGCTGGGAGCTCTCAAGAGCATGCCGCCGAACGGGCCCGCCCGTCTGGGAGGCGGAGCATGCGTCCCGCTTCCTGGCCGCTCATCCCAATCCCCTATCCGGCCCTTATATCAGGGAGGGCAGAGTGGTCGTGGAGGAATCGCGAAAACACAATTGCGCCCGGGATCTCCTGGCAGCAGAGCTGGAGGGGCTCTCACTGGGAAAGCACCTCTCAGAGGCCATTTGCAGAGGACACAAGATATATACCGGCCAGGAGATCCTAAAGATCAGGGATCGAGAGTTCAGGATATTCCTGGCCCAATACCTCGATGCCCGGGCCCCCATCTATTGACTGCGGACCAGCTCTTTTCCGAGATCAAAAGCACTTCCAGTAGGCCTTGTGGATGCTCTTTATCTCATCGATCCGCCGGGCGACCTTGGGATCGAATCCGTGAATATCCGGCACATCACCCTGAAAAGCCCTGATCTCGGCCACAATGGCCTCCGCCTGGGCGGAGAGGTTGTAGCCTCCCTCCAGGACGGCTGCCACCCTTCCGTTTGAGCAGATATCCGCAACCTCCTTAACCACTCCGGCGATGGCGGCAAATCCGCTGGCCGTCAGGCCCATCCCCCCCAGAGGATCTTCTTTATGCGGGTCCTGGCCTGCTGAGACCAGGACGATATCAGGGGAGAACTCCTGGGCCATGGGCACCAAGAGCTCCCGGTAGGCCATCAGATAGCCCTCGTCCCCGGTTCCCGAGGGCAGGGGCACATTCACCGCGGTCCCCTCTGCGCCGCCCTCCCCGACGTCGTTCATTCTGCCCGTGCCCGGATAGTGGGGGAATTGGTGGGTGGAGAAATACAGCACCGAACGATCAGAGTAGAATATGGCATTGGTCCCATTACCATGGTGAACATCCCAATCCACTATCAAAACCTTCTCGAGATCCCTGGACTGGGCATGCTTTGCCGCTATGGCCACATTATTGAAGACGCAAAAGCCCATGCCGCGATTGGGCATGGCATGGTGGCCGGGCGGCCTGACCAGGGCAAAAGCTCCCCTATGGCCTTCAATCACCGCATCCACGGCAGCAATGGCGCCACCCG
>JARKOY010000087.1 GCA_029975555.1 Spirochaetia bacterium | reverse complement strand
TGATCAGTCTTCGAGCCCACGCATGCCGTGGACGCTCGCGTAATACTCATCGGCGCTAGTCGCGCCGGCGAGCGCCTCCATGAATCTGGAGTCCTGAATGTTGTTGAGCAGCACCTGAAGGAGCTTCACATGCCCGTCGGTACGGGTGAATCCGAGCGTGAACACGAATCGGACGGAAAGCACCGATTCGTTATTACCCATCTCGTTCCACTCGATCGGGTTCTTGAGTCGCACAGCGGCAATGAAAGGCCTGATAACGTGCTCAGGATCCGCATGCGGGATGGCGATCGCCTCGGGCTGCGTGGGCAGCGCGGTCGGATACTCGGCCTCCCGCGCCTTCAAAGCTTCCAAGAACGAGGGCTTGGCGTAGCCCAACTCCACGAGTTGAGCGACGACCTGATCGAAGAACTCCTCTTGGTCGTCGACGTCAAGACCGAACTGGACCAACTCCCGCTGAATCAGGTCCCTCTGCATCACTACCTCCTTTGGTCAGCAAGTGACTTCCTTCGATGAAGCCACCCCTTGGGTGATGGGCCGCAAGCTCCGACGGCTCTCACCTGCACCACTAGAGTAGCGAAAGTTGAGGATGTTTCACAAGACGTGATGAGAATATTTCACGCAGCGGTCGAGCGATCCCGGCGAAAGAGAGACCGCTGGAAAGATCGCCCGTGCGTCCCGATTCGCTGGACCAACGTCAGACAGACTCGCCCAGGCACTGGGCGGGCGGCACTTAGACCTTGGCGCTCACCGAACGTCGGACACCATATGCAGCGCTGTCGACCAGCACCACCTGAACACCCGCGCGCTGGGCCGCCTTTATGGTCTCGTTGTCCGGGTCACCATCCGTCACCAAGACATCGACGTCTTTGAGTGCGGCGACGCTCGAGAGATAGAAACGGTCGAGCTTGCTTGCGTCGACGCACACGATGACCCGCCGGGACGCGCTCACTCCGGCGCGTTTCTTCGCCGCCTCACTGCGGTTGTAGTCGGAGATGCCGCGTTCGGCATCGACTCCACCGACGCCCATCAGATAGGTATCGATGTTGTAGGTGCCATACGCTTGGACCGTCTCCAGTCCGACTAGGCTCATCTCCCCCGGC
>JARKOY010000080.1 GCA_029975555.1 Spirochaetia bacterium | reverse complement strand
GACGCCGACGCCTTCCAAGAGCGGTCGCTGCGTGACCTGCTGATCGAGGCGATCCGCTACGCCCACCAGCCCCAGGTCAAGGCCAAACTCGATCGCATCATCGACGCCGGTGTCTCCTAGGGTCTCGTCGAGATGCTCGCCGAGCGCGCGCTCCACCCCGAGATGTTCTCCTCCCTCAACCTCGACGAAGTCCGCGCACGCATGGACAAGGCCCGCGAACGACGCCTCCAGCCCGCCAACATCGCCGCCTTCTTCCTCGCCGCGCTCACCCGGCACGCCCGACGCATCCGCAAGCAGGACAAGGGACGCAACGAGATCACCCCCCATCCGGCTCGCGTCATCGACACGGCGCGGCGCCTCAACCGGTGGGCACCCGTCGCTGAGCAGTACGAGCGCATTACCTTCGAACTCTCACGCATGCACCCCGACGGGCTCGCCGACGCCTCCCTCATCGCACCGGGCCACCCGCTGCTGCACGCCGTGATCGAGGCAACCATCGACGACCTCGGCCCCACTCTCAAGCAAGGCACGGTGCTGGTCGATCGGCGTACCAAGCAGACAGATGCGCCGATGCTGATGTTCAGCGTCGAGCAGCGCATCGAGAACACCGCAGACGACGCTGACACCGTCTCTCACCACTTCGACTACCCGCTTGTCGAACAAGACGGCACCGTCACCGTCTCCGCAGCACCCCCGTACCTCGACTACGACCGCCCCGACTCGACCGAGACCGAAGCCATCGCTGAGATCGCGGGCAGCGACTGGGCGCGGCAGAACCACGAGAAGCTCGTGCGCTCTTGGGCCTACCGCGAGGGGCTCCAGCCCCGCATGGACGAGATCAAGACCCGCCTCGACATTGAGACCGCGCGGACCCGAGCGCAGGTGAAGGATCGCCTACTAGCGGAGATCAACCACTGGGATCGAGAACACAACCGCCTCGAAGCCCTCGAACGAGCAGGTACCGTCGGCAGACTCCGCGCCGAGACCGCACTCATCCGCGCCCGACAGCTCGATGAACGGCTGAGCCACCGCCTCGAACAACTCGACGAGGCCACCAACCTCGTTGCCGTGCCCGCTGTGATCCGCGGTGCCGCGCTCGTCGTCCCGAGCGCTCTCCTCGCGACCGATGCCCCCCCCGAAGCGCAGACCTTCGCCCGCCAGACCGAGGAGGTCGAGCGGCGTGCCGTCGAAGCTGTGCTTGCTGCTGAGCGAGCACTCGGACGCGAACCGGTCGAGATGCCGCGCAACAACCCCGGCTATGACATCCAGTCCACCGACCGGAACGGCTTCGTCCACTACATCGAGGTCAAGGGCCGCATCGAAGGTTCGGACACCTTCACCATCACCACCAACGAGATCACGTTCGCCCAGACCCAAGGCGACCGGCACCGCCTCGCCCTGGTCGAGGTATCGACAAACGGCTCTGCGCACGACCTGCTGCGCTACGTGAGCGACGCCTTCACCCACTTGGAGCCATCCGCGACCACCCGTTCTTACAACGAGGTCTGGCGCGACTACTGGGAACGTGGAGGACCTCCGCGATGACCCGCACCACCGACAACAACCAGCCCGACGCCAGCGAGAGAAGCCCAGTGACCACCGCACCCAAGAAGAAGCTCATCGAAGTCTCGCTCCCTTTGGAAGCAATGAACAGGGAGTCGGGGCGTGAGAAGTCCCTTCGTCACGGGCACCCGTCGACGATGCACCTCTATTGGTCGAGGAAGCCGACCGCGACGGCCCGTGCTGTGTTGTTCGCGCAACTCGTCGACGACCCGTCAGCTCGCCCCGAAGAGTTCCCGACCGTCGCGGCGCAGGACCGTGAGCGCGCGCGCCTGCTGAAAATCATTGAGAAACTGGTTGTCTGGGAGAACAGCAACGACGACGATCTCCTTGCGGAGGCGACTAGCGAGATCCGCAAGAGCAATGGCGGGGAGCTTCCAACCGTGGTCGATCCCTTTGCTGGCGGAGGATCTATCCCGCTAGAAGCGCAACGGCTCGGCCTTGGGGTGGAGTCGAGTGATCTTAATCCGCTGGCCGTTCTGCTCAACCTGGGGCTGGTGGGTATCCCACCAAAGTTCACGAACCAGCCACCGGTATTCCCCGACAGCGCCGCCGAACGCCACATCTGGAGGAGGGCTGAAGGGCTAGCCGCCGACGTCCGTTCATACGGAAACTGGTTGCGAGATGAAGCCGAACGGCGTGTGGGACACCTGTTCCCCAAAGTCACTGCGCCAGGGGGCACCGAGCACACCGTGATTGCTTGGATGTGGGCGCGCACCGTGCGCAGCCCCAATCCTGCAAATCCGATTGAGACCCCGCTGGTGAACTCTTGGTGGTTGTGCAAGAAGAAGGGAAAGGAAGCCTGGGTAGAGGCGAGAACTCGTAACGGGCGCGTCGTCTATGAAGTTCATCGTGACGCGAACGGACCTAAAGGTGATGTCGACGGGACGATCGGGCGTAAGGGCGGCCATGTAGTTGGAGATGGAACCCCATTTTCCTTGGAGTATGTGAGAGAGAGCGGCCGCTCTGGAAATATGGGCACTCAGCTCATCGCGGTAATCGCGGAAGGTGAGCGCGGACGAATATATATATCTCCAACAGCGGACCAGGAAGACGCTTCACATGTCGAGCGCCCGCAAGATGCGCCGGAAGGTCAGATCGGATACAACCCCCAGTTCTTGCTCCCGCCGAACTATGGGTACGAGAACTGGTCAGACCTGTTCACCAATCGCCAACTAAAGGTACTCGTGACCCTAAGTGATCTAGTCGCGGAAGTTCGAGATATGGTCGAGAAGGACGCGCTGGCCTCCGGGATACCTCTGGGTGCGAGCCTTGAAAACGGCGGCAATGGGGCTGCCGCCTACGCCGATGCGGTTGCGACCTACCTAGCGCTCGCTGTTAGCCGACAAACCGCCCGCTCCAGCAACCTGTCAATCTGGCATTCTGGTGGGGAGAAGATCGAGCACGTCTTCCTACGTCCTGCGCTTCCCATGACATGGGCATTTCCAGAGTCGAACCCGTTTTCCTCCTCGTCCGGCAACTTCTTGGGCCAAGTGGAATGGATTGCAAAGGTGCTTGATCGGGTGCCCGCGCGGCCTCGGGGCGCCGAAGTAGGGCAAGCGGATGCGGCGGACCGCTCGTATGAGTCGATGGTCGTCTCTACAGATCCGCCCTACTACGACATGATCGGCTATGCCGACCTCTCGGACTTCTACTACGTGTGGCTAAGGAAGATGCTCTCAGGAGTGCTTACCGGACCGTTCGGCACCGTGTTGACTCCGAAGCAAGCGGAGCTCGTAGCAAATCGCTACCGTCAGGACGGGAAGGCGGGTGCCGAGCGATTCTTCGTGGAGGGTTTCAACCGTGTCTTTGAGCGAATGCGCCATACGGCGTCGCCCAGCGTTCCTCTAACGCTCTACTACGCATACAAACAGCAGGACTCGAGCGCAGATGGGACCACCTCGACAGGATGGCACACCCTGCTGAGTGGCCTGATTGGTGCTGGCTGGGAGATCACTGCCACCTGGCCAATGCGCACGGAGTCCTCACGTAGACCCCGCAACCTAGAATCCAACGCGCTCGCATCATCGATTGTGCTCGCTTGCAGGCCACGCCCCGTTAATGGCCAAGCGATCACTCGCCGCGCACTTGTTGCAGCGCTGAAACGAGAGCTTCCGGCAGCCCTTCGAACACTGATGCAGGGAGCGATCGCGCCGGTCGACCTGGCGCAGGCCGCGATCGGTCCGGGTATCTCGGTGTTTTCGCGGTACTCCCGCGTCCGCGAGGCAGACGGGTCAGACATGAGTGTCAAGGACGCTCTGCTCGTAATTAACTCAACCTTGGACGAGGTTCTTGGGGAGCAAGAGTCGGACTTCGATCCAGACACACGCTTCGCCGTCAAGTGGTATCGGCAGTATGGCTGGGAGCAGGAGAACTCAGGCATTGCCGACCAACTCGCGCGATCTTCGGATACGTCCATCGGGACGCTGGAACGAGGTGGCATTTTCGAGGCGAAGGGCGGCAGGGCACGGCTCCTGCCTCCGACACAGCTCGACGGAGCGTGGGATGCCACGGTCGATGACCGAGTCAGCGTCTGGGAAGCAACCGTCCGTCTGGCAGCGGTGATGGCGAAGGACGGTGCCGACAAGGTGGCGGAGCTGCTGCCGTCAGTTCAAACGCGCGTGAACTTGGATGCGGTGAAGGAGTTGGGCTTCCTGTTGTTCCACGAGGCCGAGAAGAAGAAGGACACGAAGGACGCGATCCTCTTCAATGGTCTGGTGAGTGCCTGGGGTGACGTGAACGAGCAGGCGCGCAAGTACGCCTCGACGCCGCGCTCGTCCCAGCAGGAGTTCGACTTCGACGAGGACGAGGATTAGGTCATGCCCGGACAGCGAGATCAAGCCCAAAGCCGCGGCGCAGGCGCGCGCCGCTCTGGCGCGGACCTGACTCCGTTCCGGGCCATCGCGGAGTCGGTCACCGCCTCGGGCGGCGAACTCGTAGAGCAGGTGTCGGCTCTGATCGACCAGGCGCAGGCGTTCGCGGCGGCGCAGGTGAACGCGACCTTGACGCTGCGGAACTGGTACATCGGTCGCTTGATCGACGTGGCCGTGCTGCGCGAAGGACGCGCCGGGCACGACCAGGAACTTGTTGCATCACTGGCGCAACAACTGACTTCACGGTACGGCCGAGGCTACGACCGAACGAACCTGTATCGGATGGTGCGGTTCTCCCAG
>JARKOY010000074.1 GCA_029975555.1 Spirochaetia bacterium | reverse complement strand
GCAAATCAGGGAGTATATCAAGAATCAGGAAAAACTAGAAAACAAACAACAAGGAACATTGGATCTAGAAGAGACAATTTCCTAATTGCCCCCTTTAAGGGGGCTTCCTCAAGCCACCGGCTATGCCGGTGGTCTTTGACTCACCTAGCCATGTGCACGAGCTGCGGGACGCAAGTGGCCCGTGTACTTATTTCCTGTTCTCATACCTTCTTATCATCATCCCATATGATTCTGTCATACCGAACTGCCTGTAGAAGGCTTGCATCTCTCTATCGCAGGTAAGATCTGTACAGGCCATGTCTTTTGTTTTCTCCAGCATTAATTCCATGAGCCTTTTCCCTATTCCCTGTTTTTGATATTCAGCAATTACTTCAAGATAAGGGATAAAAGCCCAGTGGACTTTGTCGGAAAGCGCGGTGATGATGCCTGCGATCTTTTTCTGCTTGTCAGATTGTAACGATTATTAACTACATTTTATGGCTTGTGCGAATAAAAATATTAGTCCCAAAATGAACATACTTTTTTTCATATTTACCTCAGTGTTGAAGAGCCTCTGCGGCTGACGGGCAAACAGCGACGAAAGTCGTCCCTTCGGTGAGGTCCAGGAATTGGTCGATACATTCGTGAAGGCTGGAGAAAATGGCCTAAAGGCCCGGGCAAGTGATCTTCAAAAACAGACAGGGAAAGAGATCAAAGCGCTCAAGGCAACCATTGGCGATCTATATGTGGAGAACGCCATCCAAGACTTCCTTGGGTACAGATTTTTTACAAGCGCCACAGAGGGTTGCGAAGGAAGTGCCCCTGTGGCAATCGTCCAAGAGTACAAAGAAGTTACATTCATGCCTCGTGCCCGAAATTTTTTCCATACTTCCGTTTGATCTTGAAGCTGTCATGGATGTGGACAATCTGATGTCTGGTGATGGGCATCAACAGAAGGCCCACTATTGTTTTGTTTTTCCAGTAATCGAGAAGCCACAATGACTCGGGGTCATTGATGAGCACACCCTCATCCAGTAAGCGCGAAAGTCGCTCGGTGTCCGGCTTTTTTAGACGCTCTTCCGCTCGTATCTGCGGGAGAATTTCTTGAGTCCGTTCGCCCACGGCCTTGCGGTATTGATAAAGGGCCTGGACGTTTATCATGGCGTCGAACCTTTCGACATCGTTCCATTGCATCGCGTTGCCGGTATCCGTCATCCCCACTCCAATAGTATTCTGCCATTTCTTATTGAATACTTGATCGGTAGCGGCGATCAGCATATTTGTGACGGCGTCTTCTATTCTGCTGATATGCCATAGATTCCACGCAATGGAGCTGAATTGTCGTTCCGGCCTGAACCTTACCAACCCTTCGTCGAGGCCGTCGATGAGATGCTGATAGATGGTTTTCCGCTGAGGTTCTCTCTTCAAATCATGAACCTGGGCGTGCATTTCAAGGCACAGCCTTATCCCCTCATGAAAAGTATTTCTCCCCCTAAGAGAAGCAGCCAGCTGTTTCTGTTTTGAATTCCATTCATAGCCACTCTCATCCATATAACTTCTTCCCCCTTTCACATTGGTCGATGGACATTTCAGAAAATGAAGCATATTTCCAAAAAACATTCGTTATTTCTGAAGGGAAGATATCTGGTGCAATCACAAGGTCTGAATTTCGAAGAATTTCTCTAAACGTATTGCTATGCTCACGATTTAGTGCAATCTCAATGGCAGCGCTTGCATCCAGTACGATGATCACCTTTCACGATCCTCACGTATTAAGTCAACCGGATCAGGAAACTTGCTGCCATCAATATTGAGGTCGCCTATCTTCTCAAGAAGTTTTCTTCTCCGTTCCTTGTTGCCAAGTTTGGTTGCAATCCCTTCTTTTAATAAAACAATAGTTTCTTGAGCGAGACTTCTATGTTCTTTTTCTGCCAAGTAGTTAAGCTGAACGTATATATCCTCGGGCAAGTTTCTTACTTGTAGAGTAGGCATAAAACCCTCCATGCATGCAATATAATCTATTATGCATGCATGTCGAATAAACATTTTGTGCCAGCAAGGGGAGATAGAGTGGCTGGCGCCCAGCGGCGAGCGAAGACTAGTCCGCTGCAGCTATTTGTTGAGCAGTGTCGTCTCGCGCGATTGCCAGCAACTTATCCTCGACAGTCCGAAGGGTACAAACGGTCATTGAGAACAGCGATGAAAGCGCGTCGCAACGATCATCTGGCACATCTGTCAGTACCATAAAGGAATGATCGAAGTCCAGTCCAAGAAGGCGAGCAAACTTCGAATACTTGGCTATGTGCTGTTGGTAGTCACCGGACTTAGCCTCGATCCAGTAGACATATCTACCCATCGCAACCAAGATGTCGAGTTCAAAATCGTCCCCATTCGGCAGGCTAATCTGGGGATTGATGAGATACTCGAATCCCAGTTCTCCTGTGATCTCCGAGGCAACTTGGGCATAAACGGCCTTGACTTTCTGAAGAATGAACCGCTCCAGCCATTGCCCGCCGAAGAAGCGCTGGGCCTTCGGTAGAGTAGTGGTCTTCGCCTTGATTATGTAAGTAGGTGACCGGAAATATTGGTATTGTTCGAGAAACGCAACTTCGTGAAGTCGTGTACAGAACTGACATGCAGAACTGACATCTTGTTGTGGACGGCCTTTCAGACTTTCGGTGATTGGCATTCCTGTCTGCATCGCACGCTTGATCTTGCCAAGAAGGCCAGAGAGCGCATCGTAGCGTTCGCCGAGATATAGCGACAGACTATCGATGACTTGGTCAGCTGCGTCATCGGCGGGGCGAGCCTTGATCTGGATTCCTCTGGAGTTGAGGAAGGGTTCCAAGATTGAGGGCGGTGGATGGCTGGAGCCTGGACGCCGTGCGTCTGGGCCGCTTTCGTCGGCGTTAGGGCGGCTCTGAGCGGCCTCGGCGACGGTTCCACCTTGATGTGCCTGCTCAATCAGTCGCTCCAGCGCAACGGCAATTCGCTCAAGGAGTGCCTCGATTTTTTCGTTCTCCATTGTTCAACCTGCTCAACGCGTTTGTAGCTTATTTTTTTTCTTGGTTTTCTGCCTTGCTTTATGAGAGGAGGAAAGATGTTACTCAAAGATATGCTCTAATTTCATATCAGGGAATACCGTATGTATTTTCTTCATGAGATGCAGTGTCGGATTTGATTTCCTCTCAAGACGTTGGTAACTGTATACACTCTTCATACCCAACATTTTCGATACTTGTTTTTGTGTCAGCTTTGAACTTGAACGATAATACCGTAATAACACTGCGAATGCAATTTCCGGATCAACAGGAATAGAAAGCAGTTCTTTATTCGTATCCAGGGTACTATCCGGTAATGGAAAAACTATTTTTGAATCAGAAGGTTCTTCCAAATACAGGTTGAGGGCTTCTTCACATGCCTTTTTCAGCTCAGGAAGCGTGTTAGCCTGAGCGACACAACCCGATAATTCACAGGCTTCAGCCCAAAATCCATGTTCTTCTTTATGAATTTTAAAATGATACATCATTTTTGACCTCCTTCTTGTGAAGTAAGTCGTTTCAATAAGGCTTATTCAAAATATAATTGGTATTGTCAAGTTGTTTTTTGTATCCCCAAAGAACATGAAAGAGAATGATAAAAGTAACGTTGAGTGAGGTGTCGGGCCTGACCCAATTTTCGCTACTTTATGAGTCGCCCCTGAATGCCCTCATCGCCGCATCAGCGCAAACACACCCCAGCCGAGGTATTCACGGGTGTACGCAGCGTAGCGCGCGGGTTCCGATGTCAGTTGGGATCGGACTTCTTTCGCCAGCTCATCGTCGGGGTTAGCTTCAAGCCAGCGGCGCATGGTGAGCCATTTGGCCGCCTCATATCTGTCCCAGCTGTCTTGATCAGCCAGAACCATTTCAACGACGTCGTAACCAAGGCGGCCAAAAGAGGTGAGGAGCTCCGGAAGCACGAGAAAGTCGGAGATTGAGGTGGCAAGGCAGCGCTTGGCAACATCTTCCGTCGGGGGTAACTGCCGCCAGTAGGGCTCGCCGATGAGGATGACCCCTCCGGTGCGGAGGCTCTGCGCCAGAAGCTCGATAGTGCCGGCTACTCCTCCACCGATCCACGTGGCACCGACACAGGCTGCCACATCGACCTTTTCGTCGGCGACGTAGCCTGCAGCATCGCCGTGGATGAACTTGACCTTGTCGGCGACACCAAGTTCTTCAGCGCGGCGTTTCGCTTGCTCGATGAACAACTGGCTCATGTCGATGCCCGTGCCGATGATGCTGTAATCGCGTGCCCAGGTACACAGCATCTCCCCTGACCCGCAGCCGAGGTCGAGCACGCGGGTCCCCGCTTCCATGCGCAGCGCTGCGCCGAGCGTGGCGAGCTTTTCGGGTGTGAATGGGTTGTGGATGCGGTGAGCACTTTCAGTGATGTTGAATATCCGTGGAATGTCCATTTCGTGAAATCTCCTTACGATGGGATCTATGCATCAGACCGTGAGCCCCGCTCCGATTTTGAGACATACCTGACGGCGATGACGCACGTGGCCGCCGCAACAGGCTCACGTGTCATGGGATCGCTTTTTTTGCAGAATATACCGTACCATATTTTACGGCGCTCCAAGACCTACGTCAATCTTGGTTTATATAGAAGTAAAGTTTGGGAAAAGATGCTTGCACAACTCTAAATTTGAAGCAGCCGCGGATATTCTCTGCGTCTATGTTGAGGAAGGCTCGCTGCGCCACACGACAGGCATGCAAGGAGGTCTCTGTGTGGCGCAGCGCCTTCTCGGGGGAGCGGGATTATGTCGCGGAAAAACAGAATAGGGAATCGGGGCGGAGCCGGAAAGGGCATGGTGTGCGCCCGTCTGGGCCGCGAGGCTTTGATGTTCGGGCTTTTGTCCTGGGTTGTGGCGGGCTGTACGCCGCCTGGCATCGAGCGTGCGGCGCTTGGAGATATACGTCCGCCGATCGTGAGGAATGCAAGGCTCGAAAATGCCCGTGAATTCGTGCTCGAGTTCGATGAGCCCGTCCAGGTTCGAGACGGGAGTTTCTGCGCGGAGCCCAAAAACCTCGTCGTGTCCGCCGAGAGCACCGATGCCAGGGTGAGTGTCCGTTTCGAGCCACAGCCGACACCCGGGGAGCCTGTGACGCTGGCGGGCAATGTGCAGGACTTGAGCGGCAACATGACGCGTGTGCAGGTCCAGTTCAAGGGATACAATGATCGTCCCGCTGCGCTCGTGCTCAGCGAGGTGCAGACTTCGAAGAATACGTCGAAGAAGACGCCGCACCGCGATTATGCCGAGTTTTATGTGAAGAAGGCGGGGAATTTGGGCGGGATGTTTGTCCAGTGGGCAAGTTCGACGAAGATGATGAAGTTCGATTTCCCTGCATGCGAGGTGAAGGAAGGAGAGGTCATCGTGCTCCACCTCGCGCCGGAGGGTATCCCAGAGGAGAAGAATGAGATGGGAACTGACCTGGGGCTGTCGGGCGGGATCGATGCGACGCCGACGGGGCGAGATTTCTGGTCGGATGCGGGGGGCTTGCCGGACGCGAGCGGCGCTATTTCTGTGTATGAACGGGAAGGCGAGGCGCCCGTCGACGGACTTTTTTATGCAGAGAACTCGAAGGGCGGCAGCCTTGGGGCATCCAAGATACTGGCCCTTGTGCAGGAGCTGGCCGATGCCGGGCTCTGGCGCTTGGATTCGCCGCCGGTGTGGGAAGATGCTTTTTTGTGGAAACCTTCGACTACGAAGCCCCTCCTCAGGGCTAGTGGAGCGAAGTACGGAGCGGAAGCCTGGAGTGTAGGCGAGAGCGGGAGCCAGAGCCCAGGCCTCGTCGCTAGATGAGGTCTTTGAACAGCTTCTCGATTTCCTGGCGGGGCACCGCGCCGACCTTCTGTCGGAACACCTGTCCTTTAGTGAATACGATGAGGGTCGGGATGGAGATAATACCGTACTGCGAGGCGATGTCGCTCTGATCATCGACATTGAGCTTTCCCACCTTGATCCTGTCTTTGTATGCCTCTGCAATCTGGGCAACAGTGGGGCCGATCATCTTGCAGGGCATACACCACTCGGCCCAAAAATCTACAAGGACGGGAATTTCCGACTCCAATACTTCATGTTTAAAATTTTCGGCGGTCAGGGTAACTTCAGCGCTCATGTTGGTTCAGACTCCTTTGCACACGTCAACCTTCAACTCTGTCTATAATCCAAAGCGATGCGTACGTAAAGTATACTGTCCGCGCCATGGGGCGTCAAATAGAGAGAGTATGAATTCCGGGCCTCTGGCTAGCAAAAAATTAAATTCTATGCCATGATGCCACAGTCTGTTAAAACCTACTGAAAAGCGTATGCAGAATAAATCCATACATGCCTTCGGACGTCCGTGGACATTCTTTGGTCCCTGGCCTTTTTATCGAGAGGCACTCGCCCTCGCCATTCCTGTCATGCTGCAGAGCCTCATCACAGGGCTTGTCTCGCTCGTGGACAATTTCATGGTGGCAGGGCTCGGCGACGTAAAGATGGCCGGTGTCAACGTCGCCAATCAGGTAAATTTTATCTTTATGGTGATCGTCAATGTCGTCTCGATGGCGGGGGGAATTTTTCTGTCGCAGCATCGCGGCGCACGAAATCGCGAAGGCATGGTGCAAGCGTTCAGGTTCAAGCTCCTTGTGGGAGCAGGTATCTCGATCCTTTATTTTGTCGTGTGCCAGATTTTTCCTGAAACACTTCTTTCCCTCATGGTTTCGAACAGCGCCGATAGCGCCATGATTGTGGCCGAGGGGGCCCGGTACATGAAGGCCGTCTCGTTCTCTTTCATTCCCATTGCGCTCTCTGGGGCGGTCGGCAGCTCGTTCCGCGACGTCGGGGAGCCGAACATACCACTTGTCGTCTCCACGGGGGCGGCGGTCGCGAATACGATAGGCAACTGGTTTCTGATTTACGGAAATCTTGGAGCGCCCAGGCTCGAGGTGGTGGGAGCGGCGATAGCCACGGTGGTGGCGCGCCTTCTCGAGATCGTCGCTTTTTTCGTGGTGCTCCGGAGAAGAAAACCGGTATTTGCGTTCAACATCAAAACCATTTTTAAGGTCGACGGCAGGTTCTTCGGCGAGGTCATCTCGCGCTCGGCGATGATGTTTTTCTCCGAGACCGCATGGGTTGTGTCCGAGACAATCATCACCGCGCTGTACAATCGGCGCGGAGGGCCAGAGACCGTCGCGGGCATGGCTGCGGGCTGGTCCGTGGCCAATCTGCTCTTTCTGGTGTTTCCGGCAATACATACGGCGACGAATGTCATTGTAGGATCGACGCTTGGAGCAGGAAAACTCGAAGAAGCCAGAGCGAAGGCCCGGTGGATCATGGCGGGTTCGATTGTCTTCGGCCTTGGAGCAGGGCTTGCTGCCATGCTCTCCACCGCCGCAGTGCCCCTCGTGTTTGGGAACCTCTCAGTGTCGGCGCAGCGCGTGACGCGCAGCATCATCGTGGTGATCGGTGTCTACCTGCCCCTCTGGTGTCTACTCAACGCCCAGTTCGGAGTGTCGAGGGCTGGAGGCGATACGCTGATGGGGCTTCTGGTCGATGTGGGGGTGACCTATGTGATGTTCATCCCCGCCGCCTTCGTGATCTTCCGCTACACCGCGTGGGGGCCCGTCGCGCTCTTCGGCATCGCGAAGCTCTCGGACATATTCAAGGCGCTCGTTGCGGCCTGGTGGCTCAAGAAAGAGCGCTGGGTGCGCAACCTCACGCTCGCCGCATCAGTGTTCAAAGCTGTTCTGTAAGTGATGGACGCACAGCTTGAGCTGCTGGGCACGATTCCCTGAGGATTGCTGCTGCCCGGCGGGCATACATTGGGCTATCTTGTGTCGGGCGTCATCCCGTGAGGATTGAGGTTCAGCGGGAATAAATCGAAGTGTTCGGCGTTCGCCTTTTGCACAGTAAAAGCCGGCATCTTCGAATTGTCCGGCGGTGCCCTCGATCTCTGCCGCCACATAGAAGGCGGGTGCCTTCGTCGCCAAGACCTCGAGTTCGAGGGCGCCTTCAGCGCCAGGGATGAGCTCAATCTGGAGTCCTGGGTCCTGGAGCGCGCAGCGCTTCGGCTCGGTGAGGAAAAGAATAGACTTCGTCCTGATGGCGAGCTCGGGCACCTCGAGGCTCGCTTCGAGGAACGCCTCTTCGGCGCTGCATGGCAGCGCATCGAGCGGCACCGCCCAGACGGGCTGCACGTGGTTTTCCGCGATGACCAGGCTTCGGGCCACCGCGGGAGTCAGAATGGCCCCCTCAGACTTCTTGTCAGCGGTCATTTTGGTGGTCCTTTTGTCTTTTTCGTCGACGCCCTCGGGAATGCCGTAGGGTTCTCCATGAAAGTCGAGGAGGCGGAGCACTACCTCCGCGCGGTGCTTCCCTGGGGCGTCGCTGACAAGGTGGGCTTGGACAGTGCCATCCCTCACAAAGAGCGCCAGCAGTACTGGCGCATAGAAGCGCCTCGCCTCGTACTGTAAGAGCTTCCACGAGCCTTCGTAGTTGAGGCTCGACCAGCTCACGGCGGGCCATACGTCGTTGAGCTGCCAGAAGAGCGTGCCCATGCAGCGCGGCATCGTGCTTCTCCAGAACTCGACGGCCGTACGGATCGCCATCGCCTGCTGGACCTGAGAAAGATAGACGAGCTCGCAAAAGCCCTTGGGCATCCGAAAATACCGCAGCATGGTGTCGATGATGAGGCTGTTGCCCTGGGGGTGCTTCTGGTGAGCTTCGAGGACGGGCGAGCTGATGTTGCGTTCGCCCTCTGGGGCGAAGTCGGCGATGGTCCTCATGGAGGGCAGGGACTGAAATCCGAACTCGGAACAGAAGCGAGGCCGGACCGTGAGGTACTCGGAGAAGGGCTTCCCCTCGTGCCACACCGACCAGAAGTGCATGTCGCCCCGCTCGTCCGAATGCCAGTTGTCCGAAAAATCGTTCGGGCCCGCCGAGGGGCTCGAGGGCCAGAAACAGCGGTCTGGATCGAGGCTTTTGATGACCCTCCCTAATACGCCTTCAGTGAGCCTGTCGTAGTCGACGATGTAGCGTGCAGGATTTTTTTTCGATTCCTCGTACCAGCCGATCGCGCCGAGCGCCTCGTTGTTGCCGCACCACAGGGCGATGCAGGGGTGATGGGAGAGGCGTTTAACCTGCCAGCCTATCTCGGCCTCCACATTGGCCAGAAATGCAGGGCTCGATGGGTACAGGGCGCAGGAGAACATGCAGTCCTGCCACACCATGATGCCGCGCTCGTCGCACAGTTCGTAGAAGTCGTCGCTCTCGTAGCGGCCGCCGCCCCAGACCCGCAGGCAGTTCATGTTCGCCGCCACCGCGGAATCGAGAAGGCTGGAGATGCGCGTTCTGGTCCAGCGCGAGGGGAGGGCATCGGCGGGAATCCAGTTTGCCCCCTTGGCGAAGACTTCTTTGCCGTTTACCACGAACGTGAAGCTGCGGCCTATGCTGTCCTCTTCGGCCACGAGTCTGAGTTCGCGAAAACCAATTTTCTGGTGGATGATGTGGGGGCTCGGAGAGGCGGGCGCGGTGATCTCCTGGAGCGCGGTGGCAGGCAGGTCTGAGGGGCATCCTTGCCGACTCGGAGCACCCTTGGTCGAATCGACGCTCGCATGGGGCATAGCGAGCTCCGCGGTCAGGTAAAGATCGTAGAGGGCAGGCTGACCGTGGCCATGCGGCCACCACAGTTTCGGTGCCCTGACGTCCATGCCGATTCGGATGGTGTTGGCGCCTACCTGACAGGGCTGTTCCACCTCGGTGCGTACGCCGTCGAGGTAGCAGGAGAGTTTTACGTCCATGGGTTCTGGAACTTCGATCTCCGCGGAGACTTCCACAGAAAAATCAGGTCCACGGTCAGAGGCGCCGTTGAAGTTTCCGAGCGGCCTCGTGCGGGTCATCACGGCGCGGATGAAGGGGCCATCGGTGGCGATGAGCGCAATAGCATCGTAGATGCCGCCGGTCATGAGGCAGGGGCCCCAGTCCCAGCCGGACATACATTGGGCCTTGCGGATGAGGTTGCGGTGGGGCGATGATCCTGGGTAAAGGGAGGCAGGAACAGGGTAGGGCAGCTGCCGCGCTGCGCGGAGAGCCGCCGCTTCCGGGGAGCGGATAACGATGGCGATGGTGTTTTCGCCGGGATGCAGATGGGCTCTGGGGTCGGCCTCGAAGCGCCGAAACATGTTTTCGCTTGTGCCTACGAGGGCGCCGTTGAGGTACACTTCGCCCACAGTGTCGATGACGTCGACGAGAAGCCTCACGGTCTGCAATCTGAGAAACTGATGCGGCACCAGAAAGCTGCGTTCAAGTTTCCAGTCTTCTTTGCCGGGCCACTGGGCTTTACGCTCGTTTTCTCCAACATAGGGGTCGGGGAGCTCTCCTGTCTGGATGAGCGCCGAATAGATGTCTCCCGGGACGTGCATGGGGCGCACCGAGCCGTCGGCAAGTCGGACAAGCTTCCATGTGCCGGCAAGATTAATTATCTCCACGCGCCACCTCCCTTGCACAATTGTGAAAGATTTTTCTTGACAGCTCAAGATAGTGATGCTATACCATGATTGGTTGAATAAATCAACCAACATTGAGAGAGGCAATTATTGGACGGATTCTTGCCATGGAGGTAGGCGCTCCGATGCCACAGCGTGGAGATCAGTGGACGCGCACGGCGACGCGCATTTTTCGCACTATTTGGCAGAAGCCCAATATAAGCCGCGTCGACCTTGCCGATAGGCTTGGGCTCGACAAGTCGACGGTCACGAAACAAGTGGCCTACCTCATCGACAACGGCCTCATCCTCGAGAAGGAGGAAGGTGAGGCTTCATCCCGCGGCGGGCGAAGGCCGATCTATCTGGCCGTCAATAAAGAATACGGGCGATTCATCGGCATCGAGCTTCAGCTTGGATTTTACGAGGCGGTGAGTGTGGACCTCGCGGGCAACATTCTCGCCACGATCCGCGGCGATACGCACGTCACGCGCGACAATTTCGCCGAGACGGTCGCCAGCGTCGTCGCCGCGCTGCAGGAACAATGCTGTGGAGACTCTCTCTTGCTGGGTGTCGGCGTCGGCACCGCTGGCCTCGTCGATTCCAAAAAGGGACGCATTAAGTATTCCGTGCCGCTCGGCATCGAAAAACCCCTCGATTTTGTCAAGGCCATGTCGGGCAGGCTGCAGGTTCCTTCCTTTATAGAGAATGACGCGAACTGTTGCGCCTGGGGTGAGCTCGCGTTCAACAGGGGAGAGGACCTCAAAGATTTTCTCTTCGCCCTCGTCGAGTGCAGGGGGGACAAGACCTCCCTTCTCAAATACGGAGGAATCGGCGTGGGCTTCGGGGTGGTCCTCGGGGGGAAGGTCCACACGGGAGCCCACGGCTACACGGGAGAATTCAGGAGCGCCTTCTGCGACGGTCCTGGGGACTTACAGTTCTCGCTGAGCCGGGATGAGCTCGTGCAGCTCAGGTTCAACAAGAGCCTCCTCAATAGGACAGTGGACGAGCTTGCGCGCAATATGGCCATGCTCATCAACACGATGGATTTCCAGCACGTGTACATCGGCGGCGACATCGAGACTCTCGATGTCGATCTGCCTGCTATTTTGCGCCACAGGCTTGAGGAAAATTGGATGTATCCCTCGCCCAAGGATGTGGAGATTCGGTATTCGAGCCTTGGGGACAAGGCTGTCGCCTTCGGCGCAGCGGGGATGGTCTTCGAGCGCCTCCTGGCTGAGCGGAGCCTGCCGGGACTCGCGGGAAAGGTCTCGCAGGATGCATCGAGGCGTGTTTCCTGAACAACAGGCAATAAGGCAGCAATGCCTTGCAGATAGAATTTTTAAAGAGGGCAAATGCCCTTTCAAGGAGGTTCTTCATGAAAAAAGGATTTTTCGTCCTTCTGGCGCTGGCCGTTGCGTTCGGCAGTGTCGTGGCACAGGAAAAGGTCACCCTGAACGTGCTCAACTATCAGCAGGCTGACCAGGCTGGATATCAGGAAGATGTGGCGATCTGGCAGAAGTTTCAGCAGCAGAATCCCGACATCACCCTCAACATAGAGGTTCTTTTCAACGAGCCGTACCATCAGAAGCTGCAGGCCTACGCTGCGGCGGGAACCTTGCCGGACGTGTTCTATGTCTGGCCCACTGCCCGCAGCGCGGTCATCCACGAGAAGAAGCTGGCCAAGGACCTCTCGAAGCTGCTCGGCGCCGATTTTCTGAAGGATTTTTCGGGCGCGGCGACGAATCCGAACAACCAGCTCGGGAAATACATGGCGATGCTTCCACAGTCCTTCACCTACACATCGGTCATGTACGTGAATAAGAAACTTCTCGCCGACAACGGCTTCGATCTGCCGAAGACCTACGACGACCTCAAGAAGATGGTGCCGAAGCTCAAGGCCAAGGGCATCAATGTCATCATGCTGCCGAACAAGGATGGTTGGCCGATGCAGTCCTGCCTCTTCTCCACCGTGCTCGGGCGCATGGCGGGCGATTCGTTCGTCGACGCGATCTTGGCGGGCAAGGCCAAGTTTACCGACAAGCCCTTCATCGATGCCCTGAAGGTGATCGACAATCTCTACAAGGACGGCATCATTGCGCGTGAGGATAACCAGGTCGGCTACGGAGAGGCCCCTGGACTCTTCGTCTCAGGGAAGGCCGCAATCTACATCGACGGCGACTGGCGGGTGGGCGCATACATCACCGACAAGGCCTCGGGCAAAGCCCTCATTTCGCCGGCTGCACAGCAGAGCGATTTTGTACTCCTTCCCTTCCCGGCCATCTCCGGCGAGGTGAACCCCGGCGTTCTTTCGGCGATCGCCGGCACAGGCTGGGCCATCTCCGGATCCATTCCTGCAGGCTCCGCGAAGGAGAAGGCTGCAGTCAGGCTCATCAAGTATCTGTATTCGGACGAGGTGCAGGCGATCCGCTACAGCACTGGCGCCTATGTGCCGACCCGCAAGAACGTCAAGGCGAACGTCGAGCCGCTCGTCGCGAAGGTGCCGGTCTTCTACGCCGACAATCCCAAGACCTGCTACGTCTTCGACGGCATGTTTGACCCCGCGGTGTACAATGTGCTGAACGACGGCCTCATCGCGATCGGCTTGGGCACCTCCACCCCGGAAAAAGTGGCGGCTGATGTGCAGAAGGCCTACGAAACCTGGAAGGCATCTCAGAAATAAACGGAAATGTCGGAGGATGTGCGGGAAAGCCCCACGGCGACAAACGCCTCGATGGCGCGCCGCGCCGTACAGAGGCCCTCTCCCGCACATCCTTGCCTTCAAAAAAAAGAGAGCATGGTATTTCTCTGGAAGCATTTCTTTGACGCGGAGTTGACATGGCATCTACCAACAGGGCGCATCGTGAAGAGGGACGAGCATACTGGGCAATGGTGACGCCCGCGTTCGCGCTGTATCTCCTCGTGATGGCCTTTCCGATCGTCCTCTCTGTGATACTCTCGGTGTCCAACTATTCCGGCGGTAGGATGTTCGGCGGCGAACGGTGGGGATTCGTCGGATTCGGCGCCTACGTGCGCGTCTTCACCGATCCATGGTTCTGGAACGCGCTCAAGAACAATCTCTACATCGTGCTTGTTTCGCTCTTCGGCCAGCTGCCGCTGGGATTCATCTTCGCGTATTTCATCTACGCCAAGATCGTGAAGGCGCCCGGTTTCTGGCAGGGCGTGCTCTACGTGCCGAACATCATCTCGGTGATCGTGGTGGGGCTTCTGTGGCAGACGATCTTCTCGCCGCACGGCCCGATTGGAGAAATTGTAAACCACGTTCGCGTCGGTAATTTTCAAGCCCAGCTCAAAAGTATTTTTGATGCGGCGGGCGGATTTTCGCTCTCCGACGACGTCATCAATAAAATCTTACATCTTGCGGGGCCAGCGGGCCGGTCGATGTTCTCGGATCCGGTACCGGAACTGAGGGACCTTTTGTCCTCGTACCAGGGCCAGCCTATGAACGACGTCTATGCGGCGCTCTCGAACCTCTTTGTCCAGAAGTGGAGCCCGGCCTTTCTCACGAAGCCAGATGTCGCGATGCTGCCTGTGCTCTTCGTGATCCTCTGGATGTACACGGGCATGTATCTCATCCTCTTTCTGGCGAATATGCAGAAGATCGACGGGCAAATTATCGAGTCGGCGCGCATCGACGGGGCGAATGAAAGTCAGGTGATGCGCTTCATTATCCTGCCCGCGCTCTCCGGGACGATCGTCAACTCTGCGATCCTCGCGATTTCAGGCTCTCTATCGAGTTTCGCCCTCATCTTTGCGATGACGGGAGGCGGACCGTCGCGGGTCACTGAAATTCTCTCCATTTACATGTACAACAACGCATTCTTAGGCAGGCCCAATTTCCCGCTCGCCAATGCGATTTCGCTCATCATGGTGCTCATCAGCTTCGCCCTGATTGCGCTGACGAAGGTGGTCGAGAAACGCTATGGCGGGAAGGAGGACTGACACCATGTCCGAGGCGATCCGCGAATCCAGACTGAAAAAAACGCTCTCCACGCTTGGGCGGGGGGCCGTCTATATCGTGATGGGGCTCTTCGCGTTCATGACGCTGTACCCGATCTTCTGGCTCATCATGAACTCATTCAAGACTACCCGGGAATTTCAGGTGAGCCAGCTCGCGCTGCCGCGCGCGGCGACGCTGCAGAACTACGTCGAAGCGTGGAAAATGGGCGAATTCGGCCTTCTCTTTCCGAACTCGATCATCTATACACTCGGCGCGACGGCGGGCATCATCTTTCTGTCGCTCATGGCGGGCTTCGCCTTCGCCAAGCTGAAATCGAAGGCGACGAAGCCGATCTACAACAGCTTCATCATCGGCATTCTCCTCACGACCCAGACACTCATGATCCCGCTCTTCCTCGAAGTGAACCTGCTCGGCATCTACAACACGCGGCTCGCAGTGCTCCTCGTGTACATAGGGGCGGGCCTCCCCATTGGCATTTATCTGTCGACGGAGTATATCAAGGCGATTCCCAGTGCGGTGGTCGAGTCGGCGCGGATCGATGGGGCGGGCTTTTTCAAGATACTCCTCAAGATCATCATTCCGATGAGCGTGCCTGTGGCCACGACGCTCGCGATGTTGAACATCACGAACACCTGGAACGAGTTCGCGCTCATCAATATTCTTGTGTCCAAGACCGAACTCAAATCGCTTCCGCTGGGCATCTACAAGTTTTCTGGCTCGCTCTCAACCGACTACGGCAAGCAGTTTGCGGCGCTGACCATCGGGATGGTGCCCATGCTTGTGTTCTACGTCATTTTCCGCAAGCAGATAACGAAGGGCGTGGCGGCGGGCGCGATCAAGGGATGAGCAATAGGTTTAGATTTGCATTGGGGCGCGGCGCGGTTGCAGTGAGACCGCGGGCGCCATGGGGACAGAAAGGAGCATCGCATGAAGCGGCAGGACGGCTTTCCCGACGATTTTGTGTGGGGCTGTGCGACATCGAGTTATCAGATTGAGGGTGCGGCGGCGGAGGACGGGAAAGGGCCTTCGATATGGGATATCTTCGCGCACACGCCGGGCAAGGTCGCGGAGGGGCACACGGGGGACATTGCCTGCGACTCCTATCACCGATGGAAGGACGACATATCGCTCCTCAGGGAGCTGAACGCGGTGGCATACCGCTTTTCGGTGTCCTGGCCGCGCATTCAGCCTGAGGGAAGGGGCGCTCCGAATCAAGCAGGGCTGGACTACTACGCCCGGCTCGTCGACGCTCTCATCGAAGCGGGGATAGAGCCATGGCTCGGGCTCTTTCACTGGGACCTCCCGCAGGCTCTCGAGGAGGCCGGCGGATGGCGCGTCCGCGACACGGCGCTGCGCTTTGGGGAGTATGCCGCGATCATGTACAGGTATATCGGAGACCGCGTGCGCCACTGGACGAGTTTGAACGAGCCGTGGTGTGCGGCCTTCCTTGGCCACCTTACGGGCGAACATGCGCCGGGCATGAGGGACCGCGTGGCGGCCGTCCGCGCGGCGCACCACCTCCTTCTGGCGCACGGGCTTGCGGCGCAGGCCTATCGACAGAGCGGGCTTGCCGGAGAGTTCGGACTCGTCATAAATCCGAACAAGCCGAGGCCGGCCACGCTCCGCCCCGAGGATGTCGCCGCCTCGGAACGGGCATCGATCGAGCGCACATCCCTTTGGCTCGACCCCGTGTACGGGCGGGGCTACCCTCGAGGTTTTGTGGAGAGGTTCGGGGGGCATCTTCCCATTGAGGAAGGCGACATGGAGATCATCGCCACGCCGCTCGACTTCATCGGGGTGAACTACTACAACGAGGAAGCAGTGCGCGCAGCGCCTCCGAGCGCCGAGAATCCCTACGGCTTCGAGTTTGTGCCAACCTACCAGAGGAAGACCGAGATGGGCTGGGAGATCGAGCCCCAGGGACTGCGCCGCATCCTCGAGTACATCGCTGCGACATGGCCCTGCAAGGCGCTGTACGTGACCGAGAACGGGGCGGCCTTCCCCGATGTCCCGGGACCCGACGGGATGATCCGCGACTACGACCGCATCGAATACCTGAACGGCCACATCGCGGCATGCCGAGAGGCCATTGCCCACGGGGTGCCGCTCAAGGGGTACTTTGTGTGGGGCCTCATGGACAACTTCGAGTGGTCATTCGGCTATACGAAGAAGTTTGGGCTTGTCAGTGTCGATCCTTCCGACCAGAGACGGCGGCCCAAGCTCAGCTTCTATTATTACCGCGACAGGATCGCGGGCTTCTGCCCCTGAGGAGCGAGTATGGTAGGACATGGCGATCTCATTCCGCTTCCTGTCTCCTACGAGGAGAGGGAGGGGGTCTTTCACTTTGGGGCAGAGACGTTCATCGTGGCGCCGCCTGAGCTCCTGCGCGAGGCTGGGGCGCTGGCTGCATGGTTGTCTTCGGTGGATGGGGTAGGAAAAGTTTCGGCCGTGCAGGCAGGCGTTGCACCTGCGCCCAGCGGCGAGAAGACTAGCACGTCTGCGCCGACAGGCGTTCCGGGGGCTGGCGCCTGCCGGGGCTGCAGTGTCATTCATCTCAGCCTGGTCCAGGATGCGGGCCGCGGCGCCCGCCGCGGCCCGCGCGCGCCCGAGGCCTACGAGCTTGAGATCGCGCCGGCCGGCATCGAAATTAGGGGGACCGATGCCGCGGGGGTTGTGCGCGGCGCGGCGAGTCTGTGGCAGCTTGCGCTGGCGCAAGGTGGGAACGTGGGGGCGGCGCTGGTGAGGGACGAGCCGCGGTTTAGGTGGCGCGGCATCATGCTCGACTGCGCGCGGAATTTTTTCAGGGTCGAGTTTATAGAAAAGGTGCTCGACCTGACGGCGCTCCACAAACTCAATGTTTTCCATTGGCACCTGACCGACGATCAGGCCTGGCGGCTCGAAATCCCTTCCAAGCCCGAGCTCACGGAGCGCGGCGCCTTCAGGCGGGACCTTCGCTATAGAATAGACCAATGGAAGGGCGGCTATTACAGCCGTGAGGATGTTGCCCGCATCATTGACTACGCCCGTGCGCGCCACATCCTCGTGGTGCCGGAGATAGAGTTGCCGGGACACAGTACGGCGCTCCTCGCCTCGCATCCGGAATTCTCATGTCTCGGCGCGCAAGATCCGTCGGTCCGCTTCGAACCGGAAGACCGCTACGGTATCTTCGAGGACATCGTCTGCGGGGGAAATGAGCGTGTCCTTTCATTCTTCGACGAGGTGCTCGGTCAGGTCTGCGCGATGTTCCCTGGAGACTACGTGCACATGGGTGGCGATGAAGCGCCCAAGGGACGCTGGCTGACCTGCCCGGTATGCCGACAGAAGATGGCGATGCTTGGCATGCGCAGGGCCGACGGAGAGTATGAGCCGGAACACCTTCAGGCATGGTTTATGGAGAGACTGGCAGAGATGCTGGCCCAGCGCGGCAAGAGAATGATCGGTTGGGACGAGGTCGTCGAGGGCGGCATTGGGAAAGACACGGTCGTGATGTGCTGGCGAAGCTCTGAGCAGGGCAAGCGCGCCGCGAAGCTCGGCTATGATGTCGTGATGTGTCCTCAGCAAGCATGCTACCTCGACCACAAACACCTCGACGTGCCGGAGGAGCCAGGACAGCTCGGCGTCTGTACCGTCAAAGATTCGTACATGTTCGAGCCAATCCCGGAAGGCCTATCTGCCGCGGAGAGACGGCACATCCTCGGCGGACAGGCCAACCTGTGGAGCGAGCTTTTGTACTTCGGCAGGCAGGCCGAGTACATGCTCTTTCCCAGGCTGTGCGCGCTGTCGGAGGTGTTCTGGAGCGCCCGCCGCAAACGAGACTTCGAAGATTTCTGCGCGCGGCTCGGCGCCCACGAGCGCAGGCTTGGGGCGCTGGATCTGCTGTATTATAAGGGGAAATTGTCCAAGTAAACAAATAGAATGAACAGCGAGCTGAAGTTGTCTTAAAAGCTTCTTGTATGCTTACAATACCATAGATTTTTTCTCAAAAATGCCGAGCTTCGGTTATTATTTACATCGGCATTGCGAAAAACTTGCCTAAAACATAAGTTTTCTTTATTATTTAATAATCTTATCTTTTAAAAGGCGCAAGAAATGGCAGAACAGTCGGAATACGTTGAATTTGAGGACGCGCTCAGGGAATGGATACGGCATGTCATGCGCTTTTCGATGAAAGGTTTTATCGAATATGCCGCAGAGACCAGGCTCTCCATGCCGCAGATCGCGTTGCTTATTCGTCTGAACGGCAAGAGGCGCTGTGCGGTCACGGAGCTGGGCGAAGAATTCGGGATAAGCGGCGCAGCTGCGAGCCAAATGGTGGAGAAGCTTGTCCAGATGGGGCTGCTGGAACGGGTGGAAGACGCCAACGACCGGCGCGTGCGGCTTCTGCTCCTCACTCAGAAAGGCAGGGCCATCGTGGAGCGGAACTTTGAGGCGCGCCAAGGATGGATAAAAGACTTTTGTAGCATCGTCAGCCCTGAGCTAGCCCGCAATGCCGCCCACATCTTTAGAGAGCTCCTCGCAGCCGCTCAGGTTTTCGAAGGAACTGAACACTTTCAGACTCAGCATCATCCCTGGCGAGACAGAGGGTGGGGGACCAGGATGCATCCAAGGAGAAGCTAATGCGCACAGTATTTCGGTATCTGAAGCCCTACTGGCTCAGTGTCGTGTTGGTTATCGTGCTTTTATTCGTCCAGGCCAATGCCGACCTGGCCCTGCCGGACTACCTTTCTAAAATTGTGAATATAGGGATTCAGCAGAATGGAATCGAGGCAGATTTGCCGCAGGTCCTGCGCGCGAGCACCTTCGAGGCGATGGGAACACTCATGCAGACGGAGGGCGCGGGTGACAAATTTGCCGCGCTGCAGCGCGTCTACACCCAGGTGGCGCCCGGCTCCACCGAGGCTGGTTCCCTTGCGAAGAAGTGGCCGCTCGCGAAGACGGAGCCCGTCATGTCGCTGAATTCTGGCGACGAAGCTGCGGTTGCAGTGGCGCGGGAGGTTTTTCTTGCGGAGTATCCGAAGCTGGTGGTTGTTTCGCAGATGTCTGCGGGCGCGCAGAGTCATGCGGATGCTCCGGGGGCGACGGGAGAGGCTGACGCGGTGCCTACCGCACCTCACGTGAGCCTGCCCGGCAGCGCCCAGGCCGGCGCGGCGTCAGCTGCGCCGGCAGGCCAGCTGCACGCTGCCCAATCCGGCACAGTGGGCGGATTTTCTGCGCTCGCGTCCATGAGTCCTCAGGCGATACTCTCGCAGATCGATGCTTTGGACCCCCTCGCGAAATCGCAGCTCGTGGTCAGGGGGCTGCAGGCTGAGTTTGCGGCGCTCGGCGTCGACACAGGCGCGCTGCAGACTTCCTATATTTTGCGGATCGGCGCGCTCATGCTCCTCATCACGTTGGTCTCTGTGGCGGCGACGGTCCTCGTCGGCTACTTGGGTTCGAGAGTGGCGGCTGGCACAGCCCGTGACCTTCGGAGTGCGGTCTTCACGAAGGTCGAGGACTTTTCGCTCGCGGAATTCGACTCATTCTCGACCGCCTCGCTGATCACGCGCTCCACCAACGATGTGACGCAGGTCCAGATGATGATCATGATGGGCTCGAGGATGCTCTTCTATGCGCCGATCATCGGTGTCGGCGGCGTGATCCGGGCTCTCGGCAAGGCGTCCGGCATGTGGTGGATCATCGCGCTGGCAGTGGGGGTGCTGTTGGCCATCGTGGGGCTCGTGTTCGCGCTCGTGGTGCCGAAGTTCCGCACCGTGCAGAGGCTTGTGGATAGGCTTAACCTCGTCGTGCGCGAAAACCTGTCCGGCATGATGGTCATCCGCGCGTTCAACAGGCAAGACCACGAGGCGCGCCGCTTCGATCAGGCGAATCGCGATCTGACTGGCACGCTCCTCTATGTGACGCGGGTCATGGTCGTACTGATGCCTCTCATGACCGTCATCATGAACGTGGTGTCCGTTTCGATCATCTGGGTGGGCTCGCACGAAGTGGCCACAGGGACCATCCGCGTGGGCGACATGATGGCCTTCATGCAGTATTCCATGCAGATATTCTTCGCCTTCCTCATGATGTCGTTCATGTTCATCATGTTGCCGAGGGCGAGTGTCTCGGTCGACCGCATTGCGCAGGTCATTGACACCCAGGTGAGCATCCGCGACCCGGAGCACCCTTCGCGGCTACCCAAGCCCGTGCGTGGGCAGATCGAGTTCCGCAACGTGCGGTTCCGCTACCCCGGCGCCCAGGAGGATGTGCTCCACGACATCAGTTTCACCGCAGAGCCAGGGACCACGACGGCGATCATCGGCACCACGGGTTCAGGCAAGTCTACCATGGTCAGCCTCATCCCGCGCTTCTACGATGTCACGGAGGGGCAGGTGCTCCTCGATGGGGTCGACATCAAGACGCTTCCGCTCGCCGAACTCCGTTCTTGCATCGGCTTCGTGCCGCAGAAGAGCATGCTCTTCACGGGCAGCATCGCCGAGAATATCAGGTACGGCAAAGAGGGTGCCGCTGAGGACGAGGTCAAAGAGGCCCTCTCGATAGCGCAGATCATGAGTCTTGCTGAGGAAAGCCCAGAGGGGCTTGAACGTCAGATATCTCAGGGAGGCATGAACGTGTCGGGCGGCCAGCGTCAGCGGCTCTCGATAGCCAGGGCCCTCGTGCGGCGTGCCCCAGTGTATATTTTCGACGAGAGTTTTTCGGCCCTCGACTATAAGACCGACAGGGCAATCCGTTCCGCACTCAAGACCTACGCCAAGGACAGCGTCGTCTTTCTCGTCACGCAGCGCGTTGCGCCGATCCGCCACGCCGAGCAGATCATCGTCCTCGACGATGGCAGGGTGGTCGGCATCGGCACGCATGAGCAACTGATGAACACGTGCGAAGTGTACCGCGACATCGCGCTTTCGCAGCTCAAAGAGGAGGAACTCGCATGAATAAGGACGAGAAACCCGTTGCGATGAATCAGGCTCAGAATCCCATCTCCGACAGGTCCGGCGCGGCGAGCGATCGCCCGTGGACCGCGCAGAGTCAGAGAAGACCCGCGGCGATGTTGGGCCACGGCGGTCCGCGGGCGCTCATGCCTGGCGAAAAATCGAGGGATTTCAAGGGCACAATGAGAAAACTCCTCGCGTACTTAGGGCCCTACCGCTGGGGACTCCTTGTGGTCATGGTGCTCGCGACGGCCGCCACGATCCTCTCGATCGTGGGACCCAAAGTCCTCGGCACCGCCACCACGACGCTCTTCGATGGAGTCGTGAAGAAGCTCACCCGTTCAGGCGACATCGATTTCGCGAAGATAGGGAGTATTCTCCTCACGGTGCTCGGCCTTTATGTGTCCTCGGCCATTCTCCAGTACATCCAGGGATGGGTCGTTTCGGGCATCGCGGTCAAGATCACCTATACTCTGCGCAAGGACATCATCGCCAAGATAAACCGCATGCCCTTCAGGGCCTTCGACACTACGAACCACGGCGAAATCCTCTCGCGCATGACGAACGATGTCGACACGGTGAACCAGACCTTGAGCCAGAGCCTTTCTCAGATGATCACCTCGGTGATGACGCTGATCGGCGCCCTCGTCATGATGCTCACCATAAGCTGGCAGATGACGCTTATCGCGCTCCTGATGATTCCGCTTTCGATTTGGCTTGTGAAGTTCATCGTGCAGCGTTCGCAGAAGTATTTCAAGACTCAGCAGGAGTATCTTGGCCACCTGAACGGGCACATCGAGGAAGTCTTCGGGGCTCACACCGTGGTGAAGGCCTTCGGCGGAGAGAAAAAGGCCATCGCGACCTTCGAGGAGCTCAACTCGACGCTCTATCAGTCCGCGTGGAAGAGCCAGTTTCTGTCGAGCATCATGATGCCGCTCATGAACTTCGTCGGGAACTTAGGATACGTGGCGGTGGCGGTGAGCGGGGGCTGGCTTGCGGCGAAAAAGATGGTCACGGTCGGCGATATTCAGGCATTTCTTCAGTATGTGCGCTCATTTACCCAGCCCATCACCCAGGTGGCGAATATCTCGAACGTGCTGCAGCAGACTGCGGCGGCGGCTGAGCGCATCTTCGATTTTCTGGCTTCCGAGGAGGAGCCTCAGGACGAGCCAGTGAGCGGCGCGATTGCCGCGATCGAGGGTGGACGCATCGAAGGAAAGGTGGAGTTCCGCCACGTGCGTTTCGGCTATGTACCCGGGCAACCCATCATCAAGGATTTCAGCGCGACCATTCTCCCCGGCCAGAAAGTCGCCATCGTCGGCCCTACGGGCGCAGGCAAGACCACGCTCGTGAAGCTTCTCATGCGCTTCTACGAGCCCGAGAGCGGTGAAATCCTCATCGACGGCATGCCGATCAAGGACCTGCCGCGCTCGGTGGTGCGCTCGTGGTTCGGCATGGTGCTGCAGGACACCTGGCTCTTTTCCGGCACGGTGAGGGACAACATCGCCTACGGCAAGCGGGATGCACGCGAGGACGAGCTCGTCGAGGCGGCGAAGGCCGCCCACGCCGACCACTTTGTGCGCGCCTTCCCTGAGGGCTACGACCTTGTGCTCAACGAGGAGACGACGAACATTTCGCAGGGGCAGAAGCAGCTTCTGACCATCGCCCGCGCCATGCTCGCCAAGCCCCCTATGCTCATCCTCGACGAGGCGACGAGCAACGTCGACACGCACACCGAGCTCCTCATACAGAAGGCGATGCTCGCCCTCATGCGGGGCCGGACGAGCTTCGTGATCGCGCACAGGCTCTCGACGATCCGCGACGCAGACCTCATCCTCGTGATGGACCACGGCGACATCGTGGAGCAGGGTACGCACGAGGAGCTCCTCGCGAAGTGCGGCTTCTACGCCGAGCTCTACAACAGTCAGTTCGACGAAGGCGGTGAAACGCGGGAGGCGGCCTGTTCGTGAAGGCTTTTGAACGGGCGCGCTCCGGAGAGACGCCCATTGCATCAAGCGCATAACAAAGCGCGGCGCCGCGAGGTGCCGCGCTTTTTCCTTGTTCCGCACCACCGACAGTCTCAATAAAAAAGGCGCCCCTTTCGGGACGCCTCTGTGTATCTGGCGATGCTATGCCGCCTTTTTTTGATGTCCGGGCAATCCGGAACAGACCGGTCCTCCCGGACTGAACATCAGTAGTCCATGCCGCCCATGTTGGGGTTTGGCGCAGCAGGCTTCTCTTTCTCGGGCAGGTCGGTGATGGCGCACTCTGTGGTGAGCAGGAGCGATGCGACCGAGGCCGCGTTCTGGAGTGCGCTGCGGGTTACCTTGGCCGGATCGATGATGCCGGCTTTGAGCATGTCGGTCCACTCCATCTTGGCCGCGTCGAAGCCAATGCCTTTCTTCTCGTGCTTGGCCTTGTCCGCGATGATCGAGCCGTCGATGCCGGCGTTCTCTGCGATCTGGCGGATGGGCTCCTCGAGGGCGCGCTTGACGATCTTGAAGCCGACGCGCTCGTCGTCGGTCATCTTGGAGATGTCCGCCTTCTCGAGGGCGAGGGCCGCCTGGATGAGCGCGATGCCGCCGCCGGGGACGATGCCTTCATCGATGGCCGCGCGGGTCGCGGAGAGGGCATCCTCCACTCTGTGTTTCTTCTCTTTCATCTCGACTTCGGTGGCCGCGCCGACGTTGATCACCGCGACGCCGCCTGCGAGCTTGGCCAGGCGCTCCTGGAGTTTCTCGCGGTCGTAATCGCTGGTGGTCTCTTCGATCTGCTTCTTGATCTGGGCGATGCGGTCCTGGATGTCCTTCTGCTTGCCGCCGCCGTTGATGATGGTCGTGTTGTCTTTGTCGACCTTGACGGTCTTGGCGGTGCCGAGCTGGTTGAGGGAGGTGTTCTCAAGCTTGAGGCCGAGCTCCTCGGAAATGACCTCGCCGCCGGTGAGGATCGCGATGTCCTCGAGCATGGCCTTGCGGCGATCACCGAAGCCGGGCGCCTTGACGGCGCAGACGGTGATGGTGCCCTTCAAGTGGTTGACAATGAGGGTGGGAAGCGCTTCGCCTTCGACGTCCTCGGCGATGATGAGGAGGGGCTTGCCTGCCTGCGCGACCTTCTCGAGCAGGGGTAGAAGGTCCTTCATGTTGGAGATCTTCTTGTCGTGGATGAGGATGAGCGGATTCTCGAAGACCGCGGTCATGGAGTCGCGGTTGGTGACGAAGTACGGCGAGACATAGCCGCGGTCGAACTGCATGCCTTCGACGAAGTCGATGGTCGTCTCCATGGTCTTGGATTCCTCGACCGTGATGACGCCGTCCTTGCCGACCTTTTCCATCGCATCGGCGATCTGCTTGCCGATCTCGATGTCGTTGTTCGCTGAAACGGACGCAACGTTGGCGATCTCTTCCTTCTCTTTAATTTCCTTTGAATTCTTCCGGATTTCTTCTACGGAGAGAGCTACAGCCTGGTCGATGCCGCGCTTCAAGGCCATGGGGTCGATCCCGGCCGCCACGGATTTCAGACCTTCTTTGACGATGGAGTAGGCGAGTACCGTCGCGGTGGTCGTGCCGTCGCCCGCGATGTCGTTGGTCTTAGTCGCGACTTCCTTGAGAAGCTGAGCTCCCATGTTCTCGAACGGATCCTGGAGTTCGATTTCCTTAGCAACGGAGACACCGTCCTTGGTCACGGTCGGAGCACCGAATTTTTTGTCGAGGAGTACATTCCGGCCCTTTGGACCAAGCGTTACCTTGACAGCCTTGGAGATGGTTTCGACGCCGACAAGTAGTTTCCGTCGCGCATCTTCGCTGAACAACAATTGTTTCGCCATACCTTTGCTCTCCTGTCGTTTACAGTGTTTTTACCGGTTGCCCCACATCTCATCAGGTGAATGATGCCGCGGAACCGGATATTATATTGGGAACGGCTTTGAAATGCCTGTAATAAGATATAAAAAACAGAAAGGATCGGCAAGAGGAGTATATAACTCATGCGGACTTCGCGCGTTACATCAAAAGGCCCATGGTATCCGCGAGGGGCGCATTATGCTACAGTAGCACCTGTGAAAAAGTCGTTTTCAATACTCTACGTAGATACGGAGGTCCTTGCGGTCGACAAGCCTGCGGGAGTGCTGGCTGTCCCCGATCACTGGGACCCCGATGTTCCTGTCGCCAAGGAGCTGTTGTCCAAGGAATTTGGTAGACTTTTGCCCGTGCACAGGATCGACAAAGATACGACGGGAGTGCTGCTCTATGCCCGAAACGAGCGGTCACATAGGCTTCTCAACGAGCGGTTCGCCACCCGGCAGGTTGAGAAGACCTACCTGGCCATCGTCCACGGGGAACCTGAAGCCGAGGCGTGGGAGGTGGAGCTTCCCCTGCGCGCCGATGGTGACAGAGAGCACAGGACGATCGTCGATCTTGCAAAAGGGAAACCTGCAAAAACCAGGTTCGAGGTAGCGGAGCGGTTCCGAGGATTTGCGCTCGTGCGGGCCCTGCCGGAGACGGGCAGGACGCACCAGATCAGGGTGCACCTCGCCGCATCGGGTCTGACGATCGTGGCGGATCCGCTCTACGGGGACGGGGCACCCCTCAAGCTGTCAGCGCTGAAACGCAGGTGGAAGGGCGACGTCTATGAAGAGAGGCCTCTTATGGCCCGCACCGCCCTGCACGCGGCCGGGGTCGTCTTTCAGCACCCCACAAGCGGCGCAGCACTAAAAATAGAAGCGCCCCTTCCGCGCGATTTCAGTGCGACGCTGCATCAGCTTCGAAAATTGTGCGCGATTTGAGGAGCGTGGGCGGTCATGGAGAGCGCTTTCCCTCAGAAAGAGGGAAGAAAAAGGGGCAATAAAGTCACCTTGTAAAAATCTCGATGGCATGCTCCTGCTAGTTCATTGCTTGAGAAAGAGTCGTTTTGCAAAACATTGTGCCGCCCCTTATGTGCCGACAATCACTCTGTTTCTGCCGGTTTCTTTGCTCTGATAGAGCCTCCGATCGGCTCTTTCGATGAGAGTGGAAACTTGATCATTCGGCTGCACCATGGCTCCGCCGCCTGAGATTGTGACTTTGAGCCTTGAGCCGTCTTCAAGGTCAAGCCAGCTTGTCTCTATGAGTATGCGTATCCGCTCGCCGACGACGTAAAGATATTCTGCGTTGCAGTTGGGCACGAGCACCACAAATTCTTCCCCGCCGAAGCGGGCAAGGGTGTCAAGCGGCCTGAGCACGCCCGAAATGGTGCCGGCTACCATTTTAAGCACAGTATCGCCAGCTAGATGTCCATAGGTGTCGTTCACTTTTTTGAAATGGTCGATATCGAACAGCAAGAGGCCGAAAGGAAGTTGTTGAGCATGGTATGCGGCAAGTCTTGCATCCGCATTCAGTTCAAAAAAGCGCCGATTGCCGATTTGGGTTAATGGATCGCGCAGGAGTTCCTGTCGGAGTGCTTCAAGTTCATTTATGAGCTCGCTTTTTTCACTGATCTCGTCGAAGAGTTCCACAACTCTGGAGGCACCCTTGTCGTTTTGCATGGCGATCGAACGGATGTGCACAGGAAGGCGCCTGCCGTCTCTGTGATGCAAGTACGCGACGAGGTCCCTTGTTTTTCCATCATCGAGCGTAGCCTGAAGAGGACAGCCATCTGTACAGAGCTCGCGCCCATCTTCTGAAACATGGCGCAGAATGTTGTCAGCGCATCGACTGCCGACGACCGCTGACGCTGCATACCCCGTAATTTCCTCTGCGGCGCTATTCCAGAACAGAATTCTGCGGTCTTTGTCGACGATATAGACCCCTTCATGCAAGACGCGAAGAAGAGGCTCAATGCTGGCACCTGCTTGGATATCTTTCCCTTCCATCGAAAATGCCGGCCGCTCCCCCTTTTTCATGCGCTCACCCCCAATGTCTCTGAAATGCATCGACTGCATCGATCACCGCCTCAATCTGCGGTGTCGGCGGCAGAATTGTCGTGCGAAAATGGGCGGTGCCCGGTTTCTGGCCGAAGCCCGTGCCCGGCACGACGCAGACGCCGGTCTGTTCCAAGAGGGCCATGCAGTATTCTTCATCGGTTTTGCCTGCAGGCAGCGAAATCGAAGGATAGGCATACATTGCCCCCTGGATGGGCTGGCAGTGGATGCCGGGGATTCGGTTGAGGCCTTCTTCGAGGATTTTTGCGCGCTGTGCGAGATCCGAAAGGATTCGACTGCGCTCTTCTGCGTAGCGTCTGTGGCTCGGCGAGCCGGGTTTCGGCGGATTGACCATGAGGTAGGTCATTACTTGGCCGGGAAGGTTTGCACAGAGCGCCACCGACTGCAGTTTGGTGATGTGGGCGATGACCTCTTCGGGAACATTGCGCACTTCCATATAGCCGCCGCGCTGGCCGCATTCGCCGAAAAAGCCTTTGGATGTGGAGTGGAAGCTGAAGAGGCTCACCTCGTGCTCGGACAACTTTGTCATGACGTGGGCAAACGACACAAAGCGCGCCCCCGGCTTGTAGATATTTTCCTGGTACACTTCGTCTGCGAGGATGGCAAGGTTGTGGCGCTTCGCGAAGCGGATGACCATTTCGATGTTTTCTTCGGTGAGCACGGCGCCCGTGGGGTTCCCCGGATTGATGACGACAATTGCCCGGGCTCGGACGCCTTCTTTTATTGCCTCGTGCATCGCCTCTTCCAGCATCTGTTCGTTCAGGCCCCAGCCGGAATCCTCGTCGAGGTAGTAGCCGATCTGTCGGCCGCCGTAGAGTGTGATTGTCGCCGAATAGAGCGGATACTGAGGAATAGGGATGAGAACGCCATCCTTTTGCGAGGCGATGAGGAGGCGCAGCGCGGTCTGTACGCCTTTGGATGCGCCATCGGTGAGATAGATGTGTTCGGGGTTGGAGGTCTGCACGACGCCGCACGCGCTGTCGCGCGCGGCGATGAAGTCGGCAATCGCTGCGCGGACAAAACGTACACCTTTGGATTCCGAATAGGCACCGAGGCCGTATTTCGACTGGTCGAGGACGGTGCGCGCGGTCTCAACCACGTCTTCGGGAAAGGCGTGCGGCGCGCGTTTCAAAAGTGAAGGCTGTTCGCAGAGCGCCAGCACATCGCGCGCGTAGGTGAGGGGTTGCTGCCCCAGCGCCTGAGGGTTTCCGATATTACAATAGATTATTTTTCTGCCGAGATTTTCGAGCTCCTGGGCGCGCGCGACAATTGGCCCGCGCACTGCATAGTGGGTGTGGAGAACCGCGTCGCTGAGGTCGGAAATCTGAAGGGGCATACATCCTCCCAATGGTAATAAATACATTGTACCATGGGGCGATGAGGGTGGTCGAGCGCGTATCCACCGGACATAGTGCCAAGAACGCAATATGTGTGTACTATAAAAGGATGACATCGAATACAGCGCAAAAAGCTCAGCAAGAAAGCCTCGGTCGGGTCTTCCTCGTCGGCATAGCCACAGAGAGAATTCGCAAAGGAGAGGCGCGCGAGCTCCTCGATGAGCTTCACGGTCTGGCACAGACCTTGGGCCTCGAGGCGGTGGGAGAAGCCCTTGTACCGCTGAGGGAGACCACACCTTCTCTTCTCGTCGGAACAGGAAAAGCCCAGGAGTTGGCGCAGGCAGCCGAGGCGGCAGGAGCCGAGGCCATCATTTTCGATCATCCGCTCAGCCCTGTTCAGCAGCGCAACTGGGAGAAGCTATCGTCAAAGAAAGTCTACGATCGGGCTGAGCTCATCATCAAGATATTCGCCTCGAGGGCCCTCACCAAGGAGGCCAGCCTCCAAGTGGAGCTCGCACAGCTGCAGTATGCGCTGCCTCGCCTCGCACACTCCTACGAAGATCTCATGCGCCAGCGGGGCGGCCGTTACGGGACGAAGGGTTCGGGCGAACAGAAGCTCGAGCTCGACCGCCGCGAAATCGAGCGCCGCATCCACGAGATCAAGAGCGAGCTCGAGGCCGTGCGCAAGGAGCGGTCGGTCCAGCGCAGGCGCAGGGAGCGGGCTGGCGTGCCGAGGGCAGCCATCGTCGGGTACACGAACGCCGGCAAGTCGAGCCTGCTCAACGCCCTCACTGCGGCGAGCGTGAAGGCTGAGGACAAGCTCTTCGCGACGCTCGATCCCACCACGCGCAGGCTCCTTTTCGCGCAGGGACAGACGCTGCTTTTGACCGACACCGTTGGTTTTATCCGCAATCTGCCGCACGGCCTTGTGGAGGCATTCCGCAGCACGCTCGAAGAGGCGAGTCAGGCGGACCTGCTCATCCATGTGGCCGACGCCGCGGATGCCCGCGTGGACGCCCACATCGCAACCACGCTGCAGGTCCTCTCCGAGATCGGAGCCCACGACATACCGCGCATTCTCGTGCTCAACAAGATCGACCTCGCCCTCCCCGGCGCGGTGGATGCCTTTCTGCTGCGCTATCCAGGGAGCATCGCGGTCTCGGCCAAGACGGGAGAGGGGCTCGCGGGGCTCGTGGAGGCCATTCAGGAGAGACTCACGAGCGGCATGAAGACGCTCACGCTGCGCATACCGCACGCGGACTATCAGGTCGCGAGCCTCGTCATGAGGGAGGGCACGGTCCTCGCCGAGCGTCACGACGACGAGAGCACATGGCTTTGGTGCAGGATACCTGGACGGATCGAGAAGAAGCTGGAGCCGTACATCGTGGGGGACGCGGGTATCGTCTCCGCACGCGAACAGATCGGAAAGAAAGGATGAGGAGATGGACAGCATTCAGTCTACGGTGGTGGTCGGCGCGGGGGCGATCGGGGCTTCCATCGCCGCGCGCCTTGTGGATGCAGGGCACCGCGTGCTGCTGAGCGCCCGAGGGGCGCGCGCGGCGCGCTACCAGCGGGAAGGCTTTGTCGTCAACGGGAGGCAGTATGTTCTGCCGGTCGTGGACGGCCGCGGGGCGGAACCAGTCGACCTGGTGATCGTTGCGGTGAAGAACTACAGCCTCGACGAGGCCATCGCCGAGATGAGGCCCTTTGTTGGCGCCGATACGATCATCTTGTCCCTCCTCAACGGGGTGGACGCGGTGCCGAAGCTTCGAGGCGAGTTCGGGTCCGACGCCGTGCCCTACGCGATGATCATCGGCATCGACGCGCACCGTCGGGGGAATGAAATCCAGTATGCCGCAAAGGGCCAAATTTTCTGCGGGTACGAAGCAGCGCTCGCACCGAAAAACGCAGAAAAACTCGACAGGCTCGGGCGCTTTTTTAGTGAAAGCGATATCGTCTTCCGTGTGCCGGACGATATCTTGAGGGAAATATGGTTCAAGTTCATGATCAATGTATCGATCAACCAGTGGTCGGCAGTGCTGGGGGCCCCGTATCGGGTCTTTCAGACGAGCCCTCACGCGGTCGCGCTGCTCGAGAACACCATGAAGGAAGTGATCGCGCTCTCGCACCGTGTGGGCGTACGCCTTTCCGATGCCGATGTCGCGAGGGCCATGGCGGTGTTGAAGACGCTGAGGGCAGATGGCAAGACTTCCATGCTGCAGGATGTCGAGGCGCACAGGCGCACCGAGGTGGAGGCCTTCGCCGGGGCGATGGTGCGGCTCGCCGCGGCCTTTGGATTGGACGTGCCGATCAACGCGCTGTTGTACGAGGCGATTCTCACCATCGAGGATTCATACGAGGCGGAGTGAGGCGATTTCGCCCGACGCGAACGCCTTTTGTTCTCCTTGAATGTCGAGGATGAGTCTGCCTTCTTCGTCGACGCCTACGCAGGTGCCACGCACAGGCTCAGGATTCTGCGGGTGTCCTGCCAGAAACTGCACGTTTGAACCCTTACCCCAGAGCCTGCGCTCGTACTCGGAGCGCCACTGACTGTCCGAAAGCGCGTCGATGACGTGCCGGGCCACGTGGTGCGCGGCGCTGTCCAGCTCCACGAAGGGAGGAGGAAGGAACCCCCATGTCTCTTCGAGGCATGCTGGCAGAATGTCCGGCTGCCCCATGGGAGAGACAGTGCTGTGCTCGAGCCTGCGCAGATTCACGCCTATGCCGATCAGTATCCTGCCTTCGGTGCTCTCGCAGAGAATCCCGCAGAGTTTGCCATACCCCGCCGCGCCGGCAGCTTTTTGCACGAGCACGTCGTTGGGCCACTTGAGCCAGAATTCCGAAGATTGGCCTTGGAAGGATGGGTTGTCTTTTGAAGACACTGATCCGGCGCATCCTGCCTCGGCGGGCTCCACGCTCTCCAAGGCGCGGACGACGCCGAGACCCGCGCGCAAGGGGAGTGCTCTCGCTTCGTCAAAACCGGCTGGCAGAAGCAGGGTCATCAGCAGGGACTGCCCTGGGGAGTCGAGCCAGCGCCTTCCTTCAATTCGGCCGCGGCCTGAAGTCTGCGTGTCCGCGCGCACGATAGCCGCCCCAGAAAAACCCCTTCTGGCGAGCGCACGCGCCTCATCCATGGTGGAGTCGAGGCTCCGAAACGAGAAAAGTCGAACCAAGGGCTCTTGTACAGGCATGACGATATGATATCATTGATCAAGAATCATGCATATGAAAAGAGGTGCGTTATGTGCGGCATTATCGGGTATACCGGCCCAAGAAAGACGTCGAAGATTCTGCTCGAAGGCCTAAGGCGGCTCGAATATCGGGGCTATGATTCGGCAGGCATCGCAGTGGGCAGGCCGAATGCCCTCCCGCGCATCCAGATTGTCAAGTCCGTGGGCAAAATTGCAGAACTTGCGAAGAAAATCCCTGAAGACATCGACGGAAGCTGGGGAGTCGGCCACACACGCTGGGCCACCCACGGCGGCGTCACCGAAGTGAATGCCCACCCCCACACCGACATGTCCGGCAAGGTTGTCGTCGTGCACAACGGCATCATCGAGAACCACAAGACCCTGAGGACCATGCTCGAAAAGAAAGGGGTCGTCTTCAAGAGCGAGACGGACACCGAGGTGATCCCCCAACTCATCGCTTCCTACTACGAGGGGGACCTCCTCAAGGCAGTCCTGGCCGCAATTCAGCACCTCGAGGGGACTTACGGCATTGCGTGCATGCACGCCGACGAGCCAGGCCGCATCGTGGGGGCCCGCAACGGGAGCCCCCTCATCGTGGGTGTCGGCAAGGACGAGATGTTTCTTGCCAGCGACATCACTGCGATGGTCGCCTACACGAACCGTGTGATCTATCTCAACGACGGCGAGGTGATCGACATAAGGCAGGACAGCTACGCCATCACCGACCGTCACTCGAATGCGCTCGACAAAAAGGTGGACGAAATCAGCTGGGAACTCGGCACCATCGAGAAAAATGGCTTCGTGCACTACATGGAGAAGGAGATTTTCGAGCAGCCCGAGTCGATCGCGCGCGCGATGAGTGGGCGCGTCGACGAAGAGAACGCCACTGCCAAGCTCGGGGGGCTCAACCTCAGCCGCCGTCAGCTCGCCGACGTGCGCCGCGTGCGCATCATCGCGGCGGGTACGAGCTGGCACGCCGGCATGACGGGCTCCTACCTCCTCGAGCAGGTGGCGCGCATTCCGGCGCAGTCCGAGCTCGCCAGCGAGCTGCGCTACCGCAACCCCGTGGTCGAGAACGGTTCGCTCTGGTTCGTCGTGAGTCAGTCCGGAGAGACCGCCGATTCGCTCTACGCCATGCGCGAGGTCCAGCGCAAGGGCGCCACGGTGCTCGGCATCTGCAACGTGGTGGGCTCCACCATCGCGCGCGAGTCCGACGGCGGCGTCTATGTACACTCAGGCCCCGAGATTGCCGTGGCGAGCACCAAGGCCTTCACGAGCCAGCTCACGGTGTTTTATCTCTTTACGCTCCTCATGGCGCGCATGCGGGACATGTCGCGCGAAGAGGGGCAGCGCTTCGTGCGTTCTCTCACGACGGTGCCCGACATGGTGCGCGATGCCCTCGAAAAGCGCGACCTCATCCAGGCCATCGCAAAGAAATATTGCCGTGCGAAGGACTTTCTCTACCTCGGGCGGGGACTTCTCTATCCGATTGCCCTCGAGGGGGCGCTCAAGCTCAAGGAAATATCCTACATCCACGCCGAGGGTTACAGCGCGGGCGAGATGAAGCACGGCCCCATAGCCCTCATCAGCCCTGAGGTGCCCAGCGTGTTCCTCGTCGCCGACGACTACCTCCACGAGAAGACGATCTCCAACATGAGGGAGATCAAGGCGAGGGGCGGTCCCATCATCGCAGTCGGCGTCGAGGGCGACAGGGAGGCCATGGCCCTCGCCGACGACTTTATTCCTGTCCAGAAGGCCGATCCGAGGTTCTACCCATTCAGCATGGTGGTGCCGCTCCAGCTCTTCGCGTATTTCTGCGCCCTCGAACTGGACCGCGACGTGGATCAGCCGCGCAACCTCGCCAAGAGTGTGACGGTAGAATGAAACGCGCTGCATGGCGGATGCTCCCCATCGTCGTGTTTGGGGTCGTGCTGGTGGGGACGCTGGCCATCAACATTTCGCTCGTCAATAGAAGTCGCAACGCCCTCGCCTCGACGATTCTGCGCAACCCCGCCACGGTGCGGACTGCCCGCTTCCACATCGTCGCGATTCTTCCCGACACCCTGGACCCTTTCTATGCCCACCTCATTGAGGGCCTGCGCGAAGAGTCGGAGAAGCAGAATGCCGCACTGCAGCTCTTTTACTACACGTCGACGGCGATCGGCGAGGCCAGCAGCACTTCCGAAGAGGTGTCGCGCTGGTTCGAGATCGCCCTGCGCAGCAAGGCCGACGGCATCATCCTTTTTCAGCCCACGGGCATGGATGTGCGGCGATTCGCGCAGAAGGCCGAGAGCAAGCGCATTCCTTTCGTGCCGCTCGCAATGGATGCGCCCCAGAGCTGGACCCGTTCGGGCGTGACCGGGGATTCGTTCAGCCAGGGCAAGGAGGCTGGAACCCTCGTGCTGGGTCTGCTCGGCACCGTGGTGAGGGTCGGCATCATTCTCTCGTCGGACACATCGTTGGGCTATGCGTTCGACGAAGAGCCATTCTACCGGGGCGTGCAAGAGGGGCTGAAGGCCAGGCCTGGCGCCGCGATCGTGGCCGCCGTCCGAGAGGAGGAGAGCATCCTCGGCGGCGAGGACGCCTGTGCACGCATGCTCACCGAACACCCGGACATCAATGCGATTGTCTGCATCGACGCCAAGGCGACCGTCGGCGCCGCCCAGGTCATCATCGACCGCGGCAAGGTCGGACAGATCGTCATCATAGGGGCGGACGAGAACGCCGAAGTGAACAGGCTCATCGAGAGAGGCGTCGTCCACGCGAGCATCGTCAGGGACGCCACCACGATGGGGCAGGCAGGCATATCCCTCATTGTCGGGCAGCTGATAGGCATCCGCCCACCCGAGCGGATATCGGTGGGGTACCGCGTCATTCCTACCCGAGGAGGCAGCCCATGAGGATGCTCTCCTCTCTTGCTCGTCGCTGGAAGCCCGTGCGCCGCGGAGGGCTCCGCAACCGGATCATCGCCAATTCGGTGGTGATCCTCCTCGTCCTCGTCATCGCCACATCCTACACCGCGTTCGCCTCCTTCGACCTCGCCCGCTCGGTGGAGCTTCTGTTCCGCAATTCCATATCGATGGAGGAGCTGCGTTCGACCCTGCGGGAGACGCAAGAGAACCTGACCGGCTATCTCAGCGCAAAGAACTCCGAATCGCTCAAAGAGTTCATCCGCACCTCCACCATGCTGTCGGGCATGACGTTGAAACTGAACAGGGAAAACAAGCTCGACGATGTGTTTCTGCTCGAGAAAGATTTGGCCTTCCTCATCGAGGGTTACCTCACGAGCGCCGAGGGTGCGGTCCAGGCCAAGCGCGGCCGCGACGTCGCAGGGTACGTCAGCCTCTACGAGGATGCGCGGGAGACTGCCTCGCTCATCGAATTTCTGAGCGCCAAAATGGACACTATTCACCTTGGTCAGTCGCTCAATGGTTTTTCTTCGTACAGGGCGAATATAAGCCTCGCGCTTCTGTCCAACGCCGTGCTTCTCGTCGCGGCTTTCTTGTTTTCGATCGCCCTCATCGGGCGTTACTCGTACACGATCACCGAGCCTCTGGCGCGCCTCTCCGTCGCCGCCGACGCAGTCGGAAGGGGCGAGTACGATCACCCACTGCCGCCCTATGAGCGCGAGGACGAGATACGAACCCTCCACGACGCGTTTGTGAACATGCAGGACAGCGTCCAGAAGGCCTTCGCGGAGCTGACGCGCAAGGCAGAACTCGAGCGTTCCCTCATGGAGGAGCGCATGCGCGTGCTCACCTACCAGCACAGGCTCAAAGACGCGGAGCTTCTCGCGCTCCAGACGCAGATAAATCCTCATTTTTTGTACAATACGCTGGCGGCAGGTTGGCAGCTCGCGCTCGCCGAGGGCAACGAGAAGATCGCGGAATTCCTCGAGAAGCTCGCGGCCTTCATACGCTACGCGCTCAAGCCCTCCACGCGTTTCGTGCTCGTCTCCGAGGAGATCGAGTGCGTTCGTCAGTACATCTGGCTTTTAAAGATGCGTTTCGGCGAACGCTTCAGGTTCAGGATCGAGGTGCAGGACGAGGCGCTCGCCTACGAGACGCCGGCCCTGGTGCTCCAGCCCCTCGTGGAGAATGCGATCGTGCACGGCCTTAAGGACCTCGAAGAGGGTGGGGACGTCATCGTCTCGGCGCGGCTCGACGGCGAGACGGTGAGGCTTTCGGTGAGCGATTCCGGCCGGGGCATGTCGAAGGAGGACGTCGAGACCGCGCTTGCGGCCGCCGACCCGGAAGATACGACGCCCCAGCGCGGCATCGGGCTTCACAATGTGGTCCGGCGCGTCGCCCTCGCGACAGGCGGCACGGGCAAGGTGGAGGTGGAGAGCGAGCTCGGCCACGGCACGCGCGTCACCATCATCCTGCAGGCAGGGATTCATGCTGGAGAAAATGTATGAGACGGGTGCTCATCGTCGACGACGAACTGCCGATCATCAATGGCTTGTCGCTCCTCTTTAAGCGGTATTTCCAGGCAGGCTACGCCGTGGTCGGCACCGCGCGCTCAGGAAGAGAAGCGATAGAGAAGGCCAAGGCGCTTTCGCCCGAAATCATCCTCATGGATGTCCAGATGCCCGGCATCACAGGCCTCGAGGTTATCAGGGAGCTTTCACAAGAGGGAGGCGTCAAGGCCTTTATCCTTGTGACGGCCTACGAGCGCTTCGATATCGCCAGGGAAGCGCTGAGCATGGGGGTCTGCGATTATCTTCTCAAGCCGGTTTCCAAGGAGCGGCTCGAGGTTGCGCTGAGGGCCGCTTCTTCCTACCTCGACCGCGTCCAGCTGCTCAACGAGAGGGAACTCGAATTCAAAGACCGAGAACAGAGGCTCGTGCCCTTGGTCAAGACGGCTTTTTTCGTGATGGCGCGCCAAAAGAGAGGGCGGCAGCCTGCGGGGGCGCCCCCGGACTTCGCTTTATTCAGAGAGATGCTTCGCCTGCCTGGCGATATGGGAATCATGGGCATCGCCAGTTTTTCACCCACCGACGGCAATGTGTCCGCTATCTACGAGCACTTCTGTTCCGTGCTTCAGTACAAGACGGTGGCCCTCGCGGGCCCGCTGGAGGATATGCGACACTGCGCCTGGTTTCTGCCGCTCAAGAACGAGGCCGAGGCATCCCAACAGCTTGCGGAATTCCTCGCAGTGCTGCAGGCTGCGTTTTCTTCCCAGCTCGCGACCGGAGAAATACGGCTCTCCTACGGTCAGCCCGAAAAGCTCGAGGCGCTGTGGCGTTCCTGGGAGGCAGCCGTGAGAAGTTTTGCTGAGATATCTTCTTCTGCTGCAGGGGTTCTTGTTCCCCCCTGGGCTGCGCCGGAGCATCCAGCCCCCTTGCGCGAGGAGAATGCCGCGAGTGCCGTCGACACCCAGATCCACGATGAGATTGTCGTTGGGCACTTCGCGATGGCGGGGCAGGCCCTCGAAAAGATGCTTTTGGCGCTCGACCATTCTGACTCCCTGCAGCGCGATGTTTTCTATAGGATCATCGCGGTGCTCTCCTTCGCGGCATCGAAACTTGCGGGCGGAGGGGTTCTTTCCGACAAGGCATACAGGGAATTCATGGATTTCAGCGACCTCGACAGGCTCTGGGCCGACGGGGCACTCAAGCTCTTTGCATCGAAAGTAAGGACCCGATTCCAGGTTCTGGAGGAGCGCGCGGCGGCCGTGGGCGCATACTCACCTTTTGTGGTCCGGGCCCTGCAATACATAGAAAATCATTATCAGGAGCCGATCTCGCTCGAGAGTGCGGCGGAAGCGATCGGCATCTCGGCCGGGCATCTCACCCGCCTCATGTCCGATGAGTTGAAGCGGGGATTTGCCCGCACGCTGATCGAGTACCGGATGCAGAAGGCCAAGGAGCTGCTCAAGAAGCCCAATATCTCGGTCCGCGAGGTGTCGAGGCTCTGCGGCTATCCCGACGCAAATTATTTTGCCCGACTGTTCCGCCGACTGACGGGCCATACGCCGCGGGAATACGCCGCGCGCATGCTGAAGGGAGAGAACACTGATGAGTGAAATGAGGCTGAGTGTGAGACGCTTCGTGCTGGTGGGGGTGAGCATTGTCTGTGCGTTGAGTCTTGGCCTGTCGGCGTGCAGTAAGTCCAAAAGGCTCGCCGCCGACAGGTCCCCCATGATAGGTCTTGCGCTCGATTCTCTCGTCGTCGAGCGTTGGCGGCGCGACGTCGACAGCTTCACCAAGGCCGCCCACGACCTGGGGGCCGAGGTCGTCCTGCGCGTCGCAAATCAGGATGCGAACACGCAGATCGCCCAGGTGCGGGAGCTTTTGAACCAGGGCATCGACGTGCTCGTCATCATCCCCAACGATGCGGAGAAGCTGTCTGATGTCTGCCGAGAGGCCAAACGCAAGGGTGTGGCGGTCATGAGCTATGACCGCCTCGTGCACAACGCCAATGTCGATCTCTACATCTCGTTCGACAACGAAAAAGTGGGGAGCCTCCAGGCGCAGGCCGTCACGGAGGCGGTCCCTCAAGGGAACTATGTCGTCATCAACGGCGCAATCACCGACAACAACGCCTACATGATCAATAAGGGCTTTCATGCCGTGCTCGATCCGCTCATCGCTGAGGGGAAGGTACACCTCCTCGAAGAGATCTGGCCGAGCGACTGGATGAGCGAGGAAGTGCGCACGCGCTTCGAGGCATTGGTCAAATCGGGGCAAAAGATCGATGCCGTTCTCTGCGGGAACGACATGTTCGCCGAGACCGTCATCTCGGTGCTCTCGGAGAACCGCATGGTCGGCAAGACCAAGGTCACCGGCCAGGACGCGGAACTCGCCGCCTGTCAGCGCATCGCGGAGGGCAGTCAGTTTGCGACGATCTACAAGCCCATCGACGCGCTCGCGCTCAAGGCGGCCGGCTTCGCCGTCATGATGGCCCACGGAGAGAAGATTAGGTACGACAACAAAATAGACGACGGCCGCTACAAGGTGCCTTACATGGCGCTCGATCCGATCCTCGTCACGGCCTCAACGCTGGACTCCACGGTCATAAAAGACGGCTTTCATACCCGCGAGGACGTCTACCGCAACGTGAAGCGCTGAGATATGAAGCGCTGAAGGGCCCGGCGGCTTTCGTGGCCCGGCACGCACATGGCCGCACCGGGCTGGAGTGGGCTGGGCCGCGCTGGGCCGCCCCCAGAAATCCTAGACATTTTTAACAACCTCCATCCGAAAAGTGCTACTTCTTGTGGCGGGCGCTGCCGGGTGCGCAATTGGTCAGCCTTTGTCACATCATTCCTGATGCGCGATTCAAAAAGAGGGTGGAAACTTATAGGCGGCGCATGTGGAGCTGGAAAGGCAGGCGCCGAAGCCGCCGCACGGCGGCGATAGTTCATAAAGGAGGAATCCTGATGAAACGAACACTGTGGATTGCAATGCTCTTTGCAATAGTGGCCGGCATCGCATTTGCCGACACCCAGGTGGGCATTGTCCTTCCGACCAAGGACGAGCCCCGCTGGATTCAGGACCAGACCAGGTTCCTGGACGCGCTCAAGAGCGCTGGCTTCAGCGCGAAGGTCCTCTTCAGCCAGGGCGATTCGGCGAAGGAGAAGGCCAACGTCGAAGCCCTCTTGAGCGAGAAGATCAAAGTGCTCATCATTTGCCCGCAGGACGGGACCGCGGCGGCGGCGGCCGCTGATCTCGCGCACAGCGCGGGGGTCAAGGTCATTTCTTATGACCGCCTCATCCGCGACACGACCAGCGTGGACTACTACGTGACCTTCGACAGCTTCCAAGTCGGGAAGGCCTGGGGCGACTATCTCAACTCCAAGGTCCCCGCCGGCAGCAAGGGCAACAACCTCTACCTGTATGCGGGAGCCGCGAGCGACAACAACTCCTTCATTTTCTTCGAAGGTGCGTGGAGCGCCCTCCAGCCCAAGATCGCCGACGGCACCTACATTGTCCGGAACTCCGACAAGGCCGCAGCTCTTGCGAAGAAGGCAACGCTGACCCGCGATGAGGAGGCCCAGATCATCGGCCAGGTGACGACCAACTGGAACTTCAGCGATGCGAAGAACAAGGCCGAGGCCAACCTCACCGCTGCTCCGAAGGCGGCCAAGGGCACCGTGTACATCTGCGCGCCGAACGATGGGACGGCCCGCGCCATCGCGGACGCCTTCGCAGCCGACAAGGATGTGAAGACCTACTACATCACCGGTCAGGACGCCGAGATCGCGTCGATCCAGTACATCATCGACGGCAAGCAGTCGATGACCGTCCTCAAGGACGTGCGCACGCTGGTCAGCGATGCGATCGCCGCAGCGGTCGCCTACATGAAGGGGCAGACGCCGCCGGTCACCAACTACTACAACAACGGCAAAAAAGATGTTCCTGCCAAACCGACTGCCATCGTCGTCGTGACGAAGGAAAATGTGAAGAAAGAGATCGTCGATTCCGGATACTGGCCCGCCAGCAATTTCACCGGCCTTAAATGATGATTAAAACGTCGATTATCCCCCGATAGGCGGGGAAACGCGGGAGCCGCCCTTTCTGGGCGGCTCCTCTTTGCACTACAATTACTCCAGGCAGGTACGGTATGAGTGACAATATTTTGGAGATGAGGCACATCACGAAGACCTTTCCCGGCGTGCGCGCCCTTTCCGACGTGAATTTCGAAGTACGCCGGGGGGAAATCCACTGTCTGGTCGGGGAAAATGGTGCCGGAAAATCCACACTGATAAAGGTGCTGAGCGGCGTGTATCCGCACAACGATTTCGAGGGAGAGATCATCTTCAACGGCAAAAAAGTGACGTTCGGCAGCATTCACGACAGTGAAGAGGCGGGCATCGGCGTCATCTACCAGGAGCTCGCGCTGGTGCCCGAGATGACCGTCTATGAGAACATCATGCTCGGGCACGAGATCAGGCGCGGCGTCACCGTCGATGTGCCGGAAATGATCCGCAAGACCGAGGAGCTTCTGAAACGGGTGAGGCTTTCGGTCAGTCCGAGCGCGAAAGTCAAGGATCTCGGCATCGGAAAGCAGCAGCTGGTGGAAATTGCAAAGGCGCTCAGTCGCAACATGTCGCTCCTCGTGCTCGATGAGCCCACGGCTGCCCTGAACGAAGACGACTGCGACAACCTCCTCGATATTCTTCGATTTCTGAAGACGCAGGGCGTCACGTCCATCATGATCTCGCACAAGCTCAAGGAAGTGCTCAAGATCGCGGAGACGATCACCGTGCTCCGCGATGGCCAGACGATCTGCACCCTCGACCGGCAGAAGGACAAGGTCGATGAACAGCTCCTCATAAAGCACATGGTGGGACGCTCCATCGAGAACATCTATCCACCGCGCACCTCCAAGCCCAGCGACGAGGTGGTGCTCGAGGTCAAAAACTGGAGCGCCTACGATCCAAAACTCGGGCGCAAGGTCCTGAACAATGTCAATTTTCACGTGTGCAAAGGCGAGGTGGTGGGCCTCTCCGGCCTCGTCGGTTCGGGCAGAACCGAACTGGCGCGGAGCCTTTTCGGCAACCCCGATGGGTATGTTGTCTCCGGAGACCTTGTCTTTAAGGGCAAGAAACAGCGGTTTACCCATCCCCGCCATGCGATCCGCTCCGGGCTCGCGTACGCCACGGAGGACCGCAAACGCAACGGGCTCATCCTGATCAAGTCGATCCAGGAAAACATTTCGCTTGCAAATCTTCAGGGGGTCTCGAAGAAGGGCATCATCGACGAAGAGCTCGACAAGCAGAGCGCGCTCAACTTTGTGAACTCCCTTTCAATAAAGACGCCGGGCATCAATCAGCTCGTCATGAACCTCTCGGGCGGCAATCAGCAGAAGGTGTCGGTCGCCAAGTGGCTCTTCGTGGGCCCCGACCTGCTCATCTTCGACGAACCGACGCGAGGCATCGATGTCGGCGCGAAGTATGAGATCTACACCATCATCAATGACCTCGTGGCAAAGGGCATGAGCATTCTCATGATTTCATCCGAACTGCCCGAAATTCTCGGCATGAGCGACCGAATCTATGTCGTCGCAAATGGAACGATTACTGGCGAACTCGATGCAAAATCAGCGACGCAGGAAGCCGTCATGCGCCTTGCGACGCAGTACTGAGGAGGAAGCATATATGAATGAGTTGTTGACGGTACTGAGAAAGAACGTCCGCGAATATGGCATGTATATCGCACTGGCGGCCATCATGGCCGTATTCACGATACTGTCGCACGGCGTGTTTATATCGTCGAGGAACATTGCCAATCTGTTGAATCAGACCGGCTACATCGCTGTTCTCGCCGTGGGGATGACGCTCGTCATCGTCATACGGCACATCGACCTGTCGGTCGGATTTCTATCGGGCTTTTTGGGGGCGATCGCTGCCATCTCGCTGACGCAGTGGCATTGGCCTGTCTGGCTCTGCATTCTGTTCGTGCTCGTGCTCGGAACCTGCGCGGGGCTTTTGACGGCGCTGCCCGTAGCGAGCCTTGGCATCCCGGCCTTCGTGGCTTCGTTGGCGGGCTGGCTCATCTACCGCGGTGCCCTGATGCTCGTCACGGCCGCGACCGGCACCATCATCATTCCGAATGAGTCATTCAACGCGCTCGGCAACGGATACATCCCGGACCTCTTCGCCAGCGAAACCTTCCTGCCGGGGCTCCACAAGACCACGCTCCTTTTGGGGGCCATCGCGATCGTCGTCTTCATCGCCGGCCAGTTCGCCGACCGAAGGCGCAAACTGCAGTACAAGTTCGAGGTCCTCTCCGGGGGCCTCTTTGTGGCGAAGTTGGTCTTCATGTCGGTCGTCCTGGGGTTCATCACGTGGATTCTGGCCGGCTACAACGGCATGTCCTGGACGATCGTCATCATGCTGGCAGTGGTGCTGATCTACGACTTCATCACTCGCCGCACGGTCATTGGTCGGCACATATACGCGGTGGGCGGCAACCCCGAGGCAGCCGAGCTGTCGGGCATCAATGTGAAGAACATCACGTTCGCGGTCTTCGGGTCGATGGGATTTCTGGCGGCGCTCTCGGGCATCCTGTTTACGGCGAGGCTGAAATCCGCCACTCCGCAGGCAGGTACCCTCTTCGAGATGGACGCGATTGCCGCCGCCTACATCGGCGGCGTCTCGGCCGCAGGCGGCATCGGCTCGATCAGCGGGTCCTTGGTGGGCGCCCTCGTGTACATGTCGCTCATGAACGGGATGAACCTGCTCGGCACGGACATCTCGTTGCAGTACGTCATCCGCGGCCTTGTGCTGCTCCTCGCGGTGATCTTCGACGTGATGACGCGCAAGCGGAAGGCCTGATCCTGCAGGGAATGTTTTTAGAGCGTCATAAGGTCCGCTTCCAGAAAAGGCCGCCCAACTTCGTGGGGCTCCTTTCTGGAAGTGGGCCTCTTTTTGAAAAAATATACAAAAACAATATTGACTTCGGCCCGAAGAGACGTTAGCGTCGTTAATCGATATGCGAAGACGGTTCATTCGTGCTCTTTTGGGTTTTTTCTTGTGGTGTGTCGCGGTTCTTGCCTTTGCAGACCCGGCTCCTGGCGTCGCAACCATACTTCACGACGTCCGACCCGGCAGAGGTGTTACGCGGGTAGCGTGGCTCTCCGAGTGGTTTACGCCCCTTGCGGGGACGCCCGCGGATACTCGCGTTTTCATTGCGGATTCTGGAACACCAGGGGCGACGGTCTTCATCGCCGGAGGCACGCACGCCAACGAGATCGCGGGTATTCTCTCGGCGGTCGCGCTCATAGAAAAGGCCATCCCATCCACGGGCCGGCTCATCGTTATACCGGACATCAACATGAGCGCTTCCACATGGACCGAGAGCACGAAAGTTCCCTCATGGATCCGCATCGACACGCCGAATGGACCTCGATTTTTCAAATATGGCGCCCGGTACACGGATCCTGTGCACCAGGGGGAGCCCGACCCCGACAGGTATCAGCATCCCAAGGGCGGAGAGGCGCTCGAGGGTGCCGAGGCGCGGAATCTCAACCGAGTCTATCCGGGCATGCCCGATGGCAGCCTCACTGAGCGGCTCGCCTGGGCAGTGATGTCCCTCCTTAAAACGGAGGCTGTGGACATCGCGTTTGACCTCCACGAGGCGGGGCCGGAATCGCGACTCGCAAACATGATTGTCGCCAACCCGAAGAACCTCGATCTCGCGGCCCTCGCCGTCATCAGCCTAGAGATGGAGGGCATACGGATGAAGCTTGAGCCCTCCAGCGAAGTATTTCACGGCCTTTCCCACAGGGAATGGGGCGACGAGACAAAGGCCTCTGCGTTTCTTATCGAGACACCGAATCCCGCACAGTCGACGGAGAAAGGGAACCCCATCGAGGATCTCCAGTATCCTCTCGCAGGGCGCATCGCGACCCATCTGGCGAGCATTGAGGCGATCCTTGATGCGTGGAATATGGACTGTCCTCCGGACAAGCGCATTGCATTTACGGCATTCCCCGATTGGCGGATGGTGGAGGCCGTAGGAGTAGGCGCATTCCTCAATTGGTAATTTGATTTCTAGGAGGTTCGATATGGCATTGCGAAGACGTATCGCGTTGAGTCTGTTGGGGATTTTAGCCCTCGCGTTCGTAGTCGCGGCGCCGCTGTCCGCCGCCGATACGGTCAAGGCCGAAGTCTCGGCGCGCAACGGCATGGTGGCGTCGGCCCAGCCCCTCGCATCGGCGGCCGGGCTCGAAATTCTCATGGCGGGCGGCAACGCCGTGGATGCTGCGGTCGCCTCGGCCTTCGCGCTCTGTGTCGTGGAACCGAACGCGACAGGGCTTGGCGGCGAAGGCATGATGGTCGTCTATCTGGCGGGAAAAGACGTGACGGTCGCGATCGATTATCGGTCGACCGCCCCGCTCGCCGACATGTCCAAGGTCAAATTCGGCAATGAGGGGCACGTGGCGGTTGCCGTGCCCGGCACGGTCGCAGGCCTCTGCCTGGCGCTTCAAAAATACGGAACAATGAGCCTGCCACAGGTCATGGCCCCCGCAATCCGCTATGCCCGCAACGGTTTTATCGTCAGCGAGACCTTGGCCGAGACGATTGCGGCCCGCTTTGACCCCATCTCGAAAAATGATGCACTCCTCGCAATTGTGGCGCCGGACGGACTTCCCCTCCAAGCAGGCCAGCTCTTCAAGAACCCCGATCTCGCCGTTACGCTGGAGAAAATCGCTGCGGGCGGCCCCGATGTGTTCTATAAGGGAGAGATCGCGGATGCGATCGCGGCCGACATGGCGAAGAACGGCGGCTACATCACCAAAGCCGACCTCGCGGCGTACCGCGCCATCGAGCGGGAGCCCGTGCGCGGCACCTACCGCGGGTACGAGATCGTCTCGGCCCCGCCTCCCGTCGGAGGCCTTTCGGTGATCGAGATGCTCAACATGCTCGAGAATTTCGACCTTGCCTCGGAGCCGCCGCTTTCGCCCCGGAACGTCCACCTCATGGCTGAGGTGATGAAGCGCGGCTTTGCGGACAACTCCGCGTATATCGGGGACCCCGCATTTGTCAGCATCCCTGTCCGGGGGCTCCTCGACAAGGACTACGCGAAGAGCCGGGCTGCGGAGATCGATCCTGGCAAGATCACGGGCACGGTCAAGGCGGGAACTCCCGTCGAGCATCCTTCCACCACGCATCTGTCGGTCGTGGACAAGGAAGGGAATATGGTAGCCCTCACCCAGACGATCTCCGGATTCTGGGGAGCCTGTGTGGCCGTGCCGGGCACGGGCATCATCCTGAACAACGAGATGCAGAACTGGTCCTCTCGCGGGCCGAACGCCTATGCACCCGGCAAGCGCATGCGCACGACCATCGCGCCGACGATCATCGCGAAGAATGGCAGGCCCTTCGTCACCATGGGCACACCTGGTGCAGGAAGAATCATCTCTACGATGGTGATTCTGACGGTGAACCTCCTCGATTACCACATGGGCGTGCAGGAAGCGATCGAATCGCCGCGCTTCTATGCCAGGGACACCGAAAAGGACCTGTCGATCGAGGCGAGGATGCCTAAGGAGACGCAGGACTGGTTGAAATCCATAGGATACAGCCTCAAGGTATACCCTGACTTCGACCTTTTCTTCGGTGGGGCTCAGGCGATCGTCGTCGATCTTGAGACCGGCTCGATGTACGGCGGGGCTGACCCGCGCCGCGACGGTGCTGTCTTCGGCTTCTGAGGGAGGGGAACTTCATGGTGAGGAAACATCGATCCTTGGTGCGCTTCTTGAGCGTCACCCTCATGGCGGGGCTCGCCGTCCTCCAGGTCATGGCGCAAGCTGTCGTGCCTCCGGCGCTCTTGGGGAGCTTTTTGCCGCCGGGGTACATCACTTCCGCAGGGCAGACCTCCGATGCTGCGATCGTCAAGGTGCTTGCCAATACGAAGCTCAAACTCGGTTTCAGTTACGACATTGCGGCCAAGCCTCAGGCGATCGCCGGAATCAAGACCCTCGTGCTGGTCCTTGGGGCTTCGAATAAGGGGCTCGGCGCTGCAGGTCTAAGTCTTGAGCAGGACATGGAGCGGGTGAAGAGCCTTATCGCGGAAGCCAAAAAGCAGGGGGCTAAGATCATTGCGATGCATACGGGCGGCACGGCGCGGCGCGGAGAGGCCTCGAACCATGTCATCGCGCTCTGTGTGCCGCTCTCGGATGCGGTCATTGTCGTCGAGGGCGGAAACACCGACGGCTTTTTCACGGGCCTCTGCGAAAAGGCGGGCGTTCCCCTCATCGAGGCTGCCTCGATCGCGGAGGCCGGCAGCGTTCTCAAGAGTCTTGTGGCTCAACAGTGAGAAAGCTTCTTGTCCTCTGGTGGTGTCTGTCCATCGTGAGCCTCCATGTCGGTGCGCAGTCCGCGCTCGACTGGGTCTCTTCTGAAGTGCGGATGGGGCCTGGCGTGGCTGTGGTGCGCTCGCTCTCCGACTTCTTTCCGGAGCTGAGAGAAACGCCCTTCGATACGCCCGTGTTCGTCATGGGATATCCGAGGGGAGATTCGGGTGCCCTGTGTCGCGCGGCCGTCATCTCAGGCGCGCACGCGAACGAGATCGCGGGCATTCTCGCTGCGTACTGGATCATCGAACGCTGCCGCGTGTCGGAAGGGAGGCTCATCGTCGTGCCACACGCCAATGCCTCGGGCTCGAGCTGGTCGCTTCAGGAAGCCGAACGGCCGCGCTTCCTTGCGCTGGGAGACCGTACTATTCGTTACGGCGCGAGGCTCTCGAATCCTGCTCAGGAAACCTTTCCAGATCCGACGAGCTTCGTACCTCCAGAGGCCTCTGACAGCTTTCGTCCGCTTGCGGGGCAGGAGGCGCGCAACCTGAACCGCCAGTATCCAGGCACGCGAGACGGCAATCGTACGGCCCAGACAGCCTACGCGCTTACGCAGATGCTGCGAGCCGAGCACGTGCAGATCGCCCTCGATCTGCACGAGGCGAGCCTGGGCTCGTCGCTCGTGTGGTCCATGATCGCCCGGCCCGAATACCTCGACATCGCCGCGCTCGCCGTGCTCGACGTCGAGGATGAGACGGGTGTCTCTTTTCACCTTGAAAATTCTCGGGATGAATTCGCGGGGTATTCCCATTGGGAGTGGGGGAAACTCGGCATCAGCGCGTTCCTGGTGGAGACGCCGAACCCCGCGCAGCCGACGGACGATCCTACCGTCGACCAGCTTTCCAATGCGGTGGCACCCATGGCGAAGAGAGTCTACGTTCACCTCTGTGCGGCGAAGTCCCTGCTCGCCTACGCCGCGAGTAACCTCGGAAACGCTGGGACGCTGCGCGTCGAGGGATTTCCTTCTTCGATCGAGGAAGTGAGTCGATGGCTCGAAGAGACGCGGTAGATTCCGCAAGGGGCGGCGCTGCCTCTCTTTCCCCCCTTGAGACGGCGGAGCGCATTGCTGCTTTTCTGGGCCGCTGGCGCTTTGAGGGTGGACCCGCCATTGAGCACGTCGATGCTGACATTGAAGACGTCGATGCGGACGCCGGCGGCGAGCCTGTGCCCGTCTCGACGCTGTTGCCGGAGATACCCTCATGGCTCTCTGCTGTGGGAGCAATAGTGCCAAGATCCCAAAGCCACGTTCTCTTGTGGCTGAATATCGATCCATGCGAGAAGATACTCAGGAGCGTGCAGCTTCTCTTCCGAAGGCCCCGACAATGGGCCTGTCCGTCGCTGAAGATCCATTATTATGTGATTCGTCCCTGTCCTGAGGAGGAGAAGAGCGTCTTGCTCTCCGGGGTGGAGCAGTGTAGGGGAGAACGTGTCCTTCTAAGTCCGCCGGCGGCGGGAGAGGTTCTCATCCGCATCTCCGCATCGTACTGAAGGCTGAACACGCCCCCTGCGGTGCCGCCGATTCATGTCGATTGACACTTGTGGACTCTACAGTTGTACAGGTATAATGACACGAATTCTACCACATGCCCAAGGAGGAACTCGAGCATGAAGAAGGTATTGTTTGCGGCGGTGGCGGCGGCAAGTCCAACGTCATCAAGGTAGGCTGGCTCGGTGCCCTGACGGGCGACCAGGCGGTCTGGGGCGAAAACGAACTCAACACCGTCAAGATGCTCTTCGAAGAGTACAATGCCGCGGGCGGCATCGAGGTGGGGGGCAAGAAGTATCAGCTCGAAGTGATCGGCTACGACAACAAGGGCGATGCGCAGGAGTCGGTCAACGTGACGAAGCGCCTCACCGGCCAGGACAAGGTGGTGGCCATCATCGGCCCGAACTCCTCGGGCAACGCTATCCCCATGGCCCCGATCCTCGAGAAGGCCAAGGTGCCCGACATCGCGACGGTGGCGACCAACCCCAAGGTCACGGTCCAGGACGGCAAGGTGAAGCCGTACAACTTCCGCGTCTGTTTCATCGATCCCTATCAGGGCGCGGTGGCCGCAGGGTTCGCCTACGACAGGCTCGGTGCCCGCACGGCTGCGGTGCTCTACGATGTGAGCGACGACTATTCGCAGGGCTTGCGCGAGTTCTTCAAGGTGAACTTCGAGAAGAAGGGCGGCAAGATCGTCGCGGATGAGTCCTTCAATTCGGGCGACGTCGATTTCAGGCCTCAGCTGTCGAAGATTAAGGCTGCAAACCCTGACGTCATCTTCATGCCGTACTTCTTCAAGGAAGTGGCGCTCTCGGCCAACCAGGCGAGGGACCTCGGCATCAAGGCGACCCTCATGGGCGGCGACGGGTGGCCTTCGGACCAGCTCATCTCCATGGGCGGCAAGGCGGTTGAGGGCAGCTATTTCGTCAACCACCTCGACTACGCCGACCCCGCGGTCCAGGACTTCAAGGGCCGCTACAAGGCGAAGTACGGCAAAGAGACCGAGCTGAACGGCTTCCTCGCGCACGACGCGGTGCTGCTCTTGGTCGAAGGCCTCAAGAAGGCGGGCAAGCCGAACGGCGAGGCCATCGCCAAGGCGCTCGAGGGGATCGACGTGCAGGGCATCACAGGGCGCATCCACATCAGCCCCGAGACACACAACCCCGAAGGCAAGGACGCGGCGATCGAAAAGATCGTGAACGGCCAGTACGTATTCCAAGAAAAATACGCGGCCCAATAGCGTTGAATACCGTAGAGGCAACCGGCGGCGGATCCGGTTGCCTCTTTTGTTTATTGTCTATAATATCCGCATGATTATGCATCCTGTTCCAAAGGATGGACTATGGTCCAGTTTCTCCAGCAACTGATAAACGGCCTCTCGATCGGGTCCGTCTACGCCCTCATGGCGGTCGGGTACTCGCTGGTCTACTCCATCATGAACTTTTCGAACTTCGCACACGGCGGGGTGATCATGCTCGGGGCGTACTTCGGTTTTTTCGGTTTGACGCTCCTGAAGCTGCCGTTTGCGGCGGCCTTTTTGCTTGCCTCTGTCGGTACGCTCTTCGTCGCGATCATCGTGGAGAGGATCGCGTACAAACCCCTTCGGGAGCGCAGGGCGCCCTTTTTGTACTTCATCATCTCGGCGATGGGCGCCTCCATCCTGCTCGAAAACCTCGTCATTGCGACCATAGGGCCCACATTCCGCACATATCCTGAAGTCTTCCCCAAGGCTCCGCTCGAGCTGGGGCCCCTTGCCGTGGGGCGGCTCGACCTCATCATCTTCATCATCTCCGCGGTGAGCCTGACGCTCCTCATCCTCTTCATCGACAAGACGAAGCTCGGCAAGGCGATTCAGGCCGCGTCCTACAACGTCAAGGCCTGTGCGCTCATGGGAGTCAATACGGACAAGGTGATCCTCACGGTCTTCGGCCTTGGGGGCTTTCTGGCCGGCATCGCGGGAGTGTTCTTCGGCATGAAGTACACGGTGTACCCCCAGATCGGCAACATCACGACGAAGTCCTTCATCGCGGCGGTGTTCGGAGGCTTGGGAAGTCTGCCGGGCGCGGTCCTCGGTTCCGTGCTCCTCGGCATCATCGAGACCTTCGTCGCGGGCTACCTTTCATCCCAGTTCAGGGACCTCATTGCCTTCGTGATCCTCATCGCGGTGCTCATTCTGAGGCCCACGGGCATCATGGGCAAGGTCACCGAGGACAAGGCGTAGGGAGGCGGGCGTGGATTGGACGTATATTCAGGGAATCTTGATGCTCGCGGGCATCAACATGATCGCCGTGCTGGGATTGAGCCTCCTTACGGGCTTCACAGGGCTCTTCTCGTTCGGACACGCGGGGTTCATGGCGATCGGCGCCTACGTCGGCGCGTGGATCAGCGCTTCTCCGGCGTCGACGCCGGCAGGCTTAGGGCTGCCATTTGTCCTGGCCATCGTCGCAGGAGGGGCGGCCGCGGGCCTTGTGAGCTATTTTATTGGAAGGATAAGCCTCAATCTCAAGGGCGATTATTTCTGCATCGCCACACTGGGCTTTGGCGAGGCCATTCGGCTCATCTTCAACAATGTGAACCGCTTTGGCGGGGCACGCGGATGGCCTGGCGTGCCATCGAAGAGCAGCTTCCTCGCGATTCTCATCGCCGACATCGTCGCCGTGGTCTTTCTTGCGAATCTTGTAAAATCGCGGCACGGCCGGAACATGATCGCGGTGCGCGAGGAAGAGCTTGCCGCGCAGATCGCCGGCATCGACGTGTTCCGCTACAAGATGATCTCGCTCATCATCAGCGCGGTGTATGCGGGCGTCGCCGGCGTGTTTTTCGCCCACTATATGACCTTCATCCAGCCCAAGATGTTCTCGCTCACGAAGTCCACGGAGCTCACGATCATCGTCATTTTTGGAGGACTCGGCTCAATTTCAGGCTCGGTCCTGGGGGCCATCCTGCTCACCGCACTGCCCGAGATATTGAGGGCCTTCGAGATGTGGAGGCTCGTGTTCTACGGAGCTGCGGTCATCCTCATCATGGTGAGTAGGCCTAAGGGCCTCATGGGCGGCATGGAGCTGACGCCTTCAGGCATTCGGAAGGTGGCTGCGGAGCGGAACGCCCTCCGCGAGGCGAAGGCAAAACTGCTCGCCGAAGGCTCGGGCGAAGAGGAGGATTGACGATGGCAGCCATTCTCCACATCCGTGACCTGACGAAGCAGTTTGGTGGCCTGACCGCGGTGGACGCCGTGAGCTTCGATGTGCCCGAAGGCGGCATCGTCGGCCTCATCGGTCCGAACGGTGCTGGCAAGACGACCATCTTCAATTTGATCACAGGGGTCTACAAGCCCACGTCGGGCTCGATAGAATTCCGAGACAGGTCGATCGTGGGGCTCGAGCCCTTCCGCATCGCAGATATGGGCATCACGCGGACATTCCAGAACATCCGCCTCTTCAAAAACTTGAGCGTCTTCGACAATGTCCTCACCGCCTGCCACCTCAGCGCGAATTATTCATTTGCGGAGGCCATTCTCAGGCTCCCTCGATTCCGGACACAGGAGAAGCGCCTCATGGCGAAGGCTGAGGAATTACTCGACATCATGGGCCTTCTGGGCTACAAGGACCTGATCGCGAACAATCTGCCCTACGGGCTCCAGCGCAGGCTCGAGATCGTGCGAGCCCTGGCACTCAACCCCTCGCTCCTTTTGCTCGATGAGCCGGCGGCGGGCATGAACCCGGACGAAACCGAGCAGCTCATGCGCCTCATCGTGCGGATCAGGGACGATTTTAAGCTCTCGGTGCTCGTGATAGAGCACCACATGGACCTGATCATGGGGGTATGCGAGCACATCATCGTGCTCAACTTCGGCGAGAAGATCGCAGAGGGCTCTGCCGAGGAAGTGTCGAGGCATCCTCAGGTCATCGAGGCGTACCTCGGCACCCGCGAGGAGGCGACCGATGCCTGAGTCGATGCTCGAAGTCAAGGATCTCCACGTGGCCTACGGCGGCATCCGGGCCCTGAAGGGCATCTCGCTCTCTGTACAGAGGGGCGAGATCGTCACGATCATCGGCGCTAACGGGGCAGGCAAGTCGACGCTCCTCAACACCATTTCAGGCTTCCTGAAGCCGGTCAGAGGATCGGTGCTCTACAAGGGTAGGGTTCTCCCCCGGCGGCCAGACCTCATCGTCAAATCGGGCATCTGCCACGTGCCGGAGGGGAGGCTCATCTTCGCCAACCTGAGCCTCGAGGACAATCTTTTGCTCGGCGCGTACCTTAGGAACGACAGAAGGGCGGTTCAATCCGACTTGGAAAAAGTCTACCAGATCTTCCCACGGCTGAAAGAGCGCCGGGCCCAGAGGGCAGGCACGCTCTCCGGAGGGGAGCAGCAGATGCTGGCGATGGGGCGGGCGCTCATGACGAACGGAGACCTCATCCTCATGGATGAGCCCTCGCTCGGGCTTGCGCCGTTGCTTGTTCAGACCGTGTTCGGCATCATCGAGCAGTTCCGCGGGCTCGGCAAGACCATCCTCCTCGTCGAACAGAATGCCTTCAAGGCGCTGCAGTTGGCGGACCGTGCCTACATCCTGGAGCAGGGCAGAATCGTGAAGGAAGGCCCCGCCCGGGACCTTGCGCGCGATCCTACGGTCAAGGCGGCCTACCTCGGTTCCCGCTCGCGAGGCGGAGGAAGCTGAAATCTCTTGCGCTCTGGGGGTGGAGCAGCCCGAGCGCAGACGGACGGGTGGGCCCGCACCCACAGAAGCATATTCTCTTCGTCCGCGACAGCTTTTTTGGCCTTTTAATGGGACTCGTTGCGGTGCGGCAGCGAAGCGCCCGCGCCGAGCAGCCCGCCTGCAATTCTACTGCTTGCAATCCTACTGCCGGCTCATCAGCGCCGCATAGAAGCGCGCACAGCGCTCAAGATTTTCGATGCTCACCCTTTCATTGACGTTGTGTACGGCCGCGAGGTCCTCCTGCGTCTGCACGAGCGGACAGAACCTGTAGATGTCGTCGGTGATGCTGCGGTAGTGCTTAGTGTCGGTGGCCGCCGTGAAGAGGAAAGGGGCGGGGACGGCGCCGGGGAAGGCCTCGCCGATCGCTGCAACGATGGAATTCCAACCCTCGGACTCGGTCGAGGACTCCGCCGAGGGCTCCACGGCATGCTCAGGGAACTTCGCGTAGGCCTTTGCGCCGTAGGGGGCAATGAGCGCGTTGAGAAAGTCTATGACCTCGGCGACCGTCGTACCCGGCAATATGCGGACGTTGACCACTGCCTGCGCGAGGGTGGGAAGGACATTCTCCTTTGGGCTCGCCTGCGCCATGGTCGCGGCACAGGTCGTCCTCACCATCGCATTCGTGGAGGGAGTGGCAGAGAAGGCCTTCAGCATAAGCGGGGAGAGGATGTGCCGGAGCGCAAAGAGCTGTCGGTAGGGTGCGGCTGCGTGCGGTGCGAGCGCGGCGAGAAACTCGTCGGTGGTCTTGGTGAGCCTGGCGGGGAAGAGCTTGTCTTCTATGCGCGCGAGCGCGTGGGCGAGCGCGCCGAGTGCCGTGTGCCGCGGCGGCATGGAGGCGTGGCCTCCCTTTCCTTCCACTTCGACGACAATGTCGGCATAGCCTTTCTCGGCGATTCCGATGAGGGCGATCGGTGTCTGGACGAAGCCGATCAAGCCCTGCCCCACGGGGCTCCCCTCGTCGATTATCCAGGACGCATGGATCTGTTGGTCGGAAAACCACGTCGCAATCGCGCCGGCCCCCCTCGTGCCGCCCACCTCCTCGTCGCCGCCGAAGGCGAAGTAGAGGGTTCTCTCAGGCGTAAACCCACGGGTTACGAGCGTCTCCGCAGATTCGAGGATGCAGGCGATCTGAACCTTGACATCCTGCGTCCCGCGGCCCCAGACATAGCCGTCCTTGATGGCGCCCGAAAAGGGAGGCTCTGTCCACGGATCGCTCTCCGAAGCAGGGACGACGTCGAAGTGCGCGCAGAAAATCGCGGGTTTCAGGCTAGGTTTTTTCCCCCGCCATCGGTAGATGATGCCCCGAGGGCCCACTACCGTCCGCTCGAGGGCGGCGTGCACGCCTGGAAAAAGGCCCGGCAGCGCCTCGATAAAGGCGGCGAAGGACGATTCGTCCTCTTCCTCCGGTCGATACGATGAGACGGTGCGAAACCTGACCATAGTTGAAAGCTTTTCGGCAATATTCATGGTTTTTTCCTTGAAGAAGGCGTCTCAGGTGCGGCTTCTGTCCAGAAGAACTCGCTCCAGATCGGCCCTCGAATCGATGTCGCGCAGCACGAAGCGGTCGTCCACGTCGACATACCCGACTTCTGACTCGCGGCTTTTTAAGAACCCCCCGAGCCCATCCGGGCCGCGCCACCCCCCTACGCTGTCGAACACCACACGGTGTAGAAGCGGCGGATGCCCAGACCTCCCACGGTGCCGCGGCACCACGATGGGCCGCGCGCCCATGGCGAGGCGTATCGCGTGCACGGTGGAAGGCGACACAAAGGGAATGTCGACCGGCAGCACGAAGGCTGCATCGAAGTCCGGAGGCACCGCGCCGAGGCCGGCGAGCACCGAGCTGAACATGCCCTCGCCGAAGCGGCTGTTGTACACGGGGTGTAGCCCATGCTCGCGGGCGAGCCTGTCCACCCTTTCGGCCTCGAAGCCGGTCACGACGACGATGTGGTCGATACCTGCGTCCGTAAACGTCTTCGCCGCATGCAGGAGCATGGGACAGCCCTCGAGGAGGACCGTCGGCTTTGCCTGTCCCATGCGGGAAGAGTAACCCGCCGCCAGGATGATCGCGGCAGGCTTTTTAACTGCAAACTCACGCATAGGGCTTGCCGGGCGAAACCCCCGCGCGCACCGCAATGATCTCGGCCACGATGCTCACCGCGATCTCTTCGGGCGTGCGCGCGCCGATCGCGAGTCCTATCGGCGAGTGGATGCGCGCGAGGTCGGCGTCGGTGAAGCCCTCGCTCCGAAGGCTGGCGTAGATGCCGTCGCGCTTGGTCTTCGAGCCGATGAGCCCTATGTAGCCTGCATCGGTGCGCAAGAGCTGCGCGACCATCTCTTTGTCGATGCCAGGCTTGTGAGTGAGGACGAGTGCACAGTCCTCGGGGCCAATTTCGATCGCAGGAACCCTGCCACACGGTGCGAGCGGATGGTCGAAGCTGTCGATACGCCTGAGAAGGCTCGCGTGCGGGAAGCGCTCTTCGGTCAGAAGCTCCGGCCTGTCGTCGGTGACCACTACCCTGAAGCCCACAAGGCTCGCGGCCTCGCAGGTCGCCTTTCCCACATGGCCGGCCCCGAAGATGTACACGACAGGTTCCGGCGCAAGCCCGAGCCAGAAGACACGGCAGCCTTCCAGTTCGGGGGCGATCCCTGCCTCGAGCGCGAATTCGGCCGCTTCGCCGAAGGCCGGTCGCACCGCTTCCAGCGTCGCCGCGAGGGCGTCTTTCAGCGCGGGCGCCCTAGGCAGCGCGACCGTCCATGCTGCCCCGATGTTTTCTTCCTGCGCAGGCGTCCCGGAGAACAGCACCTTTTTTTTCTCGTCCAGCGCGAAATAGTGCCGCACCCATGGCGTGTGGAGGGCCACGAAGGCACAAGGTTTCCCGGCATCAACATGCTCGAAGCATGCGCGGAGGGCTAGCTCCGCGCTGCTCCCGGGCTCTACTTTTTCGAGGTGGACCGAAACTCGGCCCCCGCAGATCATCTGGGTGTTGTTGGATTCTGGGCTGAGGTCGAACTCGAGGTCGCGCGCAGGTCGGGCTATGCTGACATCCTCGCCTTCTGGCCTGAAGAGTCGGTGGACTGCCTCGATGGTCTCGTGCTCCACGTAGCCTCCGCCGACGGTGCCCACCATGGCACCGCTCGCGTCCATCGCGAGGAGCGCGTCAGTGCCCCTCGCCGTGGAACCCGATGCCCGGGTCACCGCGGCGAGCACCACTGCCTTCCCGTGGTCGAGGCGTCCTAAAATCCATGTTCTGAGCTCGTTCATGATACTCCTTTTATGCTGAGCTATTGTGCCTTTGCCGCCTTCAGCGCCGCGAGCACGCGTTCTGGCGTGAATGGATACTCGGTGAGCCGTATGCCGGTCGCATTCCGGATCGCGTTGGCGATCGCGGCGGGCGGCGTGTCGATGCCGATTTCGCCGGCGGACTTTGCGCCGAAGGGGCCGGAAGGCTCGTAGCTGTCCACGAGCTCCACCGTAATGCGTCCCACATCTTCCCTCGAGGGAATGGGATAGGTCATCATGCTGTGACTGAGCATGTGACCAGCCTCCGAATAGCGCACATCCTCGTAGAGTGCGAGCCCTATCCCCTGCAGCAGCCCACCCTCGATCTGTATCTTGGCGAGGTTGGGGTTGATCGGGGTGCCGACGTCGGCTACCGCCACATAGTGGACGACGTTCACCTTGCCGGTTTCGGTGTCGAGTTCAATCTCGACGAAGGCGGCGAGGTAGGGCGGGGGCGACTTTTCGCCCGAGAATGACTCGGTGGCCTCGATCGTCTTCATCTTCGCGCCGTCGTGGTAGAGAGTGTCGTAGCTGAAGTCGTTCAGGGAGAGGGACCTTGTGCCGTCGGCGGTCCTGAAGGTCTTGTGCTCGTAGACGATGTCCTCTGGCGCCACGCCGAACTTGTCGGCCACCGCGGCGATGAGTTTTGCCTTGAGGCTTCTGGCAGCCTTGAGCACCGCGGAGCCGGACACATAGGTCGTGCTCGATGCGTAGGCGCCCACGTCGAACGGCGTGTGGTCGGTGTCGGAGGAGTGCACGACGATGTCCTCCAGGTCCACGCCGAGCTCCTCAGCCGCGATCTGGGCGAGGATGGTATCCGAGCCCGTTCCGAGGTCGGTCGCCCCGACGTGGAGCTTGAAAAATCCTCCGTCCTGGAACTCGATGCGCGCCGAGCCCATGTCGATGAGCGGGATGCCTGAACCCTGCATGGCGATGGCCATGCCCTTCGCCCTGAGTACGCCTGGAGCCACTTCGCGGACGAGGTGCTCGGGGTCCCAGCCTATGAGCCTTTTGCCCCGCGCGATGCACTCCTCGAGCTTGCAGGACTCGATGTTCATCGCCACGCCCTCGGTGCCCTCGCCCATGATGCGGAAGACCTCGCTCGTCTCGCCCTCGTGGAGCATGTTTTTGCGCCGCAGCTCCACAGGATCAATCCCGAGTTTGTGGGCCAGTTCGTCCATCGTCGCCTCGAGGCCGGTGAGCCCTTGGATGGCACCGTATCCGCGGAAGGCGCCTGCGGACACCTTGTTCGTGTACACCACGTGTCCGCCGAAGCGGACCGCGTTCACCTTGTTGTAGAGCGGCAGCGTTTTGGAGCCGGCGACCATGAAGGTGGTGAGCGCGTGTTCACCGTATGCGCCCGGGTTGGAGAGCACCTGCATGTCGATCGCCTGGAGCATCCCGTCGGGATTCGCGCCGAGCCTCACCTTTACGCGCATCTCGTGGCGGGTGAAGGTTGCCTCGAAGACCTCGCGGCGCGTGAGGGCGAGGCGGGCGGGCCTGCCTGTTTTCATGGTGACCATGGCGACGTAGGGCTCGACGTGGATGTGCTGCTTCCCGCCGAAGCCTCCGCCGATCCTCGGCTTTACGATGCGAATCTTGCGCAGAGGCATCTGGAAGGCGAGTCCCAAAAGCCTGCGCGTGTGCCACGGGTTCTGCGTCGACGTCACGATGACGAGCCGCCCGTGCAGGTCGATGTAGCTGAAGGCCGCGTGCGGCTCGAGGGCGACGTGCTGTTGAGCCTGGGTGTGGACCGTCGTCTCTACCCTGACCGGCGAGGCCGCGAGCTCCTTTTCCACGTCGCCGATCTCCATGTGGTAGGCAGCGGCGATGTTGCGCTTTGGCTCGAAGCCGATGGGAAACATCTCGTGGATCTCAGGCTCCGGGTGGATGACGGTGGGGTTGTCGATGGCTTTCTCGAAATCGAGCACGGGCTTCAGCACCTCATACTCGACCTTGACGAGGCTGGCTGCCTTCTCGGCGAGGGCCTCGGTCTCCGCCGCAACCACGGCCACCTCGTCGCCCACGTAGCGCACGTATTGGTCGAGGATGAAGCGGTCGTGCGGGCTCGGCTCAGGGTTGCCCTGTCCGGCTCGCGTGATGGGAATGCGCGGACAGTCCTTCCACGTGAGCACGCAGGCGACTCCGGGAAGCGCAAGCGCCTCGGAGGGATCGATGGAGAGAATGCGGGCGAAGGCGTGGGGGCTGCGCACGAGTTTGACGTAGAGCGCATTCGGGGGCACAAGGTCGTCGGTGTAGGCGGGGCGGCCGAGCACGAGCCCCTCGCCGTCGACCTTAGGGACGTCGTGGGCGACGACGTTGAACCTTTTCGTGGCCTCAAGGGGCGTATCGGTGGATGGGGAAGCGGGGATGTGGTCGTTACGCATGGTCGGCCTCCAGATATTTCTTTATGGCGCGGATCTGTCCTTCATAGCCCGAACAGCGGCACAGGTTGCCCGCAAGATAGTGACGGATTTCGGCCTCGCTTGGGGTGTGGAAGAACTCTTTTTTCATCGAGAGCACCGTGAGCGCAAAGCCAGGCGCACAGAAACCGCACTGGTCGGCGCCTTCGGCTGTCAGAAACGCCGCGAATTGCTTTGCCTCGTCGGCGAGGCCCTGAATCGTGGTGATTTCTCTGCCCTCGGCGCGGACCGCGAGGTACGAACAGGACAGGACGGGCTTGTCGTCCAGAAGGACCGTGCAGGCGCCACAGTTGCCCGTGTCGCAGCCCTTCTTCACTTCGAGGTGCCCGGCTCTGCGGAGCACTTCTGTGAGCATTTCTCCAGGCTGGCATTCTATAGACTGTTCTTTTCCGTTGATACGCAGTGTGATGTTCATCCCCGCACCTCCATAAGCGCGCGCCGTACAAGGACAGGCAAGATTTCTCTGCGGTATTCGGCGCTCGCCCTGATGTCGCTGCCGAACTGGAGCTCGTCCGCGGCGGCTCGGCCTGCAGACGCGATCGTCTCGTCGGAAGGGAGAGGGTCCTCGCCCAGAATCGCCATTGCCTTCTGACAGAGGCGAGTGGCGGCAGGCCTCGAGCCGACCGCAATGCGCCAGCCAGAGCCAGTCCACGCGGCCGTCGTGTTGATGATGGGAAAATCGTTCTCGGAGATTCTCATCTGACGATACGCCCCCTTGGCCGAAACAGGCAAGAGCACCTTTTCGAGCAGAAAGGGAGCCCCTGCGCCCTTTTCTATGAACTCTGCCAGGTCCACAGTCTGGTCGGGATAGAAGACCGCCTGGGCGCCCAGCGCGCAGAGTGTCGTGTTGAGGTCTGAAAAGCCGTAGCGTCCAGCCACAGTTCCCCCCACCGTGATGATGTTGCGCAGCTGGATGCCTACCACATGGCTCACGGTCGCCTCGAAGAGCGCGCCGAAGCGGGCCCTGAGGAGCTGGCTCGTCTCGAGTTCTCTGTAGGTCGTCATGGCGCCGATTTCGATGTGGTCGCCTGCTTCCCGCACGTACTCAAGGCCAAGGTCAGCCAGATCGACGCCGAGCGCGATGGTTTTCGTGTTCGTTCGAAGCCATGCGGCGCCTCCGATGGCCGTGCCGCGCTGTTCGGAAATGAGGCGAAATGCTTCATCCATGCTTTGAGGACGAGCATATTTGAGTATTTCCATCTGCATGCTCCTTGCTGATTGTCGATGAAGTCTCCACTCAGATGAAACAATATCATAGCATAGCTTCTCTGAATCGGCAAATTGTCAGGCCTTGTCCGGCTTCCAACGTTCGTTGTATTATAGACAATTAAAGATGATTCCCGACAATCCTGAATTACAGCTCCTCGAGTCGATCTATAGCGTGACGGAGGAGGGGAGTAGCCCGGCGCTCGTCTCGCAGCGCGAGCTCGCGAATACGGCGGGGTTGTCGCTCGGTCTGACCAATACGCTCTTGAAGCGCTTTATCGAGCGGGGCTGGGTCAAGCTTCTGCACGTCAACGGCCGCAAAATCAAGTACGCGCTGACACCTTCCGGCTTGGAAGAGATCGCCGTGCGCACGGTGGATTATTTTATGCGGGCTGCCCAGAATGCCTCGCTGTATCGAAAGAAGATCGATGTTTTTATTGAGACTGTCAGCCGCAACGGATATACGAGCCTTCTGCTGCTGGGCCCCGCGGAGCTCGATTTCCTGTTCGATTATGCCTGCATAAAGCACGGCATTCAATTTTACAAGTGTTGCAAGGCCAGCGCGCAGAAAATCAAAGGTCTGCATCTGATGTACGACGGGCTCATTGCGGTCTACACGGACAACCTGCACGAGTATGGCGGCGCCGAGGGCGATTCCGCCGAGGCTGTGAAGCGGTACCTGGGGCTGCCGCACTCGGTGCCGCTCATCAAATTTTCGCAGGTGTTGTTGAATTCCAGAGGAGAAAATTTACCTAGCCTGCATTGAGGGCTGCACTGAGGTCGTGCAGGGGCCTCAGTGTTCGGATGATGGGGGGATAATTCTGTATCCATTTGCTCAACTATTTATTTTTCCTGCAATGAATTCTTACACGATACATAATCTTTTTATATTGACATTGATGCACGCTTCCTTCAATATATGAATAATATTATGAGTAGAGAACGTTTTTTCGAGGACGAACACCGGATCATCGATGCAGCAATCGACCTTATCTGTGAAATCGGCTACGAAAAGTTCTCCACGAGGAAGCTTGCCGCCCGTCTTGGCGTTTCTCCTATGACGCTCTATAATTATTTTTCGAATAAAGAAGAAATTGTTCAGGCCTCTGTCAGGGTGGCGTACGAAAAGGCCTTCGAGTCGATCCAGAATGATTTAAAAGAGTATTTCGAGAGGGAGCCATCCTGTCCTCTTCTCGGTTTTGTGGAGATGGGGAGAAAGTTACTCGCGTTTTCCAAGCGGTATCCGCAGATATACTCTCTTATCTTTGTGAGTTTTGCGCCTTATTCTGATCATTCACCTTTCATGGAGTGTTATGACTATACGTTCCAGAAAGTGCTGGGACAACTTGTCGACAGAACTATAGAACAGGAGCTCTGTCGGCACATCTATCTTTTTCAGGTTCTGGCCGCGGCCTTGGTGCGCAACATCTATGTCGGGTGGAGCTCTGCGGACGAACAGACTTTTGAGGGTAATCTTTTGCTCGCATACGAAAAGCTTTTGAGACCTTTCGAGAGGTATTTCTCCGCGCATTCGGGGCGCCGATGATTTTTATCCACCGTGAGCCACAGAGCGTCCGCAGCATGCTGGTGGAGCGGGTTTTTCGGCGCGTGCAGGTCAGCCGCAGCCCCGACGCCCCGCCGCCTCGGTTCATCGTGCGCCAGTACACGAAGAGCCTTCTGTCGCCGGAGCCCCTGCGCAGTGTACGGGTCAGGCTCGACGTGCGAGCTTTCCGTATTGAACAGTCTCGGGTGTACGTCCTCCTCCCTCGCACCGAGGCTTGTGGACGCTGCGTTCTGTATCTGCACGGAGGCTCGTATGTCGCGACATTTACGCGACAGCACTGGAATTTTCTTGCAAAAATCGCGGAAAAGACAAAGAGCGTGGTCATCGCCCCGGATTATCCGCTTGCGCCTGGGCACCGCTGGTCGGATGCGTACCGGATGCTCTTCGCGCTCTGGAAGCGGATGGAAGAGTTCTTGCCGTGCACAGCCACTGCCTTGATGGGCGATTCGGCGGGCGGCGGGCTTGCCCTCGGCTTCGTGCAGGCGCTGAGGGACGCCCATCTCACCATGCCCGCATCGGTGATCATGCTGAGTCCGTGGCTCGACGTGACCCTCGAAAACCCGCAGATCAAGGCGCTTTCGTCGGTCGATCCTTTTCTCAACGTCGAGGCGCTGCGGGGCGCGGGGAAGGCATGGGCTGGCCGCTCGAATCCGCGCCGTATGGAGATAAGTCCTATATACGGGCATTTCGAAGGTCTTCCTCCCATGAGCCTCTTTATCGGGACGAAGGACCTTTTGTTGGCCGATTGTCGGAGATTCAGAGAGCTCTGCGCCGTAACTGGCGCCCAACTCGATTACTACGAGTATGAAGGGATGCTCCATGTCTGGATGCTCCTGCCGATTCGCGAGTCGGAGCATGCGGTGGCGCAGATCGTGGGAATTTTGGCGACACAGGCGCAGTGTGTCGATGTCGGTGCAGTGGTGGAATTTTCGAGGGAGGATGAGCGATGAGTACAGGACGAGCGGCGCATAGAGTGGGATTTTTGGGCATTGGAATGGTCGCGTTGGTGCTTTTTGTCGCTGTGGGCGGGGCGGCGGCGCAGCCGCAAAAGCGCAGTATTCGTGTGCAGGGCCAGGCGACGATGTCGGTTGAGCCCGATGTTGCCTATCTGTCCGTCGGGGTGGAGACACAGGGCGATACGGCGGCAAAGGCACAGGGGCTACTTGCCGAGCGGGCCTCAAAAGTGCTTGCGGCTCTATCGCAGGCCGGTATCGACAGGGCCAAGGTCAAGACGAGCTCGTATCGGGTTTCACCGGTCTACAGCACGCGCCAGGACAAACAGAACCTCATCATCGGATACAGGGCGGAGACGACGATCAAGGTGGAAATTGCGGATTTGTCCTTAGTGGCGGCCCTCGTGGATGCGGCAATGAATGCGGGGGCAAATGCGGTCCGCTCTCTTTCCTATGATCGCAAGGACATGCAGGCATTTAAGGCCAAGCTCATCCAGGCAGCCTGCACAGATGCGAAGATGAAGGCGGATGCGGCGGCAGCGGCGCTCGGTGTCCTGCTCGGCGCTCCGATCTCCGTGGACATACAGGATTCCTCCTCGGCCTTCGGTGTTGAGACTCTCACGATGAAGGCTGTGAGCCAGGATTTTTTGAGTCCCGGTGAGCTCGAGGTCAGTGCCTCGGTGTCCATAGAATTCGATCTTCTGACGGAATAGGAGCTCGCCGCAGGGGCAGGCCTCTCGATTGACAGAAGAGGTAGGAGCATGGCTCTATACTGGTCATGCGACACACAATTGGCATCATCGACAGCGGCGTGGGCGGACTTACGGTGGTGCGGAGCCTCGTTGCGAGGGGAGCGCCTTTCGATGTGGTCTATGTGGGCGATAACGCGAACATGCCTTACGGCAACCGGCCTGCGGGCGAGATCGTTACACTCTCGCTGCGCATGTTGAAGCTACTCTCGGAATACCACGTGGAGGCAGTGGCGATCGCCTGCAACACGATTTCGGCGACGGTGGATCAGCTGCGGACGCGTTGCAGCGTGCCGCTTGTCGACATCATAACCCCGGCGGCAGCGGCGCTGGCCCGACGCGGCGAGCTCGATGTCGGCCTTTTTGCCACTGAATTTACGGTGAAGTCTGGTCTGCATGCCAAGCGCGTGAGGGAGCTCAACCCTGCCGTTACGGTCCATGGAGTCGCGAGCCCGAGGCTCGCAGCCCTCATCGACAGGGCGATCGACGACGAAGCGGCGATCCGCGACGAAATCGCCGCGATGCTGGAAAGACTTACTGCGATGCACCCGGTTAAGACGGTGCTCTTGGGCTGTACGCACTACCCGATCGTGATGAATATCTTCACCTCGCTGGCGCCTGGCATCGAATTCATTGATCCGGCCGATTTACAGGCAGATGCAGTGTTGCGGCTTTTTTCTTCGTGGGGGGGAGGAAAGTGCGACGCGGAGAGCGCTTCTGCACCGTCGCTCGATCTCGTCACCTCTGGAAATCCAGAGTCGTATCGTCCAATAATGGCGAGGCTCGAAATCCCAGAAGCCCGGAGCATACGCCGCCTTGAGGCCTAGTCACCTCGCAGCGCCGTGCCTTGTGCGGCGGTGTCGATGGTGTCCGTCCAGCCTGCCCAGCCGGGAGCTTCTTCCCAGAACGAAGGCGATTCGCCGTCTGAAGGCTCGTAATCGGATGCTTCGTAGGGCGAAGCCGGCGCGACTGTGGCTTTTGCGTCGGATTGGGAGGCCGCCTCTTCGGGGTGTGCTTTCTTCCACTCTTCGATTCTTTTGTTTCTGAGGAATCTTGTCGCGACGGAAGGGAAGAGCTCGAGGAGGAGCTGTTCCTTTTCATTGACGGCCAAGGGCGTTCCCCCCGCCTCGGGTACGGGTGGATTGTCCTGAGGTTTGTATTGACTCGTGTCGTAGGGCTTTTCCTCGCGCGTACCACAGATTTTATACCGGAATTCGGAGTCTACCGGCCAGGGAGTCTTCCCGTATGAGCCGAGAATGAGTTCCGCAAAATTCTTCGAGACGTTCTCGTACATGTCCTTGCCCTGGTGCAGACTGATGATGCAGTTGACCGCCTGCACGCCTACGATCTGGCTCGTGGGGGTCACGAGCGGCGGCAGCCCTGAATCGAGGCGCACGCGGGGCACGAGGCGCAACACTTCGTTCAAGTGGTGCTCGAGCTTTGCCTCTTTGAGCTGGGTCATCATGTTGGTGTACATGCCGCCCGGTATCTGCGCGTGCCGCACGATTTCGTCGGGATCGGGATACGAGAATGCCTTTTCGATCGCCTGGCAGATGGCGAGCGATTTCTGATACTTTCCGCCCACGGCCGCTTCAAGCGCGTCGTCGAAGAGCCTGGAAAGATGGGGGGGGATGCTGTCTTTGGAAAGGTCGAGTTCGAAAGGCAACTTCTTGTATTGATCGTATGCGGCAAGTTCGGCGCGGATCTGGCGCAGGCGCCTATCTATTCTTGCCACGGCGGCATTGTCGACATCGGTGGAGAGGCCGAGCCTGTCGGCAAAGATGCGTATGATCTCGTAGGCGGGGGCTGCGGGGCCGCCGGAGAACGAGAGCACCGCGGTGTCGACGATGTCGACGCCGTTGACCATGGCGGCCAGCAGGCTCGCCACGCCGAACCCCGGGGTGCAGTGCGTGTGCAGGTCCACGGGCACGTCGAGCTCGTTTTTGAGCGCTCGTATGAGTTCCGCGGCGGTCGAGGGGTCGATGAGGCCGGCCATGTCCTTGATGGTGATCATGTCGGCGCCGAGCGAGGCCAGTTCTTTCGCTTTTTGAACGTAATAGCCGACGGTGAATATCTTTGGGGGGATCTTTTTGCCGGCAAAGAGCGCATTGACTCGATCTCTCAACCTAAAACGAGGATCGACGGTGTAACACACCGCGCAGTCGGCCAATCCGCCGGCAGCCTTCACAAAATGGATCGAGGATTTCATGTTGTCGATATCGTTGAGCGCATCGAAGATGCGCATGATGTCGATGCCCGTGGCAATGGCGTGCTTGCAGAAGCCCTCGATGACGGAATCGGGGTAGGGCGTGTAACCGAAGAGGTTTCGGCCTCTGGAGAGTGCAGTGAGCTTTGAGGCATCGCCGATGCCTTGTTTGATGGTGGCGAGCCTGTCCCATGGGTCTTCGCCGAGGTAGCGCATCACCGAATCAGGAACCGCACCTCCCCACACTTCCATCGCATAGAAGTGGCTCTGACGATAATCGTCGAGCACCGCTTTGACCTGTTCGTTGGTCATGCGCGTTGCGAACTGCGATTGTTGTCCGTCTCGGAGTGTCACGTCGCGAATCTTGATATATTTCATCATCTGTTCTCCAAGAGACTAGTTGTACCTAAAATCCGAGAACTCGACAAGTATCGGCGCTATATAAGATTTATGCACAAAATTGATAGATTTTGACAAAATAGGGAATTACTTGTACAATAAGATTACGCCGTAATGCGTTCCTTGGATCAATTTTCCTTGTCAAAATTCACTTTTCTACAGGAACATTGCTCAGTCTGTCAGACCGAGTGCGGCGGAACAGCGAGCAAGAGCAAAAGAGATGGCCGAATCAAAAAAACGATTCTTTCATGTTATCCGCGAGCATTATTGCAAGGGCTGCAGTATCTGTGTCGCGTTCTGTCCTAAGCAGGTGTTGGAGCTTAAAAACGGCAAGGTCTTTCCAGCCAGGCCGGATGACTGCATCGGATGCCGGATGTGTGAGCTTCGGTGCCCCGATTTTGCCATCGAGGTGCATCCGGCCGAAGAGAAGGTCACGGCTGAGCGGAGTGTCAACCACATCGACTTGAGCCTTCCGCCGGAGGCGCATCATGCCTGAAAAAGCGAGACTTATGCAAGGGAACGAAGCGTGCACGATGGCGGCCATCGCTGCAGGGCTGGAATTTTATGCAGGGTATCCCATCACCCCATCCACCGAGATCGCCGAGATCTGTGCGGAAGAGCTCCCCAAGGTCGGTGGCAAATTCATCCAGATGGAGGATGAGATCGGTTCCATCTCGGCGTGCATCGGGGCCTCGCTCACCGGTGCAAAGGCGATGACCGCGACCTCTGGGCCCGGTTTTTCGCTCATGCAGGAATCGATCGGCTATGCGAGCCTCTGTGAAATCCCTGTTGTCATCATCGACGTCCAGCGCGTGGGGCCCTCGACAGGGATGCCGACAAGCCCTGCCCAGGGCGACCTCATGCAGGTTCGTTGGGGAACCCACGGCGATCATCCGATCATCGCGCTCGCGCCGGGCAACGTGAAGGAGTGCTACGAGCTCACCTTCCGGGCCTTCGAGCTGTCGGAAAAGTATCGCGTGCCCGTGGTGGTGCTCACCGACGAGGTCATCGGCCACATGCGCGAAAAAGTGGTTCTTCCAGATTCCGAAGGGTATACGATTCCTCGGCGGGCCATGCCGCAAAGCCCAGCAGGTTACAAACCCTATGCAGCGGACCCTCAGGGCGGTGTGCCGCTTATGGCGCCGTTCGGCACGGGGTACCGCTGGCACTGCACCGGGCTCTTCCACGATGAAAACGGCGCACCTTCGAGCAAGCCTGCGGTGGCTTCCGCGCTGATGCGCCGTCTCAATTTGAAAATCGAGAGCAAGGCCGACGAATTGGCCGACTGCGTCGCCGAAGGCCTCGAAGATTGCGATATCGCTGTTGTCTCTTTTGGGTCTTCGGCGATGGCGGCTCTGTCGGCGGTGCGCCGCTCGCGCAGCGAGGGGGATAAGGTGGGGATGTTGAGGCTCAAGACAATATGGCCCTTCCCTTCTGCGACGGTGCAACGCCTGCTCGCCCCGGCAAAGAAGATCCTCGTGCCCGAAATGAACCTCGGCCAGCTCGCCCTGGAGATAGAACGGGCCGCGGGGTGCGAACGCCCCGTAATCAGGCTCGGAAAGGTCAACGGCGAGCTCTTCCACCCGGATGAGGTGTTCGCCGCGATCAAGGAGGCGTTCTGATGGCTGAATTTCTTTCCTACTTTCGGCAGGACAGGCTCCCGCACATCTGGTGCCCAGGCTGCGGCAACGGCACGGTGACAGGCGCGCTCATCCGCGCCATCGACAAGCTCGGCCTCGACAAAAACAACATCGTCGTGGTGTCGGGCATCGGCTGTTCCAGCCGCGCAGTCGGCTACCTCGACTTCGACACGCTCCACACCACCCATGGCCGCGCCATCGCCTTCGCCACGGGCGTCAAGCTCGCCCGTCCGCGCCTCAAGGTCATCGTCATCACGGGCGACGGCGACAGCGCGGCCATCGGCGGCAACCACCTCATCCACGCCGCGCGGCGCAACATCGATATCACGACCATCATCATCAACAACAATATCTATGGAATGACGAGCGGCCAGGCCTCGCCCATGACGCCGCACGGCATGCTCGGCACGACGGCACCCTACGGCAACGTCGAGTACAACTTCGACCTCTGCGAGCTCGCGAAGGCCGCGGGAGCCACCTATGTGGCGCGGGCGACGACCTACCACTACGTGCTGCTTGAAGACCTCATCTCCAAGGCGCTCATGCACAAAGGCTTCGCCGTGGTGGAGGCGCTGTCGCAGTGCCCCACGTATTTCGGCCGCAAAAACAAGATCGGCGGCGCCGTCGACACGCTCAACTGGATCAAGGAGCAGACAGTCAACGTGAAGGCGGCGGCAGCCTTGCCGGCCGAAAAACGCGCAGGCAAGATTCTCATCGGCGAGCTTCACAGCGTCGAAAAGGCGGAATTTACGCAGCAGTACCTCGAGCTCATCGCTAGAGTGCAGCGTGCCAACCCCACCTATGCTCGGAACAAAGGAGTACCAGGATGCGAGTTGAATTCAGACTGAGCGGCTCGGGCGGGCAGGGGCTCTTGCTCGCGGGCATCGTCCTGGCCGAGGCGGCGATCCAAGACGGCAAGAATGCGGTACAGACCCAGAGCTACGGCCCCGAAGCCCGGGGAGGGGCGAGCAAGGCCGAAGTCGTGATCGCGGACGGCGAGATCGACTATCCAAAGGCCACGGCGCCCGACTTTTTGCTCGCCTTGACGACGGACGCCTACCGGAATTACGGCCTTTCGATGAAGAAGGGCATCATCATTGCGGATTCGACAGTGAAGCTCGATCCGCCGGCGCAGGTGCCGGTGGTGGCGCTGCCCATCCTCGAGACGGCCTCCGAGAAGCTGGGGCGCGCGGTGGTGGCGAACATGGTCGCGCTGGGCGTGCTGGGGGGCATCTCCGGCATAGCCTCGCCGCAAGCGCTGAGAGAAGCGGTCAAGAGTCGCGTGCCGAAGGGGACCGAAGCGCTCAACCTCGCGGCGCTCGAGGAGGGCCTGGCGCTTGCGGCGCAGGCGAAGGCCGCCCATTCGTGAGGCCGTGGGAGGATATAGATGACCGATTTCGAAAAACTCGAACAGGACTTTCAGGCCTGGCAGGCGAAAGTCGAAAAGGCCAACGAAAAATATCCCGAGCGCAAAAAACAATTTGTGACGGGCTCGAATGTCCCCGTCAACCGCGTGTATACGCCGCTTGACCAAAAAGACTTCGATTATACGACCAAACTCGGGCTGCCGGGCGAATTCCCCTATACGCGCGGCGTGCAGCCGACCATGTATCGCGGACGGCTGTGGACGATGCGCCAGTATGCGGGCTTCGGGACCGCCGAGGAATCGAACGCGCGCTACAAATACCTGCTCGAACAGGGGCAGACGGGGCTTTCCGTTGCTTTCGACCTGCCCACGCAGATCGGGTACGATTCAGACCACCCGCTCTCGGAAGGCGAAGTGGGGAAGGTCGGCGTGGCCATCGATTCGCTTGCGGACATGGAGGTGCTGTTTGACGGCATTCCGCTTGACAAGGTGTCGACGAGCATGACGATCAACGCCCCTGCGGCCGTGCTCCTTGCGATGTACATTGCCGTGGCGGAGAAGCAGGGCGTAGCCCCTGAGGCGCTCAACGGCACGATTCAGAACGACATATTAAAAGAATACATCGCGCGCGGCACCTATATTTTCCCTCCTGCACCCTCGATGCGGCTCATCACCGACATTTTTGAATACTGCTCGAAGCATGTGCCGAACTGGAACACCATTTCTATTTCTGGCTACCACATCAGGGAAGCGGGCGCCACGGCGGTCCAGGAGGTGGCTTTCACCCTTGCGGACGGCATCGCCTATGTCGAGGCGGCGATCAGGGCTGGGCTCGACGTCGACGAGTTTGCCCCGCGCCTGTCGTTTTTCTTCAACGCCCACAACGACCTCTTTGAGGAGGTGGCGAAGTTCCGGGCCGCACGCCGCGTCTGGGCGCACATCATGCGCGACCGCTTCGGCGCGAAGAACCCGAAGAGCTGGATGCTCCGCTTCCACACCCAGACGGGAGGCTCAACCCTCACCGCCCAGCAGCCCGACAACAACATCATCCGCGTCACGCTGCAGGCCCTCGCCGCGGTCCTCGGCGGCACTCAGTCGCTGCACACCAACTCGCGCGACGAGGCGCTCGCGCTTCCCACCGAGGAGGCCGTGCGCATCGCCCTGCGGACCCAGCAGATCATCGCCTACGAATCGGGCGTCGCGGAGACGGTTGATCCGCTTGCCGGTTCGTACTATGTCGAGAGCCTCACCGACCGCATCGAAAAAGAAGTGTTCCAGTACATCAAGCGCATTGACGATCTGGGCGGCGCGGTCAAGGCGATCGAGCAGGGCTATATCCAGCAAGAAATTCAGGATTCCGCCTATGCGTGGCAGATGGATGTTGAGAAAGGCGAGCGGGTCATCGTCGGTCTCAACAAATTCCAGATCAAGGAAAATCCGCCGAAAGGGCTTTTGCGGGTCGACCCGGCGGTGGGAGAGCGCCAGAAGCAGAAACTGGTCGCCCTCAGGGCTGGCCGCGACCAAAAGGCCGTAGATTCGGCCTTGGCATCGCTCAGGCGTGCGGCGCAGGGCACCGACAACCTCATGCCGCCGATCCTCGAGGCCGTGCGCGCCTATGCGACGCTCGGCGAGATTTGTGGCGTACTGCGCGAGGAATTCGGCGAATACAGGCCGAACGTGATGTTCTAAGGGGGATCCTGATATGGAAAGAAAAATCAGAGTGCTGGTGGCGAAACCCGGGCTCGACGGGCACGATCGGGGCGCGAAGGTCATCGCGCGGGCCCTGCGCGATGCGGGCATGGAGGTGATCTACACCGGCCTCAGGCAGACACCGGAGCAGATCGTCAACGCCGCGATTCAGGAAGACGTCGATGTCGTCGCACTCTCGATACTTTCCGGGGCGCACAACCACCTTTTTCCCCGCGTGGTGGAGCTCCTCAAGGAGCGGGGTGCCGATGACGTGTTGGTCTTCGGCGGCGGCGTCATCCCTGAAGAGGACATTCCCTTCCTAAAATCGAAGGGAATCGCCGAAATCTTCGGTCCTGGCACGCCGACCTCGAAGACCATAGAGTTCATCAGGGCAAACGTGAAGCGCCCCTTGTGCTGAGACGCGATACGCCTGGAGCGCTTTGTCCATGAAAGAACTGGTACGCCGCTGCATCGAAGGCGATGTCCGCGCGGCAGCACGCCTCATCACCCTCCTTGAGAGCCAAGATCGAGAGGCCTATGCCGCGCTGTATCGTCTGAAAGATCACGCGGGACGCGCTCAGGTCATCGGCATCACGGGGCCGCCGGGCTCAGGCAAGAGCACGCTCGCGGACAAATTGATCACGCAATTCAGGGCGCGCGGGCTAAGGGTGGGGGTGCTCGCCGTGGACCCTTCGAGTCCCTTTTCCGGCGGCGCCATTCTGGGCGACCGTCTGCGCATGCAGGGACACGCGACCGATCCAGGGGTCTTCATACGGAGCCTCGCGACGCGGGGGAGCCTAGGCGGCATCTCGAAGGCGACGCACGCGGCGATCCGTGTGCTCGACGCCGCGGGCTACGATATCGTGCTCGTTGAGACAGTAGGGGTCGGTCAATCCGAGATCGACATTGTGAAAGTCGCGGACACCGTGGTGCTCGTGTCCGTGCCTGGGCTCGGCGACGACATCCAGGTGATCAAGGCCGGCATCATGGAGATCGGCGACATCTTCGTCGTGAACAAGGCGGACCGCGACGGCGCGGACCGCGTGGTGCGCGAACTGCGGGCGATGCTCGAGACGCAAGCCCAGTTGCGCCGTGGGCAGGCCCCTTTGGGCGGGCCGGATACGCTGGCGGCGCACGATCCTGATTTTATGCACCACGCGGGGCTGGTGCCGGGGCTGTCCGAGGCCGTGGACGAAGAGTCTTCCACTCCTCCCGTCCTCAAGACAATCGCGGAGACAGGCGCGGGCGTGCCAGAACTCGCCGACACGATCGTCCGCCATTTTGAGCGGCTCATGAAAACCGGAGAACTGGAGCGCAAGCGGCTTGAGTCCATCCGCTATCAGCTGAGCCAGTTCGTCTTCGATGAAATGACGCACCTTCTTAGCCTTCCAGAGCTTTCAAAAGTCCGGGATGAGCTTGCGCAGCAAGTGTTTTGCCGCACGCTGGACATTTACAGCGCCGGAATGGCGCTTTTTCACAGCATTCCAATCCAAGGAGCAGCGCATGAAGATACTCACGCTTGACCATATCGGCATTGCGGTCGAGAAGATCGATGCGGCCCTTCCCGTGTGGGAAGGCGTCCTAGGGCTTCCTCTGCACGGTATCGAGGAGGTCGCCGATCAGAGGGTGAAGACCGCCTTCTTGCCGCTCGGAGAGAGCGAAATCGAGCTCCTCGAGCCGACCGATCCTGAGGGACCCATCGGCAAATTCATTGCGGCAAAGGGGCAGGGCGTCCACCATGTGGCGTTTCGCGTCGCCAACATCGAAGAGACGCTCGCCGAGCTCAAGGCGAAGGGTGTCCGTCTCATCGACGAGACGCCGCGCTACGGCGCCGGCGGAGCGCGGATCGCCTTCATTCACCCTAAGGCGACGGGGGGCGTGCTTGTCGAGCTCTGCGAACGAGCGTAAAATTCGCCCTAATTTATTGTTTTGAAAAGCGACCTCTTTACTAGAGGTAATGAAATAAGGATGGTCTATATGGAAGAGAAGCTGAGGGAGCTCGAGGAGCGTCGGGCGAAAGTGCTTGCCGGCGGTGGTCCGAAGAGGGTCGCCGCACAGCACGAAAAAGGCAAGATGACCGCTCGAGAGAGGATCGAGATGCTGCTCGATCCGGGGACCTTCGTGGAGCTGGATGCGTTCGTCAGGCACCGGGCCACCGAGCTTGGCATGGACAAGGTCGATGCGCCGGGCGAAGGGGTGGTGACAGGCTACGGTGCCGTCAATGGCCGGCACGTATGCGTGTTTGCCCAGGATTTTACGGTGATCGGTGGAAGCCTCGGCGAGATGCACGCCGCAAAGATCTGCAAGGTGATGGACCTGGCGGTGAAGATTGGCTGCCCGCTGATTGGCATCAACGACTCCGGGGGCGCGCGGATTCAGGAGGGCGTGGACGCGCTCTCCGGCTACGGCGAAATTTTTTACCGCAACACGTGTGCCTCGGGCGTCATTCCTCAGATTTCCGTCATCATGGGGCCCTGTGCCGGCGGCGCGGTCTATTCCCCCGCGCTCACTGACTTTGTGTTCATGACCGAGGGAACGAGCAACATGTTCATCACCGGGCCTCAGGTCATCAAGGCGGTGACCGGAGAAGAGGTGAGCGCGGAGGACTTGGGCGGGGCCCGCGTGCACTCAGAAATTTCGGGCGTATCGCACTTCAGCTTCCCCGACGAGCAGTCCACCATGGAGGCGATCCGAAAACTGCTCTCCTATCTGCCGCAGAACAATGTCGAGGATCCGCCCTTCGTGGATGTCGGCGACGATCCGAACCGCATCGACGATTCTCTTGGAGACCTCATGCCGGATTCGCCCAACAAACCCTACGATGTGCGCGACATCATCACCCGGCTCGTCGATTCGTCGGATTTTTTTGAAGTGCAACCCAACTATGCGAAGAATATCGTCGTCGGGTTTGCGCGCCTTGCGGGGAGGTCGATAGGCATCATCGCCAACCAGCCGCGGTACCTCGCGGGCGTGCTCGACATCAATGCGTCGGACAAGGCCGCCCGCTTTATCCGCTTCTGCGACGCGTTCAATATCCCTCTCTTGACGCTCGCCGACACTGCCGGCTACCTGCCTGGCGTCGGACAGGAGCACGGCGGGGTCATACGGCACGGTGCGAAGCTGCTCTACGCGTACTCGGAGGCGACCGTGCCCAAGTTGACCGTGATTCTGCGCAAGGCATACGGCGGCGCCTACATCGCGATGTGCTCTAGGCACCTCGGCGCGGACCAGATCTTTGCTTGGCCGACCGCGGAGATCGCCGTCATGGGGCCAGAAGGTGCGGCCAACATCATCTTCAAAAAGGAAATCGAAGAGGCGTCCGATCCGGCTGCCGTGCGTCAGCAGAAGATTGAAGAGTACAAGCGGAGCTTCGCGAACCCCTATACGGCCGCGGCCCGGGGCTATGTCGACGACGTCATCGATCCAGCCCATACGCGGATGCGCCTGTGCAACGCCCTGAACGCCCTGCTGGGCAAGCGCCAGAGCACACCTTCCCGCAAGCACGGGAACATTCCTGTGTGAGGGGGCGGCCATGACAAATCCTTGGATGATTATGGCCGTGGGTATCCTCACGGTGTTCGTGGCACTTTTTCTCATGATCGTGTTCCTGTTGGGATTTCCCGGATTCTTTGCAGCGCTGAAGCGCAGAGAGCATGGGCATCCAGCTCCACTCCCTCAGATCGTCGAGGTGACGAAGAAATCTGCCCCAGCGGCGAGTCCAGGAGCGGCACAGGAAGACGAAACTCTGATTGCGGTCCTGACGGCCGCAGTCGCCGCCGCACGCGGATCGGAGCCAGGATCTTTTGCGATTACGCAGGTGCATCAGACTGCGCCGGAAGTCGGCGGCTTCAACACCCCGATATGGGGAAGGATCGAGCGGCTCGCCCGCAAATAATGCTCGAGAATGAATCAGGAGTAAGGCACTATGAAACACTATAGAATTACGGTAAATGGCAAATCCTATGATGTGACGGTCGAAGAACTCGGCGCATCCAGATACGCGCCCGCCGCCAGCGGCGCTTCGACGCCAGCTCCCGCACCCGATGCCGCACCTCAGCCTGCCCAGGCACAGCCTGCCGCGATTCCCGCGAACGGCGGCTCGATCCTGACGGTGAAGGCGCCCATGCCCGGCACCGTCATCGCCTTCAAAGTGATCGTCGGTCAACAGGTGAAGCGCGGTGACGTGCTTTTGCTCCTCGAGGCCATGAAGATGGAGAATGAGATCGTCGCGCCTCAGGATGGAACCGTGGTTGCGCTGCGCGTTCCTGCGAGCGCCGCGGTGAACACTGGCGACGCGCTCGTCGATCTCGCGTGAGCGAAGGGGGGATTCCTCCATGGAACAATTTCTCTCCCATTTTATTGCCTCAACAGGTTTTATTGCCATAACCTGGGGGCAACTTTTGATGCTGGTGGTCTCCTGCGTCCTCTTGTACCTCGGCATTGCGCGCGAGTTTGAACCGCTGCTCCTTGTCCCGATCGCCTTTGGGATGCTGCTCGCCAACCTCCCGCTGAGCGGTATCACCGACGGGCCGAAAGACGGCCTCGTCGGAGGGCTCATCTATTACCTCTACCAGGGAGTCAAGCTCGGCATCTACCCGCCGCTCATTTTCTTAGGAATCGGGGCGATGACGGATTTCGGTCCGCTCATCGCCAATCCTTGGAGCCTCCTTCTTGGCGCGGCGGCGCAGTTGGGCATCTTTATCCCCTTCATCGCCGCATACTACCTCGGCTTTGATCTGAAGGCCTGCGCGAGCATCGGGATCATTGGGGGTGCGGACGGACCCACGGCGATCTATGTCACCTCGCGCCTGAAGCCGGAGCTCCTCGGGCCAATTGCGATTGCGGCATACTCCTACATGGCGCTTGTGCCGCTCATTCAGCCTCCCATCATGAGGGCGCTCACGACGAAGAAGGAACGCCAGGTGAAGATGGCCCAACTCCGTGAGGTTTCGAAGGCGGAAAGAGTGGTGTTCCCCATCTTCGTCACTATCCTGATCGGCCTCTTGTTGCCGGCGGCCGTTCCCCTCGTCGGATCTCTCATGCTCGGCAACCTGTTCAGGGAAACCGGCGTGACGGATCGCCTCTCCGACACCGCGCAACACGCGCTCATCAACATTCTGACGATATTCCTCGGTGTGTCGGTGGGCTCCACAGCCAGCGCGGAGCGGTTTCTGAACCCCCAGACGCTGATGATCATAGCACTCGGCCTGTTCGCGTTCAGCTGCGGCACCGCGGGTGGGGTGCTCTTCGGCAAGATCATGTACTGGGTTACCGGCGGCAAGGTCAATCCACTCATCGGATCGGCGGGGGTCTCCGCAGTGCCCATGGCGGCCCGCGTGAGCCAGGTGGTCGGCGCAAAGGAAGACCCGACGAACTTCCTCCTTATGCACGCCATGGGGCCGAATGTCGCCGGCGTCATCGGCTCCGCGGTCGCGGCGGGGGTTCTCTTGTCGGTGCTCGGCTGAAGGATTCTGAGCATTTAGCCTGCAAGGATATTCCGTTCATTTGCATAGTTATGATATAGTCGCCAAAACAGAGAGACGCACGAAGGCGTGGAGTTGACGATGAAGGTTCTCAAGTTTGGCGGCACCTCGGTGGGCAGCCCAGAGGCGGTTCGTGCGCTCGTCGGCATTGCGAAGCGTTCCGGCGAGCGCGTGGTGGTAGTGTCTGCATTCTCAGGCATCACCGATTCTCTCTTGCAGGCGGCGAAGCTCGCGAGCGAAGGGCGGGATTGGCAGCGGATTTTCCAGACCATCTCGGAGCGGCACCACTCGATGATCGCTGCGCTCCTTCAGCCTCCCTACAACGAAAAGGCGAGGGCGGGCACGCAGGCTCTCCTCGATGAGGTTTCTTCCTTGCTATTAGGAATTTCTCTTGTGCACGACCTGTCGCCGAGGACACTCGATCTTGTGGCTTCGTACGGTGAACGCCTGAGCGCTGGCATCGTGAGTCTGGCCTTGACCCAGGCTGGTATCGAGGCGGACGCCGTGGATGCGCGGCAGTTCATCATCACCGACGACAAATTCGGAAATGCTCACTGGATTGAATCCGAAACGCTGCCCCGCGTCAGGTCCTTTTTTGCGAATTTTTCTCACACCGCTGTGGTGACGGGCTTCATCGCCTCGACCGTGGACGGAATCACCACGACTCTGGGCCGCGGCGGCTCCGATTTTACCGCCGGCATCTTGGGAGCCTGCCTCGACGCCGAGGAAATTCAGATATGGACCGATGTGGATGGTATCATGACCGCGGACCCGAAGGCTGTGCCGGACGCCTTCGTCATCTCCGAGATTTCCTACGTCGAGGCGATGGAGATGTCGCACTTCGGCGCAAAGGTGCTGCATCCGCCCACGATTCTTCCTGCAATGGCGAAGGGCATTCCCGTCCGCATCCTGAACACCTTCAATCCCGAGGCTCCCGGCACGCGCATCGTCAGGGACGCGGCCCCCAGCAGGTGGCCCGTGCGGGGCATCGCCGCCATCCCTTCGATCTCACTTTTGCTGCTCCAGGGCCCCGGACTTCCGGGCGTAACGGGCATCGCGGGCAGAATGTTCGCCGCACTCGCAGATGCGGCGGTGAATGTCATCCTCATCACCCAAGGGTCGAGCGAGCTTTCGATCTGCTGTGCGGTGCTACCCCAGGACGCGGAGAAAGGGGCCCGCGCACTCAGGGAAGAATTCAGGTATGAAATCGGCGCCGGCACCATTCAGCCTCCGACGATAGAAAGGGATTTGAGCATCATCGCCGTGGTCGGCGAGATGATGAAGCACCGCGTGGGCATTTCGGGGCGGGTCTTCAGGGCCCTCGGGCGGAACGGCATCAACGTGGTCGCGATCGCCCAAGGTTCGTCGGAACTCAACATTTCGATCGTGGTGAGCGCGCAGGACCAGAACAAGGCCATGAGCGCCATCCACGACGCCTTCTTCCTGGCGGGCGTGCGCACGGTCAACGTGTTTCTGGTTGGTACCGGTCTCATCGGCGGGACATTGCTTTCGCAGATCGCGGCCCAGCACGAGAGGCTTTTTAGGGATCACTCCATCCGCGTGCGCATTGCCGGTATCGCCAATTCGCGCACCATGCTGATCGACCCAAGGGGGATCGATATCGAGCGTTGGAAAGAGATTCTTCCGGCACAAGGGAAGACGACGGATCTCGCACATTTTGTCAGAGAATTAATCGAGCTCAACCTGCCGAATGCCTGCTTCTGCGACTGTACCGCGAGCGAGGAGCCAGTGAAGTACTATGAGGACATGCTCCTTGCCTCGATTTCGGTGGTGACTCCGAACAAGCGCTCGAACAGCGGTTCGATCCAGCAGTACCAGAGGCTTATGGCGCTTGCGCGGGATATGGATGTGCCCTATCGGTATGAGACCACCGTCGGCGCCGGGCTTCCCGTCATTGGAACAATCCAGGACATGGTCGCATCGGGCGATGAGATCGTCAGAATAGAGGCCGTGCTTTCGGGAACAATCAGCTATATTTTCAATAATCTCAGCCCTGACCTGCCTTTCTCCGAACTCGTGAGACGCGCAAAACGGCTCGGGTATACGGAACCGGACCCGCGCGACGACTTGAGCGCAAAGGATATTGCGCGGAAGGCGATCATTTTGGCGCGCGAGGCAGGATATCCACTTGAAGAATCCGCGGTGGAGATAGAATCGCTTATTTCTCCGAACATCGCCGACGCCGACTCGGTGGATGCCTGCATGGCCCTGCTGCCTGAAATGGATGAGGTTCTGGAGAATCGTCGCGCCGAAGCTTCTAAGTCCAACAGGGTGCTCCGCTACGTAGCGGTCGTGACGCCACAGGGCGTCCGTCTTTCTCTGTGCGCCTATGGCCCAGAAAGTCCCTTCTACAGCCTTACGGGCACCGACAACATGGTGGTGATCACATCCAGGCGCTATTCTCAGAATCCGCTTGTCATACGGGGGCCGGGGGCTGGTGCGGATGTTACGGCTGGCGGAGTGTTCGCCGACATTTTGAAGACCGCGGAATCCTATCTATAAATGCGAGTATAGCGCAAGATTATAACAAGGTTACAATGCAGGAGGCCACCGCACTAAGCGGCCGACGTCCTCCTGCATGTGCATGAGAAAACAGGCTTGGCTTACCGCGTTGCAGCCATGTGCTTTGCCCTGCGGGAACGAGTGAATTGACTGATCACCACGGCTGCAAAAAGTGCGAGCCCTATGATGTCGGTTGCGATGCCCGGGTCGATCAGCAGCACGCCGCCGGCAAATCCAAGAATTCGCTCATACCAGAGCATTGTCGTGAAAAACCAGCCATTGACCGCCGCCGCCACCGCGATGATGCCGACCAGACTCGTGATGAGCATCCAGACGAACGTGAAGAAATTGATGTTGAAAAGAAGCATCTGAGGATTCATCACGAAGATGTAAGGTACCAGGAAGGCCGCAATGGCCAGCTTCGTCGCATTAAGGCCGGTCTTCATGGGGTTGGCCTTTGCGATACCTGCGCCCGCGAAGGCGGCGAGTGCGACAGGGGGCGTGACGTCGGCGATGATGCCGAAATAAAATGCGAACATGTGTGCCGGTAGGATAATGTTCGCGGGTGCAACGGCGTACGGATCGAGGCCAGCCTGCTTAGAGAGCAGCATAATGACCGCAGGCGCGGTGATGGTCGAGGTGATGACGTAGTTTGCGGTGGTCGGCACGCCCATGCCGAGAATCAGAGAAGTGATCATAGTAAAAAACAGTGTCGGAATCAGTCGTCCGCCGGCAAGTTCGACAAGAATTGAGCCAAGCTTAAGCCCAAGGCCTGTAAGGGTGACGATACCGATGATGATGCCTGCACAAGCCGTGGCGGCAAGCACGCCGAGGGCGGAACGGGCGCCCGCCTCGAGGCCTCCTACTATTTCGATCGGGGCGATGCGCGTGCTCTTCTTCAGCCACGATGAGGCAATCGAGAGGATGATCGCCCAGAGCGCCGCCTTCATGGGCGTGAAACCTGTGACCAGAAGATAGATGATCGCCACGAGCGGAATTATCAGATGGCCCTTTTCGAGTATGATCTGCTTAAATTTCGGCAACTCTTCGCGGCTCAATCCCCGCAGTCCATTTTTCTTGGCTTCGAAATGAACGCCTGCCCATACGCCAAAGTAGTAGAGGATGGCCGGCACCACTGCCGCCCCAATGATGCGGACGTAGGGGATGTTGGTAAATTCTGCCATGAGAAAGGCAGCGGCGCCCATGATGGGGGGCATGAGCTGACCGCCGGTCGATGCGGTTGCTTCGACTGCGCCAGCAAATTCAGGTTTGTAGCCCAGGCGTTTCATCATCGGAATCGTGAATGAGCCCGTACCCACAACGTTTGCAACCGATGAGCCGGAGACCGTGCCCATAAGAGCACTTGAGAGTACTGCGACTTTTGCTGGTCCTCCGGCGGCCCATCCCGCTACTGCATTCGCCAGATCGATGAAGAGTTGTCCGAGCCCCGTTCTCTCGAGGAAGGCACCGAACAATATGAAGAGGAAGATGAACGTGCTCGAAACGCCGAGAGGAATGCCGAATACGCCTTCCGTCGTGAAATAGAGATGCTGAATGAGCGTTTCAAAGTTGGCGCCACGGTGTGCGAGTTTACCGGGAATATAAGGCCCCGCGAACGCATAGACGATGAAGACAAGCGCAATGACGACCATGGGAACGCCGACGACCCTGCGCGCGGCTTCAAGCACCAACAGGATGCCGATGACGCCGAAGACGATGTCGACCGGCGTAGCAGTGCCTGCTCTCAGCACCAATTTTTGATAGTTCAGTACGATGTACAGGGGCGCGAGCGCGCCACAGACGGCGAGCAACGCATCGACTGGATTGAGCTTCGAATGCGACCATTTCTTGCTTGTCGGGTAAAGCAGATAAATCAGCGTCAAGCCGAAAGAGAGGTGGATGGACCTCTGAACCATGGCATCCAGGACGCCAAAAATGGCAGTATACAACTGGAATACAGAAAAGGCTATTGCAAGCGCAGCGACTATCTTCGCCAGAAATCCGCTGTACGTGCGGAAATTCGATTCTTTATCATATTTTTTCAAGATTTCCTGCGCATCTGCGGCCGCATTTTCCTGCTGGAGCTTCTGGGAATCACTCATTTTGAAGAAATCCTCCCATATTGGAATATCAGCATCCTCCCCGCGGAGAGCGTAATTGCTGATTCTGGCGCTACCCACCGCGTAAAGGGAAAGAGCGTGTCCCCGATGACTATCCCATGATCAGGAACAATCGACACGCGGACGGGGATAGCCAAAAAACTGCGGTGCATGGTCACGACAAAACGCCCATTTTCTATGGTAAAAGCTTCACCTCCGTCGGAGGGCATGCCCACGCCGTACGTGTCGTACTTCACCTTTTTCAATTCCAAGGTTTTTCCATGCACCTCAAAATATTCATCGACAGGCGTCTTGTGCACCGAATGGATGAAATGGTGGACGAACTGTCCATCAAAAAGAGGGAGCCTTACGACCGTCTCTCCCTTGCTGTCTTTGATGACCAGCGCTGGCACGAGCCGGAGGCCAAATGCAAATGAGAGGAGCGCGGCGAGGCCAATTATGCCGCCCAAGATCAGCATTCCTTTGCATTTGCTTGCCTTTTTCATGGCGTCCATGCAACAACAAGCGGCGCGGAACGGAGAGTCCCGCGCCGCTCCTGGGATATTCTTAGCTCTTCCTGAAGGTTATTTGATGACACCCTTATCCTTGAAGAATTTTTCGGCGCCTGCATGCAGAGGAATCGACATGCCTTCGAGCGCGGTCTCGAGCTTTACGTTCTTTCCCTGAGCGTGGGCCGCAATCAGCCTCTCGGTGTTGTTGTACATGGTCTCCAGCAGCTGATAGACGAGGTCTGCGGGCAGCTTGCTGCTCACGGCGAGCATCGATTTGACGGCGACGGTGGTCACGTCCTTGGTCTGGCCCTGGTAGGTCCCGGCGGGCGCTACCTGGAGCGCATAGAACGGATATTTTGCCGTCAGTTTCGCCGCGACTTCTCCGTCGATCGGCACGAGCACCATCTTTTTGGATACGGCGAGGTCCTGGATGGCCGCGGTCGGAATGCCAGCGGTGTTGAACGCCGCATCGATGTTGCCGTCCTTCATGTTGCTCGCGGATTCGGCGAAGGAGAGGTACTGCACCTTGATGTCGTTGTAGGTGAGACCAGCCGCTTCGAGAATCTGGCGGGCATTGGCTTCGGTGCCGGAACCTGCGGCGCCGACAGACACCTTCTTGCCCTTAAGGTCGGCAATCGTCTTGATGCCGCTCGATTCGAGGGCGACGAGCTGGATGGTCTCGTTGTAGAGGCAGGCCATGCCGCGTAGATCCTTATAGGCCTGGCCCTTCAAGAGTTCTGTGCCGTTGTAGGAATAATTGGCAACGTCGTTCTGCGTGAAGATGACGTCGACGTTGCCGCCTTTGAGCAGGTTGATGTTGGCGATGGATGCGCCGGTAGCTTGTGCGGTGGCGTTCATCTTAGGAATGTTTTTATTCCAAATGTCGGCAAGTGCGCCGCCGAGCGGGAAATAGGTCCCTGCGGTGCCGCCCGTGGCGATGGTGATGAATCGCTGCTGAGCGAATGCGCTGGTGGCCAGCAACAGGCAGAATAGGATTGCTACGATCTTCTTCATGCTTCTTTACCTCCTAGATCACGTATGGAGGAATTATACACTCTCTTCGGGAGCATTGCAATGAAAAAAGGCTCCCGGAGAAGGAGGCGGTATCCGGGAGCACGAGACAATTGAATGGTAGATAGACGACTGTCATCCACCGATGACGGGCTGACGATAGCACGGAGCGCAAAAATAGTCAAGGATATATCGATAAAAAAAAAGCGAATTGTGGTGCGCGGCCACAAGGACGGTGTTGCTCATCGCGCGCGAGTCGTATATGGTTATAGCGAATCTTTCAGTATTGTGGCGAAGGTTGCAGCTGAGAGGATATCGAAAAGAATACCGGAGATCGCTTTGATTTCATTTGAATATTGGAAGCACGGCTTTCTTGTGACTGTCGCCGGGCAGCGGCTTCTGTGGCATACGACGAGGATGCCGGCAGTCTTTGTGCACAGGTTGGGGGAGGTGCGGTCGGCGTGGCGAGGGGCAGGCAGCTGCATACCGGCAATGACGTCTGTGGCGAGCGCCCAGTTTACCTTTTCGAGCAAGCTCGTCATGCGTGAAGAATTTAGTGCTTTCAGCCCTGAGCCAAGTCCTGCCTCAGGCCGTGCATCGGGCGCTTACGCCGCGATCTTTTCCCTCTATTTCTCCGCGCTCGACCCTGCGATCGACTTCGTAAAACTTCGATTCCATGATATTCCATGTGCGCAGTGGAACGGGCTCGGTCCGCGAAAATCGCACGCCGTGAAGGGGCGGATCGCGCTGCTGCAGCCGGAACAGACGGCAGCTTTTGCGCTGGACGGCAGATTCCTGCTCTGCCTGTCCGCAGGCCCCCGCTTCCTCTCCTTTGACGATGGCTCCTTTGTGCTCAGGATGGAACTCCCCGCGGAGGTCCATATCGGATATGCGCGGAGCCCTGAAGAGGCGTGTTCACTCTGGCATGGCTGGAGGCGGAAGACACAGGTCCAGCGGGTGCAGGCACCATCCTCTTCGCCCGCTCTTCCTTTGAAGGCTCCCCTGAACGTTCCCCACCTCGATGCGAGAGACGGGGCAGGCCTTTTGGGGTCGCTCTCTTTCTCGGGGGCAGGGCCGGAGGCGTTTCAGCGCCTGAACCTTTCCATCGTCCGATCCGCCCGTGGACAGGAGGACTGGAAAATAGTCGACCTGATGCTCTGTCAATCCGACGTCACACTTCCGCCGCTATTCCGCAGAGAAATTCCTCCGGAATTGCATATTCCGGGCGACCGGAGGCGCATGGTCACCCGCTATGCCAAAATACGGGCAGGGTTAGTGCAGTATTGGGAGTTCTGCCAGCGACGCTGGGAAGAAACGGGACTCCCCGCGCTCCAGCACCCCTCGATCTCGATGCCCCGAGATACCCTATTCGCGGCGAGGGACGACATTCTCTTCTCGGGGCCGGATCTTCTGTTTGCTCCCAATCTGGGGCGGACAGGCGAGGTGTGCCCGTGCCTCCTTCCGGCGGGGCAGTGGATTCATCTCTGGACATCGAGGGTGTATTCTTCCGGAATGGTGACGGTCCACGCCCCCTTCGGCATGCCGGCAGTTTTTTATCGGGTCGAGAGCGAATATGCCTGGCTCTTTGATTCGATTCGGCAGATAGCGAGCAGACTATGAGCACGGTAGCAGCGTACTTCACCGCTCTTTTTGGGAACTTTTTGCTGTCTTTGGGCTTTTCGCTTCAGAAAAAGTATGTGGGGTGGCTTTCCGCAAAGCGCCGGGGCGAGAAAATCCGCCGTGGAGAGGTAATCGGCTGGACGTGCGGCTTTATTCTCATGAATGTGCAGCCGATCTTCAACTACCTCGCCCTCGGGGCGCTGGCGCCGAATATCGTGGCCGCCATCGGTGGCTCAAACATTATTTTCACCATTTTGCTCTCGTACGGTATGCTTGGGGAGAAGATATCGCCGAAGAAGATCCCGTGGATTGTGCTTATGGCGGCATCGCTGGCATACGCGGGGTTCGTGGAACAGGCCTCTTCTCAGCATTTTAAGGTGGACGCGTTCTGGGTCGCGTTCTTCATTCCGACGGCCTTTGCCATGATCATGCTCTTTGCGAGTCGCCACATGGGGCCTGAACAAGTGGGCGTATCCCTCGGGAGCGCCGCGGGGGCGCTTGGAGGATTCATGGTGCTCGCCCTGGAGGCGCTGCGGCTCAGCCACGGTTCGAACTTTTTGAGCTGGTTTGTTTCGGCGTACCTCTATGTGTACATCTTTTGTGGCGTTTCGTCCTTCCTCATCAAACAGGTCGCCTTTGAGCGGGGGAAGATGACGGCCGTTGCGCCGTCGTTCTACGGGCTGCTCGTGCTGTATCCTTCGATCGCGACATATTTCGTCTCGGAACTGCCGCTGCACCTTCCGCAGCTTTTCGCCTTTGCGGGCATCAGCCTGTCGATTGTGCTACTTTCGATCTGAGAGATCACCTCTGTTCCAGGAGCACCACTGCCTGGGCCTCGATCGCTTCGCCGCGGCCGGTCGCGTCGAAGCCTTCTTTTGTCTTTGCCTTGAATGAGACTGCCTTGGGCGAAAGCTCGAAAGTCTCTGCGATGGCTGCGCATATCCGTTCGCGGTACGGGCCGAGTTTGGGCCTTTCGCAGAGCACGGTGCAATCGATGTTGACGAACGCAAGGCCGCGCTCTTTGAGCATGGTGAACACGGTACGAGCAAGCCGGGTGGAATCGGCGTTCTCCCATTCGGGTTTCCCAGGGGGGAAGTGCGAGCCGATGTCCCCGAGCGCCGCTGCGCCGAGCGCCGCATCGATGATCGCGTGCCAGAGCACATCGCCGTCGGAATACCCCGCTTCGCCGCGTTCGCTCTCGACGCGCACGCCGGCAAGGAGCAGTGGCCTGCCTTCGACGAGCGGATGGATGTCGTACCCGATGCCCGTGCGCAGCAGTGCCGGCCTGTGTAGGATGTCTTCCTTAAAAGTGATTTTCCGATTTTGGCGCTCACCCTCGACCCAAAAGACCGGCCCCACGTAGTGGTCCCATATCATCGCATCGTCGGTGGCGCTGTAGTGTTCCTGGTGGGCCAGTTCGTGGGCGGCCAGAATTTCAGGAAACGAAAAGGCCTGGGGAGTCTGCGCCGTCATCATGTGAGCCCGCGCAGGATGCGCGTGGATATACTCTCCTTCTACTATTTTGGGCGTCTCTGTGAGCGGCACGAGTGGCAGACATGCGCCCGTGGTCCGCGCGCATTCGAGGGTTTTCAGGATGAGCGCGCGGGAAATCCATGGACGGGCGCCGTCATGGATGAGCACGATATCCTCTGCGCATCCCAAGGCGGCGAGCGCGCGCAGCCCGAGTCGCACGGATTCCTGGCGGACCGCACCACCTTCCACAATGTCGAAGCCCACGGGGAGCCTGGAGAGGGCAGAATGCAGCATCGACCGTGCAAAGAAGGCTTCGAAATCAGACTTTGCCTCTGCCGGGCAGGTGACGACGATGCCAGCGCAGAGCTCCAAGAACGGCTCAAGCGCGCGCTCGATGACGGTGAGGCCGCCGAGGGGCTCGAATTCCTTTTTGGGTCCGCCGTAGCGGGTGCTCGATCCTGCCGCGGTGACGAGGGCAAAGGCCCTCCCGGCGATGGGGAGCCTTGGAGCCTGAATCGGTTTTGGCGCGGACTGGCTCATTTGTCCAGATTTTCGCGGATGATCGCGACGATCTCTTCCTTGGGGCGGCCCAAGGCGAAGGCTATCTCATCCTGGAGCAGGTTGAGCGCCGATTCGTAGAGCTTGCGTTCGAGGATCGGCAGTTCCTTGATCTTCGAGCGCTGGTAGAGCGAGCGGACGACAGCCGCAATGTCCATGATCGAGCCCTTTTTTAGGAGGTCGAGGTTCATCTGGTAGCGCAGCTTCCAGTCGGAAGGGATCGTGGATGCCGCCTGAGAGATGTAGTTGAGGGCAGTCTCCGCTTCTTCCTTGGACACGAGGGGACGGATTCCAAGCGCGTCGACCTTATCCACGGGGACCATGACGGTCATGTCGGAAAATTCAAGATAGATGATATAATAGAGCGTCTTCTGGCCATTGAAGACTTTTTCCCGAATTTCCATGATGCGGCCGACGCCCTGGCTTGGGTAGACGACGCGCTGGTCGACTAAAAAGGTTGCAGTCTGCTCATTGGGCATAGATATTTTATTATAACAGAAAATCCAGGAAGAGTCAAAAGCTCTGCACTGAAGAGGGCGGTGATGGTGAGGATTATCTTGTTTTACAAAGAGTTGTATCTATGCGTCGTCCGGGCGGGCTTGTAGAGGGTGCGCAGGGCGAGGTATGGTAATGCCGATCATGGAAGAGAAGAAGAAGGACAGCACAAGGGAACCGCTCACGCTGGGAAGTCTCGCCTTTCCTGCGTTCCTCGTGGCGCTCGTGGTGGCGGGCCTTTTGTTGAAGGATTGGTTGACTCCCCTGCTGTCGCAGAGAGAGATGATGCGGAACTGGGTGCGCTCTTTCGGCGCCTCGGGATGGCTTATGTTCATCCTTTTGCACGTGCTTCAGGTAGTGGTCTTCGTCGTCCCCGGCGAAGTGGTGCAGGTCTCCGGAGGATTTGTTTTTGGATTCTGGGGAGGATTGCTGCTCTCCACCTTAGGCATCGCGCTTGGTTCTGCGCTCAATTTCTTTCTGGGGAGGCTTTTGGGACCCCGCTTTCTGATGACGATCTTAAGGCGTGAGCAGTATGAGAAGCTGCAGAAATATGCGGCGGACGCGCGGAGCTTTGCCGGGCTCATCCTTTTATTTGTGATTCCTGGCATTCCGAAAGACCTGTTGTGTTATTTCGCGGGGGCCGGCTCACGCCCATTTTTGCTCTTTCTGGTCGCGTCGATGATCGCGCGCATGCCGGGCATCGTCGGAACGACGCTCGCGGGGAGTGCAGTCTACCGGGAGCGATTCGGACTCGTGATCGCCTTGGCGGTTCTGACGGCGATTCTTATGGTCCTGCTCCTCGTGTTTCGGAACCAGGTCGAAGCCGTCATCAGAAGACATCTGCACCGGAGCAACGTGTGAGTCTGGAAAAGAGACTTGAGCGGCGATACTGGCTTGTGGGGATTCTCTGTTCTCTTTTGTTCCATGGGGCCGTCATTTTTCTCCCGCTGCATTTTGCCCAAGGCCGGAATGTTCCCCCGCCGTCGCTCAGGATAAGTCTGGTTGGGCAGGCGCCGAGCGACGTGGCGCGTGGGGCGAAGGCAGAGGTGCATCGTCCGGCCCAGTGGGAGGTAACCACTTCTCCGGTACCGGTTATTCCTCCCGTGCAGTCACCAGAGGTGCCTGCGATTGGAGGGGATGGGCTGTCTATCCTCGAGGCGCAACCAGCCGGAGAAGGTAAAGAAGAGAGCCCCGCAGTGTGGGCCCAGGCTGAGGAATACGTGCTGCCGAGAGGGGCGACAGCCTCGGCAGCGGCGGCACCGGCCCAGGGACCAATTTCTCTTCTGCCAGACTTTTCCGTAGAAGACGAGCACGCGCTCGATGTGGGGCAGGGGCGGCGCGGCCCAGAGGGCATGCCTCCGGGTGCGCTGCAAGAACAAGCTTCCGATCCAGAGCCCCTCATGCCTTACCCTGTGGCCCCTCAGGCAGAAGCGGCGAAAGAGGAGGAGAGAGCGCTGCCCGGCACGGCGGCTGCAGCGACGTTGGTCCCCGAGCCCTCTGTAAAAACCGCAGCCGCAAAGACCGCAGCACCGGCGGATTCGGGTGGCCCGGCGGCAGGCGATCCAGCGGACCCGCCGAGTGCAGGCGTTCTGGCGGCAAGGCGCCCTGAAATCGACGCGCCTTCGGCCGGGCGCGCCTCGGGCCCTGTGTCCACCAAGGCGCCTCGGCAGTACTTCGCTCCCTCGAAGGAACTCTTCGCGAAGATGCGCACTGCGCCCGGAACTTCTACGGCGCATGCGGGTGAGGCTGGTGCCACGGCTCCTGCAAAATCCGATGCAGTGGCGGCGCCAGACGCTGGGCATGCGGCGTCGGCGCAAGCGGAAGAAGGGTGGACATCTCCCTCTTCCCAGGCCGCAGAGCTCAAGGCAGAGAAGCTACGTTCATACAAAGAAATGAGATATATCAATGCGGCCGCCGCTCAAGGCATTTCGCAGCCTCGGGCGGAAGACAGTGCTGCAAAACAGGTGGCGCAGGGGGGCGATGCCGTCAAAGCTGCTGGCCCAGAGGCCCGTGCAGAAGATGTGGCAGTGCAGCATAGAGGAGAGGATGAAATAGCGCGCCATGCAGAAGATGCTTCGGTGGTGCCGGATCAGAAGCAGCCGTCGGATGGCCTCGGTCGCATCGCGGAAGTGCCTTCGCCCTCTCAGCCTGAAGAAAACCACGCTTTCCCCAAGCCAGGAGCTTTGACACCCCAGCCCAGTGTGGCGGATCAGACACCGCCTCGCGCCCCTCCGGACAGGGAGGGGGAAGCGGCCCCCGCTGCCCCCTCAGGCGCGCGCGATGTACAGACCTTGGCTGTGGCCCAAGCACCGCAGTTTGACACTCCAGAGACGCTTTCGCGGCAGATCATCGCCGCATTGTCGGCGCGGAAGGAATATCCCCCGGCCGCACTCAGGCGCAAAACCGAAGGGGTTGTGAAGCTTTTGCTCGTTGTGGCGCCCAACGGCAGCCTCGTCAGAGCACAAATCCAAAGTCCTTCCGGGAGCTCGATCCTCGACGAGGCTGCCCTGAGACTCGTGCAGAGCATTTTCCCTCTGGATGTCAGGCTGGCCTCTGCGCTGTCGCTGGTGATCCCCGTCGAGTATCGTATTCCGAAGTGAGCGTTTGTGGGGCTATTCCCTCACCGCCACATTGCTGATCTTCTCGGTGCTCAGACCCACGGCGATTGCCGTGACCGCGCCGCTGGAGCTGATCTTGTACACCGTGTTCGAGCCGTCCGGCACATAGGCGTATCCGCCGTAGGTGTCCACGTCGATGGAACCAAAGGACAGGCCACTACTGTTCTTGATCTCGGTGACCCGCCCAGCGTCGCCCGACGATTTTGTCAAATCGATGATCCACGTCCCGCCGTAATTCGTCCCCACGAGGTGATCAGCGTCGAAGGCGGCGAGCCTCCCCACCGAGAGGTTGGACTGAACGGTGACGATGTCGGAACCAGAGGCAGCGTTCAAAGGAATGAAGTCGATCGAACCGGGAAGGGGGTTCCAGTTCGCGTCGTAGCCTCCGGTATTGGCGACGAAGACACCCGCATCGTCGCTGCCGTTGTTGTCCCAGTCATATTCGCCGGGCAGAAGCCCCGTCGTGCCGCCCGCGCTCGTCGTGAAGGTGAGGTCGACCGCAGTGCCTGCTGCTGCATCGAGTCGGTACACCTTGCCGTTGGCGTTGTCCGTCACGAACACGCGGCCGGTCCCGCTGCCGTCGGACACATAGGCGATGTCCTGAGGATAGAAGCCAGAGGCGAAGCCCGTGACCTCGCTGCCAAGCCCCGCCGAGGGGTTGCTCGGGTCGAAGCTGTACACGGCGTTGGCGTAGGCGCCGGAATAGTCTGCCGAGGTCACATACCCCCTTGTGTCCGACACGACGCAGAGGTACTGCGCGCTTGTCTTGTTCCCGATTAGGCTCGCCGTAGGCGTCGAGCTCGAAAGGTCGAACCAGTAGAGACCAGGGGCCGTGTTGTTGTAGCTTCCCACGGCGACGAAGGCCTTTGTGCCGTGTATGACCATCTCGCCGGTCGAGTTCTGACCGGTGCTCACGAGCGCCGTCGACGCCGCGGTGGCATTGTCCGCATCGATCTCGTACACATTGCCGCTCCCGGATGCCACCGCGTAGACGTGCGCCGTGGACCCAGTAGATCCGGATGGCTTGGTGAACAGATCGCACCCGGCCAGCGTGGCGAGGAGAAGCACGATTCCGAGGGCGCAGGTCGTGCGCCATCCATAGTTGGACAAGAGCTTTTTCATACAACCTCCTAAACGTGATATTGGTTTCAGTAGGTGCTGCGCACCCTATTCCTTCCCCTGAAGGTGGACGGTGCATTTTGCCGACACCGAGAAACCGGGCATGGGATAGCCCAGCACGACTTCGTACTGCTCGTCGAAACAGTTCTGGAAGAGAAGCTCGAGGTCCGTCCGGGGGCCGAGTTTCCATTGCAGCCTCACATTGGCGATCAGGTTCGACGGGAGATAGGCAACATTGCTCGTGGTCGTGTATCTGAGGCTCTTATAGGTGAACATGAAGGCGCTCTTGAAATTCTTCACCGATCTACTCGCGCTGAGGGACGCGGCGTGGACGGGCACATAGGGGACCCGCTTGTCGTCCGCGAGCGTGAGGTTCCCGGAGAGCACAAAGCTGTAGAGGAAGGTGTAGTTGCCGCAGAGCTGCCAGTCTCCGACGGGAGTGGAGCCTTCAAGCTCGATTCCAGGGTACAGCGCATTGCCGTAGTTCGATGGTGTCCAGATACCCGAGGAATCTGGCTGCCACAGGATGACGTCCTGCACATAGCGGGCGAATGCGCCTAAGGACCACGATCTTTGTCCGTCGTTGCGGGCCACCGAGACGTCGGCCGAATAGGCGCTCTCCGGTTTGAGATTGGGATTGCCCTCCACCCCGCCTGATGCTGGCCAGTAGAGGTCGTCGAAGGATGGCGCCCTGTAGGCGCTCGATATTGAACTTCGGAATACGGTATCCTTCGCCACGTCATAGAGGACGCCGAGACTTGCAGAAATTCCCGAGGGGAAATCGCTGGTCGCGTCGTAGCGGAGTGCGGGGACGAGCGCCCACTTCCCGAACCTCACGCGGGGCTCGAGAAAGAGCCCTTCCGAAAAGCGCTGCGGCGAACTGCCGCTGCTCGTCTTAACCACGCTCGAGTCGAGCCGGTCATAGCGGAACGATGCGCCGCCTTTCAGTTCGCCGTTCCAGGGAGGAAGCCAGGAAAGCGAGGCGTCCGCGCCAGCTCTGTAGGAGTAGTGCTGGTCGGTTCCCGAACTTTCCGATTCGCGATACTGAATGCCGCCGAACTGTGCGTAGGGGCTCAGGTCCATGGCGAGCGCCCCCGCGAACAAGGAATCCGTGCTGAAATGCACGGATACACTGCCGTTCCAGTCGTTCTGGTGGGCGCTGGGGGTGGGTACTGTCAGCGTTCCGGGGACCCCCATGGAACGGTAGTTCATTCTTGCAGACGCAGACAGTTCCCCGATCGGAAGAGAGGAGGAAGCCTGAAGGCCACCTGAGGCCGAGAGTAAGTCAGCATTCGTCCGTGAGCGACGTATCCCGTTCGAATCGTAGTACGGGTAGCCGTTCGCGGCGCGCTCCGCCTTTGCCCATGCGGCAAGATTGTTCTTGCGTGCGGAGATGTCGAGCGTTTGCCCGTCGACGAGGGCCGAGGCCACGAAAGGGACCGTCGTGGCGGAAAAGCCGCTGCCGACTGTCACTGAAGAGGGCAAGAAAGCCCTGTTCAGGACCGATATGTCGACCGACGGGGTCGCCGTCTTCTTTTTTGTATGAATGTGGATGACCCCGCCGACCGCGTCCGCACCGTATTGGGCGGACAGAGCCCCGCGCTGCACTTCGATGCGCTCGATCTGGTCGAGCGGTATGTCGATGCGCGACAGGTCGGTCTGACCCGTCGCGGGGTCCGTGATGCGCACGCCGTCGACGAGGACGAGGACCTGGTTCGACGTGGAACCCCTCAGGGAGATCGTCGTCTGGGCGCCCTGTGCTCCGGTAGGAGAGATTATCACGCCCGCGACCGATGAGAGGAGCGTCGGGAGGTCCCGCACAGCCATCGCTTCGATCGCTGCATGGTCGATGCTTGTCGTGCCCGCAGATGGCGCGAGGTCGCTCATGGGCAGCAAGCCTTCCACGACGACGGAGGGCAGTTCGACCGTCTGGGAAAATACCGGGAAATAAACAAGACTAACGAGGCAGAGGGCCGCGAAGGCCCCGAGTGGGCGCACGCTGTCCATACCGAGTTTCCTCCTCGAGGTCGAGGCGAATTCGAGGGAGGAGTCGTACCCTGTGGCCGTGGATATGGAACGGGTGTGTTGCCTCGCAGTGGAGGGGCCGCTGCCTCACGCGCGCGAGAGGAGCATGCGTGCCAAGGTTGCTGCGCATCCGGAGTTCCTCAATCCTCGAAGTTTCGCCCGGACATCATAGTGGGCTTGCCCCAGAGCGGTATCCTGGCTTCCGGATCCTCTGTGCGCACAGCGCCTTCTCACGGCATGCGCCGCAATGGCTGCAAAGGACTTTGGACCTTTGCGTGCTGGGCCATCCCCGGTTACAGTGGCGGGACCGCTGCGGATTTGCACCGCATTCCTCGGTTCCCTGGAGCAATCTTAGGATATAGGACTGAACGCCCAGCCGTCAAGCGTGTCGTCAACCGTGTATGGACGCTATCTTCTGAACAGGACAATGACATGATCGAGCCACCCCAACAGCCATGCAGCGGCCACCACTCCGAGTAGGATGACTGTGGCGTAGAGGGGCCACGGTTTTTTCTTCGGCGCGTAGGGATCGTTTAATGTCCGGATCGAATTGGGGGGAAGATTCGCACGATGGCTCAGCGTTGCGCCGAAGATAAGATTCAATTTCAGGCGGCCGTTGATGGCCCACCCTTCGGCGTTCAGTATCGGGCTCAGATCTCTCTTCCTGAGTTTGATCGCGGCAAGGATCATCGAAGGGCCGGAGATGAGCAGAAAGACGGCGGCAATGCCGATGGGCATCCACACCCCCATGCCGAGAAAAAGTCCGAGGATGCTCGTGATCATCGCGCCGATGCTCCCCAAGGCAACGCCGATCGCCGCCACTGTGCCGACATCGATCTTCTTGGGCACGATCTGTTCCAATGCCTGGGGAGCCTTTGAAGGCTGCTCGACTGCCTTCTGGGCGAGGTCCTTGAGCTGGCCTTGTCGCGCGGCTTCGGCCGCGCTGGCCCGTTTGGCCGAGAACTCTTCGATCGTCCGCGCGAGCCATTTGTAAGGGCTGAAAAACGCCTCGCGGATACTGATGGGTTGAATGACCACTTTTGTGATGGTGGCGTTCCAATCGAGGCCATCATTGTCGACATAGATTCCATTTCGCCCAACGTAGAGTCTGTCTGCATCCCCTGCGGTGAGCGCGGCCACGATCGAACCATTTTCTCCGGTGGTTCGGCGTATGTCGCAGTAGAGGAGGTACATCCCGGAGAGCCCCGCCATGGAGAGGTGCGCGGCAGGATTGTGGACATCCATGCAGAGCTCGAGCTCCCGTCCGTCGATGAAGAGTCTGCCGCTCTGAAACATGCCTTCGTGGCTGCTGTAGAATTCGTCCATGGAGACAAAATTGCGCAGTATCCTTAAAAAATCTCTCTTTAACAGCAGAATGTTCCGCAGCTCATGGAGCATCTTCGCCTGGGACGCCTCCGCGAGGTCTTGGGCTATGAGTGTGCGGATTGCCTCCAGAGAGCCATCGTGGAGGATGTCATCGAGCATCTCTGGTTCGATGGACTGGGCGCCGACTGTGGGCTTGCGCCCGAGCCACGACGAATAGGACCTGAAGTCGGAAGAAATTCGTTCCCACGTTGCTTTGTCGAGTTGTTTTTCCACCCTATATGGCAGCTTCACTGCATCGAACACAGATCTGACTTCTGTCGCGTACAGGGGGTTGTACGGCGCGTCGAGAGGTAGAAGACCATCGGCCCGAGGCAGTGCCAGCGGCAAGGACTGCAGGGTTTCTGCGCTGTTCCCGAGCGGGGTGGCAAGGGCTGCCGCGAGCTGCGTCTCGAGATTGTTGAGCGCCTCGGCCGTTCCTGCAAGGTTGAGCAGCGCACATCGTCTGAAGTAATCGTCTATCACCTCGGACACTGCACGAAATGCCGGAAGTGTCGCATCGAAAGGAAGGTCCAGCAGGGCACTTCGCATCGCCTCGCCCGATGCGTGCCATTCGAGAACGAGGGCGGCATCGTGGACGAAGGCCTCGAGCGCCGAATTGTCCACGCCGTTTTTCCCTGAACTGTCAGGTGCCTGATAGCCTGAGCCGATGAGCGTTTCGATGGTGCTGGCGATATGCGGATCCTGTGCCGATGCAGGGAGGACGACTCCATCCCCGTTGAATGCTCGCTCGTTGAAGCGCGAAATTGCCCTCTCTACCACAGAGATGTCGACTTCTTCGGCGTTTGCTCCGGCAATTTGGGCAGCATTAACGCAGGCTTCCCGGAGGTTCTCGTCTTTGAGCAGGCTTGGGGAAATTGTGCTGTTCTCGTCAAATAGAATGTCGAGGCTGTTGAATGCCTTTTGCAACCTGTCCACCGCATGCAGCACCTCCGGCACGCGGACTTTGCCGTCGTGGTCCTCGTCGAGCAGGGAGAGCGTCTCCGTGCAGCGATGCTGCGCCACAGGCATCGCGAGGGCGACCCACAGCTTTGGATCCAGCGCTGAAAGCGCGGCGATGTCTTCTCCTGTCTTCAGTACGACCTGATCCGTACCGCCGATACGTCTGAAGCGCCATACGTGCCCCTTGTCTGCCATACAGACCCCCTGCCAAGTGGTGATATTTCTTCTCTGGGTTGATTGTAATGCGAATGTCGAGAGAATAGAAGCCAAATGGCCGGCCCCGCCCGAAGACTCTCCCCAGTTTGCATGCTGCCACGTGCGAGGATATACTGAAGGCTCGGACACCGCTTCGGTCGCCACGGAACTCGCCAACCACGGCATAAGCGCCAACGTGGTCGCAGGAGATTACCATGATCACATATTTGTCCCCGAACAAAAGGCTGAAGAAGCGCTTGAAATACTAAGGCGATTGTCTGTAAACATGGGCCGCGCACAAGAAGATGCTGATCTCAAGGCCGGTCATGCGAAAAGCTTTGGAGGCTGAAGTCCGCCCCTCGGTGTGAGGGTGTCACAACTTTCTGGCGAGAGCGACGAATATTTTGGTGAATAAAAATAAGTCCTTGTAAAACAAGGACTTATTTTTAATGTTAGCCCCTAGGGGAATCGAACCCCTCTTTAAAGATTGAGAATCTTTTGTCCTAACCGATAGACGAAGGGGCCTCGGTCGTAAACACTCGGTCTTACACAATGGAGGCTTTTTGAGCCTCTGTCGTCTGAGCATCTGGCTCAAACGCCCAAACAAAAATGAAATTCCCCAGGGAGGATTCGAACCCCCACAAGCAGATCCAGAGTCTGCCGTGCTACCATTACACAACCGGGGAATGATGTGTGTACCATAACGATTTTTGAGGTGTTGGTCAAGAGCTTGTGGGCCACGCGTGTGGTGTAAAAACGCACAAAAAGCCCACTCGATATTGAGTGGGCGCTTGTACGCCGCATGCGTGGAGTAGGGTGCTGTACCTGTTCCCATCATTACCCTCGATTTTAGTCTTCGGTGCGACGAATGTCGTAGAGTTCTATCTGCGGGCGTTCCTCTCCGTTCCAGTAGTTTGTGGTGACTTTGTAGAGAATGTCGACTTTGTCCTTATTGCGGAATGAAAAGTCACGCTCGAGGCGTTCGGCGCCGTCCCAGAGCATGGCGGGCCACTTGTAGGCGCCAAAGTCCAGGGTGAGCTTGAGGTGGCTCTTGCCATTTTTGCCAACAATCTGTGCGTCGATCATGGGGACTCGCTTTGAGCAGAAAACAAGCGGGTCGTTCTCTTCTCCGAAAGGCTCGAAGCGGCGGCAGAGCTCGAGAAGTTCGGGCGTCACATAGGCGTGCGGTAGCTCTGCGTCGATGGCAAGTTCTGGTTCTTCTGCGCTGTATTCCGTGTGGTCCATGAACTCCGAGAGCCTGATCAGGAAGGCCTGCCATTGCTCTGTCTTAAGAGTGAAGCCTGCGGCGGAGTCATGACCTCCGTAATCCAAAAAGAGGTCCGCACAGTAGGCCAAAAGCTTGGTGAGGGGGAAGGATGCAGCCCCGCGTATCGAGCCGGTGCAGGTCCCGTCGGTTTTAAAAACTGCGACGATCACAGGCACCTTCATCATATTTGCCGCTCGCGAGGCGAGGAGCCCCGTGATGCCGGTTTTTATCTCCGCGCTTCCCACGACCGCGAATTTTCCACCGTGTTGCGCAAGGCTCTCGTTGAGCTTGTCGCGGACGATGTCCCAACCTTCAGTCCCAAGGCGCCTGCGTTCGGTGTTGGCCTGAATGAGCTGTGAGGCCGCCTCCATGGCATGGTCGACCGTGTCGGCCTGCAGAAGGTTGAGCGCAAGGCCTGGGGTGCCCAGCCGTCCCGCCGCGTTGAGGGTGGGCGTTATCTGCCATGCGATGTCGATGGCTCCTAGCGGTCGTGCGAGATTCATGCTCAGTTTGAGCTCGCGGATGCCGCCTGTTGGCGCTCTGTTGATGCCCTCGATGCCTCTACGCACAATGAGCCTGTTCTCATCTTTAAGGGGCATGAGGTCGGCGATCGTGCCGAGTGCGGCCAGTTGGAACATGCGTTCGGTGAGCAGTCCCTGAGACTGAAGGGCTTGGAGAATGTAGGCGCCGAAGATGTTTTTTACTGTATCGAGGGCTGTCGGGGCCTCGCGGGCGTATTTTTTCATTCTGGATGCCTGCATGAGTTCTGCAAGAGAGCTCTTTGCCATGCCGGGCCAGAACGCGCCCACAAGCTGACTGAGGTCCATGACGTCGAGGTCGACGCCGCCGTTGAAGTGCTCCCTAAAAAAGAGGCCGATTTCTTTTTTGTTCCATGAGATAATGATGCGTCCCCGGAGAAATTTTTCGAGTTTTTGGAGCGTGTCGGAGGGCAAGGAGCCCTCGGGGCCGGAGGATATCCTCAGACGGGAAGTCTCGATGAGGTTGTCGAGCCTGACCGCCTCGATGACGGTCGTCGGCTTTGTTTCGGGGGCACCGGTCTCCACGCCTCCATAGAGGAGAGCCAGAGGCTCTTTGTACATACCGAGACGGGCGATCGCGAGGGCGTGTGCAAGTTTGAGGCAGACGCCGCAGCCCGACAGGTCACGGAACGGATAGCCGGAGTCAGGAAGTTTCGGATCGAGCACGGCGATGGCCTCTGGCGGACTCGGCGCCTGGAGGTGGTGGTGATCCGCAACGATGACATCGATGCCTTTTTGCCGCGCATAGGCGATCTCTTCGTGATTCGAGATGCCGCAGTCGACCGTGATGATGAGGCGTATGCCATGTTGTTCGGCAAAGTCGACCGCAGCGTTCGACAGACCGTAAGGCTCTTCGCCCTCGGGCACCTTCTGAAACACTTCGAGTCCGAAGTCCCTGAGCGCATCGGTCATAAGTACAGTCGATGTGATGCCGTCGGTGTCGGAATCGCCGAACACGAGCACCTTCTCTTCTTCTTCGCGCGCCGTGAGGATGCGGTCGATTGCGTCTTCCATGGAAGCGAAGAGGAATGGATTGTAGAGCAGCTGAAGGTCATCTTCGAGATAAAACCGAATCTGTTCCGGCTCGGTGAGGTTTCTCCGCACGAAAATTGAAGCCGTCAGGGTGTCGATCTGATAGCGGCGGGCTATGTCACGGACAAGCGCAGGGTCAATCTCTTTTTTTGTCCACTTCATTGGGCTGTAATTTCCTCGAGTATGAGCGGTGGTGAGTCCGGGGCAGCATCAGATATCGATATGGCGCTGGCGGCGAGGGGCTCGGCCGACTCGAGGCTCTCGCAGTCCTTGCCGTATGCGACCGCGATGACCTCGCCTTTGTTGACATAGGCCCCTCGTTTTTTTTCGAAGATGAAGCCTGCGGTTGGACTGACGTTGTCTTCGGTGCGGTTTCTCCCGACGCCGAGGTGGACTCCCGCAAGGCCAATCTTGAGCGCATCGACCGAGGCGATGAAGCCATCCCTGTCCGCACGGATTTCGCGGAAAAATTCGGAGCGCCATGTGCCTCTGCGCGCGAGCAGCTCGCTGACACTGCCGCCCTGTCTGAGGATGTTGCGGTAGAACAGGTCGAGCGCCTTTCCGGACACGATGGCCTCTTCACAGCGGGCTCGTCCTTCGTCCACATCTTTGGCCGCACCGCCGAGCACCAGCATCCATGCACCTAAACCGTAGACGAGTTCCATGACGTCGTCGGGGCCCTTGCCTTCGAGGCAATCGAGAGTCTCCTCTATTTCGAGGAAATTGCCGACCTTGTATCCTAAGGGCTGGGACATGTCGGTCAGCACCGCGACGACGCGTTTGCCCATCGCCGTGCCCGTCGCCACAAGGCTTTTGGCGAGCGCCTTTGCATCTTCGAAGGTCTTCATGAAGGCTCCTGAACCGCATTTGACGTCGAATACGATGCCTTCGGCGCCTTCCGCAACCTTTTTGGAGAGAATTGAGGCCGTGATGAGCGGTATGGATTCCACGGTTCCGGTCACATCCCGGAGCGCGTAGAGTTTTTTGTCCGCAGGGACTACGCGCGCAGTCTGTCCGGTCATGGCAAAGCCGTCCTCGGCGAGGCCCTTTCTGAAGGCCGCGAGCTCAAGGGCCGTCACGTAGCCTGGGATGGATTCGAGCTTGTCGAGCGTGCCGCCTGTGTGTCCCAAGGCACGGCCCGACATCATCGGCACCTTGATGCCGCAGGCGGCCACCATGGGCGCGAGCGGCAAGGAAATCTTGTCGCCGACGCCCCCCGTCGAATGCTTGTCCACGAATGGCCCGGGAATGCCGGAGAGGTCCATCCGATCCCCGGAATCGAGCATCGCTTCCGTGAGCGTCGCCGTTTCCTCCGGAGTCATGCCGCGGAAAAATATTGCCATCAAAAGGGCGGAGACCTGGTAATCGGGGATGTCTCCTCTCACATAACCTTCGACGATAAACCGTATTTCTTCATCATTGAGGGCTTCTCCTGAACGTTTTTTCATGATGATGTCGACAGCTCTCATCCAACAGTTCTCCTGATTTCCTGTATCATAGATAATATCGCCACAAAATTCCATTTTACTTCAAAGTTGGACGATATAAAAGCACTAGTGGAAGAGCCGCAGGCTCTGCAAGGGTCCTTCCGCGGCGGATTCTGCCAGCGACTCAATCACTGCCTTGACGCTGGAAGATGCTCTGGAGGCGCCCATCGTCTGGGCGGCCTCGCCGTACGAAAGCTGCAGGGCGGCGTGGAGGCAGCGGAGGGCCTCTGCGTCGAACCAGAGCATCGCTGAGGCCGGAAAGCCCAGCCTCTTGCGCTCCTCGGCACAGGATGCGCACAGAAGGCTGTGTTCGCCCATCAAGAGTTTGCCTGGCAGGGCTCCTTTTTCTGAAAATGGTCTGCCGCAGCGCTCGCATGCGGATGTGTCGGGGGCAAGGCCCAGCGGCACGAGCGCCTTCCATAGAAAAGCGTGGAGCGCGAGCCCGGCGTGTTCCTCATCGATGGCTGCAAGTTCGCGGAGCAGGCTCGTCATCATGGCGAGCGCCTGCCCGTATTCTCCTCCGAACGCGGATGTGTGGAGAACGAACTCTGCAGCTCCGCTTGCAGCCTGCATGTGCGAGAAGCTTTTTTGAATGCCCTCGTAGGTCTCAAGGATATTGACCCCAGAGAGCTTTATAAAGTCGCTTCGTCTGTCGCGGTAGGTCTCGATCTCCGCGGACACGAAGGGCGTCGCCGCAGACCGCAGCGAACTTTTGGGGCCCCCAAAGAGAAAGAGCGGCAGAAGTCCTTCAATACACAAAAAATCGACGATTCTGTCGCCTCTGGCCGTGTCCCTCGCATGGAGAAACAGCCCCCTGTGGCGCTCATGTCGTTCGGTCATGGCTCATTAGTCGTCGACGATCCACCACAGGAAGCCGTCAGAATCGCCGGAGATCCTTCTTCTCCGCCGCCGCGCGTAGATGAGCTTGAGCTCTTTTCGTTTATATGTCTTTGCCCATACGTAGGCGCTCAAAAATCCGCCGATGTGGGCGAAGTAGGCCGTGCCTCCGTCCTGAAGGCTCGTAAGGCCGGAGAGTCCGCCGAGCACCTGCAGAAAGAACCAGAAGCCGATCACCAGCCAGGCGGACAGCACCGTGGGTATGAAATAGAAGAGGAGCACCACGACTTTGTTGCCGGGAAAGAGGGCGAGGTATGCGGCGAGTATGCCCGAGATCGCCGCAGAGGCGCCCACGAGCGGCATTTGAAGGGCGCCGCCGCCAGCCATGGCGGCGAAGAGAATCTGCAACAGTATCCCTATCGTGCCGGAGATGACATAGAGGAGCGTATATCGCAGTTTGCCGATGCGGCACTCGATGTTGTCGCCGAAGATGCCGAGAAACAGCATGTTGCCGACGAGGTGCATGAACCCTGCATGCGTGAATTGACAGGTGATGAGGGTGAAGAGCCTGTGTCCCGACAGAATCTCTTCGGGAATCGCGGCGAGCGCCAGCGTCGCATAGTCGTCGAGCGCAAACTTCTGCAGAAACACGAAGACGAGCACGTTGAGCCCGATAAGTGTCCAGGTCACGACAGCCTTTCCCCGCTGTCCGGAGTTGTCATCCCCAATCGGAATCATGAGCCGCTCCCTTTGATAATCTACCTTTCTAAAATACCATAGCTTCATCGCGGCGTCTAGGTTGATTTCTTCCAACTTGTTCTCAGAGGCCGCTCCATGATACTACATAACCAATGATACGCGCTCTTCTTTTCGACCTCGACAACACCCTTTATTCCGAAGCGACCGGGCTCGAGACAGGCGTTGCCCAGCGCATGAACCAGTTTATCGCCGAAATGTTCGGCCTTCCGTTTCATGAGGCGGTGCGGTTCCGTCGAGAACATGCGAAACCCTACGGCACGACGCTCGAGTGGCTCATGCGCGAACAAGGCTTTACTGAGCCTGACAGGTATTTTCAGTATATTCATCCTGAGGGTGAAGAGGACTGTCTCGAGCCCGATCACGTGCTCAGACTCATGCTCAATGAAATCCGGCTTCCGAAGGCGGTGTTGACGAACGCCCCCAGCGAGCATGCGGCGCGCGTGCTGAAGAGGCTTGGCATTGCGGATTGCTTTATCGGCGTCTACGACATCCGCTTCAACAATCTTGTTGGGAAACCAAATCCAGATGCATATCTGCGCGTCTTGCACGATGCCGGTTTTTCTCTGGAAGAGACGCTCTTCGTCGATGACCTGCCGAAATATGTGAAGGGCTACGTGGATCTCGGCGGCAAGGCCGTGCTCAAAGATGAGATGGACCGCTTTGCCTCTCTGCCCTACCGTCGAATAAGGACAGTGTACGAGATAGCCTCGGTGCTGGAGGAGTTGGGGGTGCCTACTTAGAGCGAGCCTAAAAAGCTATTTTTTATTGCCTGCGGCGATCAGCGAGACGAGCGTGACCGCATAGGGAAGGGCGAGTACGAGCAGGGGCGGAATCGATGAGAAGCCCTGAACGTAGTTCGACAGGCTCTCGGCGAAGGCGAAGAGCAGGCACGACGCGGCGATCCAGAGCGGCTTTTTCTGGCCGAGATAGATGGCGACGAGGGCGATCCACCCTCTGCCCGAGACGATATTCGGCACGAAGGCTGAGATCGACAGTCCCAAGGCAAAGCCTCCGAGGCCACTGCCGACACCTGACCAGATCATCGCCGCTACCCGGGCGCGATCTGGCGAATACCCTAGGACCGACACCGCCTGAGCATTCATCCCCGTGGCCCGAATACGGATACCATGCCGAGAATTTCTGATGATGAAGGCGGCCCCGATGGCCCAGAGCCACGCGCACACCGTGAGCACCGAATGAGAGAAGAGAATGGGCCCGACGAAGGGTATCTGCGCGAGTGCCGCAGGGAAGGCCGGGAGAGGCGCTGGCAGGCTGAACGCGACGACGGCCTTGGTGTGATACCACCGCTGCGAGAGTACCGTGGTGACGCCTCCGGCGAGCAGGTTGATGGCGAGCCCCACAATGAAAACATTGGCCCTGAATCGTATCGTCACGGCGCCCATCAACAGAGACGCTGCGACAGCAGAAGTTATGGCGGCCACGGCTCCGATGAATACGTTGTGGCTGAGTCCTGCTGCGGCCATGCCGAAGAATGCGCCGATGCCCATGAGCCCCTCCAGCGCGATGTTGAGCATTCCGGCGAGTTCAGAAAAGAGGCCTCCGATCGATGCATACAGAAGGGGTGTGGCCGCGACGACCGTATATTTCAGGATGTCGACAAAAATCATCGCCCTGTCGCTCATGATTGCCTCCGCCGAAAGCGAGGCAGGGCACCCGCACTGATGAAGCACATCGCCACTGCCTGCAGTATCGAGATGATCTCCGAAGGAACCCCCGAGCCCATCATGACATGATCCGAACCTGTGCTGAGGAAGGCAATAAAGAGTGCTGCCGGCACAACTCCCGCCTCATTCCCCTGGGCGAGGAGGGCCACTGAAATGGCGCTCCACCCGAGGCCCGAGGAAAAGCCGCGCATCACTCGGCCCTGGGGCCCGATGACGAGGAGCGCGCCGGCGAGTCCATACAGGCCGCCTGACACTGCCATCGCTGCAACCTGGTAGGCGGCGACCGGAATGCCGCAGTACCGCGCAAACTCCTCGTTTTCCCCGCAGATTCTGAGCTCGAAGCCCACTCTCGTACGCTTGGCTACCACCATGAAGACCAAAATGAGGACAATGGCAAGGCCGAGGGAAACGTCGAGCTTCGAAGGTGCAAGTATTCTAGGAAGAAGGAATTGCGGGACAATTTGGCGCGTCGTCTGAAAATTGCTGGCCGGGTCTTGAAGGGGGCCAGTGATGAAAAAGTCGCTTACGTTGATGACGATGGCCGAGATGAGGAACGAAGAGATCATCTCTGAGACGCGCCAGAAGGCCTTCAGCAGGCCAGAGAGGGCCCCGATCGCGGCGCCGGTGAGCGCCCCAGCCACCGCTACCCAAATCCAGACCACAACGGGGGCAGTCCCTGCAGGCACGCGCAGCGCGATCAGGCCTGCGGCGAGGGCGCCGGCGTAGAGTTGGCCTTCACCGCCCAAGTTGAAGTTCTTCGAACGAAACGCGATCAGAACCCCGAGGCCTGCGATCATGAGAGGAACGGCGTCTGCGAGATAGTTGCCCAGAAAATAGCGATTCGAAAACGGCTCGAGAAAGAATTGGGCGAGTGCGCTGCCGAGGTCCTGACTGAACAGTGCGAGCACCCCTGCCGCGAGGGCGATCGAGACGCCCACGGCAAGCACGACTCTTGCAGGACTTTGAAGTTCTCTCTCCGCCCTCATCATGCGCTCCGTATCCCGAGCAGATATTCTCCGATCAGGGCTCGGTTCACCTGTCCTGCATTTTCGAGGAGGGCCACCTGCTTTCCTCGGTAGAGTACCATGATTCGGTCGGAGAGCCTGAGAATCTCGTCGACATCGGAAGAGAGGAGCAGCACGGCCGATCCGGCATCCCTGGCGCGTTGGATTCTGTCGTGCACCTGCTCTGCGGACCGGATGTCGAGGCCCCAGGTCGGCTCACAGAGGACGAACAGCTCGGGACGCTCTTTCGAGAACAGCCGCGCGACGGCCAATTTCTGGATATTCCCTCCCGAGAGTTCTGCCGTCGTTTGCTCTGCCCTGGCGGAGATATCGAAGCCACGGATGGCCTCCTGGGTGGCGCGTTTCGCGAGCGCCGAACGGATCCAACCTCTGGCGAAATACATGCGGCGGTCGAGCGCGATGAAATTGTCCATCACGGGGAGAGAAAGCGCCACGGCGCGGCGGACTCTGTCGGAGGGTAAATATGCGATTTTCCCTTCTTTTAAGAGCCGCCGGTATTCGTGGAACCTCCGGGCATCGAACTGATGCCCGCAGAAGAGGCAGGTCCCCGCGGTGGGCGCGAGGAAACCGGCCAGCACGTCCTCGAGTTCGTCCAAGCCGTTGCTGCTCAGGGCGCAGATACCGAGCACTTCTCCACCGTGGACATCGAAGGCAAGTCCCGAAAGGCCTGTTCCTCCCTGATGCCTTCGGCGGGTAGACAGACCCTCGATGCGGAGCACCGAGGGACCCGCAGCATGAGGCGCGGCATGAAGCATGCTTTCTCCGTGAGGCGTTGTGCCCATGATCAGACAGGCGAGCTCATTCGCGGAGATCGAGGCTGTGTCGTAGGTGCCGATCGTCTTCCCGCGCCGCATGACAGTCACCCTGTCCGCAATCTGCATCACTTCGTCGATCTTGTGTGTCACAAGCAGAATCGTACGCCCCATGCGCCGCAGGTCTGTAAGTTTTTCGAAGAGCGTTTCGGTCTCCTGTTCGGTGAGCACGGACGTAGGTTCGTCGAGAATGAGGATGCGCACCTGGCCGGCCAGCTGGCGCAGAATTTCGACCTGCTGACGGCTGCTGATGCTCAGTGTTCCGACCGGGGCCGAAGGTTCGACCGCAAAACCGTATTCCTGTGCCAACGTCATTGCTCGCTCAGTGAGCTTGACCGAATCGACGATGCCCAGCAAGCCCAGGATGCGCGGCCTTCGCTCCGGCTCGAGTCCGAAAAAGATGTTTTCCGCCGCACTCAGCTCGTCGAACATGAGAAAATGCTGGTGGACCATACCGATCCCTAGCGCACGAGCGCGTGCAGGGGACGATATCCGCACGGGCTTGTCGTCGACTTCGATGTCGCCGGAGTCTGGCAGCTCGAGGCCGGCAAGAATCTTCATGAGCGTGGTCTTGCCAGCGCCGTTTTCTCCCACCAGCGCATGGATGCTGCCTCGTTCGACCACGAGCTCTGCACCGTCGTTGGCGTGAACCCCGGAGGGCAGGTAGCGTTTCGAGATTCCGCGCATCCTGACTGCAGTCATGGGCAGCATTCTACAGCGAAGGCACCTGGAAAGTAAGCTGACCGGACTTGATCGCCTGAATCACTGCTTCCACCTTTTTACGGATGGATTCCGGTACGTTTTTGATGTATGCAGGATTTTTGTCCAGAAATTCGATGTAGCCTTCTTTCATCCCCACAACTTCCGCCTTGCCAAAGGGCAGTTTGCCCTCGACGGCCGCCTTGAGACTCCGGTAGGCGAGCTCTTCCTGGTGGAGCACCGCACAGCCGAGGATGTTCTGCGGCGCACGGTCAAATTCGTCATCGTCGAAGAACACGAGGTATTTGCCGACCTCTTGGGCGACCTTGACCACGCCCTGGCTCGCTGAGCCACAGATCGGCAGTATCACGTCGGCGCCGCCCGCATAGAGGCTGCGGCTCAAATCGGCTGCCTTCGCCGCGTCGTACCAGTTGCCGAGCACGCGGATGTCGAGCTGGAAGGCGGGATCGACCGCCTTCAGCCCCTGGGTGAAGCCCGGAATGATCATCTTGTCCATTACGGGATAGTTTTGGCCGATGATCATGCCTACCTTCTTGTCTGGATTTGTCCCTTTCATGCCGGAGATCGAGACGAGACCCGACAAGTAGCCGTTTACGTAGCCCTGTTCGAGCTGGTTGTAGAGTGCGGTGTAAAGGTTAGGATTGCCCGCGAGGTACCCGTCGAGACAGATAAATTTCTGCTTGGGGAAGCTCTTTGAAATCTTATTGATGAGTTCGGGCATGGAAGGGTTCGAGGTGATGACCAGGTCGAATTTCCCTGAGGCCACGAAGGAGGTGAGCTTTTCTTCCCACTCGGCCTGGTTGAAACCGGCTTCGATGACTCTGACGCTTGCGCCGGGAATCTCAGAGACCAGGCGCTCGGCTCCCTTCGCCAGAGTGTCGTAGATGGGACTGCCTTCGCGTGCGCCTGGGATGAAGACACCGATGCGGGGGGCTTGTCCCCAAAGCGCGGTACCTGCCACAATGGCGATAATGGATGCGATGATGGAGCGACGCATAGAATCCTCCTCGGATGAGAGCGCTGGCAGGAGAGAAGTGTGTCAAAAATCTTACCTGCCGTAAAAGTTGACGTGAGATTTTATCTCACGTAAAATTTAGTATAGCGCTTTTTTGTATTTGTTCAAGGGGTGTCGACATTGACCGACCAACTGTTGAAAATCGGTGAACTTGCCTCTCTTTTTGGCGTAACCGCCCGCACCATTCGCTATTATGAAGAGCTCGGTCTCATCGAGGCGTCGAATCGCACCGAAGGACTGCACCGGCGCTATCCGGCCGATGTCGTGATACGGCTCAAGCGCATCGAGGAGCTGAAGAGCCTCGGCCTCACCCTCGGACAGATCCGCGAATTTTTCATGCTCTACGCCGAGGATCCGAGCGGTGAGCGGTGCCGTCTTCTTCTCCTGCAGATATACGAGAATCAGAAAGAGGAAGAGATGGCGAAAATCAGCGAGGCCCAGCGGCGCATCGCCCAGATCGAGGCGCACATGAGTGCGATAAAAGAGAAGAAGACATTCTTTTCCTGCCCAGGGGATGAGTGCGAGCGCTGTGATCTCACGACATTCTGTCTGGATTCGGTGTATAATCGTGGCAAGGAATAATCGTCCATGAAAGCTGCTGTTCTGACGGCGCCCGGCGCCCTCAGCATCGAGGAGCGGCGGACTCCTGAGCCCAAAGAGAATGAGGTGCTGGTCAAGGTTGAAGCCTGCGGCATCTGTACGCTCGAGCAGCGGCTTTTCAGCGGGAAGATGAATCTTCCGCTGCCGATCGTGCCGGGGCACGAGGCTTCGGGGCGCATCGAGGCGATCGGTTCGAAGGTCGTCGAAGACCTCGCCGCTGGTCAGCGCGTGGCGCTGGACTTGGTCGAGCGCTGCGGGGAATGCTACTACTGCCGCATCGGCAAGTCGAACCTGTGCCTGAACCGGTATAAGAATGCTGCCCGCATGCTCGGGGGCTTCGCCGAATACCTCGTCGTGCGGCCAAATCAGATATTTCCCGTGCCTGATTCGGTGAGCTACGAGGCGGCGAGTTTCGCCGAGCCCCTCGCGTGTTGCATCCACTCTCTAAAGCGCCTCAAGGTCGCCATGACCGAAGACCTGCTCATCGTCGGCGCGGGGACGATGGGGCTTCTGCACCTCCTGGCCGCGCGCTCGATGGGCCTGCGCACCACGGTGAGCGAGCCGAACCACGCCCGCAGACAAATGGCCGCGGCGCTCGGTGCCGATTTTGTCGTCGACCCCTCAGCAACGGATATCGTAGCGTTTGGCCGCGAAATCACCGATGGTATCGGCTTTTCGAGCTGCGTCGTGACCAGCCCTTCGCCGTCCGCGCTCGAGCCTGCGATTCTCGCGATGGCCAAGGCCGCCCGCATCAATATTTACACCGCATATGAAGATGTCATGCACATTCCGCTCGATCTCAACACGATTCACCGCAACGAGCTTCTGATCACCGGCACAGAAGGTCGAGTTCAGGAAGATTTCTTTCAGGCAACAAGACTTCTGGCCTTTGGCAAGATCGACGTAAATCCGCTCATATCGGCGCGAGTCTCTTTCTCAAGGCTGGAGGAAGGATTTCGCATGGCGCTGTCCGGAGACGCGTACCGGATTCTGCTGATGCACAGCCTGCCCTAGGAGTTCAGCTTTGATTCTTTCAGTCGATATAGGAACGACGCGCGTCAAGGCCGCGCTGTTCGATCATGAAGGCAGGAGCGTGGGATTCGCCGCCGTGGAGTTGGCGGAAAGCGCTTCGAACACCTACCACGAAGTGGACGCCCGGCTTTGGCTCGGGGCGCTCTCCGACATAACCTCCAAGCTCCTTTCGGCGAGCACGCGTGCCAGTCTCCGTGCCCTCGTCGTGAGCGGCAACGGCCCGACGATTCTGCCCATCGATGCGCGCGGCGAGCCGCTTTCGCCTGCGATCACCTGGCTCGATCGGCGCGCCCAGAAAGAGGCCGAAGAGGCTTCGGCGGCTCTGCACTATCCCCTCGACGCAGCGTTCAATCTGCCTAAAATTCTCTGGTTGCGCGACCATATGCCGCACCTCTACGCCGCTTCGCGCTTTTTTGTCTCATGTCCAGAGTTCGTCGTAGGGCACCTCACCGGCGAGTGGACGACCTGTCTTCCGAACGAGGGCTACACGCGCATCATCTGGGACAGGGCCGCGCTCGAGGCGCTCTCGCTCGATATCGAAAAATTTCCTCCCTTTGTGGGCATCGGCGACATTGTCGGCCGCGTGCATCCCAAGGCGGCCGACGAGTTTGACTTGCCGCAGGGGCTGCCGGTGGTGATGGGAGGCCCAGACTTCATTGCCTCGCTCTTGGGAACAGGGACGGTCCGGCCTGGGAGGACCTGCGACAAAGGAGGGACCTCAGAGGGGATCAACCTTTGTTCCGAAAAGGATACGGGTGCTGCGGGTGCGCTCCTCGTAATGCCGCACGTCGTGCGGCCCTATTTCAATATTTCGGGCGTCATTTCGACGAGCGGAGGGGCGCTCTCCTGGTTCAGAAGCCGTTTTTTGCCCGCGGAAGACTACGATGCGATCTACAGGAGAGCCGCCGCAACGAGCCCTGGCGCGGGAGGGCTCGTGTTCTTGCCCTACCTCGCGGGCGAGCGGTCGCCCCACTGGGACCCCGACGCGCGGGCCGTATTCCTCGGCCTCGGGCTCCATCACGACATGGGGGCGCTGGCGCGCGCCGTGCTCGAAGGGACGGCCTTCGCCATGCGCGAAGTGCTGGACGTCATGGAGACCGCGGGGGCCCGCGTCGAAGACATGCGCGCCACGGGCATGCCCTCGCGTTCGCCGGTATGGAACCAGATAAAGGCCGACATCACGGGCAAGAGAGTGATGGTCGCCGATTTCTCCGAGTCTGAACTCGCGGGCGGTCTCGCGATCGGCAGATTCGCGCTGGGCGAGGAGCCGAGCCTCGCCGCCGCCTCCGAGAAGGTCTTCGTCCCCGCCCACATATTCGAGCCCAGACAAGAAACCGCGGCGGTGTACGATGAGCTTTTCGCCATCTACCTCGAGGGGTATCGACGGCTCGCTGGCCTGTTTCCCGCGATTTCGAAGGCGCAGGCGGGGGCGGACGGATGTGCCCGCCTGGTGGATTGAGGAGGGAAGGTCATGAACGAAGGAGCAAGACTCCGCATGGGCCACATTTTTTCGGAGGACGGGCGCGCGGTCGTCGTGGCCGCGGACCACGGGGCGATTGCCGGGCCGCTTAAGGGCATCGAGTCGCCCGTGGAGCTTGTCCGCCTCTGCGCCCGTGGAGGCGCCGACGCGATTCTCGCCCACAAAGGCTTTGTGCGCACCGGCATGGAGGGGTGGGAAAGGGGCCTTGGGCTCATTTTGCGCGTGAGCGGCGGCTTTACGACCCTGGGGGGCCGCTTCGAGGAAGAACTCTTGTGCGGTGCCGAAGACGCGCTGTTCTGGGGAGCCGATGCCGCCGCGGTGACCGTCAAGTTCGGTCACACCCGCGAGGGTGAGTTCATCAGAGCCGCCGCGCGCCTCGTGTCGGCCTGCGATCGCCGCGGCCTGCCTGTCATGATCGAGGCGATGGCCTTTGAGGAGGGGCGGCAGTCGGTGCGCGCCGATGCTCTCGCCGTCGCGCTGCGGGCGGCCGAGGAGCTGGGAGCGGCCTTCATCAAGGCGCCCATGCCTGAAAAAATCGAAGACTTCGCGCGGGCGGCCTGCGGCTCCCACGTGCCGATTTTGCTCCTGGGAGGCGAGCGGCGAGATTCCCTCCGGACGCTGTTCGATGATATCGCGCGGGCGCTCGAGCGCGGGGCTTCGGGCATCGCGATGGGTCGCAACATCTGGGGCCATCCTGATGCATTGGGTGTGCTAAAAGGTGTGGTGGGACTGGTCCATGGGGGCTGGGAAGTGGAAAAGGCACTTAGTGCTCTCAACCTTGGGTAAAAGGTCCTCGGTGCTGCGCCGCAAGCGCACGAGCCCTGCGTGCAGCGCCAGTGACTGTCGCTGTACCTTCCCAACCCAAGCTTGAGAGCACTGTTTTATTCTTGCGACAAAAGCCCTTCTGCGCTAATATAGATCCGCGGCAGGATACTATCCCGTCGAAAAGACGCTCATCAAATAAGCATTTCTGTACGTATACGTGCCAGGAGGACATGAATGCCCGAAACCAAAGTGATCGTGAATCTCTCCAACCGCCACATTCACCTGTCCCGCGATGATCTTGAAGCGCTCTTCGGAAAGGGCTATCAACTGACGAAGACGAAGGACCTCATCCAGCCGGGTCAGTTCGCCTGCGCGGAGACCGTGACCATCAAAGGTCCAAAAGGCCAGATGGATGGCGTGCGCATTCTCGGTCCCGAACGCAAGGAGACTCAGTGCGAAATCCTCGCCAGCGACGTGTTCAAGCTCGGCGTGCCCGGCTGCCCAGTGCGCGAATCTGGCCAGCTCGAGGGCAGTTTTCCCTTTGAGGTCATCGGCCCCAAAGGTTCGATCAAAAAGGAGCGTGGCCTCATCATCGCGATGCGCCACATCCACTTCGATCCCGAGGCTGCGAAGCGCTACGGCGTCGTCGACAAGCAAATCGTGGCGCTCAAGGTGGGGACCGAGCGCGCTGCGATATTTTTGAATGTGGTGTGCCGGGTAAGCCCTATATATGCGCTCGAGTGTCACCTCGACTTCGACGAGGGCAATGCGGTGGGCATTTCGAGTGGCGTGCTCGGCGAAATTGTGCAGGCCTGAACCGATCGGAGGCTGGCGGGCAATGTTCTTCCGGAAAGGAGCCCGTAGCGAAGCAGCGCGTGAATGGAGCAGTGCGTGAGCAAAGTCATTCTGAAAGCTGAAGACCTGGACGGGTATCTCACGGCGCGCGACCTTGAATACCTGTCGAGGATGGATGGCCTGTACAGGCAGGCGATGGTTTCGTTCAACATTTTGGCGACCTGTTCGTCGGGTTCGCAGAAGCGTCGTGAGGAAGAGGCGCTCATCGACCTCTACAATCAGATGGGCCTGCTCATGCAGGAGATCTGTGCTGCCGAACCGCGCATCCAGGTCTATTCTTTCGTTTCGCCCCAGGAGACCCACGGCGAGGCCTCGCGCCTCATCGCCAAGCTGCGCGACGTGAACACAGGCAGGCAGGAGTTTGTCTACTATATTCAGCGCGCCTTCGAACTTCTGTTCACGCTCGCCTTCGGTGGCTCGGACAAAACGAACAAGAATTATCTCATCGTGCGCACGCCGGTCACGATTCCTGTGCAGAACTTCGCGGTCCACAAGATTCCGAACGTGGACGAGGCTGTCCGCGACACCGTGATGTGCGTGATGCTGAGGGGGGCGCTTCTGCCGTCGATGATCCTCTCGAAGGAGATTCAGGAGTACTCCTCGTCGGGCTATCTCACCCCCTTTGCCCTGTTCAAGATAAAGCGCGACGACACGAAGAGCGAGACTACGATGGAGTATGTGCTGGACCTGGATCACTCCTACTTCGATTTAGCCCAGCTCGACGGCAAGCACCTTTTGTTTGCCGATCCAATGAACGCCACGGGAGGCTCGCTCGTCACGGTCGTCAAATATCTGCTCGAGCAGGGCATCAGGCCGGCCTCCGTTAAATTCTTCAACGTGATAAGCGCGCTCAAGGGAAGCCTCCGCGTCGTCCGGGCCATCGACAACATAACGATTTACACGCTGTGGATGGACCCAAGCCTCAACGAGCGCGCCTATATCATGCCGGGCCTCGGCGACGCCGGCGACCGCATCAATGGCAGAGACGAGGACGCGCATCCGCGGGACATGCTGAGGCTTGTGGCCGATTATGGCACGAACATCACGGGGCTCTACCGCTCTCAGCTGCGCATCATCGAAGAGACCGTCCTCAGGCACTGAAAAATGAGCTCTTATCCTCAGCGATTCGTGGTCTTTCATGGCCAGGACTGTCTTGTTCCCCCGCAGCTCGCCGAAGCGCTGCGACCCAGCGCGGACGGTACCTTGGCGCAGGTCGTTGCGCCAGAGGTCATTTCCTGGCCTGCCTCGATGTTTCCACTTGAATTGTTCGCCGGTGCGGCCCAGGGATATTCATATTCGACATTTCCTTTTCTGAACATCAGCTACGGCGCAGTCCTCCTCAGTGACGATGGAGGGCGTTTTATCAAGGCCGCCGGCCTTGAGCATGCCGCGCATTTGCCGGTGCGCGGGCTTGCCTCCGATTTTTCTTCGCACCTTGGGCGCTTTGTGCTCCTCGCCAAGGCGCACGCCCATTGGGCCGAGGTGTCGCGCTTCTGCGGCGCCTGCGGTGCACCTCTTGTCGACGCCAACGGCAACGCGGATGTCCGCGAACCGCTCGACGAGCATGCGCACGGTGCGCGCTTCTGTCCCCGCTGCAGAAGGGTCTTTTTTCCCCGCATGTCGCCTGCGGTCATCGTCATGGTGCGAAGGGGGGATTCGATTCTTCTGGAGCACAACGTGCGCTTTCCGGGCAATCGTCACAGCCTTGTCGCCGGTTTTGTCGAGATGGGCGAGACGCTCGAAGAAGCGGCGGCGCGCGAAATCCGCGAGGAGGCGGGAATTGAGGTGAAAAACCTCCGATACCTGCGTTCTCAGCCCTGGCCTTTCCCCGACTCCCTCATGCTTGGCTTCATCGCCGAGTGGGCGAGCGGCGAGGCGCACCCCGACGGCGTGGAAATCGATCACGTGGGCTGGTATACGGCCGAGGCCTTGCCTGAGCTGCCGATGAAAGGGAGCATCGCGCGGTCCATCATCGACGCCTTTGCAGCGGGCCGATTTTCAGATTCACAGCCTTCATAATGCCTTAAACCCTTCATGAAGGGTTTAAGGCAGACGCCTGCTCTTTTTAGCACTCCGTATTTGTCTGAGCGCCTCTATGTTTTTCAGATGAATGATCCTTCTTTCGACATCGATGAGCCCCTCCCTCCGCATGCGCGACAGCTCTCGAGACAGGCTCGGCCGCTCCACGCCCATCAAGTCGGCCATCTTCTGGAAAGAAGGCTCCACCCGAACGCTCGGAAGGCCGCCCGGGGAGCCTGCCGTGCTCGATTGTGCCGTTTGCAGGAGCCAGTCGGCGATGCGCTGGCGCAGCGTCGAAAAGCGTGTGAGCCTCAGCCGCTCGCTCAAGAATTGGATACGGGCGCCGCCCTCGGCGAGGAAGGCTTCCAGAATGCCTTTGTCTTTCATGCACAGTTTCAGTATCTCTTCTTTCGGAAATGAGACGATTCGGCAGTCCGTCTGCGCTCCCACCGTCACCGGCAGTACGGGCTTCGGCGCGAAGAGCACGGCGCTCGCAAGCGCCTCCACCGGCGAAAAAGTCTCCACTCTGATGCAGCGGCCTTCGTCGTCGCTCATCTCGGCGTAGGCGGTGCCCTCAAGGAGGATATAAAGCGAGGAATATACGCAGCCTTGGAGCAGAATCAGTCCGCCTCTTCGGTACTGATGATCGCGCCACCGCACCTCGGAGACGAGCTCGGCGAAGCGCTCCAGGGGCGTGCGGCGAAAAAGGTTGCAGAGCGCCAGTCTGGCGATGTCGCGGTCGTTCATTTTTTGGGTCCCCGTTGCACACGCATACAAACAATTTTACACTGTGTGTCAAGGAGCACGCCATGGACTTCAGCTGGAAGATCGTCATCGACGCAGGTTGTATTTCCATCGGGCTTATTGTTGCGACATTTCTGCGGTCGAAAATTCCTTTTTTGCAGCGATACCTCGTTCCCAACGCACTGACTGCCGGATTTCTGCTTCTTCCCGTGTACAATTATCTGATGCCGGCGCTGGGATATGCCACCAACAGGCTCGGAGACCTCGTCTATCATCTGTTGAACATCTCCTTCATAAGCATGTCGCTCAGGTCCTCGCCCCCTAAAATCAAAGGATCCAGGTCCAACGGCAGCGTGCTCGGCATGTCGGCGCTGATACTCTTCGGGTATGCGTCGCAGGCCATTCTGGGGCTTCTGCTCACTCTGTTTTTCCTCCCCAGCATTCATCCTGCCTTCGGGCTGCATCTGCCTCTGGGCTTCGCCTTGGGGCCTGGCCAGGCGTACGCGATCGGCAAGGGCTGGGAGTCGATGGGATTTGAAGGCGGAGCCACCGTGGGCTTGACCTTCGCGGCCCTTGGGTACCTCTGGGCCTGTTTCGGAGGCATGCTGTTGATTCACAAAGGCGTCCGGAAGGGCTGGATGAAGCCCGAACAGCTCAGCATCATGACGGACAAGGCGCTTTTGACCGGCATCATCCCTAGAGAAAGCGACAAACCCGTGGGAGACCGCCTCACCACCGACTCCGAGGCCATCGACTCTTTCAGCTTCCACGCGGCCGTTGTAGTGTTCGTGTATTTCTTGAGTTTTCTGTTTTTGAAAGCGGTGTCGTTTCTGCTCGGCTTTGCGGGCAAGGCTGGCGCCGAGCTCGCGACGAACCTGTGGGGCATCAATTTTATTTTCTCCGCAATAATCGCCATTGTGGCCCGGAAGATCATGGATCTATTCAGGATTGGCCATGTGCTCGACGACGACGCGCTGACGAGGATTTCCGGCATGTCGGTCGATTACATGGTCGCAGGGGCGCTCGCGGCGATATCCCTCGTGTTTGTGGGGAAATACTGGTTCCCCATCCTCCTCATGTCGACGCTGTGCGGCTTTATGGTGTACTACACGATTCCATGGGTGAGCTCGAGGATTTTTCGCGACTTCCGCTTCGAGCGCATGCTCATGATCTATGGCGTTTCGACGGGGACGCTGTCCACGGGCCTGGCGCTGCTGAGGGTCATGGACCCTGAGTTCAAAACAAAGGTCACCTCGGACTACATGCTGTCGGCTGGGCTCACCTTTGCGCTGGCCATTCCTTTTATCCTGACGATCAATCTGCCGGCAAAGGCCTATACGAGCGGTTCGATGCTCCCATACTGGACGTTTTTCGCAATTGCCGTAGGCTATCTGATCTTCGTCGCCGTGGTCTACTGGGTCCTGGCGAGGAAGCGCCGTTTCGCCGCGCCTGGAGAGAACTTCTATCGGCCTGGCAAATGACCGGCGGCAATGCCGCGAAGGAGCCCTATGGCGTCGGCGTACTTTCTGCCCGACGCCTTCGGGTTCTTAAAGACGACGCGGTAGACATTCATCCCTTGGTAGAATTCGAAAAAATTCCATTTGAGCACGCCCTCTGCCTCCACATGCTCGAGAGAAAAGACGACGGGGCTACGGGCGACATTCCGGCAGTCGTGGAATTCGAGTCGGTCCGCGTAGAGCTCGATCCGCCCCTTCAGCATCGTTTTCATGGAGTCGATGCGCTTGCCGCGCTTCAGCGTGACCAGTTCATCTGAAAAGATCGGCCCCGCGGTATTCCCTGCGTCGTTCCATTCGGCGAGGAGCTTGGAGAGATATCTGTTCTGAAAATTGTTCCATGTCACGATGGAGTCGAAGAAGGGCGCTTCGTCGAAGGGAGGAACGTAGCCATGGCCCCTTCCAGCCGAGCGGAGCGAGAATGCCCCATCAGGCCGATATTCGACGGAAAAACCGCAGCGGTCGCAGCTAAAGGCATTCCCCGCGCTGTGCATGGTCGCTTTGCCGGCACATTTGGGGCAGATGTAGAGCGCAAGTTCAAGACTCTCCGCGCCCCGCGCGCTCTTGTACTGAATGCCCCTCTCTCTGCACCAGGCTGTGTCGTCGTAGGCAAGCGCACCGTTCAGCGCGCCGTCTATCTCCGAAAGGGAGGCCCTGTGCAGCTGCTCGGGCGTAAACAATACGGAGAAAGTAACTTCCACCTTGCCGGGGCGGCGCACGTGCGACCACCGCGGCTTTGTGAGGTAGCCTCCGTGCGTCTTCGCCAATACGACGGGCACCCGCAGAAGGCGCAAGAGCTTTGCGCTGGAGAAAAAGGCCGGGAACGGTGTGCCCGTCCATGAACTCTGGCCCTCGGGATACATTCCGACAACCCCGTGCTTGCGACGGATTATGTCGACGATCCAGCTCACGGTCTCGATGTCCGGGATCGCCTTCGATTTGGGTATGCAGCCGACCAGCTTCAGGAGCAGAAAGCGCATGATCGGGTTTCGCATATTTCCGTCGCTCGCCACCCAATGGACGGGGAAGGGCACGAATGCATTGGCGATGAAGGGATCGAGGAGCGTCGTGTGGTTGCCGACCATCACGAAGGGAGGCTTGACTGTCTTAAAGAGCTCGGCATTGATCGCGGTGATCCGATACGTCCACCTGAGCCAGAGGCCGTACGTGTGCCGCAACAGCCAGGTAAAAAACTTGAAGTTCGTCGGGTGGTATCGGCGCTTGAGTATCATGGGCAATCCTTGCGAAATATGATAGCCATCGATGGAGGACAGAACAAGAAGGGGCATGGTTTAACCCTCGCGCCGTATTTCTTACCCCGTGAAACGAATCGAATTATGTGGTATGTATTCGTGCACTATGGATTTTGGCACGATTTACGAGCAGTGGGAGAAGCGCCAGCATTCGCGCAAAAAACCCTCGAATTCAGAGGAAATCCTGAAGGACACTCCCCAGGGGCATCAGTCCCCGGCCGGCTCGGACAGCGTTCGGCAGAGCCTCGAGCAGTGGCTCGATGAGCACGGGACCACCGACAAAGACGCCTCAATACGAGAGGCCGCCGATCAGGACAAGGCGGAGACGATTGCAGCCTATACTCGATTCAAGCGGATGTTGCCGCAGGCAGAGCTCGACCTTCACGGCCTGCGCGAGGCGGAGGCGCGCCAGGCCCTGCGGGCCTTCATCGACCGCTGTGCCGCCCAGGGGCTTGAGAAGGTGAGCATCGTCCACGGAAAAGGAAATCATTCTCGGGATGCGCAGGTATTAGTGCATGTCGTGAGAGAAGAGCTCGAGCGCAACCCACACGCGGGAGAATTCGGCTTTGCGGATGGTCGGCATGGCGGAAGAGGAGCCACCTGGGTCCGCATCAGGTGAGGCTATTTCTCGCGGTAAATAATTCGTCCTCGGTTCAGATCATAGGGAGAAAGACCAACTTTTACTTTGTCACCAGGCACAATCCGAATGTAGTGCTTGCGCATCTTGCCTGAAAGATGGGCAAGAATGACATGCCCGTTCGCCAACTCCACACGAAACATCGTGTTGGGGAGAGCCTCCCGGACTATGCCCTCCACTTCGATCGCTTCTTCTTTAGCCACAGATACTCCTATACGAAAAATGATCAGATTTTGATCCGCATTCGGGGCACAAGCCCTCTCTTGCACCCTGTGCTCTGGTGAAATAGTATGAGCCAATGCATCGAATGTCAACACGATGAGGGCTGTGGTGTGGCTGCCTGCACATCTTGACATTTTTGACAATGTGATGCATTGTGCCCATCCATTGTTAGCTGGTGGATGCCAGCATTTGATGAGGGGGAGAGAGATGGAGAATGCCTTCATCGAAAAAATGAAGAAACTCTTGCTCGCGCAGCGACAGGAGATTTTAGACACCATCGCTGAGTCAAACGAGCAACTCAGAACAGTGCTCTCTGAGACCGATCCTAAGGATTCGGCGGATATCGCATCCGACGATGTCGACAGGATTATGATAGAAGCTCTCAGCTCCCAAGACCTCAAACGCTACCGTGCGATCGAAGCGGCACTGTTGCGGATCAACCAGGGGCGTTATGGCCTCTGTGCGAAATGCGGCAAGAAGATACCTCAGGAACGGCTCGAGGCCATTCCCTATGCGGTGCTCTGCGTCGAGTGCCAAAAGAGCGACGAGCGCAAGAACCGCTAGAGCCTGCTCTCGACCTGATCGAGAGAAATTTCTTTCCACAGGCCCGGCGCGTCCAGGTACCAGAGCGAGGTGAACCCCGCATTTCGTGCCGCATGGATCGCGACGCGCTGATAGTTTCCGATGTGCTGGGGCGCATGGGCATCGTCCCCTATGGTTATTCTCAAGCCCCTCTCGTGCATTCTCTTTAGGATACGCGCCGAAGGATATGGCTCGTGATGTTTGCCGCGGGCCAGCCCCCCGGTGTTGATTTCTGCGATGAGCCCCTTTTCTGCCGCCAGGTCCACGGCTTGAAAGGCCGCATCGATGTAGGCAGGGTCCTCCTCGTCGAACCAGCGCCCGCCCGCATTATTCTTCTTGACGAGATCGAAGTGTCCGATTATGTCGAATCCTCCGCGCTCGATCATCTCGGCCATGTAGCGCCAGTACCGCTTCCATATTTTTCTGTAATCGCCGTCCGGCGCCCAGGCGCGGACCTTGGATGCGAACTGTTCTTCAGGTTCGTCTACCGTGAAAGAGGCTTCGCCTGGAGCCGTGATGTAGTGGACCGAGCCGATGCTGAAGTCGAGGTGGAAAGATCCATAGGCCGGTTCATCCGGCATCGTAATTCCGGGCGCATAGTCCGTCTCAAGGCCTAGGAATATCTTCATTCCCCTAGGAGCATATTCTTGCGCAAGTGCGCGCACCGTGGCCACGTAGGCTTCTGCCCTCGCCCACGGCAGATTCCACCGCGTCTTGATCGGCACCGGCGCGTGGGCGGAGAAACCCAGGTGCGTGTAATGGTGCTCGAAGGCGGCGCGCGCCATTGTCGCTGCGTCTGCCTTACCATCGCAGAATGTGGTGTGAGTGTGAAAACTGAAGGCCATGATCCATCCTAGCATTCGGTGCATATTGACGCAACAGGAGCCCTTTTCTACTATGAAGTCATGGCCGAGCCGTCCGTCAGATCTCTTGCGCTCCTCATGTCCGATCGGGAAAGGCGAGAAAAATTTATGCAATTCTTGATCAGGCGGGGCGCGAGCGTCGAGATCTTCGAAAGAGACAAGACTGCGGCCCCCGGTGCTTGTGAATGCATAATCGCCGAGGCGGCGCTGCTCGACGCCGAGGAGGCCCGCGCGCTTTTGGAACTTCCCCTGGCCCTGGTCGTCCTGGGGAGTCAGGGCACATGCCGAAGAGGCATAGAGACCTCCCCCCTGGTGCGGGTGTTGCCGGCGCGCGCCTCTCCGGCCGCCGCCTACGCCGCAGCGCACCAAGTCTGCGCCGCAAGGGATGCTGCGCTTGCCCCTCGGACCATCGTCAACGCCCTCCATAGCCAACTGCGGACGCTCCTCTCCTCCGTGCCGGACATTGTCTACATACTCGATGAGCGCGGCAACTTCATATATTTGAATGACTCGGTAGGCTTGCTGGGCTATGAACCTTCGGAACTGATAGGCAGGCATTTCAGCATCATCATTCATCCTGAGGACAAACCGAACATCTCGCGCGAGATTGTGGTGGAGAAAATACACCAGGCAAACAAATTCCCGGACACCCCGCCCAAATTGTTCGATGAGCGCAGGTCTGGCCAGCGCATGACCAGGGACCTCGAAGTGAGGCTCGTCCACAAGGACGGACACATCGTGTACGGCCTCGTGAACGCCTATGGGGAGAGGCATCTCGACGTTCCCCTGCTGTCTGAGGTGGTCGGGCGGAATCCTCAGACCATCGGCGTGGTGCACGATGTGAGCGCGATGCACTTCTATCAGCAGAGCCTTGAAGATTCGCTGGCCACGAAGGAGCGGCTTTTGCGCGAGATCCATCACCGCGTCAAGACGAACCTGCAGCTCGTGGCGAGCCTGGTCCACCTGCAGCAGGCGGAAGACCTTCAGCCAGCCGGAGGTGCACAGGCGTCGAGCGGGGTGCTCAGAGAGCTCGAGGCGCAGATCAAGAGTATCGCCCTCGTCCACGAAGCGCTCTACCAGTCGGAAGAGGTGGATCGAGTGAGTGCCCGGGACTTTTTCGCTCAATTCTGCCGTGCAGCGGAAGAAGCGCTCGAGACGGTGGGGTCGACGGTGCACCTGCGGTTCTCCGCCGACGACTGTCCGCTCGACCCGGATCGTCTCGTGCCGCTCTCGCTTGCGCTCCTCGAATTGCTGGGAGGCGCGTATCAGGCTGCGTACGAGAAACGAGGCGAGCTCACCGTAACGCTTGCCTTCGGCAGCACAGAGGATCGATGCCGCGAGCTGGAGGTGGAGGGCGAAGGCATTTTGAAGAGGGCCGATTCCCCCATAATGCGCGCGCTGCTGCACCATGCGGGCGCGAGCTTCGAGGTGCTCGAAGGGAAAAGCCCTCATGAACGCTGTCGTTTGAGGCTTGGTACATATACTTGATTATATATATTAAATTATATATATTTAGCGTATATAATCCTGAAGGAGCATGGGGATGAACCAACGCTACGATTTTACCATCATCGGCGCCGGCGCTGCCGGCCTTGCGGCGGCCCAGTACGGCGCCCGCGCCAACATGAAGACGCTCGTCATCGAAGAGATGGCCCCTGGGGGACAGGCTCTTCTCATCGATACGCTTGAGAATTATCCGGGCATCGTGGAGCCCATCAACGGCTATGATTTCTCCGAACGCATGCGCGCACAGGCCGAACGCTTCGGCAGTGCTTTCTTGGAGGCGAGCGTTTCGAAGGTGCGCAAAGAAAACGGAGGCTTCGTCATCGAGACGAGCAGCGGCCCCATCGAGAGCCTCACCGTGCTCGTCGCCACAGGGGCGAAGCACCGACACCTGGGGATTCCCGGCGAAGAGGAGTTTATCGGCAAAGGCGTTTCATACTGCGCCACCTGCGACGGGCCCTTCTTCAAGGGCAAGCGCATGCTCGTGGTCGGAGGTGGCGATGCCGCCTGCGACGAGGCTACCTACCTGTCTAAGCTTTCGGACAAGATCGTCATGATCCACCGCCGCGACCGCTTTCGGGCCCAGAAGGCGCTCGCCCAGCGCGTGCTCAGCAACCCCTCGATAGAGGTCCGATTCAACACCATCGCAAGAGAGATACGGGGCGACACGAAGCTCCGTTCGGTCGTGCTGGAACATGTGGAGACCCACGAAGTTGTCGAGGAGCCTTTTGATGCGGTCTTTGTCTTTATCGGTTCCAATCCCCAGACGGGCTTTCTCTCCGACATGGGGCTTCAGATGGATGAGGCGGGGTATATCCTCACCGACTGCGGCATGCAGTCGAGTATTCCGGGCCTCTTCGCGGCGGGCGACGTGAGGGCCACCCCATTCCGCCAGCTCGTCACTGCGGCGGCAGATGGTGCCATCGCCGCGCACTCGGCGGCGAACTATATCGACGAGCAGAGGGGGCAGGCCTACCGCTGAGGCGACCGGCATGTGGGTCGACGAGTGCAGGGTCGCCTATGAACAGGCCGTCCGCCGCTTTCTCTGCGAACACGAATTCCGCTGCGTGCGAGCCTCTGAAAATCTGCGTCTGTACTTGTCGAACCCTGCATTGCGGGAGTTTTTTTCAGTCTATATCCACATTCCTGGAATAGTCGCTCCCGGCCGCATCGATGGTCTTGCCGTGGCGGATTCCGATGGGGCGCTCTGTGTGCTGTTGCCGGATTCCACCCAGGAAGACCATGAACTTGCGAGGATGCTCAGACGCCAGGATGCTGTGCCCAGAGTCTCTGGCCCCCTGGACGACGTCAGGCGCGTCGTTTCGGCGCTCGGCGGAGCAGGGTGGCTGGATCGGTCGTACCTGCTCATGCGCGCGAGCAGCATGGACATGGTCTTTCCTCCCACCGATGCGCGCATCGAGGTCAGAGAGGCAGGGGCAGATGATCTCGATGCGCTGCTTTCGCTCCAGATGGCGTATGAGCGTGAGGAACTCAATCTCAAACCCACACGATCGGAGACCGTGGCGAGAATCCAATCGCTGTTGGAACGGCAGATGGTCGTCATAGCTTTTTGCGGCGACGAGCCTATAGGCAAAGTCAACACGAACGCGCGCGGGTATTTCTACGATCAGATCGGCGGGTTTTATGTAAAGCCCGCATACCGTTCGAAGGGAGTCGGAAAGGCCGTACTGTTTCATCTGTTGCGCAGGATCAAGGAGGAGCAGCGAGACCCGGTGCTCTTCGTGCGGCCTGAGAACGTTCCGGCGATCAGTGTGTATCGGCGTGCGGGCTTTCGGCCTGTCGGCGACTATGGTATGAGTACGAGGGGGACGAGGCGCCTGTCATGAAGAAATCGATCCATTTTTGTACGTTCGACGCAGTGCTTGGTGTGCCCGTTGAGCTCGTGTGCGGGCTGGACGAAGCGGGAAGAGGGCCGCTGGCCGGCCCCGTCGCGGCGGCTGCGGCTATGCTGCCGCCGGATTTTCCGTTTGAGCTGCTCGACGACTCGAAGAGGATGAGCGCCCGGCGGCGCGAAGATGCCTATCGGGCGATCGTGGAGGGGGCGATCGACTGGGCCGTCGGCTGGGCTACGGTCGAAGAGATCGAACGCTCCAATATTCTCGTGGCGAGTCTGCGCGCGATGGAGAGGGCGTTCGCGGGGCTCACGCGGAGGCCTGCGCTTGTGGTGGTGGACGGCATCTTCGCGCCGAACCTGTGGATGAACGGGACCTACGTCGAGGCTGCGACGATGCCAAAGGCCGACAGCCTTGTCCCTGCGGTGATGGCAGCATCGATCTTAGCAAAAGTAGCCCGGGACCACCTCATGTGCCGCCTCGACGAGCTCATGCCCGAATACGGCTTTGGGAGACACAAGGGATACCCGACCAAGGCGCACCGAAAAGCGATCGAGCGCTGCGGACCGTCCAGATTTCACCGGCAGGGGTTTCAGCTCCTGGCTCAACCCAGCTCTTTGCTCTTTGACTCTTTTGATTCAGAGGGATCGGAGGGCTGAGCCTTTTTCCGTATGACGATGCGGCGCGCCGTAGCCCCCGTCTCGCGGTGTCCGGTGCGGACCCGCACCGGCTGCTGGGGGGCCGGCTCATGTTTCTGCCGTGAGCACGCCTTCTCCATATAGCCAGCCGCAGTCCTCATCGCCCGCATGAAGCCCTCCATGTTCTCTTGAAATACTACAATGGAGCGCCGGTCGTAGGTTTCGGTCTCGGTCGGTTTGCTCTCTACCACGGACAGAAAGATGTCGCCGTTCCTGTTTTCTTTGACGTTGAAAAAATATGTTCTCCCTTCGCAACTGAATCTCGTGGAGAACAATTCACCGCGAATACCCATCGATACTCCTTTGAATCGCGTTATCCTACAACATTCTGTGAGTGGGAGACAAGGAGATCAGCCTTGTTCACCAAGTCTGCGTGCCAGCTGCGCAGCCACGCCTCGTCCTCGTTCGTGCCGCCCCTGATGTCGACGCCGATGCGGAACACGGGCTCTGTCCCCGATGCCCGCATCCAGAGAAATGCGCGTGCTTCTCCCCGAACGTCATAGAGAACGATCCTGAGGCCTCCGTTCTTTGAGGCTCCAAAATCGGGGCCTATTTCGTATTCGTCAGGGCCGAGCGAGGCGAAGGCCTTCCATGAAGCGACGCCCAAGCGTCTCTCCAATGCAGGCAGTACCTGTGGCCACGCGTCGAGAAAAAGGCGCCGATAGGCATGTTTCAGGGCAATTTTGTCGTCGGCGGCGACCCTGAGGGCGGCGTAGGGCTCGAACGCGCTGGTCGTGGCCCAGACGGGCAGGCTTGCGATCACATCGTCGAGATCGTAGTCCTGCCTGTATCGCTCGGGGGTTCCGATGGCATCGAGCCAAAGATTGAAGCATGTCGTGCCCCGCGCCGCGTTGCCCAGACGCAAAAGCCGGATCATCGAGCCGAGCGTGGAGAGCGGGTCGCGCACCTTCGAGGGATGGGTGATGTTGCCGCCGTTCGAGCCTTCGCCGAGAATGCGCACGACCCAGCCTTCCGCACGGAGCTTTTCCGCACACGAGACCACGTTGGCCTCGCCCGTCTCGGCGCGGAAAACCCTTGCGCCGAATGCCCCGGCGATCGCCTCGATGCGCATGCTCGTCGCATCGTTGACGACCACCGCAATCGGCCGCGCCTCGCCTCGCCACCGCAGATATGCGAGCTCCGACAGGCAGACGAGCGCGAACACCTGCTGCGCCTCGAGGGGAAGGGCCCTCTGCAGCGTTCTGCTGTAGTACACGAGGTTGCCGCGGTCTCCGTCGCAGTCGGGCACGTATCCGAGGGCATAGATGCCGTTCTCCGCGTGGGCTCTTTGCAGCGCCTCACAGCAGTCGTGGAGGGAGTCGTGTTCGGGCACGATGCGGTGGGCAAAGGTCCCCGGTTCGGCGTTGAGCACGTTGACCTGGATGCCGAGGGCCGAGAGCCAGTCGACATCGATGCTCTGGGTGCGGGCCGAGCCGTTGAGCTCCGCGACGACGCCGAGGGGGCGCTCGGCGCAGGCGGCCGCGATCTCCGACAGCATTTTTTCTTGGGCGTCCAACGCGGGCTCATCGGTGAAGATGCGGTGCGCGAGGAGCATGTAGGCCGACTGCGAATGACGCTTCCAGTGTGCAACCTTCCCGTAGCACGCCGCAAGCTCGTGGGGCTCGGCCTTTTTGATCGCCGCGAGGGCGAGTTCCGGGGCGGCTGGATCTGCGATGAAGGCTCTGAATGCCGCGATGAGGGGGGCTATCTGCGCTCCCGTCAACACCCCTCCGCCGAGGCCGAACTTGAGGCCGTTGTGCCCCGGGGGATTGTGGCTCGCGGAGATATAGGCGAAGCCGTCCGAGTGGAATTCGTGTTCGGGTGGCAGGTTCGTCGTCTGCGCGGAATACGCCATGATCTCGGGCGCCGGCACGATGAACAGATATCGCACTTCGCACCCCTCTCCCGTGAGCACGCGTGCAAAGACGTCGGCGATCGCGGGGCCCGTGGGACGCGTGTCGATGCCGAGCAGCACGACTGGGTGCCGGCCTCTCTTGGTTTCTTCGATGCACCGCTCTTTGATGAATGAAGAGAAGACGATGGCCATGCCTGCGACGACGACGGTGTCTGCGGGGCAGAGCCCCCGCGCAAGAGAGTTTTCCGGGCTGTGGCCCGAATCCCAGGGGGCGTACGGGCCGTCGGCGGCTGGGTCCGCGAAGGTCTTGCGCCAACCCGATGCGGACAGAATAAGCGAGCGTGCAGCCATCTGCACTGCTTCCGGGGAGGGAAGCGTCTCTTTGGTGAGCGGGATCCTCTCCGGATCTCCGACTGCAAACCCCAGAAAGGGGTGGGTGATGAGTGACATCCAGGTGCTCCTAGACAGTATTGTAATGCCTTTTGGGTGTCCTGAGAACAAGCGGCAATCCTACCGCTTCGGATATTTACCCGTCCACCGTTTCGAGAGTATATTGAACGACAGAATGATTGGCATTTTTGAGCACCTGCGCTTTCTTCTCCGGGGCGTAAAGAGCTATGCCCTGGTGGGGCCCTCGGGCACGGGGAAGAGTTTTCGCGCCAAGCTCGTCGCTCAGAAATACGGGATCGACCTCATCATCGACGATGGCCTTCTGATCAGGGGCGATCAGATTCTCGCGGGGCGGTCTGCCAAAAAAGATCCGACCTACCTTGGGGCCATCAAGACGGCGCTCTTCGACGATCGGGAACATCGGGAGATGGTGTCGCGCGCGCTTCAGCACGAGCGTTTCAGAAAAATCCTCATCATCGGCACCAGCGAGCGCATGGTGCAGAAGATTTGCGAGCGCCTCCAGCTTCCTCACCCCGTCAAGGTCATAAAAATAGAAGAGATCGCGACGAAGGCAGAAATCGAAAAAGCCGTGCAGTCGCGCAAGGTCGAGGGCAAACACGTCATCCCCGTGCCCGCCCTCGAGATAAAGCGCAACTATCCATCGATATTTTATGACAGCGTGCGGGTGTTTTTGAAGCGGAGCTTCGGCGTCGGCGCCACGTCCCCAAAGCTGTACGAAAAGTCGGTGGTGCGTCCGGAATACGGCAAGCGGGGGAGGGTCGCGATCTCGGAGGCGGCGCTGTCTCAGATGGTCGTCCACTGCGTGAATGAATTCGCCCCCAATGTGCGGATCATGCGCCTGGCCATTCGCAACGACACGCAGGGATACCGCATCACCGTCATGCTTGAAGTGCCCTACGGCACCAGGCTCGCATCGAGGATCTATGCGCTCCAGGAATATATTGTCGACAGCATAGAAAAATTTACCGGCATCCTGGTGGCCGAGGTGAACATTGTCATCGACAGGCTGGCTGCCCGGCCCCAGAGAGAGCAGAAGTGGAGCCGGGCTATTGACGCCCGTCGGCAGTCCGTGTAGTATTGCCAGCATATGCGGCTGTGGCTGCAGTGACGCTGCAGCAATCGTTTCCAAGGAGAATAAAGGTGCCCTGTGGTAGAAAGCGAAAGCTCAAGAAAATAGCGACGCACAAGAGAAAAAAGAAAAGAAGACTGAACCGGCATAAAACTCGCAAATAATCGCGCCGCACGAATGGTCTTGAACAGAGGCCGCCCCCTGGGATAGGGGGCGGCCTTTTGTTTTTTTAGAACCACACAACCACGCGCAGGGCCACGCATCGCCAAGCGCCCCAAAGACACTCCCTCGAACGACGCCGTTGTTTTATTAATTAAAACGGCTTTTCAAAATTTGTAAATTTCCTCTTGTGTTTCTCCAAAACAGTGATATACTAAAATCGCTATACTTTTTGAGGAGCCGCCAATGCCCTTTGTTGTACTTGTGATCAATCCGGGTTCTACAAGCACGAAATTTGCGGTATTTAGCGGTACGGAAAGGATATTCGAACAGAGCCTGACGCACTCCGCGACGGAGCTCGCAGGCTTTCCGACCGTGGCATCTCAATATGAGTTCAGGGAAAAGGCGATTCGGCGCGCCCTCGAGGAACGGCACTTCGACCTTGGGACTCTGCACGCCGTGGTGGGCAGGGGAGGCCTTTTGCACCCAATCCCTGGAGGGGTCTACCGCGTCACCGAGAGTATGAAAGCGGACCTTCTGTCCGCGCGCTATGGCGAGCACGCCTCGAACCTTGGAGCCCTCATCGCTGATGCCTTCGCGGCACGACTCGGCATTCCCGCCTTCATTGCGGATCCCGTCGTCGTCGACGAGCTCGACGACGTGGCGCGCGTTTCGGGACACAGGCTCTTTAAACGGGTGAGCATATTCCATGCGCTCAACCAGAAGGCAGTCGCCCGTCGATATGCGAAGAGCTGCAACCGTCGCTACGAAGAGATGAACCTCATCGTCGCGCACATGGGAGGGGGTGTCTCAATCGGTTTGCACCGGCAGGGAAGAGTCGTCGATGTCAATCAAGCGCTCAGCGGCGAGGGGCCATTCTCGCCCGAGCGCTCCGGAACGCTGCCGGCGGGCGACCTTGCGAAGCTCTGTTTTTCAGGTCAGTATTCCCTGCAGGATGTCCTCAAGATGATCACCGGCAGAGGCGGCATGGTCAGTTTCCTCGGCACGAACGATATGCGCGAGGTCAGCCGCATGAGGGAAGAGGGCAATAAAGAGGCAGACCTCTACTACAGGGCCTTCGTGTACCAGGTGGGCAAGGGCATAGGGGCTGTGGCCGCTGCGGCGCACGGTGTGGTCGATGCCATCATTCTGACCGGGGGTATCGCTCACTCGAGGGACATCACGGACCGCATCGCTGAGATGGTGTCCTTCATCGCCCCTGTGGTGGTCTATCCCGGCGAAGGAGAGCTTGAGGCGCTGGCGCTCGCAGGCAATATGGCGCTCTCGGGCGAGGTGGAGATTAAGGAGTACGTGCCATGAAGCGAATTTCCGAGATTATAGAAAAAGCGAAGACCCTCGGCAGGCGGAGACTCGCGGTGGCGTCTGCCCAGGAGGCTGCGGTGCTCGAAGCGGTCGCCGATGCGTACCGCGAGGGCATCGCCGAACCCATTTTGGTGGGGGACCCCGGCGCAATAGCGCGTGCGGCGGCTGAGGCGAACAAGGGCAGTGGCGTCGACATTTCGTCTTTCAGAATCGTGGGAGAACCGAGTTTAGCCGGGGCGGCGGCCAGGGCTGTGGCGCTGGTGCGCTCAGGCGAGGCTGAGTTTTTGATGAAGGGCATCATAGATACGAGCCTTTTGCTCAGGGTCGCGCTCAATAAGGAAACGGGCCTCAATGCTGGAAGGCTTGCGAGCCACGTGGCCGTCATTGAAGTGCCGACGTACCACAAGCTTTTGATCGTCACCGACGCGGCCCTCAACATTGCGCCGGACCTTTCCGCCTTTGTCGACATCATCGATTCGGCGGTGGCGGTGGCGAACGCCCTTGAGGTGAAGACCCCCAAAGTGGCGCTCCTCGCCGCGGTCGAGAAGGTCAACCCCGAGAAGATGCCCTGTACGGTCACCGCCTCGGTCCTGACCCAGATGAACCGCCGCGGCCAGATCAAAAACTGCATCGTCGATGGTCCTCTCGCCCTCGACAATGCGATCAGCGCCGAGAGCGCGCGCATCAAAAAGATACAGTCGGATGTCGCGGGCGATGCGGACATTCTTGTCGTGCCCGACATAGAGGCGGGCAACATCCTTTATAAATGTCTTCTGGATCTTGCCGGCGCGAAAGGGGCAGCCGTGATCATGGGGGCTTCGGTTCCCATGGTGCTGACGAGCCGCGCCGACAGCGCAGAGACCAAACTGGCATCGATCGCCTTGGCCTCCCTTCTGGGAGACAAAGGGCTTCGAGCCTGAACACAAGGAGAGTCGAATGGCGATGAAAGGTTCTGTCGAAATCGACAGGGAGCGCTGCAAGGGCTGCCAGCTGTGCACTCGAGCCTGTCCGACCAAGGTTCTCGGCGTCGACGCCGAGCCGAACTCCTGGGGGTATTTCCCTGCAAAGGTGATCGCGGCCGACAAGTGTATCGCCTGTGGCAACTGTTTCACCGTGTGCCCGGATGTCGCGATTGCCGTCTATAAGCTCTGAGGAGGAAGGATAGTATGGCTGAAGAAATCCGCCTTATGAAAGGCAACGAAGCGATCGGTGAAGCGGCGGTCCGCGCCGGCTGCGCTGCCTATTTCGGGTATCCCATTACTCCGCAGAATGAGCTGACCGCCTATATGGCGAGGCAGATGCTCGCCAAGGGGCGAACCTTCATTCAGGCCGAGTCTGAGGTTGCGGCGATCAATATGGTCTACGGCGCCTCTTCCACCGGGGTCCGCGCGATGACGAGCTCATCGAGCCCCGGCATTTCGCTCAAGCAGGAAGGCATCTCCTATCTGTGCGGCGCGGATCTGCCCGCGGTGATCGTCAACGTGGCGCGTTCTGGCCCTGGCCTCGGAGGCATTTCCCCAAGTCAAGGCGATTATTTCCAGGCGACGCGTGGCGGCGGACACGGCGACTACTACACGATCGTGCTTGCGCCGAAGGGGGTGCAGGAGGCCGCCGATCTCACGTACGAGGCGTTTTCGATCTCGGAGAAGTGGCGCGTCCCCGTGCTCATCCTCGCGGATGGTCTCATCGGCCAAATGATGGAAGGCGTCGTCCTGCCAGAGCCGATCGACCCCGGAACGTTGCCGCGCAAGGACTGGGCCGTCGGCCATGCCGCCGAGATGCACAGACCCTACAATCATGTGACGAGCCTCAACCTCGTGCCCGACGAGCTCGAGGCTGCCAACCGCGCGCGCTTCGAGCGCTATGATCAGATCAAAAAAGAACTCGTGCGCTATGAGGAGATCGACGTCGAGGATGCGGATCTCGTCTTTGTGGCGTATGGCACCGCTGCCCGCGTCTGTCACGGAGCGCTGGAGATGGCGCGCGCCGCGGGCATGAGGGTCGGGCTCTTTAGGCCGATTACCCTGTGGCCCTTCCCTTCGGTCAGATTGTCCGAGCTCGCCGAGCAAGGCAAGCATTTTTTGTCCGTCGAAATGAGCATGGGCCAGATGGTGGAGGACGTGCGGCTGGCCGCGAACGGAAAGGCGCCGGTCTACTTCTACGGCCGCTCGGGCGGGAATGTCCCAAGCCAGGAAGAGGTCTTCGCCGAGGTGAAGCGCCTCATGGGTCTATAAGTGGAGGGAACAGACTATGGAACTCGCATACGGGCATCCCAAGAGCTTGAAATCGATACAGACGAAGTATTGCCCAGGCTGCGGCCACGGCGTGATCCACAGAATCATCGCCGAAGTCATCGACGAGATGGGCCTGCAGGCCAAGGCGATCATCACTAACCCCGTCGGCTGCTCGATCTGGGCAGACCTCTACTTCGACTTCGATTCGGTCCAGCCTGCCCACGGCAGGACGCCTGCCGCATCGACAGGGGTCAAGCGCATGCTCCCCGATCACCTCGTGATCTGCTACCAGGGGGACGGAGATCTTGCGGCGATCGGGACTGCGGAGATCATCCACGCAGCGAACCGGGGCGAAAAATTTACGACGATCTTCGTCAACAACGCAATCTACGGCATGACCGGAGGGCAGATGGCTCCGACGACCTTGGTCGGCCAGCGCGCGACGACGGCCCCAGAGGGCCGCGACCCCATCGGAGCAGGGATGGGCTATCCCATCAAGGTCTGCGAGCTGCTCGCGACGCTCGAGGGCACGAAGTACCTCGCCCGCGGTGCCGTCAACAATGCGGTCAACATCCGAAAGACGAAGGGGTACATCCGCAAGGCATTCGAGGCGCAGATGCGCGGCGAAGGCTTCACGATGGTGGAGATTCTCTCTCAGTGCCCTACGAACTGGCAAATGACCCCTCTAGAATCGATCGAGTGGCTCGAAAAGAACATGATCGCCTTTTATCCGCTCGGCGAAATCAAGAACACCCTCGGGGCTACAGCCCCTGGGCAGGTGCGCTGAAAGGAGCATCCCATGACCGAAAAGACTTTTATGGCTGGCTTCGGGGGACAGGGCATCATTTCTCTGGGGCAACTCTGGGTGTACAGCGCCATCAAAGAAGGCTTGAAGGTGACCTTTTTCCCCTTCTACGGCGCGGAAAAGCGTGGCGGCATCGCGCGCGCCTCCGTCATCGTCTCCAGCGACGAAATAAAGAGTCCGATCGTGACGAGCGCCGACTCCGTCGTCGTCATGAACCAGGATTCAGTCCAGATTGCGGAGAAGGTGTGCAAGGAGGGTGGTACGATCTTTGTGAATTCGAGCCTCGTCAAAACCGATCCTGCGCGCCCCGATGCCAGGATCGTCCACGTGCCCTGCAACGACATCGCGCTCAGGCTCGGGGATGTGCGCATCGCCAACATGGTGATGATGGGCGCCCTCAGCAAGGTCACTGGCGCCGTGAAGCTCGACAAGCTCGAGAGCATCCTGACGAGCTTCTTTTCGTCGAACAAACGCGCGCTCATATCTCTCAACATCGCTGCGGTGGAAGAGGGTAAAAAGGCGGTTTCCTGAGGACAGAAACAAGAGGAGTCTCCTCGGTGTGGTGAGGCTGATGCTATCTGAATTCTGAAAGTATATCGGCCCGGCAGGGGGTGTGCGGGGAGCTTTTTTCTCCATATAATGCCCCGTAGTATGAAGCTTCGTTTCCCAGCAGCCGCAGGCGCCGCGCGCCGACGCAAGTCAAGAAAACCGGTGTGGCGTGTTGTGCGCATTCTTCTTCTGTCGATACTCATTGCGCACGGGGCGTACATACTCCTCACGAGTGCGCTCATATTCGTCTATAAATTCGCAAATCCTCCCACGACGGTCCTCATGATCTACCGTTCGCTCGTGAACCACTGGGACGTCCAAAAGCCGATTCCCCTCAAGACCGCGCAGATCCCTTCCTATCTGCGCAGAATGCTCGTGTCGGTGGAAGACGGCAAGTTCTACGATCACCACGGCATCGACATGGAGGCCTTCAAGAGGGCGCGGGAGCTGAATCAGAAGATCGGCAGGCCCATGTACGGCGGCAGCACGATCACCATGCAGGTGGCGCGCACGCTTTTTCTTTTGCCGAACAAGAGCTATGTCCGCAAATATCTCGAGATAATCGCGGCGCTGGAGATGGAGCTCATCCTCTCGAAAGCCCGCATCCTCGAGCTGTATTTTGGGTACGCCGAGTGGGGGAGAGGCATCTTCGGCATCGAGAGGGCGTCGCGAGTCTACTATGGGAAGGGCATCGCGAGCCTTCAGGTGGATCAGGGTGCGAGGCTCATTGCACTCCTCTCCTCGCCGATAAAGTACAGGCCCGACACCCTCTACCGCTCGCTGATACTGCGGGAGCGCTATGAATTTCTGGTGCGCCGCTATGTGGCGCCGGTTGCCGCGCCGACACCTTCCCCAGAAACTCCTCCTCCCGGAGGCTTAGAGCCGTCTGCGGACCTCTCGAGTTCCGAAGACATCGCTTCTCCTGGGCTACCCGGACCAGGCGAAGGAAGCCCGACGGAGGCCGAGCCGTCGGCCGGCACGTCCACCGAGGCTGCGGTACCGGCCGAGGATGCAGCCCTTCAGAGGACATCCTCTCAGAGAGCGCCGCCGCAGGATGGATCGCCATCCCCGGCGCTGCCGTGACCATGCCTCATTGTGTCGTCGGCCAGTGCTACGCTTTTTCCCGTATGGCGCGCACGATCAGGCGTTCGAGGGCGTCGGCGAAGCGCTTCGTCTCGGCCGCGGTGCGCCGCGAACTTTTCGGGCTGGGAGGCGCAAGGCCTGTGGCGCGGAGCGCGGCCATCGCATCCCGGATGGAGCGGCGCTCGGCGATGTTCTCCGCCGTAAAAATGTCCCCTCTGTCGTTCACGACGTACACCGAGCGCTTCACGAGGCGCTCTGCCAAGGGAATATCGCGCGTGACGACGATATCGGACGGAGCGGCCTGGGCCTCGATATAGCGGTCGGCAGCTCCATCGCCTGGTTCCACACGCACGAGGCATGCGCGGGGGATATCGGTGGGCGCACGCGCGGCGACGAACTGCACACAGACAGTGATCCCTTCATATTCTCTCCTGTCCAAGGCGCGCTTTATCAGAAAGGGGCGGATGTCTTTCGGAAGAGAATCTGCATCGGCCCAGATGGTGAGCCTGCGGGGGCCAAGCTTTTCCTGGCCCGCCCGGAGCTCATGCCCCACCCCATGGTCGAGATGTTTTTCTTCGCCCATCATGCCTGATTCCCCGGTGTGACGCGCCACAGGGTTCCTGCGCCTTCAATCCTGACTTCCTGACAGGAACCAGCGACAAAACACGACGACCGCGCGGGGAGCGCGAGTTCTTCTCCTTCGCTCCCTGCCCGGATACGAAAGCTTCCCGCCGTGCACAGAAGAATTTCAGGTCCTGCAGGCGCATACGGCGTGACTGCCCCGGACGTATCTACGTCGAGGCGCTCGAGACAAAATTCCACAGCCGGTGCGGCGTAGACGCTGCGGCTTCCCCATGCAAGGTGCTCACGGTTCGGCCTGATCAGTGCGGGCTGGGCGTCCGGATTGAGGATGTCGCAGAGCAGGTTTACATCGACGTGCTTGATCGTGAGCCCTGCCCGAATGACATTGTCGGAGCATGCCATGACTTCGAGGATGCTTCCCCTGACATAGGCGTGCATCACGCCGGCGGGCACGAAGAGCCCCTCGCCCGGTTCGAGGTTCAGGATGTTGAGCATGAGCGGGCCGAACTGGCCTGGGTCCTGCGGGTACAGGGACTGAAGCTCGAGGACCATCGCACCGGCCTCGCGCTCCCGCTGAGAATTCGACCGGAGGAGCGCCGCTGCGCGCGCCGCAAGCGTCGCCTCAAGGTTGCGGTATGCGTCTCCCCTTATGGAAAAAACGCGCCTTACGAAGTTTCGGAGTTCTTGCGGCCCGCGTCCATCAAGGCTGAAGTCGCTGCAGAGCTCAGGGCCGAGGAGGTCCGCAATCTCTGGCGCGCTGCGAAAACCTGCCATCGCGCAAAAGGGGGTAAGGGCCACGGCGAGTTCAGGCTTGTGGTTGGCGTCCTTGAAGGTGCGTTCAGGAGCCGAAAGGGGGATGCCAGCCCGCTCTTCCTTCTCGAAGCCTTCTTTGGCTTCCCTCTGTGTCGGATGGAGCTGCAAGGAGAGCGGCGTGCCTGCGGCGAGCACCTTGAAGAGGAAGGGAAGCCCGTGAAACCCGCTGGCGATGCCGGTTCCGAGCCAATGCTCAGGGGCCTGGCGGATGAGCTCGTCGAGCGGAGAAGAGCCGTCGTCGAGCCGCAATTTCGAGGGGGCGAGTCTGTGGCTGCCCATCCACACCTCGGCGATGGGGTGGCCGGGCTTAGCCTCGGCCTCGACGAAGGGCAGAATCCCAGGGGTATCGCCCCATGCGTACTGTTGGACTGGATTTTCAAGAAGGGCGATGCATGGCAGGGGCCTTTCGCCTCGTTGCATCCGTACATTCTTTGCGCTCATGAGTTCATTCACCTTCCGTCGTCGAGGAATTCTGCCACACTGGCGCAGAGCTGATCCAGAGGGCCGGTTTCGAGCCTGCACGTGGGCAGACTGGAAACGAAGAGTGAGCCGTATGTCTTTTTGGCGATTCGCACATCGAGCACCGCCACCACCCCCCTGTCGTTCGAGTGGCGGATGAGTCTTCCAAACCCCTGTTTGAAAAGGATTACGGCCTCGGGGATGCTCATCTCGACAAAGGAGTTGCCGCCCCGGGCGTCGATGGCCGCGGCCCTGGACGACTGAATGGGGTCCGTGGGCACGCGGAAGGGGAGCTTCGTGATGACCACGAGTGAAAGCGTCTCTCCCGGCGCATCGACGCCTTCCCAGAAGGATTCCGTGGCGAAGAGCACGCTCGAAATGTCGTGCACGAAGGTGTGCAACAGTGAATATCGGTCTTTCTGCCCCTGTCTGAGCGCGAGGATGCCTTCTTTTTCGAGGAGGGGGGCGACTGCATCGTAGGTGTCGCAGAGCGCTTTGTGGCTGGTGAACAGCACCAGGGCCCTTCCCTTCGAGGCCTGCAGAAGCTTCGCCACCGCCTCATGCAAGTAGGACGGAAACTGAGGCGCATCTGGTGATGGAGCGCCTGTGTCGATGGCCAGCATCGCGTGGCGGGCGTAGGGGAAGGGCGAGGGGTAGGTTTTTTCCACGATGCGGATGGTGCGGGGCAGAGACTGCCCTTCGGGTGTCGTGTCGGACAGATGGGCAGCCTCGCTCTCTCTGTTCAAAAGGCCCACACGACTCCGCCACCACTGGAACGAGCCGTTGATCGTCAGGGTCGCGCTGGTGCAGATACAGGAACGAACCTTGCTGAACAGCCGCTCGGCGAGGAGTGGGGCTACCTCCAGCGGGGTGGCCGTACAAATGGCTATCGTCTCTTTAGGGTTTGTATGGTCGACTTGGAGCCAGAAGATGGTGGTCGGCTCAGCCTCGGGAGTTTTGAACCTCGGCACGAGGGCCGCAATCTCCTGGAGCGCGCGCGTGGTGAGCTTGAGGTCGATCACGGCCTCTTCGTCTTCGAACTTCGGAGGCGTCGCCTCGATGATTTCTCCGAGGCGGGTCACGAGTCTCGCGATTTCGCGCTCGAGATTCTGCAGCGCCGAATGAAATGCCGTGCGTCTGAGGCCTTCGAGGTTTCGCACTAAGAGGCTCGAGTCTTTTTCCGAAAACGACGCCACCGCCACTGCATTGAACGCATCGACGGCCGCCCCGGCGCTCTCGGCTTGCGCGCGCGCCGCATCGATGAGCGCGGAAGGAATGTCCGACAGCGCGGCTAGGGCCGGGAGAATTCCTCTCTGCACCCTCTTTTTTCGCCTGAAGAGCCTTGCCAGCAGCCTCTGGACGGAGCGCTTTGAAAAGGTCTCGGAGAAGAGGCTTGTCGCACTGCTTTCCATCGCATGGGCCTCGTCGAGCACCAGCGCTTGGTAAGAAGGCAGGATGGTGTTCATGCTCCCTTCCCGGAGTCGCTTCGCCTCCAGGTCCGCGAGCAGCACGTGGTGGTTCGCGATGATGATCTGCGCGCTCGCCGCCTCGAGCCTGACGCGGAGGACATGGCATTTGTCGTGGTATGCGCAGTGTACGGAGAGACAAAAGTCGCTCTCGGAACACACGCGGCTCCATATCGGATCATCGTCGGGAATTCCTAGATCAGCTCTGTCCCCACTTCCTCCACTGTTGTCCCATTCCAGAATCTGCTTCAATTTGATGGATGAGTCAGAAAATAGGGTGTCTTCCTCGATCGCCTCGTAGAGCCGGCGCTTGCACAGATAGTTTCCCCGGCCTTTGACCACTGCGGCCTTTGCCGGCTTTTTGAAGAGTGCGCTCACAAGGGGGAAGTCTTTTTTGAATATCTGCTGCTGGAGATTGATCGTCGCGGTGGAGATGACCACGCGCTCATCATTGCCGATGGCCCAGGCGAGGGCAGGTATGAGATACGCGAAGGATTTGCCGACCCCCGTGCCAGCTTCGGCGACGAGGATGCCACCGTCAGAGATGATTTCTGAGACGTCGTGGGCCATATCGACCTGCGAAGGACGCGGCTCGAAGTCGGGCATGACGCGCGAAAGCTTTCCGCCTGTGTCGAGGACACCCGCGATTTCATCGGCGCTGAGCGGACGGAGCACCTTGGGGCGGGACGGTTCTGCGACGACCAGCACCTGCGACACGTCATTGTCAACGATGTAGCTCCCGATGCCCTCTGTCCCCGCTTCGGCTGCCACGGCGATATCCGCCTCCGAGGGAAAGAGCGTCCCTGAAGGGTGATTGTGAATGAGCACCTGCGCGCGCGCTCTGTAACGGAACGGTGCGGCCACGGCGCCCTCTGTCCCCCGGGCGACGACCTCGACTGTCTGGACGATGCCGGCGGCGTCGAGCGCACCTATTGCAAAGACTTCCCTTCCTTCCATGCTGAAGATGGCCTCGCGGAGCTTGTCCCGCGCCTCCGGAGAGAAGCGCGTTGCAGCGTCGACGACGGCACTGTGCTTTTTGCTCATGGAGCCAGTATAGCACAACCGGCGGATACATGAGGTAGTTGCAGATATGGGGCGCTGGGTATATCCTGTAATCTCTCATGAATCAGAAATCTGAACGACAGGACGATGACCTTCGGGTAGGGGCAGTCCGATATACCCAGCCTCTGTGGCGTTCCATGCCTGCAAAGGACGGCTACAGGCACTCCCCAAACGAAGAAAAAGACAGCTACGTCCGCGCGCTTGCAAAGTTGGAACAGGAGGATGAGGAAATTCCTCTGCCGCCCGAGCGTGGTCCGATCGTGTTCCGCGACGGCGTGTTCCAGATAGACATGGGCCGCGTGGAGGAGAAAGGCGATATCGACCTCGAACTCAAAAAGCTCATCGATTCGATATTGAAAGAGTGAGGCACTACCGTTGATGAAAAGCTATTCGTGGAATGTGAATGGCCTTCGCGCCTGCGCCCAAAAGGGCCTTTTGGAGTGGATCGAAGCTTCGGATGCGGATTTTATCTGCGTGCAGGAGACCAAACTGCAGCAATCCCAGCTGACCGAGGAGCTCCTCCACCCTCTGGCGCGGAGCGGCAAGCGGTATCAGAGCTTTTGGGCTTTCGCCGAGCGGAAGGGGTATTCGGGGACAGGCCTGTACACCATGCGGGAGCCAATTGCGGTGTCGGGGCTGGGCATCCCTGAATTCGATCTCGAAGGGCGGGCGGTGGTCGCCGATTATGGCCAGTTTGTGCTCGTAAACGCATATTTCCCGAACAGCCAGGAGGCGGGCGCGCGTCTGGACTACAAGCTGCGCTTCTGCGACGCCATATTGAAATTCTGCGATCGGCAGCGGGAAGCTGGCAAACACGTGATTGTCGCGGGCGATTACAATATCGCCCATACCCCCATAGACCTCGCCAGACCCGAGCAGAACGAGGGCAACGCCGGCTACCTTCCCGAAGAGCGCGCCTGGATGGATCGCTTTCTCTCGGCAGGCTACATCGATACATTCCGCTGGTTCTGCAAAGAGCCGGGGCACTATTCGTGGTGGAGCTACCGAGCCCCCAGGGCCAGGGAGAACAATGTCGGATGGCGTCTCGATTACCACTGTGTGGATTCGGCCTTCGCGCCCGCGCTCGTGGCAGCGGACATCCATGCCGATGTCATGGGCTCGGACCATTGTCCGGTCTCACTGTTTTTCGATCTACGATAGAGGAGATTTAGGTTCGGAGGTTTGTGCATGCGCATTCGCTATAACGCACCGGTGACGCTCACGTTTACGCTCTTTGCCGCAGTGGTGCTCGTGGTGAGCCAGACCATCGCGCCGGGCATCATCCTCTCGTTCTTTTCGACACCGGTGCCTTTTCGGACGAACGTGTTTGTCGATTATGTGAGGCTCTTCACCCACGTGCTCGGCCACGAGAACATCCAGCACTTCATCGGCAACTTCACCATGATACTGCTGTTGGGGCCGATACTGGAGAGCGTCTATGGCTCGGGCTTTTTGTTCCTCAGCATCTTGATCACCGCCCTCGCGACGGGGCTTTCGAACGCGCTTCTGTTTCCGAACGTCGTGCTCTTGGGGGCGTCGGGCGTGGTGTTCATGATGATCATGCTCGCGTCGATCACGAATTTTTCAAAGGGTGAGGTGCCCCTCACCTTTATTTTGGTGATGATCGTGTATCTCGGCGGTCAGGTGTGGGATGCACTCACGAAGCAGGACAACATCTCGCAGTTTTCGCACATTATCGGCGGCCTTGTGGGCAGCATCCTTGGTTTTTATCGCAAAAAATAACTTCGAGGTGGCGATATGTATACACTGAAGGATGAACTGACGCGGAAGTTAAATGCGATCCGCGCGGACGGAACGTATAAGGAAGAGCGGGTGATCATCACGCCGCAGGGCGCATCGATCCGGGTCTCTGACGGCAAGGAAGTGTTGAACTTCTGCGCAAACAATTATCTCGGCCTGGCGGATGATCCGCGCATTCGGGCGGCGGCAGTCGCAGCGATGCAGAAGTATGGCTATGGCCTGTCGTCGGTGCGCTTCATCTGCGGCACGCAGTCTCAGCACAAAGAGCTCGAGCGGAAAGTGGCCGAATTTTTGGGCATGGAAGACGCGATCCTCTTTTCTTCTTGCTTCGATGCGAACGGCGCAGTATTCGAACCTCTGCTCGACGAAGACTCCGCCATCATCACAGACAGCTTGAACCATGCCTCGATCATCGACGGCGTCAGGCTCTGTAGAGCGAAGCGCTGGATCTACAAACACGCCGACATGCGCGATGTCGAAGAGACCGACCCAGAGACGGGGAAATCCCTCAAGGGGCTTGAGCGCTGCCTGAGAGAGGCGCAAGGAAGCCACGCGATCATGATCGCGACTGACGGCGTATTTTCGATGGACGGGGATGTCGCGGACCTGGCTGCGATCTGCGACCTGGCGGAGAAATACGGTGCGCTCGTGATGGTGGACGACTCGCATGCGACCGGCTTTATGGGGGCGCACGGCCGAGGCACCTGGGAACACTGCGGCGTTGCGGGGAGAGTGGATATCATCACGACGACGTTTGGGAAAGCGCTCGGCGGTGCGTCGGGAGGGGTCATCGCCTCCCGGAAGGAGATCGTCGAGTACATGCGGCAGAAAGGGCGTCCCTACCTCTTTTCGAACACGCTCGCGCCGGCGATCGTCGGAGGAACTCTGCAGGCGCTTGAAATTCTTACCCAATCGACGGAGCTGCGCGACCGCCTCGAGGCAAACACGAAGCTTTTCCGACGCCTGATGACCGAGGCAGGGTTCGACATTCGTCCGGGGGAACATCCCATCTGTCCCGTGATGCTCTACGACGAAAAGCTCGCCCATCGCATGGCGGACGAACTACTCGAGGAAGGCATCTACGTCATTGGCTTCTCTTACCCAGTGGTTCCGAAGGGCAAGGCGCGCATTCGCGTGCAGCTCTCTGCGGCGCACACAGAGGCGCAGATCCGTGCGGCCGTGGAGGCCTTTACGAAGGTCGGCAAGAAGCTAGGCGTGATCTAGCTGGGTAGCTGCTCCTCTTTACCTTTGGGGCTTTTGTTGGTATTTTTTGTTGTATACGATATTAATATTTTTTCTCTCTGAGAGGTGATTGCGATGCCTACATATGAATATGAATGCCGGGAATGCAGCTATACATTTGAGGCATTTCAGTCCATCAACGATGCTCCGATCAAGACCTGCCCCCTGTGTGGCGGCGACGTGAAGCGGCTCATCGGCGGAGGCAGCGGCATAATATTTAAAGGTTCGGGCTTCTATATCACTGACTCAAAGAAGGCCCAATCCGCGTCGACGGGGGGTTCTTCGTCCGCCGAGAATTCCGCATCTTCCGCGAGCTCAGGCAAAGAGGCCAGCTCCAGCGCTGCGGCCGCAAAGGAAAAGGCCAGTTGACGGTGGCCCTCATTTGAGGGCGTCTCTCAGCGCATCCAGGGGTAATTCAAGCAGTTCAGGATTCGAGAGCATCCGATAAAAGGCAGAGGCGGCCTCGGCGAAGATGTAGCCGTCCGCGATGCGCTCGTCGATCGTCACCCTCAGCTCGATATACCGCTGGCGCACTCGCGTGCCTCCATGCCAGAGCTCTTTGGAGAACATCTTGCCGATTACGAGGAATATGCTCGTGTTTCCCCATTCGTAGAGGTGGTGGTAGGGCGCGTTGAGGCCAAGTGAGCCAAGATTGGCGATGTAGATGCTCGAATAGAAGGGGTCCATCTTGATGAGACTCCATGGCGCGAGGTTGAGGCGGTCCAAGAGGCGGTAGATGCCGATGAGCAGGGCCTTGCCGCCGGGTATCTTGTGGAAGATGTTCGCAAACTGCTCGCCGTCCCCCTCTCCGCGGGTTCGCGCGCTGAGAATTGCCGAGCGGATTTTCGTGCTCACGGTCTCGAACGAGTCCTCGGGGTCGAGGAAGAGTCGGGCATTCACTTCGGGCGCCTCGGTGTCGAAGCGCTGCTTGACGATGAACGAGAAGATCAGGTGTTTGCGCTGGTACATCGCCCTTCTGTGAATGAAGCGGTTGAGCCAAGGATAGAGCGCCATGGTCTTCAATGCTGCCGTAATGATGATGCCGAACAGCGTAAAACGGTCCTGATCATCTTTGGTTCCCTGGGCCATTTTCAGTTTTTTGAGATACGAGAGGGCGTTCTCTATGTTGACCTCTTTTTCGTAGTACACAGCGGATTCGTTCCGTCCCCTCATCATGTAAGGCATCAAAGCGTTGAGCGCGTGCTGCCCAGTGACACGCGTTCCGTCGCAGCGGTCTCGGAATAGCATAATGTCCCTAACTATATGAAAAAAGGACGCCCGAGTAAATGGGCATCATTCAGGGGAATGTTCTTGTAGCGCTCGCCGTTTCTTGCGGTACTCAAGGATGGGAAAGTCTCCCTGGAAAAGGTTTTCTCCGATTTTGAGCCCAGAAATCGTGGGTTTCTGCGTTTGAACGACGCGGCGGTCCTGATGCGCGACATAGAGATTGAACGGCATTGCCGCCAGCGCAACAAGATGGCCGAGGACGGGCACACGGACAAATGCCTGATAGAAACGGAGGTAGAGACGAGTGTTCTCATCGTCGATGGGGACGAAGGCCGCCACCACGCGCACTTTGTCGGATATCCTGTTTTGCCAGAGGTTGGGATAAAGAAATTCGATCTTGTAGCCGCTGGGGGAAGGCACGGGGACCTCGTCTGGTTTTTTGGGCTTTTGGCCCTGATCGACCTCGTTGTACACATACATGAAGAACTTGTGGTCGGAGACCCATTCTACTGCGGGGCCGTTGACGAGGGTCCGGTTGCCCCGACCTATCGTGGTGGCGTGGACGAAGGGCAGGTGGACGCAGTCCAGCTGATTTTCGATGACCCTGGAGTAATGAGTTTTCCAGTGGTCTTTAACGGTGGCGTACCTGGCCCCTTCCGGGATGTCATCGAAAAATTCAGGTATCTCTGGATCCGGCGGTTCGCTCCCATACCACACCCAGATGAATCCATGCGCTTCATACACGGGCCATGATTTCACCCTGAAATTGGAAGGGACGGGTGCAGAGCGCCCATTCGCCGGAATTACGGTGCATTTGCCGGAAGGGTCGTACTCGAGCCCGTGGAAGGGGCACTGAATCTGGTCGCCATTGCAGACCTTGCCGAGCGAGAGCGCGGCCCCGCGGTGGCAGCAGGTATCCGAAAGGCATGCGAGAAAACCGCTCGATGTCCGATAGAGCACGATCTTTTGCCCGAATCTGGTCATGCCCACGGGCCTCAGACCGACTTCATCGGAAGAAGCGACGACGTACCATTGATTCGGAATCATACTTACGCTTCGGTGACGATGACGGCGATGAGGCGCACAGGCGCCCTGGTGTGATTTTCGATGTTGTGCATCGCGCCGCCTCCTGTGACGACGACATCGCCGGGCCGAACCTCCACCGTAGAACCGTTGTCGTTGACGGTACCAGTTCCTTCTAATATATAGAAATATTCTGTTTCTCCGCTGTGAGCGTGCGTGCCTATCCCTGCGCCTGGGGGGATGGTGAGCTCGGACAGAAGGCGCAGGTGAGGGGCGAGCGCATCGCCGGGAAGTTGGGCGAGGCTCACGTCGCCCTTTCCGCCTCGCATTTCGTGTCTGGTTTCGAATACACGTTCATTCGCTCTGATGATCATGCCGGTACTCCTTTCCTGGCGGCCCCTATGAGGGCGCGCGCGAGGAAATACATTGGATCTATGAAGGGAATGTCGAAGTCCTTCTGGGAGAGCACGAGGGGCACCTCCGTGCAGCCTGCGACGATCGCGTCCGCACCCTGTTCGATGAGACCCTGCGCCGCACGGACGAGGAGCCGATGAGGTTCTTCGCCAAGATTGCCCGCCTTGATGCCTCGAGGGCCATAGATCGCTTCCATGACTAAAAAGCGGTGATCGTCCTCGGATGGCCAGAGTATGGCTCTGTTCGGCATGGCTTCTTCGAAGAGCCTTGTGCACCGCGTGCCCATGGTCGCGAGGATGCCCAGGCGCCGGATCGGTGGTGAGAAGGCGTCGAGGGCCCTTCCGGTCTCCTCGAATGCAGACAGGAAATGCAGCGTGCAGTTGCGGCGAAGGCTGGGCAGGAATGCGTGGGCCGTCATGCATGGTATCCCTGCAACATCCGCACCTGCAGCGAGGAGCCTCCGGGCAGAGGCGAGCATCGCCGGAAGAGGGTCTGGGCCTTCCTCCAAAAGATGCCTCGTGCGGTCGGGGATGGAAGGGTCCGAGTCCACCACGATGCGCAGGTGGTCCTGATCGGATGCGGCGACATCGAGCCTCACCAGCATGGAAAACAAAGCCGCCGTGGCCTCCGGCCCCATCCCGCCGAGGACGCCGATGACTCCCTTGTTCATGGCCATATTATGTATGGCTTGGGCGTACTCTGTAAATATGGGGCAAAATTTTACTCTTGCGGACGGGCAGAATCCGATTCATAATTCTTCTTGCTTCACGTACACTCGTAAAGCAAGGAGGTTCTGCATGGCGGAAGAAAAGAAAAAAGGCGCCTTTGCGTGGTATTTTAAGACCAACCTATTGGCGCGAATTCTGATCGGCCTCGTCTTAGGCGCGATCGTCGGCATCATCCTCGGATTTTTCCCAGACTCGGTCAAGCCTTTCGTCGACAACTCGAAGTTTTTCGGGGACCTGTTCATCAGACTCCTTAAGATGATCGTGGTGCCGGTCATTCTGTTTTCGCTCATCGCCGGGGCTGCAAGCATCGCGCCTTCGAGATTGGGAAGGGTAGGGGTAAAGATACTCGTCTATTATCTGTTGACCAGCGCCTTCGCTGTGTTCATAGGCCTCGTTTTTGCCAACATTTTTCAGCCCGGCGCAGGGTTCAACGTCGTAGGGGATGCCGCGGTGAAAGGCACCCAGGCCGCTCCGCCGACCATCGCGCAAATTCTGCTCAACATCGTGCCCACCAATCCTTTCGAATCGCTGATGAAGGGAGACGTGCTTCCGATCATCTTCTTCGCCGTGGTGTTCGGAATCGGTCTTTCCTACATCAAGGATGCAAAGCAGCAGGCGCTTGCAAAGTCCGGAGAGATACTTCTCTCCGCCGTCAATGCGGCGGCTGAGACGATGTACAAAGTCGTGCACGGTATTATGCAGTATGCACCCATCGGCGTGTTCGTGCTCATCGCGCAGGTGTTCGCCCAGCAGGGCGCGAAGGCGATCGGACCTTTGCTCATGGTGACGCTGGCCGTCTACGTGGGGCTCATTGTCCACCTCGTGGTCATTTATGGAGGGCTTTTGTCGGTGTATAAGCTGGGATTCGGCAAATTCTTAAAAGGCGCGAACGAGGCGATGATCACCGCCTTCGTGACCCGTTCGTCGAGCGGCACGTTGCCGGTGACCATGCGCTGCAGCGAGGAGAACCTCGGCGTGCCCCGCACCATAGGATCCTTTACGCTGCCTCTCGGCGCGACCATCAACATGGACGGCACGGCGATCTACTTGGGCGTGTGCGCCATGTTCATCGGCTTCGCGACGAACCAGCCACTCACGCTGAACCAGCAGCTGACGGTGATCATCACCGCGACGCTGGCGAGCATCGGCACCGCGGGGGTTCCGGGTGCAGGGGCGATCATGCTGATCATGGTGCTCGAATCGGTAGGACTGAAGGTCGTGGAAGGGTCTGCAGTCGCCGCCGCCTACGCGATGATCCTCGGCATCGACGCCCTCTTGGACATGGGGCGCACGTGCCTCAATGTGACGGGAGACATGGTCGGCTCTTCGATCGTGGCCAAGACGGAGAAAGAGCTCGATATGTCGAAGTGGAAGTAAGAGCGAACAATAGTGGTATCAGTGCGATTTGAGGTTTTTCTACAAGGGGCGCTTTCAATGGCGCCCCTTTTTGTGGCTTCAACGAATCGTTCCGGGCTTGAGTTGGGAGGCGTTGAGAGCGCCGAGGCGCGTGCCTTCCTTGACGGCCTCATAGATCGAGCCGCCGCGCTCGAGGACGCGAGCCACACCTGCGCCGAACGCATCGCCCGAGCCTATGGGGTTTTTGACCATGACGGGCTGGATGGGCTCTTCGCAGAGCACGTGCCCGTCCCAGTAGAGGGTCGGATGAGCGCCGCGCGTCACCACGAGGTAGGTGCCGTACTCATCGAAGAAGCGCCTGCCCGTCTCGGCGACCAGTGCTCGCGCGGGCTTTTCGTCGCGGACCTGCGCGTAGGGGATGCCGAGGGTCTGAGCGAGTTCCTCGAGGTTCGGCTTCGCGCACACCGGATGGAATGGAAGGCATTCGAGGAGGTCCTGCTTTTTTATGTCGAGGTAGAGGCGGGCGCCGGCCTCAGCTGCGAGGCGGGCAAACCTGGCCATGGTGCCCGGCGCAATGCCGGTCGCGACCGTGCCGGAGAGGAGGACCGCGGTCTTGGCGTCGACGAGGGTGGCGAAGCGTCCGACGAGCGCATCTTCCGTGCCCGGCGCGACCGGCAGGGATTCTTCTACAAGCTCGGTGGCGCGGCCTGAGGACTCTTCGATGAGCGTGGTGCAGAAGCGTATGGGGGCTCCTGATTCGACCCATTCGATTGCGAGTTTGTCCTCTGCACACATCGCGAGGAACCAATCGCGAGTCGGGCCTCCGAGCTGCGTGAGGTGCACGGCATGCTCGCCGAGTTGCGTCAGAACGCGCGTGGGAATGATTCCCTTTCCTGCCACATCGATGCGCCAGTTCGCGGTCCTATTCACCTCGCCGGGTTCTATCGTCTTGAATACCAAGGTTTTCTGAATGACGGGGTTGAGGCAGACGCAGAGGAATCGGGGGTTTGTATTGTTGGGGGAGAAGTCCTGCGCCGTGGCCGCAGATACTTCGGTTCGCGAAATGTCATTATCTTGAAACATACTGAGAATGTAGCACAAAAGTGCGGCGCAGTGAAAGCGCCTATTAGGGCGTTCCGCCTCTTTGAACGGGAGAGCGGCAGGGCGGGCCAGCGCAGTGTTACATATTAATACAAGCCTGTTGCATAAAATAATAAGTAATGCTATATTCATTGTATGAAGATTCACTCCCCCGTATGGCGTTACCTGATATTCCACAAGGCCCGACTCCGTCAACGATGATTTTTGATGCGGCTGCGTAGAGCCTCTATACTGCGCGTTCAAGCGATATCTTCAATATATATTTACAGGAGAAAGAAATACATGAAAAAGAAAATTGTGCTTGCCTACTCGGGCGGCCTCGACACAACGGTGATCGTCCCTTGGCTCAAAGAGAATTATGACTGTGAGGTCATCGCCGTCTGCGGCGATGTGGGGCAGGAGGCGGATTTCGACGCGATCGGCAAGAGAGCCATCGCCTCCGGAGCCTCGAAGTTCATAAGGCTCGATCAAAAAGAAGAGTTTGTCAAAGAATATCTCTGGGCACTCGTCAAGGCGGGTACGCCCTACGAGAAAAAATACCTGCTGGGCACGAGTGCGGCTCGCCCCCTCCTCGCGAAGGGCCTCGCGGAGGTCGCCCTCGCCGAAGGTGCCGACGCGGTGGCGCACGGATGCACGGGCAAGGGCAACGATCAGGTCCGCTTCGAGCTCGGTGTGAAGGCCTTCGCGCCGGAGATGGAAGTGATCGCACCCTGGCGGATATGGGACATCCAGAGCCGCGACGAGGAGATAGCCTACCTCGAGGCGCGCGGCATCCCCGTGCCCATGAAAAAATCTGACTCCTACAGCCGCGACGACAACCTCTGGCACATCAGCCACGAGGGGCTCGACCTCGAAGACCCGGCGAACGAGCCGCACTTCGAAGGTATGCTCAAGATGTGTGTCACGCCAGAGAAGGCCCCCGATAAGCCTGAATACGTGAGTATCGGTTTTGAAAATGGCGTGCCTGTCGCAGTGAACGGGGAAAAACTCGATCCCGTCTCGATTGTCCGCACCCTCAACAAGATCGGCGGGGCGAACGGCATCGGAATCGCCGACATGGTGGAAAACCGCGTAGTGGGCATGAAGTCCCGCGGCGTCTACGAAACGCCGGGTGGCACGATCATCATGGAGGCGCACGACAGGCTCGAGCAGCTCTGCCTGGACAAAAAGACGCTTTCGTTCAAAATGACCGTGGCGCAGCGCTTTGCGGAGATTCTCTACGAAGGCGAATGGTTCAGCCCGCTGTGCAAGGCACTGTGCGCCTTCATCGACTCGACGCAGAGCGTGGTGTCAGGCCAGGTCAGACTCAAGTTGTACAAGGGCAACCTCGTCTTTGCGGGAGCCAGCTCGCCCTATTCGCTCTACGACGCGAGCCTGGCGAGTTTTACGACCGGGCCGCTGTTCTCGCACAAGGACTCGACGGGCTTCATCAATCTGTTCGGGCTCCCCACCAAGGTCCGAGCGCGCCTGAACGAACGGCTCAAGAAGTTCGGCGTGGCGGCCGGCCCCGACGTGGTGAAGCCGGGAAATTCGGGATACACCGCGCCTGCGGGAGACTGAGGCGCTATGTCGAAGCTGTGGCAGACGGGGGGGGCAGAAGAGCTCGATCCTATGGTCGAGAAATTTCTTTCAAGCGTAGAGGTCGACTCGCGCCTCGTGTTCGAAGACATCGAGTGCTCGCAGGCGCACGCGATCATGCTCGGCGAGCAGGGAATCATCCCTCGGCAGGATGCGTCGGCGCTCGTGGATGAGCTTGCGAGAATCCGCAAGGAGCTCGAGGCTGGCTCACTCAGGGTCGATCTTGCCGCCGAAGATGTCCATAGTTTCCTCGAAGACGAGCTGACGAGGCGGCTCGGGGATGTCGGCAAGTCCATCCATGCCGGCCGCAGCCGCAACGACCAAGTCGCAGCCGCATTCAAGCTGCACGTGCGGTCTGCATGTCGGCGCACGCGCGGCCTCGTGCGAAACGCAATCGCCGCCTGCCTTGACGTGGCGGATGAGCATATCGGCACGCTCATGCCGGGCTACACCCACCTGCAGCGGGCTCAGCCGGTAACGCTGGCCCACCATCTCCTTGCCTGGTGCGCAGCCCTGGAGCGCGACGCAGGCCGCTTCGCCGACGCGGCAATTCGGGCCGACGAGAGCCCCTTGGGCGCCGGTGCGCTGGCGGGGAGCGGCTTGTCCGTCGACAGAGAGCGCACGGCTGGGCTCATCGGCTTTGCGCGCGTGTCCACAAACACGATGGACGCGGTCGCCGACCGCGATGCCGCGATCGAATATGCGGCGGCTGCGGCGACGCTCATGGCGCACCTCTCGCGTTTCTGCGAGGATATCGTGCTGTGGGCCTCGTCGGAGTACGGCTTTGTAAAGCTCTCGCCGCGTGCCAGCACGGGATCGAGCATCATGCCGCAGAAGCGCAACCCCGATCCTGCCGAGCTCATCCGCGGCAAGGCAGGGCGGGTGTTCGGCGACCTTCAGGCCCTCCTCGCGATGGAGAAGGGAACTCCCTATGCCTACAATCGCGACCTGCAGGAGGACAAGGCCCTGTTTTTCGAGCTCGAGGATACGGTGAACGGCGCGCTCGGCGCCTTCTGTGTGCTCGTGAAGAGTCTTGAGCCGGACATTGCTCGGATGCGGGCGGCCCTCGATGCGGGGTACCTCGAGGCGACGGATGTCGCGGAGTTCCTCGTAAAGCGCGGCGTGCCGTTCAGGACGGCCTATCAAGCATCGAAGCTGCTCGTGCAGCGCTGCATCGACGCAAAAAAAGGCTTGCGCGAGATCACGCAGGCCGATTTCAGCGTCCATGAGGCCTTTGAAAAAGCAGGCATCAGCGCCGCCGAGCTCGCGCAGTACCTCGAACCGCAGGCCTGTGTCGCGCGTAGAATGCAGACGGGCGGGCCTGCCCCCTTGCGCGTGCGCGAACAGATCGAGCGGCTGCGGGCCTGGCTCGCGCTTGAGTGACTGACCTCGGCCGACCTGGGGTCGCGCCGCTCGCTGCCAGCCCGCCGCGGCAGGTCCGTCGACAGGCGAAAGGCAGGCACCGATAGGCCGGCGCGCGGCGCTTACCGCGCGAGCCTGTAGATCGCTTCGATATCCTTGGATTTCAGGGGCACGAAGTGGCCTACGGTGTGCGTCTCGCCGTCGGTGCACTTGCGGGCCATCTCCTCGAAGCGCGAATCGTCGATCCCGATCTCCGAGAGGCGGACTTTCTGCCCGATCGAGCGCCAGAAAGCCTCGAGGCGTTCGATGCCGGCGCGCGCCACGCGTTCGGGGTCGAAATAGTCGTCCTCTACGCCCCAGACGCGCACGGCGTACTGCGCGAAGCGTGCAATGTCGTGCTTCAGCACGTACTTCATCCATGCGGGGGTGACGATGGCGAGCCCTGCGCCGTGCGCGATGTCGTACACCGCGCTCAGCTCGTGTTCGATGTCGTGCGAGGCCCAGTCCCCTTCCCGTCCCGTGCTGAGAAGATTGTTGTGCGCAATCGTGCCTGCCCACATGAGCTCGGCCCAATCGTCGTACGAGTCTGGCCTTGCGAGCACGCGGGGTGCGGTGGCGATGACGGTGCGGAGGGTCGCCTCGATGAGTCTGTCGATGAACTCGACGGGCCTGGAGTTCGTAAAGTAGCGCTCCATGAGGTGACACATGATGTCGGTGACGCCGTTGGCGACCTGAGCCGCGGGGAGTGTGAAGCAGCGCGCCGGGTTGAGGATCGAAAAGCGCGGGAAGAGGCAGTCGGCGTTGACCGCGCGCTTGAGGAGCCCTTCTTCCTTTGTGATGACAGAGCCTGGACTGGACTCGCTCCCCGCCGCGGGGATGGTGAGGACGGTGCCCACGGGGAGCGCCTTCTCCGGGGTCGCCTTGCCAGTGTAGAAATCCCACACGTCGCCGGGGTAGGGCACGCCTGCGGCGATCGCCTTTGCAGAATCGATGACGCTCCCACCGCCCACGGCGAGGATGAGGTCTACGTCGTGTTTCCGGCACAGCTCGATACCCTTATAGACCAGACTGAGGCGCGGGTTCGGTTGGACGCCGCCCAGCTCATAGTAGGCGAGACCCGCGGCTGCAAGCTCCTTTCGTATCAGAGGAAGGAGGCCCGAGCGTTCGGCGCTCTGGCCGCCGAAGTGTACGAGCACGCGCGAACCGTATTGGGAGGCAATGCGCCCAATCTCGGCCTCGTGACTTTTTCCGAAATATATCGTCGTGGGGTTCTGAAAGACAAAATCGTCCATAGTTGGCTCCTTTTGATCATTTTACTCATATCTCGGGTTACTCATATCTCGGGCGCATGGGCGAGGAGGTAGTCTTCCGCCTCCTTGCACCAGAGTCCGTCGTGCGCTGCGGTGATCTGCGCAAGGGCGGCATAGAAGGGGTCGGTCTTTCCGCGCTCCGCAAAGTCAGCGATCGCCACGAGGTCGAGCTTCTTGTGGGTGTAGATGAGCTTCTTGCCACCGGGAATCTTGTCGAGGTTGATCGTCGTTTCGGCGACGGCGTTCAGGCCGCCGACGTGGGTGATCATCGCCTCGGGGCGCAAAAGACCCTTCGCCATGAGCTCGAGCGATTCGCGGATGTCGTCGGTGTTGCCGCCCGAGGTGCCCACCATGTGGTGCGACTCATAGTGGACGTTGTAGAAATTGAACATCGCCGAGAAGCTCGGGTCGGTCGGGCCCGCGAAGAAGTTGAGGCAGCCGTCGTGGCCGAGGAGCTTGTCGGCCATTTCGACGACGCTGCGGACCGGCGCAAACACGAAGACGTCGTCGAAGAGCTTGCCGCCGTTGAGCTCGCGGAGGGTCGCGACGGGGTCGGCAATGTCCTTCGTGTTGACGTAGATGAGTTCGATGCCCTCGGCGCGCGCCGTCTGGGGGGGTATCAGCCTCTGTGCCCTGTCGAGCCTCGCCTGGTCGATGTCGGTGACGACGATGCGGGCAGGCTTTATGCCGCCGTGGATCGCGTAGTCTATGGCCCCGAGGCCCATGGGGCCGACCGCAGCGAGGAGGGCGAGCGAACCTCCGGCGCGGATGCCCATCTCGTGCATGTAGGAGCCTGGCTTGGTGTGGTACTGGGCGTGGTAGGCGCCGACGATGCAGGACACGGGCTCGGAGAGCGAACCCATGAAGAAGGCGTCGGCTTTGTATTCGAGCAGGCAGTCCATCTCCATGACTTCGTTCGGAATGATGATATAGGTGGCGTCTCCGCCGATGTACTGGTATGAGTAGCCAGGCGCCCAGAGTGTGCCTTTGTAGTTGAGGGCCGGTTGGATCGCGAAGGGCATACCGGGCGAAAACTTGTGCGCCCACTTCTTGCCTACCTCGACGATTTCGCCGCAGAATTCGTGGCCGATGATGACCGGATGCTGCGCGAGCGGCGCGCGGACGCGCTTGTGTGCGTCTCCTTGCATGGCGAGCTTGTGGGACGACATGCAGATGGAATCGCTCACGACGCGGGCAAGAATTTCATCGTCCTTCAGGCGCGGCAGTTCGAACTCCTCGAGCCTCAGGTCGTTCACGCCATATAATCGGACTGCTTTGGTCTTCATTCAAAACCTCCTATATAATGATTAATATACTAAATTAGGGCGCGCCATGCATCTCGGTATGCATCGATGGCGGTGGACGGCAGCATGGGGGGCACGAGTGCCTTTTCGATGTGAATGAACCGCGACAGTGCCACGGGGTCGATGCCCTTGAGCGCCACGAGGGCCGTCATCGCGGCGCCGAAGCTCGTCGCTTCCTGAAGGTCTGTGAGGTAGACTGAGTTGTCCGGGAATGCAGAGGCCAGGAGCCTGTTGTAGTCGCCGTTGTTGCGAAATCCTCCCTCCGTGAGAATGTCCGCATTTTTTTTAAGGCCTGTTCTGCGGAGGGCGACCTCGGTCTGGAGGACGATCGAAAGATTGAGCACGGCCTGGGCTGTCCTTGGATCTCGCAGGAATAGAGGGATGTTTTTTCCCTCTTCTATCGCGGAGAGCGGGTACTGTGTGCCTTCCTCGACCGCGCGTGCGACGGAGCCGGGAAACTGTCCAGAGCCGGGCACGATTTCCGGCAGGATGAAATACTTTTTCTCTCTGAGCACGCGCTCGTAATCTTCTTTCTCGGGCAGGGGAAGCTCCCTGGGAGTCCTGAGCTGCAGCCCGGCGATGCGCTGTATCCAAGTCTCGTATTCCTTGCCGCCGAGGAAGATGGCGGTCTTGATCGGCGTGTTCCATGCCGACCTGTTGAAGAAGACGACCTTACCGAGTTCGTCGGGTTCAAAGCCGTATCTGTCGACGGGGTGCATGAGGACGCACCACGTGCCCGTCGAGTTGAGGACGAAGTCGCGTCCCCCGCTCGAGGCGAGGTGCGGCAGAATCGAGGCGTTCGAGTCGTGGATGCCTAAGGTGACGAGCGTGTCTGGGGACAGACCCGTGCGCGCGGCGAGGCGAGGGTCGAGCGTGCCGAGCACATCCCAGGCCTGCCGGATGGGGTAAGGCAGCCTGTCGCGGATGCCGAGGGCATCGGTGACGCTGGAGTAATCTTCGTTGTGCCAGTCGAAAAAGAAGGTGTGGCAGCCGATGTAGGTGCCCTCAGCCGAGGCTCTGCCCGTGAGCCGCATGCCCCAGTACTGGGGATAGGGTAGGACCCAGCGCGTCGCAGCGAATTCGTCGGGATAACGCTCCTTCAGGAAAAAAATGCCCTTTGCGGCGTTGATCAGCGCGGAGAAGTCCGGCGTGCCCGTCGTTGCCTGGAGCGCGGTTCGCTCGCCGACGAGCGAGAAGAATCGGTCGTGGAATTCGCGGCTCGGTTCATGCGTGTAGTAGATGCACGGCGCGACGGGATTTCCTTCCTCGTCGGTGCAGACGAAGGTGGCGCCGTGCGTGCTCACCGCAATGGCCCTGATCGCGAATTCGCGCGAATATTCTTGGAGTACGTGAAGAAACCACTCCTCCATCTCGGCGAGATGGTGCGTCTCGAACCCATCGCGCATGAGCGGGGGGAATACTCGCTTTTTCTCCGCGATCATCGAGAGCTCGGTGGAATAGAGTACGACCTTCTTATTCGTCATTCCTATATCGAGTACCGCAATCGCATCGGTCATGGTGCCTCCCTCAGTGAGTTTTGATTTTCAATGCAGCATCACCTGTCCGCCCGTCACGGGCAGGGCCTGTCCTGTCTCGTAGACCTGCTCGACGAGGTAATATATCGCCTTGAGGACGTCGGGGCCATAGCAGCCCCGCTTCATCGGAATCTTCGCTTCGTAGAACCTGCGCACATCTTCCACTGTTCTTGCGCCGGGGACCTTGCCGGAATTGAGATATTGGACGAAAAGCCCCCGCTGCGGATCGGACCAGAGCGGCCCGTCGAAGAAGTTTCCTGGGCAGATCGCGTTGACTTTGATGCGGTACTCGACGAGCTCGAGGGCAAAACTCTGCACCAGCCCTACGCCGCCGAATTTTGAGCCCGCATAGGCGCCGTTCTTGTTCGAACCCTCAAGGCCTGACTTGGAGTTTATCTGGATGATGTCGGTGTACCAGTCCGGATCTCCGAGCCACTGCAGCCTGAAAAGCCTCGCCGCGTGCTGCGCAACGTTGAAGAAGCCCACGTAGTTCACCTCGTTGACGAGCCTGAAATCCTTGACTGGCTGCTCGAGGATGGAGCCGGCCTTCAGGATGCCTGCGTTCGACACGACGAGGTCCAGCCCTCCTGTCGTGCTGGCGACGAGTTCGAAGGCGCGCTGGACCGAAGTCTCGTCGCTGACATCGATGTCGACGGCGTACACGCGCAGCTCGCCCACTTCCGCAGCGAGCTTTTGAGCGAAGCGCTGTGCGGCCGGCAGGTTTATGTCCGCGATCCAGACGACCGCACCCGACTGCGCAAGCCCTCGCGCAATCTCGGCCCCAAAGCCTTGAGCCCCTCCCGTCACGAAGGCGATTTTGCCTTTCACGACGGAGGCCCGGGCTGCGCTCGGTAGGAGGCTCTCGTCGCCGGGAGCCTCGATCTCCAGACGGTGGCGGGCATCCAAAGGTTCGAGTGGCACGAGGATGTAGGGGGCGAACACGCCTCCGTCCCTGCCTACGAGATCGACGCGGATATCTTCTCCGTTGGAGAGCCAGCTACGGAGGGTCTGGACGTCCTGAGGCCGAAAGGCTTTCCTCAGCGCACTTGCAAGCTGTGCGTCGTCGATCTCAGCATTCAGGAGGATGTCATCGTCGACGTCGAGGCTGAGGCGCGCTTTCTGACATGGCTGGCCCTCGGTGCAGGATTTCACCATACAGGAAAATGAGGCCTCCGCGAGGACCAATCCGCGCAGAATAGGCGCGATCGAATTGGGAGAAACCTTGACATTCATACATTCTTCTCCTGGAGAAGGGTGTTGGCCGTTTCTTCGATTGAACGGGGGTCCGAGAGGTCGATGCGCCGCCCCGCCTGGGCGAACATCGTGATCCTCTGCCGTATGGGGAAGCGCGACAGGGGGTTTTCATTCGAGAAGATACCGAAGCGGCGGTCGACGGCGCTGAGTGCTTCGTGGGCGACCATGGCCCACGTCGCGTCGTCGAGATGCCTGAAGGCCGGCAGCCGCAGTTCGGGGCAGTTGAATGACTGGCGCGGCTGGTTGATGTCCACGCCCGATATCTCCATAAAGCCGTAGCGCTCGCAGAGCCTCTGCAGGCGCGCAAGTTGGGCGAGCGTGTTGCGCGGCGGCATGTAGGTGATCGCGGGAAAGCCCATCTCTTTGAGCGCCGGCATAAGCTCGTCGAGGATGTCGTCTTCGAATTTTTCCGCCTTCTTGTCCCCCGTCGGCGATTCGGCGACGTCTCCGAGGTAGGCGTAGGCGGGGATCGCACCGATGCGCATGGCAAATTCGACGGCATCCAAGACGTCTACGCATTCCTCCTCGGGCTGGATAAAGATCCTATCGAGGAAGCCCGCCTTGAGGGCACCGAGCAGGTCGTAGGAAAGGTGTGGATTTGCCGGGTCCGAGAGTATCCGGCGCTGGGAATCGCTGAGTCGCAGGCCGAGGGTCCCTTCGAGCCATGCGGTGAGGGTGGGCCCCGGGCCCACGGCCGCGAGTATCGAGCGGGACACCGCGGCGAGGAGGTGGCGCTCGGTGATGGTGCCGCCTTCGGCGAACTTCGATGCCGCCACGAGATCTTTCTCGAAGTCGATGCTCGGAAGGCCGATGTCGCCGAGGAGCGCGTTTGCCCGCTCCACCATGCGCTTGGTGCGCTCGTAGCGGGCACGGCGCACCGGTGCGAGGAAGACTTCGACCTCTGCACCAGCCTGGGCGGGTACGCCCTGGATCGTCATGTAGAGGATGCCGGTCGAATCTGGGTTGTTGAGCTTGCGTTCGGTCAAAAGCCGGGCGATTTTTTCGGGGAAGCGGTGGGCGGCTTTCTTGAGGGAGACCCTGAGCTCAAAGCCGGTGACGGCGCCGATGCCGAGCATGGCACAAGCGGCGCGCATTTCGCCCGCAGCCGCGTACGAGTCGTGGTCCACCGAACCTGCGACGTCGAGGCCTGCCCCGCGCGCCGCGAGCGCTGCTCCTGCTGGCGTGTACGGACTGAAGCTGTAGCACGTGTGGATGTGATTGTTCGATTCGCCCGATCGGCCCTTTGGCCGACCGAGCGCCCGAGCTACCGTGGCCAGCGCCTTAAGGCGCTGCGCCGGCGTCTGGGCAGCGTCCGCAATGATCAAGGTCGCGTCGTGCTGATCGTTCATCGCTTTCTTGTTTCCTCTTTTTTATACCCCAGCCCGGTACCGCCGCGCGATCTCCTGAGAGCCTTGCACGGTCGAAGGCGCATGCCCCCGCAATGGCAATATCCTCTCGTGGATCGCGTCGATAATCCACTCTGGCTGAGGGAAATAGATGCCCTCGAGTTCCGCGGCCGGTGTAATCCAGTTGCGCGATCCCACCACCGCGACCGGTGCGTCGAGCCAATCGAAGGCGAGCTCCTGCACGTTCGATGCGATGGTGTGGAGGACAGAACCGCGCTCCACGGCATCTGAGGCGAGGAGGAGCCTACCTGTTTTACGCACGCTCTCGACGAGGAGCTCATAGTCGAAGGGCACGATGAAGCGGAGGTCGATCACTTCGGCGGACACGCCGTATTTTTCTTCGAGCACCTGCGCGGCCTTCAGTGCCCGGTACAGGGTCGCACCGTAGGTCGCGATGGTGATGTCCTTGCCTGCCTTTCTCACCGCCGGCACGCCTTCGGGAATTTCATAGTAGCCCTCGGGCACGCCACCTTTTTCAAACTGCTCGCCCACATCGTACAAGAGCTGGCTCTCGAGAAAGACCACCGGGTCGGTGCCACTCAGGGCGAGGTGCATCATCCCCTTGGCGTCATAAGGCGTCGCAGGGAAGTACACCTTTAGGCCTGGAATGTGCGCCACAAGGGCAGACCAGTCTTGGCTGTGCTGGGCCCCGTATTTGTTTCCGACGGAGACTCGGATGACGAGCGGCATTCTGAGCTGCCCCGCCGACATGGCTTGCCACTTGGAGGCTTGGTTGAATATCTCGTCGCCAGCCCGGCCCAAAAAATCGCAGTACATGAGCTCGACGACGGCTCTGCCACCGGAGAGCGCGTAGCCCACGCCCGAACCGACGATAGCTCCTTCCGAGATCGGGCTATTGAAGAGGCGCGGGTAGGGCAGTGCCTCGGTGAGGCCGCGGTACACGGCGAATGCGCCGCCCCAGTCGCGGTTCTCTTCTCCCCAGGCAGCCATGGTGGGGTCCTGTTTGAAGTGGTAGAGCAGGGCCTCGAAGATGCCGTCGCGGAGCTGGTAGATTTTGTTTTTGGGCAGGGGTTTGCCGTCGGCATCGAGGGCAAAGCGCGCGCGGCGGGCAATGGCCTGCACGCGCGGGTTGTCCTCGCCTGTCTGGAGGACTTCCGCCTCTCGGTCTTCGAGCTTTAAAAGTTTTTTGTTGGAGTACATGACCGATTCGATGAATTTGCCGTCGGCGCGCGGGCAGGCCGCCTCGTCCGTCGCGAGTTTTGCCGCTTCGACGATCGTGTGGTGAATACTTTCGCGCATGGCCGTCAATGCCGCTTCGTCGATGATTCCGTTCTGCAAAAGGTAATTCGAGAATTCGACGATCGAGTCGTTTTTCTGCCACGCCTCGACTTCCTCTTTCGTGCGATAGCTCGAGGCGTCGCTGGGCGAGTGGCCCGAAATGCGGTAGGTGATGGTGTCGAGGAGGACGGGTCCTTTGCCTTCGAGGAGGATTTTTTTCTTTCTGAGCACGGCATCGGCCACCGCCAGCGGATCGAGGCCGTCCACGCGTTCGGCGTGCATGGCTTCGGGGTTGAGGCCTGCGCCGACGCGCGCGAGCACGCCGAAGCCCATGGTCTCACCGTAGGTTTGGCCACCCATGCCGTAGAAGTTGTTGAAGAAGTTGAAGAGAATCGGAGGCGCGCCACCTGCGGATTCGGGCCACAGCGTTCGATACTGATCCATGGAGGCCATCGCCATGGCCTCCCACACCGGGCCGCAGCCCATGGACGCATCGCCAATGTTCGCGATGACGATGCCCGGCTTTTTATTGATGCGCTTGAAGAGCGCTGCGCCAAGGGCAATGTCGGCGGACCCGCCGACGATCGCGTTGTTCGGCATGGAGCCGAAGGGGAGGAAGAAGGCGTGCATCGACCCGCCCATACCCCTGTTGAAGCCGGCCTTGCGCGCGAAGATTTCGGCGAGGGTGCCGAACACGATGAAGTTGCGCGCCAGAGAGAAGGTGTCGGAATGGGGCATGCGCTTCGCGAACTCGAAGGTTTCCCCATCGAGCCAGGCTTCCATGATCGAAACGAGCTTTCTGTCGTCGAGTTTGCGCGCCGCGGAGAGACATTTGGCAAGAATTTCGCCGTGGCTGCGGTGCGAGCCGAAGATGAAATCCTCTGGATCGAGGGCTGCAGCCTGTCCGACCACTGCGGCCTCCTGGCCGATGGAGAGGTGCGCAGGCCCCTTGTGGTTGTATTCGATGCCTTCCCACGCTCCCATGGTCTTGAAGGTGTTGAGCATCGTCTCGAATTCGCGCACGAGGATCATGTCGTGGAGCATCGCCACAAGGCCTGCTGCGCCGAAGCAGGCCAGTTCTTCCTTGATGTTCCGTTTATATTGATTGATGGGGATTTCTGGGAATTTCAGGGTTCCAGATGTGCGAACCTTGTCAGGTTCGATCGGCAGTGATTTTGGCATATCATATACTCCTTTTCGAATGTATAGCCTATTCGTGTGCACTCCATGCAGCTTCGCGGATAACTTCCGACACGGTGGGGTGGGGGAAGACCATGGTCCGAAGCGCGGAGAGCGGTAATTTCCTTTCGATCGCCAGTGCCGCGCCCCATATGTGTTCGGAGGCGTAGGCGCCGAGCATGTGGACGCCCAAAATTCTTTGGCTGTCTTTTTCAAAGATTATTTTGACAGAGCCGGGTGAGCTGAAGCCGTTTTCGGCGATGAAGCGGCCGGAGACGCCATAAGGGGTCCTAACGACGTCCACGTCGTACCCTTTCGCCCTCGCCTCTTGCTCCGTGTACCCGACCCCGGCTGCCTCCGGCAGGGAGAAGAGGGCCCAGGGGACGGTCTCCGGCACAAACTCTTGGGCGCTGCGTTCGCCCTTGAGGGAGGCCAGAATGTCCGCGGCTGCGACTTCGGCCATGCGGTACGCGGCGTGGGCGAGCTGACTTTTGCCCGTGACGTCGCCGATTGCCCAGATGCCGGGAAGGTTCGTGCGCTGGTGCGCGTCCGTCGCCACCGCGCGGTTCTTTATCTCGAGCCCAATGTCCCGGGCTCCCCAGCCTTCGGTGTTGGCCTTCCTGCCTACAGCCATGAGGATGACATCGGCTTCCACCGCGCCTTTCTCGCCGCCGGCGCCTTCATAGAGCACGCGCTGGCCTTCGATGGAAGTGACCTTTGCTCCAAGCGTGAAGGTGACCTGTTTGAGCGCATTTCTCAGCATCATGGCCATCTGCTTGTCCATGACCGGGACGATTTCGTTCAGCATTTCGATGACGGTCACCTTCGAGCCGAGCGAGGAAAAGAGGCTCGCGAACTCGACGCCGATCACCCCGCCTCCGATGATGCAGAGCCTCTGGGGCACTTCTTGCAGCGCAAGCATGCCGGTGGAATCGAGGACAGCCGGGTTCCCCTGAGCGCCGGGGATCGGCGGGATGATGGGCGAAGAGCCTGTCGCGACGATGATGCTATCCCCCTCGAGGGGTAGATGTTCGCCTGTGCTAGTATCCACCGCAACGCTGTGCGGGCCCGTGAGTCTCCCTTGCCCGCGCAGGATTTCGATCCCTCCTTTTTTGAGGGAGAGTTCCAACCCACGGCGCAGACGGGAGACTACTTCCTCCTTCCACGCCACGACGCGCGGCCAGTTGACGCGCACGCCTTCGGCCTCGATACCGAAGGCGGCGCTGTCGCGCGCATGGGCGTAGAGCTTTGCGCTGTTGAGGAGGGTTTTCGTCGGTATACAGCCGATATTGAGGCAGGTGCCTCCTACCTCGGCTTTTTCGATGAGGACGACCTTCAGCTTCTCTGCAGCGAGGCGCTCGGCGGCCAAATAGCCCCCAGGGCCTCCTCCTAAGACGATGACATCATATTTCATGGTGTACACCTCGTTCCTTTCATATATGCGTCATACGAGCACCGCAATGTCGATGTTCGCGATAAAATCGGAAAGGTCTTTGAGGAAACGGGCCGCGTCGGCGCCGTCGACGACACGGTGATCCACGGTGAGGGAAAAACCGATCCGCATTTCGAACGTGGGCACGGCCGCATGCGCCATGACGCTCTCGGCCGTCGGCCTCGGGACGATGCAGTCTACCCCAAGAATGCCCGTTTCAGGCGAATTGAGGATCGGCGTAAAGCTCTCTATGCCGAAGGCCCCTAGGTTGGTCACCGTAAAGGTCGCGCCCGAGAGCTCGTCAGGGGTGATTGTCCCTTCCAAACAGCCCTTCGCGAGCCGCTTCGATTCCTCGGAGAATTGGCGGAGCGACATTGCGTCGGCGTTTTTGAGCACGGGAACCATCAGCCCGCGCGGCGTGTCGACTGCGAGGCCGAGGTGGACGTGCGCATAGCTCCGGATCGTGGTGTCTACGACATGCGCGTTGATGCGCGGATACCTTGCGAGCACGCGGACGGCGGCGAAGCCCACGAGGTCTCCTACTGTCACGCCCGATAGGCCGAGTGCCGGATCCGAGTTCTTGAGTCTAGTCCGTAAGGCGAGGAGCCGCTCCGCGGGAGCGCTCGCGTTGAAGCTGAGCTGCGCGCTCGACTGCAGAGAGCGCATCATGCGTTCGGCGATGATTTTTCGTATGCCCTTGATGGGTGTGTCGGTGTAAGGTCCGAGGAGATCGCTGCCGCCTGGTGTGGGCGGGGTGATCGCGGCAGCAGGAGCTTCAACCCCCGGCGCGGCCATGGCCGCGGCTGCGGGGCCCGCAATAGGAGCTTCGACCTTCGGCGCAGCTGTCTCCACGGCGGAAGATGCGGCTTTCGGTTCGGCCGCGCGCGGAGAGGCCGCCTCAAGGGAGGCCGCAATGACGTCTCGCTCGAGAATCCTCCCGTCAGGCCCGCTGCCCTGCGCGATGGCGTCGATGTGCACGTCGAGCCGGGACATGGCCTGTCGCGCCCTGGGGCTGGCGTGTTTGTCTAGAACAGCCGCATCCTGCGGCATAGTGGAAGCCACCGTCGGACTTTCTTGAGCCTGAGAGCTCGGCTCAGGAACAGTTCCTGGGCGCGCGGCATCCGGCGCCGAAGGCGCCTGTGCCTCCGCCCACGTCTCTCCGGGCTCGCCTATCACGGCGATAGGCTCGAGGACTGGCACATCGTCCCCCTCTTTGTGCAAAAGGGCGAGCACGGTACCTTCCACGCCGGCAGGGACATCCATCGTCGCCTTGTCGGTCTCGATTTCGCAGAGCACCGAATCTTTGTCGATGTGGTCGCCGGGCTTCACTTTCCATGAAACGATGACACTCGACTCCACCGTGTTGCCGAGTTTCGGCATAATGATCGTTGTCGCCATAGCTTATTTTCCCCTCTATTATGCAAGAAGCACCTCAAGCCCCTCGGCCTTAAGCGCTTCTACAGCTTCTTTGGACAGACCCGTATCGGAGATGATGCCGTGCACCGCCTTGAGCGGCAACACACTGACAAAGCCGACCTTGTCGAATTTCGAGGAATCGGCCACGAGCCAGGTGACTTCCGCCAGCTTGCTCATCGCGCGGACGATCTCGGCCCCCTCGGTCAGCTGGGTCGTCATTCCCCTCTGGAGAGAAAAGCCGTCGGTGCCGACAAAGGCGAGCCGGGCATTGAAGCTGGCGAGGCTCTGCACCGCAATAGGGCCCACCAACGACTCCGTCTCGCGTCTGAACGTGCCGCCCGTGAGAATCAAGTTGATGAACGGATTCGTGCGGGAGTATGAAAAGGCCAACATCGAGTTGGTTACGATCTGTACATCCTGTTTTCCGACGAGGTACCTCGAGATGAGCGCAGTGGTGGTGCCGGCCTCGATCATGATTCTGTCGCCGTCGCGGACGAGCTCCGCCGCCTTCTTTGCGATGCGCTGTTTTTCTTCCATGTGCAACTTCTGGTGTTCGAGGATGCTCCTGTGCATCGAGGGGGCAGCGCCGCCCCGGATTCTTACGAGGTAGCCGCGCTCTTCGAGGCTCGAAAGATCGCCGCGCACGGTCACCTCGGATACGCCGAGCGCATGTGCCAGTTCGGAGACGGAGATGAAACTGCGATCCGAAAGCAGCTCGAGAATGGCTTTGTCGCGATCGTTCAGGTCAAACAGCATGTTCACCTCCGAAAAACTTCGGAATATCTTTCGTAGTTGCTTCGAAAATGCTTCAATTCGCCTTCTTAAATATACCACCGCCTGGAATGGTGCGCAAGGTGTCTTGGCCGTAAGCATGTATGTAATCGTTTGCATTTTTGCTCTTGACAGATTGGAAAAGTGCCCTGAAAATAATAAGGACTAATGTAAACGTATACATGAAAGCGAGGCGAGAGGCGTGGCGGAACCTATCATTGTCGTGCGGAACCTCAGCAAGGCCTTCCCCGGCGTGCAGGCGCTCAAGGATGTGCAGTTCGACCTCTATCCCGGCGAGGTGCACACGCTCGTGGGAGAGAACGGGGCAGGAAAATCGACGCTCATGAAGATTCTCTCCGGCGTCTACCAGCGTGATTCTGGAGAAATCCTCATAGGCGGAAAACCTGTGGAGATCAACACCCCGCGTGCTGCACAGCGGCTCGGCATCTCGATCATCCATCAGGAACTCAACCTCATGAACCACCTCACGGCGGCGCAGAACATTTTTATAGGGAAAGAGCCGCGCCGTGCCGGCGGTTTTTTCCTCGACGAAAAAGCCATCAACGCGAAGGCAAAGGCGCTTTTCGACATGCTGCATGTGGATTTGGACCCCAGAGTCAAGGTTGGAGAACTCACCATCGCCAAGCAGCAGATGGTGGAGATCGTGAAGGCGCTCTCCTTCGATGCGCGCGTGCTGATTATGGATGAACCGACATCCCCGCTCAATGAGGCCGAAGTGGAGGAGCTCTTCGAGATCATACGGCACCTGCGCGCACAGGGCGTCGGTATCGTCTACATTTCGCACCGCATGGACGAACTGTTTCGCATTTCCGACCGGATCACCGTGCTCCGCGACGGACAGTACATGGGCACGTACCGCGCCTCGGAGACGAATCTCGACCAGGTCATCTCCCTCATGGTGGGGCGCAAGATCGACGAGAGTGCCCGGCGGGTGCCGAAAGGAAAGCCCGGCGAGGTCGTCCTCGAAGTGCGCAATCTGAATCGCGGGCGCCTTGTAAAGAATGTGAGCTTTACCGTACGCCGAGGCGAGATACTTGGTTTTGCGGGGCTCATGGGTGCGGGACGGACGGAGGTTGCGAGGGCCGTGTTCGGGGCGGATCCGGTCGATTCGGGCGAGATATACGTAAAAGGAAAGAAGGTCGTCATTCGCCATCCCAGAGATGCGGCGAAGCATGGGATCGGGTATCTGTCGGAGGACCGCAAGCGCTATGGCCTCGCGGTGGGCATGTCAGTGATCGATAACATCTGCATGACCGATCTGCCCACGTTCATAAACTCGCTCGGTGTGCTGAAACCCAAAAAGATGGAGAAGACCGCGTCGGAGCAGATACAGGCCCTCTCTATCAAGACGCCGAGTCTTTTGCAGAAAGTGAAATTTCTTTCGGGAGGCAACCAGCAGAAGGTCGTCGTCGCAAAATGGCTCGTGAAAAACTGCGACGTGCTCTTCTTCGACGAGCCGACGCGCGGCATCGACGTCGGTGCGAAGCAAGAAATCTACCAGCTTCTCAACGAACTGGCCTCGCTCGGCAAGGCGATCGTGATGATATCCTCCGAGCTGCCGGAAATTTTGCGCATGAGCGACAGAATCGTCGTGATGTGCGAGGGGCGCATTACCGGCGAACTGGATGGTTCCACTGCGACGGAAGAGGCGATCATGAAGCTCGCGACCCAGCGCGAGACCATGATGAAAACAGCATAATACCAATATATTACAGAAGGGAATTATTATGGCGAATAAAACCAATGCAGCCACTGCCGTGTCGCCTGCGAAGACGGCGTTTGCAACGAGGGGTGCTTCTGCCCGACAGAAGCTGCTGGCATTTTCAAGTCTGGTGCTTCTTGTCATTGTCTTTTCGATTCTCTCTCCGAATTTCTTTCAGCCCTACAATCTCATCGCGATTATGCTGGCGACGGCCGTCAACGGCGTGTTGGCCATCGGCGTCACCTTCGTCATCATCACGGGCGGCATTGACCTGTCCGTCGGCACGACGATGACCTTCACCGCCGTCATGGCCGCACAGACCGTCGCGGTGTGGAACTTGCCGGTCGCCTTGGGCGTGCTCACGGCGCTCATCGTGGGGGCGATCTGCGGCCTCGCCTCGGGCGTCATGGTGGCCAAGTTCAAGATACCGCCCTTCATCGCCACGCTCGGCATGAACATGCTCACGAAGGGACTCTCGCTCATCATCGCACACTCAAAACCCATCTATTTTACCAACGCGCCATCGTTCTCGAAGATATCGATGGGCACCATGTTTCCATTCCTGCAAAATTTCCAGATTCCCAACGCCGTCATCATTCTTTTCGTCCTCGCGGTTTTGGCGAGCTTTGTCCTCAACAACACCATCTTCGGGCGCTACACCTTTGCCATCGGTTCCAACGAGGAAGCGGTGCGCCTGTCTGGTATCAACACCGACAGGTGGAAGATCGCGGTGTATGCGGTCAACGGTCTGATCTGCGGCATCGCCGGCGTTCTGATCGCCTCGAGGCTCAATTCCGCGCAGCCAGCGCTCGGCCAGGGCTATGAACTCGACGCGATCGCCGCGGCGGTCATCGGGGGCACTTCGCTGTCGGGCGGCGAGGGGACGATTCTGGGGACGATCATCGGCGCCTTCATCATGAGCACGCTGACCAATGGGCTGCGCATTTTGTCGGTGCCTCAGGAGTGGCAGATCGTAACGACGGGCATCATCATCATCTTCGCGGTGTATATGGATATGCTCCGCAAGAGGCGATAACAAGGGAATACCCGCTTCCGTACGGAAGCGGAACGTATAAGGAGGAGTAACGCCATGAAAAAACGCACGGTCGTTCTCGCATTCATACTCATGCTGGTTGCGGTAGGTTCGCTCGCCGCGCAGCAGTACTACATTCCACTCATTTCAAAGGGCTTCCAGCATCAGTTCTGGCAGGCGGTCAAGCAGGGAGCCGAGCAGGCGGCCAAGGACCTGGGCGTGACCATTACCTTTGAGGGCCCGGAGACCGAGGCGATGGTCGACAAGCAGATCGACATGCTCGCTGCGGCACTGGCTAAAAACCCCTCGGCCATCGGTTTTGCGGCGCTCGACAGCAAGGCAGCGATTCCTTATCTGCAGCAAGCCAAAGCCAAGAAGATCCCCGTCATCGCCTTCGACTCCGGCGTCGATAGCGACATTCCGCTCACCACCTGCGCCACGGACAACGTCGCCGCAGCGGCCTACGCGGCGGACAAGATGGCGGAACTGATCGGCGGGTCAGGAGAGATTGCCGTCGTGGTCCACGACCAGACGAGCCGCACGGGCATTGATCGCCGCGATGGCTTTGTCAACCGCATCAAATCGAAATACCCGAAGATCACCATCGTCACTGTACAGTACGGCGGCGGCGACCAGCTTAAGTCCACCGACCTCACGAAGGCCATCATCCAGTCCCATCCGAACCTCAAGGGCATTTTCGGCGCCAACGAAGGTTCGGCGATAGGCGTTCTGAACGGTGTAAAAGAAATGGGCAAGGTTGGCAAGATCGTGGTGATCGGCTATGATTCCGGTGCGCAGCAGATTGCCGCGATCCGTTCCGGAGAGATGGCGGGCGCGATCACTCAGAACCCTGTGGGCATCGGGTATCAGGTCGTGGTCAGCGCGGTCAAGGCCCTGAAGGGCGAGAAGCTTCCTAAGTTTGTCGATACCGGCTTCTACTGGTACGACAAGACCAACATCAACGATCCGAAGATTCAGGCAGTTCTGTATCAGTGATCTCATAATGGCGTGACAATTTCGGGTGAGCAGGCATGCGGCTTGCTCACCCACTTCTCCGGGAGATGGAAAGCGCTCCGACTGAGCCTGACCATCCGTGGCGTGCGACGTTGAATAAGAAAGGAGGAGAGAAAGAGCGATGATTGCAGCGTGCGGCGAGAGCCTGATCGATATGGTCCCGTCAGCGCAAGGGGTGCACCTCTTTGAGGCCTGCCCCGGAGGCTGTCCCTACAACAGCGCAATCGCTGCGGCGAGACTCGGCGTGCCCACATGGTTCATAGGGAAGACATCGAAGGACTTTCTCGGCGACAAGATCGTCGCCAAACTGCGGGATTCTGGCGTCGACACCTCTATGCTCGTCCGGAGCGAGCAGGCGGTGACCCTTGCCTTTGTCGAGCGCGACGCGGAAGGAAATGCGAAATACGCCTTCTATTCGGCGGATGCTGCCGATCGCTTTTTTATGCCTTCGGACCTGCCAGCTGCGCTGCCCGAGCAAGCGGTCTTTCTTGTCGTCGGTTCCATCTCTCTCGTCGAAGAACCATCGTGTTCGACGATTCTCTCTCTGATCGAGCGTGAACATTTGCGCAGACTCATAAGCTTCGACCCGAACGTCAGGCCGAGCCTCATCCTGTCCAAATCCGAATACCGGGCCCGCTTTGAGTGGGTGTGCCGGCGCAGCGCAATTGTGAAGGCGAGCGATTCGGACCTCGAGTGGGTCTATGAAATGCCTGCCGAGGATGCGGTGTCGAGGGTGCTGGCATTGGGGCCGGAACTTGTGGCGCTCACCCTTGGAGAGCGTGGTGCCATGATGTTTACAAAGAAGTACCGCTGCGAGCTTCCTGCGGCACGTGTGAAGGTCGTCGACACGATCGGCGCGGGGGACAGCTTCCAGGCGGCGCTCCTTGCGGGCCTTGGTTGGCTCAAGGTGCGCGACCGCAGCGGCCTCGCCTCGTTGCCCGAGGATAGTCTTAAGGCGGTGCTGCGCCTCGCCACGGCGGTAGCCGCCCTCGACTGCACGAAGCGCGGCGCAGAGCCGCCAACGCTGCACGAGGTGGCGGTCTTCGATCCGGAGGCGGTGCGCTTTGCCCCTGGATTCATGTCTACATTCACGGTAAAGGAGCGCATATGCTGATTGGTATTAAACCTTGCATTTCGGCCGAGCTGCTTTCGGTGCTCTACCGAATGGGTCACGGGGACGAAATTGTCCTCGCCGACGCTTTTTTCTGTGGCGACGCGCTCAATCCGCGCGTAGTGCGCGCCGACGGCATACGCATCCCCGACCTCCTCGACGGTATTTTGCGACTCATCAACCTCGACAGCTACGTCGATGCACCGGTGATCATGATGCAGCCGTCGGTGGGAGACGTCCTCGATCCTGACGTCGAGCGCAGGTACCGCCTGGTCATCGATCGCTACTGGCCAGATACGCCGCCGATCGCGCGCATGGAACGCTTCGCCTTCTATGAGAGGGCAAAGAAGGCCTTTGCGGTGGTCATGACAGGCGAGACGGTCAAATACGGCAACATCATTCTGAAAAAAGGTGTTCCACCAGTTTCGGATTGAATAGAAGACTGAAGGGTCGTATCGGCCATGGAACAGGCAGCGGGTTCTCTTCTTTCGATTGCGATTCTCATGATTGTCGGCTATGTGCTCGCGAAGCGAGGCTGGCTGGGTGAGCGAGCCATCGAGGGGCTCAAAAAGCTCATCACGAATTTGACGCTCCCCTTGCTGCTGTTTCAGGCTTTTCTGCAGTTGAGGCCCGACGGCAGGAATATTCTGCTCGCGGCTGGTGTCTTCACAGCCTGTGCGGCGATGGGGCTTGCGGGAGCTCTGATTGCTCGCGTAGTCCACACGCCGAGACCAGAGACGCGCCTTCTTTTTCAGGGGTTTGAGGCAGGGATGCTGGGCTACGCGCTCTACGCGGGGTACCACGGGAGCGAACATCTGCCGGCCTTTGCCGCCCTCGACTTGGGACAGGTTCTCTATGTGTTCACCGTACTCATGGCTCAGATGAGTCTTGGGGCTGGCGCAGACTCCAAAAAGGAGAAGGGAGGGCCGAATTTTCCTTGGCGCGACATCGTGCGTTCCAAGGTGCTCTGGGCGATCGGGGGTGGCCTTTTGCTCTCGTTGCTTGCGCCGGCCTTTTCGAGGACTCTGGCGGTTACGAGCGGAACGACATCCACCATCTTCGATACCATAGGCGGGCTGACAACCCCGCTGGTCTGCCTTGTGATCGGGGCTTCCCTCAGCGCGGGCATTGTCGTGGACAAGTACTTGATTCGCGTAGTAGCCGCGCGCGCCGTTGTGGCGGCCGGCATGGGGTTGGTATGTGCGTACATGATTGTGCCGGCCCTGGGGTTTTCAGACTGGCATGCGCGCGCGGCGATGATGCTGTTTGTGTTGCCGCCGCCTTTTGTCATACCCGTGTACTACAGAGGCAATGAGCGGTTCGTCGGCAGCGTGCTCACGCTGTTCACGCTTGTATCCGTGGTGCTGGTCGCGGTGCTCGCGATAGTGGGAGTCGCATGATGGCACATGGCACAATAACCATAAGGAATGTCGCGCAGAAGGCACACGTGTCGACGGCCACCGTGTCGCGAGTACTCAACAATGACCCCCGAGTGCGGGACGAAACGAAGAATGCCGTGCTGGAGGCGATGGAGTCGCTAGGCTACAAGATCAACTTTGTGGCACGCAGTCTCAAAACGAGCCGCACCCATACGATCGGCGTCGTTGCGCCTGACCTTGCAGGCGACTTTTTCATGTTCATTGCTGAGAGCATGAACCGGGAGCTGACCCTCCACGGCTACTCCATTGTCGTGAGCACGTCGAGAGACTCGGAGGAAGAAGAGGCAAAGCGCCTTCGACACCTCGCCGAGCGCCTCGTCGACGGCATCGTCCTCATCCCCATAGGCAGTTCGAGCACCTACCTGCCGCAGATTTCCGCCTTGGGCATTCCCATCGTGCTTGTGGACCGGGGGCTTAAGGGCTGCGAGGCCGATCAGGTGCTCGCTGACAATGAGACTGGGGCCTATGAAGCTGTGCGTGCCCTGATCAGGGAAGGGCACCGCCGCATTGGCTTTCTCGGAGGCAAACCTGAAGTTACGACCGCAGGAGAACGTTTTGCCGGCTACCGCAGGGCGATGGAGGAAGCAGGACTCGAGATTGAGCAGCGCTACGTGCGCTTCGGCCACCCCACGCTTCCCTTTGGTTACCGCACTATGGAAGACATCGTCAAGGACCCGGATTCGCCGGATACATGGTTTATCGTCAACCTCTTCGCACACCTGGGGGCGACGAATTATCTCATCTCCGAAGGAGGGGAGAGGGCGCGGCGGATTACCTTTGCGGCCTTCGATGAGATGCCCTATTCTCCGCTTTTGCGATACTGCAGGTATGCCGTCCAGCAGCCCATCGCCGAGATGGGCAAGGCCGCCGCAAACCTCATCATCGACAGGATTGAAGGGAAGGGGCCGCCTGAACCTCAGATACTTCGGTTCAAGACGCGATTGATACAACACACGCTCGCACGGTGAGTGTCGAGGTGAATCTATCGGAGGAAACACATGGAACAGACGAAGGATTTTGTGCTGCAACAGCCAAGAAACAGGTTAAAGGGAAGCTCGCCGAAAATCGGAATTCGCCCTGTCATCGACGGCAGGCGCGGAGGAATCCGCGAGTCGCTGGAGAATGTCACCATGGACATGGCAAAGGCGGCGGCAAAGCTCATCTCGGAGAATCTCCGCCATCCAACAGGAGAAAAAGTCGAGTGCGTCATCGCCGATTCCACCATAGGGGGTGTGGCTGAAGCCGCAGCCTGCGCCGAGAAGTTCGCGCGCGAAGGCGTGGCGGTCACCCTCACGGTGACGCCTTGTTGGTGCTATGGTTCAGAAACGATGGACAGCGACCCTCTCACGGTGAAGGGTGTCTGGGGCTTCAATGGTACAGACCGCCCCGGCGCGGTGTACCTGGCGGCAGTCCTCGCTGCCCACACCCAGATGGGGCTGCCTGCGTTCGGAATCTATGGGCACGATGTGCAGGACCTCAGCGATACGGGCAAAATACCGGCCGACGTCGCCGAGAAGATACTCCGCTTCGCCCGCGCTGGGCTCGCTGCGGCGTGGATGCGCGGCAAAAGCTACCTCTCTATCGGCTCAGTGTCCATGGGCATCGCGGGCTCGATCGTCGATCCCGACTTCTTCCGCGAGTACCTCGGCATGCGCAACGAATATGTCGACATGAGCGAAATAATCCGCCGCGTCGAGGAGAAGATATACTCGGAGGCCGAATTCCACCGCGCGATGGAGTGGATCAAGGCCTACTGCGTGGAGGGGCCCGACAACAATCCTCCCGCACAGCAGCATTCTCGCGCCCGCAAGGACAAGGTCTGGCAGATGAGCGCGAAGATGGCCATCATCGTGCGCGACCTGATGGTCGGCAACCCAGACCTGCGCCGAAAGGGTTTCATCGAGGAATCGCTCGGCCACAACGCCATTCTCGCCGGCTTCCAGGGACAGCGGCAGTGGACCGACCACTTCCCCAACGGAGATTTTCTGGAGACGATCCTCAATTCGAGCTTCGACTGGACGGGCATACGTCAGCCCTACCTCGTCGCCACGGAGAACGATTCCCTGAACGGGGCCTCCATGCTCTTCGGGCATCTCCTCACAGGGAGCGCCCAGATATTCTCCGACGTGCGCACCTACTGGAGCCCCGGGGCGGTCCAGCGCGTCACGGGGTGGAAGCCCTCTGGGATTGCCGAGCACGGCTTTATTCACCTCATCAATTCGGGGGCGACATGCCTCGACGGTACAGGGTGCCAGCGCATCGACGGCAAGCCTGCGATAAAACCTTGGTGGCAGGTCGAGCCTGAGGAAGCGAAGGCTTCGCTCAAGGCAACGCAGTGGCGCTACGCGAACCTCGGCTACTTCCGCGGCGGCGGATACTCCTCCGATTTCCTCACGGAGGGAGGCATGCCCGTCACCATGACCCGCATCAACCTTGTGAAGGGCCTCGGGCCCATGATCCAGATCGCGGAAGGATTCACCGTGACCCTGCCAAAGGAAGTGCACGACACGCTCGATTTGCGCACTGACCCCACCTGGCCGACGACATGGTTTGCGCCGCGCCTCACCGGAAATGGGCCTTTCAAAGACGTCTACTCCGTGATGGCGAACTGGGGTGCGAACCACGGGGCAATTTCGTACGGACACATCGGCGCCGACCTCATAAGTCTCGCCGCGATTCTCCGCATCCCTGTGGCGATGCACAACGTGCCCGCCGAAAAAATCTTTAGGCCGAGCTACTGGAACGCATTCGGCATGGACCCCGAAGGGGCGGATTACCGGGCCTGTTCGACGCTCGGGCCTCTGTATAAGTGAGCTTTATACGTAAGACCAGTACGTAACGATGAAAGTTGAGGCAGCGCAGTGGGGGGCCACAGATCAGGGGTTCCGCAGCGCTGCCTTTTTTATTGGTGCTATGTGTTCAATTACGCTTGCACATGTATTGAAAACTGATATAGAATAAAAAGCTTTTGTATTTTTAGATGTCCCCCAATGTTAGGTGTCCTTCAAAGGGCGAATGAGGCATTCAGACTGGCTGAGAATTTTTGATGCAACCTATGACAAAAAAATCAGTTCAAAACGACTACCTGCACACAATTCTGGGCTATCTCTCGCGCTACAGAATGCTCGCCCTGCCGGGCTTGGCCGTGATGGCGCTCATTGCGCTGGGCCAGCTTGCGGGGCCCTACATACTCAAGCAGATCATCGATGTCGCGGTTCCGAAGGAGGATACGGGGCTTCTTCTGGCATACGCTTTTGCCTTCCTCGGCATTGTGTCGGTGACGGGCCTTCTGAGTTACGTCGGCATGATGCTGTTGGCGCGCCTCGGACTTTCGATCGTGACGCTCATAAAACAGGACCTCTTTTCGCATCTTTTAAAACTGCCGATATCGTTTTTCGACAAGCATCCCGTCGGCGAGCTCATGTCGCGGACAGAGACCGACACCGAGCGCGTGCGGGACATGTTCTCGAACCTGGGTGCAAACCTCATCGTAAACGTCCTCACTATGATCGGCATCTTTGGGGTGACGTTCGCCCTCGTGCCGAGGTTGGCGCTCATAATGGCGGGTGTTTCAGTCCTGCTTCTCACTGTTTTGATCGTATTCTTTTCGAAGATTTTTTCGATGTATGAGAAGGCGCGCTCTTTTTACGCGGCGATCGTGGCGAAGGTGACGGAGTTCATTCAAGGCATCGAAGTGCTGAAGGCCTATGGCAGGACCGGCTGGGCGGAGACGGAACTCGATGCAGCTGCCAAACAGCGGGTATCGCTTGAGGTGCGCATCTCGCTCATCGAGTATACGATGATGTCGGTGCTTGAGTCGCTGATCGGGCCGCTGTTCATTGTCGCGCTGCTCCTCCTGTATGCGCCGAAGGTGCTCACGGGCACGATGACGCTCGGCATGGTCCTTTTGTTCGTCGAGTACGGTGCCAGACTCCTCAGACCCATCGCAGAGATTGCGGAGAGCCTCCGGAGCCTCCAGCAGGCGAGGACTTCGCTCTCGAGAATTCGGAAGCTCATGGCAATTGCTGAAGAACCAAACCGGGGAGTTGGCAAAGCTCCGTCCCTCGATCGAGAAATCCGCTTCGACCATGTGTGGTTCGCGTACGAGGGCGACGAGTGGGTGCTCCGCGACCTCTCGTTTGTCATACCCAAGGGCAGTTTTGCCGCCATAGTCGGGGCGAGTGGTTCAGGAAAATCCACGATCATCAGCCTTTTGTGCGGTTTTGCCCATCCCCAGAAGGGGCACATCCTCATCGACGGCGTGCCCCTGGATGAAATCGACATTGTCGCCTGGCGCAAGCACATCGGCCTGGTGCTTCAAGAATCCTTTCTGTTTCCGGTTTCGGTGCTCGAGAACACAAGGCTCTACCATGAAGAAATAAGCGAAGCCAAAGTGCGCGAAGCGATATCGGTCGTCCACGTGGATGGCGCAATAGAGGCCCTCCCCGAGGGCCTTGCGACAAACCTCTGGGAGAGGGGAGCAAACCTCTCCTCGGGTGAGCGTCAGCTCGTCTCCTTTGCGAGGGCGCTCGCGGCCAATCCTAAGCTCATTCTTCTCGATGAGGCGACGAGCAATGTGGACATGACGACCGAGAAGCGCATTAAGGAGAGCATGGATGTGCTCCGCAAGGGCAGGACGATGATCGTCGTCGCCCACCGCCTCTCGTCCGTGCTGAGCGCCGACAGGATTTTCTTTTTGAGCGGCGGGCGGCTGATTGCGCAAGGAACACACGAGAGTCTCTATCAGAACTTGCCCGCATACCGCCTCCTCGTGGATCAGCAGTTTCCGGCTAAGAAGAGGGCACGCGCATGAAATTCCGGAGCAATAAAAACTTAAAGAAAGGCTCTGTCCCCCGGCCGTCCACTCGACCTGCCGGTGGTGCCGCGCAGCAGGGCACCCCTCGACCAAGGTTTTTCCATATCCTGTGGATCCGCGAAGTGTGGCGCGAACGACAAGGCCTCATCTGGCTGCTTCTCTTTCTGACGCTCTTGTCGAGCGCGGTGGCAGTCGCGTTTCCCCTCGTCACGAAGCAGCTCTTCGACCTTCTGGAACATGCGATCGACAGCAAAATGAGCGAGGATGTCGCGATGGCACAGGTGAGGCGCATCGCGCTGTATTTCGTGGCGATTGGGGTCGCTGGGTTTGTCGCTGGCACCTTCCCTGGGGTGCGAGGTGCCCTCAACATTGTCTTCGATTATCTCGTTAGGAAGAAGTACTTCGGCGAAGTTGTCCGGAAGGACATGCGCTTCTTCGGCAAATTCCGCTCGGGCGATGTGATCACGCGCCTGACTTCGGACATCTCCGATTTTCCGAAACTGTCTTGGTTCCTCTGCTCAGGTATTTTTAGGGCTGTGGAGTCGGCGAGCAAAGTCACTTTCTGTGTGGCCGCGATGCTCAGCCTCGACTGGAGGCTCGCGCTGGCGTCGCTCGCATCCCTGCCCATCATGCTCTTTGTCTTTGCCAGGACCCAGGCTGCCATCTACGACCGCGTCAACAAAAACGAGCAGGCGATCTCATCGATCAACAATCAGCTCGAGATGAGCTTTTCTGGCGTGCGCGTCATCAAGGCCTTTGCGGGCGAAGAGAAATACACGAGATTCTTCCGCGATGCCCTCGGCCGCCGCTTTGAGACAGAGATGGGCGTCATCAGACTCGAGACCGTGATGCAGCTCATCTACCAATACATCGATTATGTGGCACAAATCGCCCTCGTGTTTGTGGGCGGGCTCATGGTCACAAAGCGCACGATCTCAATCGGAACCTTCTACGCCTTCTACAACTATCTCAACATGCTCATTTATCCAGTGCTCGATATCCCCCAGCTCTTCGTGTTCGGCAAGCGCGCCTTTGTGAACATAGACCGTCTAGAGGAGATGCGCGGCTATGTGCCAGAGGAAAAAGATGCACCCAAGGGAAAAGCGCGTCGCTCCACGGACTGCGCCGGACAGAGGGGGGCAGGGGAAGGACATCTGAATGCTGCGCTCCGGCAAACCTTGGCTCCAGGGGTACGTGACAATGCGGGGCCACAGACAGCAGCCTTGCGTTCCCTCAGGTTCGAAAAGGCGACCGTGTATTACGAACACAAGAGCAAGCCAGCGATCGCCGACATCGATTTCGAGGTATCTCCGGGCGAAAAAATCCTCGTCATCGGGCCTGTTGGCTCGGGCAAGACAACCCTCGTGAAGACGGCGCTCGGCCTCCTCGAGCCACGGAGTGGGCGCGTGACGATCAATGAAAAGTCTGTGCGCGCCATGGGCCCTGAGGAGCGCCGTGGGCTTATCGGATATGTTCCCCAGGACCCCCTCCTCTTCAGCGGAACAATCCGCGAGAACATTCTGTTCGGCTGTCGGGATGGACAGCGCATGAGCGACAGCGAATTGGCGCGACTGATCGAAGTGGCGAGACTCAGCGAGGAGGTCGCTGCCTTCCCTGATGGCCTCGATACCAAACTCGGACAGCGCGGCACCAGCGTTTCGGGGGGCCAGAAGCAGCGGATCGCCATCGCACGGGCGCTCGCTGGCTACCCAGCCATCCTCCTCCTCGACGACATGACCGCATCGCTCGATACCGCCAACGAGGAGACACTCTGGCGCTCGCTTGCGGAGATGCCCGAATTTGCCCGTGCCGCGGTGATCGCCGTCTCGCACCGCCTCTCGAGCATCCAGTATGTCGACCGCGTCCTTTTCCTCAATGGCGGGCGTATCGCCGGTTTCGGAACACATTCCGAGCTCATGGCAAACAACGCCTCCTACCGCGAATTCGTCGCCGAACACGTGCAGATGCCGGAAGAGTGAAGGAAACGTTCACCTGTGCGGAGACGTCTTATCTTGACCGCTATATTTTAAGAACAATGTTTCGTTCGACAGGAGCGCGGCCCGGAAGTGGTGAGCTGGTTCGCGAGCCACGAGGCGAAGGTCATTGCGCGCACGTCGAAACTCAGCGCGAGCCAGAAACCAAAGGTCCTCGTGGCCCGGATTGCGGCATCGGGCGAGGCGTCACAGGATTCCTCGGTGTGTCGCAGGGGGCAGCCTTCGGAGCGGCGGTCTCCCTCGTGCTGGGGCTTCGTGCCTATTCGCTCATCGCGGCATTGGCGTTCGGAATGGCCCTCGTGGCGCTCACGCTGTCGATGTGGCTTGCCGAGCGCTTCAGGTATGGCGGTCAGATTTTGAGGCTCATATTGGCGGGCCTCGCGGTGTCCGCGTTCTTCTCCTCGCTTCTGTCGATGATGAAATATGTCGCCGATCCTCTGAATCAGTTGCCCACCATCGTGTTCTGGACGATGGGCTCACTGGTGCCGATGAGCTGGGAGAGACTCGAATCTGCAGCGCCCGTGGCGCTGGCTTCGCTGGCCGTACTGTACGCCATGCGTTGAGTCATGACGGCGGTGTGCGGCGTTGTCGGTTGGGTGGGGCTCGTCGTGCCGCAGATCGTCCGAGCCCTTGACGGGCCCGACGCTCGGTCGGTGTTGCCGCGCTCCATGCTCGGCGGGGCGATATTCGTGCTCGTTTCGGATACGCTTGCGCGCTCGCTCTTCTCGGGGGAAATTCCGCTCGGCATCGTGACTTCCCTCCTCGGCGCGCTGAGCTTCGCGATGATGCTCACGGTGCGCAGGGTGGAGCTCGCGCGATGAAAGAAACCGCATGCGTCTCTGCAAAGGGCGTTGCATTCGCCTGGCCCGGCGGGCAGCCTGTTCTTAATGGGGTATCGCTGGAAATCGTGCGCGGCCAAACCCTCGCCATCTTGGGCCCGAACGGAGCCGGCAAGACGACGCTTCTTTCCATTCTTTCGGGCAGACTGAGTCCGCGCGTCGGTGTCGTGGAACTCGACGGCCGTCCGCTCGCCTCATATTCGGCACGGGAGCGCGCCCGCCACATCGCTTTCCTGCCGCAGCTCGAAAAGCTCGCCTTCAATTACCGCGTGCTCGACTTTGTCCTGATGGGACGCACTCCGCACATGGAAACACTGGCGCTGCCAGGGCCAGAGGACAGAGCGGCGGCACACGACGCGCTTGCCTCGCTCGGCATGGCTTCATTCGAGATGAGAAATATTGGCGAACTCTCGGGGGGAGAATTTCAGCTCGCGCGCCTCGCGCGTTGCCTCGCCCAGGGAGCTTCGATCCTCATCCTCGATGAGCCGGTGAGCATGCTCGATCCCGCGCACGCCAGGCACATCGCCGACGCCCTCCTGTCGCTCGCGGAAGCCGGCAAGACCATCATTTATACGACGCACGACATAGGCCTCGGCATTTTCTTAGGTGGTCAGGCATTGATCCTTGCCAACGGCAAGATCCGATGGAACGGCCCTACAACGGACTTGCGCGACACAGATATGCTGGCACGATCATATGGTATTTCTTTTTCATTAAAGGAATTACCGAGCACCTACTGAAGAGTTGCGCATGTCGCCCCAGTCTCCACATCACATCAATCCTCTTTGTAATTCACTGTTAATCCGTAGATAAAAGGGATCAAATACTCGCTGTGGGGGATGATGCATTGATTGAGGATGTTGATGTTCCTGTCCTGCGCGTGAAGATTGGTTTTGACGTGCAGCTCGATCTCCTTGGGGTTCTTTTTCCATTGCTCGGGGCCATCAAAGAGGGCCCTCATGTTCCACAGCCAATCGACGAGCTTCCCCGAGATCTCGCCAGAGCTGGGGTCCTTGGTGTAGGAGAAGACGTACTTGTACTTGATCAAGGGTTTGCGAGTCTCCTGATCATATTCATAATAGAGCAACATTGTATTATCTGTATAAATGATATTGTCCCACATGTCCTCTTTTTTCACATAATAGTGTTCGAAGTACTGATTGTTCTCTATCTTGGCCTTTTTATAGTCCGACTGCCAGAGGTAGCCGTCCTCGTGCAGGTAGGAGATGTGCGTGGTCGTCGTTTTCTGTTCCCCATTCAAGGCGATGGCCTCTTGTCCTAAGAATTGCATCTGCATGGTTATGATGAAACCTTTGTTGTTTAATCGATAATGATATTTATCCATGCTGTATTCTTTTCCCCAGATAACAGAGAGAATCTCGTAATAGAACCCGTCGCTCGTTTTCCGAATGACAACTTCTTCTGCAAAGGTCTTGTTGGTTTTGAAGTAGGTATCCCTATGGATGAGCTTTCGGACGAGGCCAGCCTGGTCGGTGTAGCCGACATAGGATTCTTCTCCAATGGGTTGTCTATCAGCATCAGAGGTATAATATTTCACCCACAGCGTGAAGGCCTCGTGCAATACGAGTTGGGGTTCGTCGACGAACCGCACCGTGTTTTTGAGATCGACTGTGTGCTGTGCCGCTCCACGCGCGTCTTGCCCTGGCGATGCCGCGTGCTCCTGCTTGGTGCACCCCACCACCAGTAGGCTCAGTGCAACGCATGCGATCCACCACGATTTTTTCATGCTTTTCCTCCTTCCGGCTGCCACGCAGGCAGCCGGCTTTGTTGCTTTCCCCTAATCGTCCCTCTTGGACGGGCCTCTCCGCGCCGAATACGCGTCGATGGTCAAGATCCTCGGCCCATACGATCGGGTATACGTACTCATGACCCTGCCCATGGCGCCGTTCTTCACCCCCACGCAGCCCCAGGTGTTGTCGATGTCCGTCCCGTGCACAAAGTAATCATTCATTTTCATGGTGCCACCATTTTTTAATTCTGTCTCGACATAGGCGTCGATGTGGATGCCCGGGCCGTAGCCGGCGACATCTCGCTGGGTATAGTCTAACCGGTAGGTCCCTTCCGGCAACTGGGTGGGCCGATAGACAACACCTCCGTATTCCACATACTCATCTCGTGTCATGTCGTCTCTATACTGCGACGAACTGGCCTTCACCACGCGCGTCGTGACGGGGACAGTGTAAACCTCCGCAAGGCCATTGACGATTGCGGCGGGCGTGCCGCTGTAGACGGTCATGGTCTGGCTGTCGCGGTGGACGGCCAGCACAAGGTCGCCTCCTTTCACCATGGCCGCCTCAGCCTCCCCGAGGGGAATGCCCGCCACCTCGGCGAAGGCCGCCTCTGCAAACACAGCGCTGCCCTTCGGAGTGCCGCCTGGGCCGAGCGCCCCAGCCTGCTCTATGGCGCCAGCTGTGGCCGGCCCCTGGGCCATCGCCGCGACAGCAGCGAAGGCCAGCGCCACGAGGGTTGCAAGTAGTTTTTTCATGCTGTTCACCTCCACCACAATGACGCAGCCTTTGAGGCCTTTTGATTCAA
>JARKOY010000065.1 GCA_029975555.1 Spirochaetia bacterium | reverse complement strand
CCGACTGGGAGGCGCAGGACCAGACAAGGTCGCAGCATTCCGCCAGAACCTGAGCCTCGTTCTCGCTTATGCCCGTGGTGTGAACGGCTAAAATCGTGGCCCCGGCTCCCAAAGCTCTCTCCCTCTCCCGCAGCGCTCGAGCGTCATCTGCCCTGGCACCGGCTACGGTTACGGCAATTCTTCTGTATCCTGCTTCTACTGCCCTCTCAAAACCCAGGACCTGATCTACTGTTCCCTGCCGATCGATCAGGATGCATCCCCTCTCCTCCAGGCCGACTTGAATCTCTTCTATCGGCTCGGTCCTGATCAGGCCGGTCATATGAGCTCCGATGGCCTGCAGAACCGCGGGCTTCGCCGCCACCACTGTGCCCGCACCCTCGCATACCAGCACTGCAGCATCGATGAGCCCCCCCGACAGAGCATCTGAGAGTATCTCCGAGGCCCCGAAGCTCACCGGCTTATCCTCCAGCTCCAGGACTCTCTTCGGCCCGTACATGCCAAGCTCTGCCATATGCTCTTCTATTACCCTCTTCACCGTCTCCTTGCTCTCGATCTTGATGCCGTACAGATCCTGACGCAAGGGGCATGAACGTATGGCAGGCTCAGTCAGAACCTCGACCTTCCCGTCCCGAATCCTGACCCGGGCCCCGGCCATCTCCAGCAGATGCTCTGACACTTCTGGTCAGACAGATATCAGGCCGCGGGGTTCATTCTCGCGGCTCCAGCCTTCTTCTCACCGATTCGGCATGGGCGAGCAGCCCCTCCGCCTCGGCCAGAGTGGTAATCGTCTCCTCCAGCCCCAGAAGCCCCTCATCTGTGATCATCTGCAGGGTCATCTTCTTGGTGAAGTGGTCCACATTCAGGCCGGAGAAGATGCGAGCATATCCCGAGGTGGGAAGCACATGATTCGTCCCGCTGGCATAGTCCCCTGCCGCCACCGGGGTGAACTTGCCGAGGAACACGCTCCCTGCATTGCGAATGGACCTCAGGACGTTCATGGGCTCTTTGGTGATTATCTCCAGATGCTCCGGAG
>JARKOY010000057.1 GCA_029975555.1 Spirochaetia bacterium | reverse complement strand
TTGAATGGTTTACCCTAGCCCCTTTCCCTTTGCTCATGCTGCTCCTGCTCCGGGTCTCCTGCCTCTTGATAATCGTCTGTCTATCCGCCTGATCTCATCCACCGCTCTCGATAGCCTCGCAAGAAGGATTTGGCGGCGCTGGTGGAGGGCTTCAGGCTCGGTCATCCTGAGGCCTCCAGCTTTGTCTGAGGATTGGCTTTCTCTTCTTCAATCATCTTTGCAGTCTCCGTATACCTTTTCAGTTGCTCATCAATCATCTTGATCTCGTCTGCTGCCTGGCCGATCTGCTCAAGAAGGAGCTGGCGGCGCCGGTGGAGGGCTTCAGGCTCGGTCATCCTGAGGCCTCCAATTTCACAAAGAACAAGTGACCATTGTATTCTTCTGATCGGAACCCTATTTCGTGGATCTCAACGAGAGCTTCAGCATATGTGATGCTGTGAAGTACTGCCAGCTCCTCCACTTGGTGAGCACTGATGTACCACTTCTGCTGTTGCCCCTTCGTTGCATCCAGCAATGACGCCCGGAAATAGCAGCCCGGACAAGCCAGCCTTTTGTTTCCATCGAGGAAGAGATCAATCCGTGGGTAGGCATCGCCACAGAACTCACACAATGCCCAGGCAGTCGATGATACCAGCTCGATCTTGCCCTCGGGAAGAGGATGGATGGCCGATGGCTTCTCCTCGACATACAGCCGGTGGGAATGGCAATACTCAGATCCCTCTTGGGCCAACCGCTTGCACCGCTCTCCGTCAGGGCGGAAGGCGGCGCACTGCTTGAGGGTCATGCTCTGGCCTCCACGATGTCCACAATCCCCCGCTTCTGCCAGGCTTCAGCTCTCCATCGGGCAACCTCAATCTCATCGCCCTCTTTGAAGTCGTGCATCGTACTGTCTAAGTCGGTCCTGTAGTCGGTCCGAAACACCACATTTACAGGCACCGCTTTTTCATCATTGGTCGCACCATCAGAAAATCCGCATCGGTCACCAGTCCTAAGTATGCTAAGTATGGGCTGAGCATCAGCTAAGTATTGCTTATCGCTATGCACCGCCCCCGAGCTAAGCAACTTAGCATTTTCCTCATTTTCACGAGAGAAATCCTTAGCTAAGCCCTCAGTATCCCCCTTCTCTCTCTCTTCTCTCTCTTTCTCTTTCTTACTTATCTTACTTAGGGGTTCGTGGTGCTTAGCGTTTTGATTGCTTAGCTCTTTACTTAGCTCATGCTTAGCTTGCTTAGGAGCGTCGGAGGATGCCGGTTTTAGGCGAACCACCGCATCAAAGCCCGTGAACCTGTCATATTCGCCCAAAGAGTATATGGTCTTGAAAACCGTGAGTCTGGTGTCGTCGGTCTCTTTGTTGCCCGTGCGAACGCTAACCGATTTCTTTTCCTCTCGGATCTGAATTTTTTGCCGGAGTCCACCATAACCTTTTTGGCCGTTGATGATCTGAGAAATTCTATCAGGTGCTACCTTCATCCTTTCGGCTATCTCATCCCTGGTGAGCCCGCCCGAGAATGTGATAAGCAGGTCGATCAGATCCCTTTCTCTGGCAGTTAGCCTTTTGACCAGCTCCTCCGCGTCTTTGTCTGAGAATAATTTTTTAGCGGCGTTGAAGTCGTCTTCCGTCGCCAAAAAGAATCCTTCATCGTCCTGCTCCCTCTGAAATCGGTTCATGGCCGTGATGGAGATCAGCAGGTCCATGAAAATCGAAGGGTTCCGCCGGTTGGTGGTATCGAGCCACTCAATACGATCCCCAAAAGGAACCCTCACGTTGATGTACCCCTGGTCCCTGAGTATCTGGAAAAT
>JARKOY010000053.1 GCA_029975555.1 Spirochaetia bacterium | reverse complement strand
CCTGACCTTCGAGTGGCAGGCGACGGTCGGACGCGACGCCTGGCTTGAACAGACCTCGACCGCCGGTGGCATCAACCGCCTCCCGAAGGACAAGCTCGACGTACTGCTCCGGGGGATGGGAGAGGCGATAGACGCCGTCGGCGGGACGCTCGTGATCGACTACACGACGGTTGCCGCGATCATCGAGCGTCTGCCCGGTTGATTTGGAGTGCGAACTCACGCCAACTAACTCGTCGGCGTCGTACAGCCTGTCCAGAGATCGCACTTCAACCGCCAGACTCCTCGTCACCGCCCTCACCGCCGCCACCGCCGCCATCGCCGCCATCGCCGAAAAGCATCCCTTGCGAACCGCCGATGGTCGGCTCCAACGCGCAGGCTCGCGGAGTCCTCGATGACGCCGCCAACGTGTTAACTAGAACCCGCCGCTGAACACACAGCAACCGTTTCGCGGGGCGTTCCCGCAGCCTGCGACGCGGTCTCGTAAGATAATCACATGCCAGAAAACGCAGCTTCACTTCACTTGGCGCATCCTCCGGTGCGGAGCGTTGCACTGGCGATCATGTTTGATGCGACACCGCAGCTGCAGGGGTGGCACCTCAGTGAGTTTTTCACATCACTTGAAGACAACGTTCTTTCCAAGGAGGAGGTTGCACCAATCCCGGCAGATCTCCATGGGCAGATCGAAGTGCTGGCAGGAGCGCCCGGATGGCCAATTCCTCGCACTCGACTGGTTAGCAAAGACTACTCTTTGGCAATCCAGCAAGATGCGCTCGAGATCACTTGGAGTTTTAATGGCGATACCGACGATGCTAGTTACATTGGCTTCGATTCCCTAAAAGACAAGCTCGAGGAGACAATTGGTTCCCTAATTCAATCAGTCGCAACCAATCACGTTTCGATAACTCCTCGCGATACGCAGTGCACCTACGTTAATCATTTATCGGGAATCACAGGCGTAGAAGCATCTGTGGGCGTACTCACTAAGTGGAGCACGTCTGATCCTCGTATTACGTCGGATGCTCAATATATCGGGGCACGCATACGAACCAACCCCTTGCCGGGCGGGCAACCCGCCTTGATCATGGTTGATTCGCAACCTAACGAGCCGCCGAAGCTAACCATTCGCACCCAAAGACACATTGGCCCGAACGATTCGGCAATATCCGCACTTTGCGACGCCCACGATGAGGTTATCAGGCTTTTTATGGAATACACAAGTTCTGAACAACGTGAGAAGTGGGGAGAGTCATGACCGCACTTGCCAGCACACCAGAAGACTTCCTTTGGGGATCTTCGAGCTACCAACGGAAGCCCTCACGACTTTTTTTGGTCCGCTCAGTTCCTTCCTCGCCAGCAGCTGATTGGGAGCAACCTCAGCAAGATGCAAAGTTTGCGGAGATTGAAGCCAAGAAAGCTCTAGCAAAACTCAATCTTGATGCGAGGCTTCGCTCCCAAGTCCAAGCTTTTCTCTCTGATGCAACCGAGCCAGATTCTACCGTCCCGTCAGTGGCACTAGCCGACGAGGATACTGTCATTCTCCATTGGATTTCCGGACCGACAACGATCGAAGTCGAGATCCCCGAGGATGGACCACTGTACTTCTGGTCGACCACTACTGGAGATGAGACGGCAGATTCATTCGAGGGAAGCTACTTCGATGTGATGATGGCAACTCGCGCCGCTCTGGGAGAGGTGGCAAAGCGCGTCAACAAGAACAACCCGAGTTGGCGCGAACAGTACTTGCGACAATGAGCGGAACCACAGAAGCCGAGGACCCACTACAAGAGGAGTGGATATATGACGATGCCGACATACCTGACTTTGAGAACCTACTTCGGCGGATCCCCAACAAGCCAGACTTCCGATCATTCGATGCTGAATGTGGCTGCTGGCGGCCGGGGCCTAGTGCGTTTCGCAGAAGCCAAGCCGGCGAAGGCATGTCTGTCCACCGCGAAAGCATACTAATTGCCCACAAACGAAACACATGCGAACTATATCCCGTTGGATGTTGCTCGGTTTCATTTCACGTGAGCATTGTCCGCTCATGTGAAGCAGGCGTGGTAGCTACCCTCCCCACGAATCAAGACGAGAACGACGCTGATCTTCGAGTTGCACACGCCGAAGTACGCCCGCCAACTTACGAAGTGGACAAGAAGTATTGGAGCAACCTCAGAAACCAGATTATCCGGGCGGCGGTCTGGGTAACAACCCCACCTGATGAGGATCGCTGAGCGATATCCTCCTACCCTCGGCAGCGCAACTCAGTACCTCAGCAGGCGTTTACCTGTGTCTTCCAGCTGGTAGCGACCCGCTGGTCGAGCCGACCTCGAAACGCGACAACATCTGGGGGATCGGCCAGTTCGGCATGCAGTCGTCTTGCGAGAACAACTACGTCGCCCGGGCCATTGCATACCTGGTGACCACTGTGATGGCGAAAGGCCTGCTTCACCCACGTATGGGCCGCCGGTGGTGACATCTCCTCGCTGCGCTACGACGTCACCACGTTAAATCTTGATCCCATCTCCGGGTACGAAACCTGTGGAAGTTGGGCCGGACGGTCCGGTGGTGTGAGCCAAGCGCCCAAAAAAGGAGTGCCGGTGGGCCGCCGTGTGAAGACCGCAGGACCGCGGAGCCCCAGATACCTTTTTCTATTGGATGCCAGCCTGGAGTTCTACGCGAGACGGAGCGCTGTTCTCCGGCTCCGAGACCGGCCGATCGGCCGATGGGATGGCCGCGCGCATTGCGGAACTCACTTCTAGATCTTCCAGCTTCTTCCGGGCAGGCCCGTCCTGACCTGCGTCGGATGTCTGTGCCCGTCGAAGGCCCTCGTAGCTCATCGACTCGATCTGCGACTTGAGCGAGGCGAAGTCCTTCACCTGCTTTCGGGGTTCACTTCGTAGTTCGTGCTGGTCGCGAATGATCCGGATAGCTGCTCGAACAGCTTCAGCCTCCTCTCCCGCTTCGGGAAGTTGAGCGTCCACGTTCTCCAAGAACTCGGTTACCTCCGTCTTTAGGGCAGAGTGAGGGTGATCGTCCAAGAATGCCCTCCTCAGCCGCTTGACGATATGGCTGATTCGATGCTCGCGGTTCTGCCGTTCCGCCGCCCGCTTGCGACTATTAATCTCCCCAAACAAGTTCGCGAAGTTGGCCAAAGTGTCTTCTGTCCCTGCGCCACCCTTATCGAGAACCTGTAGGACGGCACGCGCGAACGCCACTTTGTCCACGCGCAAGGGCCGCTCGAGTCCCGAACTGGCCGTCCGCGCGACGCGACACGCTGCCGCGAACATCTTCTCTTCGGGAGCTGGCTTCGGCTCTGTGATCGCCTTCCCCACCTCGTCTGCATCCGATGGATATAGGACCTCAGATGCGACCAGCTTCAACGCCTCCGCGGCGACGGGGCCGGCGATTAGATCCTCGATCTCTTGAGCTCGACTGATGCCTGGCTTCAATTCCTTCAGGTCGCTGGTCTTGAGAACGAATCGCTCGTCAACTAGTTGACGATCCCGATACCCGCGTTTCAGCTCTGCTGCGACCTTTTCGGCCTCCTGATCACCGTCCAGAAGAACGATGATTGCGGGCTGATCGACATCCCGGCCGGTTGCCAAGTAGACCATGTACGGAATGTGTTCTGCTGACCCGGATGGCACCAGGGTGAGGGTGTTCAGGTCAAGGCACTCCTCACCACTGCCGCTGCGGAGGATGTGGGAACTAACGCCCGCAAGCAACACCTGATCGGCCTGGCCTTCCAGTAGGAGGTTGCAGTTTCCGATGAAGGTGGTCTCAGCGACGAAGGAACCGAAGGCCGATCTCAGCGGCTCAAAGTGGTTCCTGGCCGCATTGCGAACGACCCGTGTCCCCTCCTCATCGTCGCCCTTCTCGAGTACCCTGATCCGCTGGCTGTGGTTCTTGTCTATGAGAAACGGGGAGTGCGTGACGAAAATGACCTGCACGCCGGCGCCCCCGCCTTCCGGGTACGCGAACTCCTGGAAGATCTTCAGTAGATCCTGCTGGCCGCTAGTCGAGAGGAACTGGTCGGGTTCGTCCATCAGAAGGATCTGCGGACTTGTCGTCGGCTCGAAGGCCAGGAAGCGCACGAAATAGCTTAGGAAGTACTTCATGCCTTCACTGCGCTCGCTGAAGGAGTAGTCGCTACCTGTCTTGTCCTTCACCGTGAAGACTAAGTCGAAGTCTCTGAGTGTGAGATAGAGCGAGAAGTCCTGGTCCTGGGACCACCAGCGGGGAAAGTTGAGTCGCTCGGCCAGCTGCTTGTTCATCTTGCCTACGAGGCCATTTGCGTAACCCTCCGATTTCTTGACTGCCTGCTGCAACTCTGCGAACGCACGCCGGTCAATGCCCGCCACCTTGATCAACAGTGTCTCCGCCAACCTCAGTTGCTCGGCCCGAACCTGCTCCAGGGTCGATTCGCCTTCGACGGGCGTGCCCGATTCGCTCATAACCTCACGAAGCCTCTCTGTGAGACCCGCGAGGGAGGACGACTCGCTCGTGGCCAAGTCCGCAATATGGTCTCGAAGGTATTCCTGAGCCGCCAGCCACTTGCCGCGTGGCCGGAGCGACTTCTCGCTGGCTTGGGCCAAGTAGCCAAGGGGGACGCTGTCAGGAAGTGGCGTGCTCGACTTGATCTCGAACCAAGTAGGCAACGTGATCGTGGCCGGCTCATCTGACTTCTGTTCGTAGCGTTGAAGACGACCATCGACGTTTAGGTAGATGAACATTGCTCCGCGCTGTCGGAAGAAATAGAACTCGTCCACCGGAACGTCGGTGTCGAGACCGCACGCGGCCCGCACGTCCGACGCATCCTTCGGCGTCAGATTCGAGAAGGCTCCGCCGAACTCGGGCAGTGCCATCGAGTTGTCAACAGTGAAGAACTTCGAATAACGACAGAAGTCTTCAGACTCAATTCTTGTGCCGTCCAAGAGGCACTTCATTGCGTCGAGCAACTGGCTCTTCCCAGACTCATTCGCTCCAACGATCGTCGTGATGTCGGTCTCGATAGGAATTCGAACGAAGGGGTAGAACTGATCGTCAGGACCCACGAGGTCCCAAGGGTCCGGCTTGGCACCGGCGTGGCTTTTCCTCAGGTAATCGAAGTTGAACGACCTGAAGAACCTAACGTAGAGGCGACTAAGTCGCACAGCTGTCCCCCTTCATTTGCGCCTGTGCTGAGGCTAACAGCCTGCTCTGACGGTTCGACGAACGGCTGCGCTGTCTGCGTCTGCTTCGGGAGTCACGTCCCAGCGGGTGACGATGTCGCGGGCCACGACCGGGCAGGCAGCGTCTGCGTCCAGATGGTCTCGGCAGGCGTCGGTAATCTGCCGGCTATCGCCAAGTTGAGGGACGGTCGCGGCGGCCCACCAGCCGGGTCATGGACCAGCCAAAGCCGCGCCATCGCGGCCTGCTCTTGGATTGCGGCCTACCGAACCTGCTGCTCGGCCTGCATGGACGCCACCATGGCGGCGTGTTACCGGTCGATGGCGCGTTGTTGTTGGCGCGGGACTGTGTACCTTACCGAGCCGGGCTAGCATCCCCGCGGTGAGGTTCTTCTGCAGCCTCGAGCCACAACGGCAATGCCACACGCCCGCGCGGCACGTCGACGGTGAATGCTTTGGTGAGAGCAGCCCTTGCCAATCGCGGTCGCATACGCGTGCGAAGATTCCGCATCGTAACGCCAGGCAGTTTTGCTGCAAGCTGCCTGCCATGGGATCGGATCGGTGTGCTCGTTGCGTTGCCCGGGCCCACTAGATACTTGATGAGTCAGGCACCCGCGACTTAGCCCGGCTAAGTCCTAGCTTGATCCCCGTCTCTTCCCCTATTCTTCGTTCTCCGTCTCTTCCCGTAGTCCTCAGGCTCGCTCTCGACGTCGGCGAGAAGCACCGGGGCCTTTGGACGCGTCCGCAACTCAGGTCAGGTCTGACCAATCGTGAGGCGGCACGTAAACATGCTGATACAGTCCGCTGTGGATGCACCCAGAGTCGAGGAGCGATGAAAGATGGCAATTGAGTCGGGACGCGCGTCCGCCGCCGCCCGGATCGTGTGGGACACGGCCGACAAGTTCCTGCGAAACGTTGTCGAGCCCCAGGAGTATGGCGACTACATTCTGCCCTTCACCGTGCTGCGCCGCCTGGAGTGCCTTCTGGAGGACACCAAGCCGGAGGTCATCAAGTACGTCGAGGCATTCAGCAACTTGCCTCCCCACCTGATCGACATCGCCGTCAGGGACAAGTTCAAGCTGAGCTTCTACAACGTCTCGCCCCTGGACCTGCCCACGATCGCCTCAGTCGACGACAACGTCGACAAGTCGCTGCTGAGCTACGTCGCTGGCTTCTCGCAGAACGTCGCGGACATCTGGACGGCCTTCGAATTCCCGAAGCTCGTCGCCAAGCTCGCCGCCGCGAACCGGCTTCACGCGGTCGTGAAGCACTTCTCGACCCTGCCGCTCGGCTCCACGAACGTGGAGGACTCTGTCATGGGCGACATCTTCGAGGACGTGATGTACCGCGCCTTCGATAAGAAGGGTAAGGCCGCAGGTGCGTTCTACACCCCCCGTGACGCGATCAAGCTCATGGTCGACGTGCTGTTCTCGGCCGACGAGGACTCCCTGGCCGGTGAGAACACGCTGCGCTCCATCTACGACCCCACCGCCGGTTCCGGCGGCATGCTGTTGGTCGCCCAGGACGCGCTCAAGGAGCTGAACCCCGACATCAAGGTCACCGTCTACGGCCAGGAGCTGATGGACGCCGCCTACGCCCTCGGCAAGGCCGACCTGCTGATCCAGGGCGGGCGCCCGGACGCGATCCGCCAGG
>JARKOY010000052.1 GCA_029975555.1 Spirochaetia bacterium | reverse complement strand
TATGCTGAGCCCTGAATTTTGGACAATATTTTGAGTGAAATACGGTGGATGAAGCTCTTCCTGAACATAAGGGAGGAGGTATAAGATACCACTATGAGAAAGCGATACGATAAGGCATTCAAGGCAAAAGTTGCTATCGAGGCCGTACGGGGAGAGAAGACGTTGCAGGAGATTGGGATAGCCTACAGTGTGCATCCCAACCTTATTGCTCTCTGGAAGAAACAGCTTCTTGAGGGTGCAGAAATGCTCTTTGAAAAGACAGGGAAGGACAAGGAAGCCGAAGCTACCGAGAGGAAACAGGACGAACTGTACAAACAGATCGGCCAACTCCAGGTCGAAAATGACTTCTTAAAAAAAAAGTACAAACAACTGTACGGGACAGAACCGAAATGGTAGAACCTGATCATCCAGTGCTCACGATCAAGGAGCAATGCAGGATACTTTCGATCAGCAGATCAGCGTACTACTACAGCCCCGAGCAGAAGGAGGATGAACGGGATATCGCCGTTTTGCAGGCGATTCTCGAGGAGTTGCGCGAACGACCGTTCTACGGCTACCGGAAGGTGTGGCGGGCGATTAAAGACCTCGGCGTGTCGCTCAAGCAGGTTCGGAGAATCATGAGGAAAGCGGGTTTGCGGGCGCTGTATGCGAGCAAAAGGGCCTCGCTCCCTGCGAAAGGGCATGCTCGCTACCCCTACCTGCTCAAAGATAAGGCCATTTGGCTACCGAATCAGGTGTGGGCTACGGATATCACCTACATACATCTCAAGGGTGGCTCTGTCTACCTTGTGGCGATCATCGACCTGTACTCACGCAAAGTGCTTTCGTGGCGCATATCGAATACGATGGACGCCGAGTTCTGTGTATCGGCTCTCGAGGAGGCGATTAGCATCTGGGGGGTGCCAGCGATTTTCAATACCGATCAAGGCAGCCAATTCACCTCGGAAGCCTTTATCAGCGTGCTCGAAACGCACGGAATCATGATCAGCATGGACGGCAAAAACCGGGCACTGGACAATATCCTGGTGGAACGGTTCTGGCGGTCTCTGAAATACGAGGACATCTACCTTAAAGACTACCAGAGCATGGCTGAGCTCAAG
>JARKOY010000050.1 GCA_029975555.1 Spirochaetia bacterium | reverse complement strand
TGATCCCGCCTGCCCTGATCGTGGGTCGCTTCTTCTCGGCCGAGCGGGCCAAGGTCGATGAGAATATCGCGATCGCCGATGGCATCAGCCAGGAGCTCGAGGCCTTCATCGAAGAGAATTCGGGCGAGGACAGCCCGCTCGCGGACGCGATGGAAGACGACAAGACAACCAAGGCGCTCGCGACTGCCCGCCTGAAGATCGCCAAGTACGAGGATCCCAAAGGTGAAGAAGCGGTCGCGCTCGGCAAGCTCATTGCCCTCTACAACGCCGAAGCCACGGCGAAGAAGACCGTCAAAGAGGAGCAGGCCAAGCTTGATCAGCTAACCTTCAAGCAGTACGGCAAGCTCACTACCGCTGATGTTCAGAGCCTTGTCATCGATGACAAATGGGGCGCGCGGTTCGTGCACGGTGCTCAGGCCGAGGCGGGCGTCTTGACTCGCCAACTGGTTGATCGACTCAACGAGCTCGGTGACCGCTATGCCGAGACGCTCGGGGATCTCAATGCTGAGGTGGCCCGGCTGAATGCCAGGGTTGTGGAGCACCTAGCCGCCATGGGGGTCGAGTGATGTCCGGCTCACTTCCGGAAGGCTGGGCGGTCGCGACTCTCGGCGACCTGTGCGTACAGATCAGCGATGGAACTCATCAGACACCTCGCTATGTTTCGAATGGAGTTCCGTTCTACAGCGTAGAGAGTGTTACCAACGACGACTTCGAGAACGTGAAGTACATTACGCCGGAAGAGGCACGGACTATCGGGCCGCGCGCGCAGCCAAGACGTGGTGACATCCTGATGACGCGAATCGGGACACTCGCCAAGACGAAGTACATCGATTGGGAAAGAGCGGCGAGCGCTTACGTCAGTCTGGCGATACTCAGGCCCGGGCCGGGAATTGATGGCCGGTTCCTCTACGCCTACACGAAGTCGGAGCAGTTTATTAGAGATGTTGAGGATCGTTCGCTGGCGTGGGCTGTTCCAAAGAAGATCAATATGAGAGACATCTCTGATGTGCCCGTGATGTACCCGCGAGATCGGGCTGAGCAATTGCGTATCGCAGATCTGGAGTTGACAGCGGACGCGCACTTGCTTGCACTTGATCGAGTACTGGCCAAGAAGCGCGCCATCAAGCAGGGCATGATGCAGGA
>JARKOY010000019.1 GCA_029975555.1 Spirochaetia bacterium | reverse complement strand
CTGACCAAGTGTGTTACCAGACATATATATCGAGTTATAATATAAGTTTATGTTCCCGCCGCTGATAATGTAAATACCGGCAGAAAAATAAGCTTGACTCGAACCATCACCATCTGATTTTATGTTATGAATGAAGTTGTTTGAAATTTCAGTAACAGTTGTCGCCTCAGCATTGTATCTTATACCAAAACAGCCATAACCAGAACTTCCTGTGTAATAGAAATCGTGAATTTTATTCTTTTGAACCTTGCTGTTGGTTGAACCTGCTAAAAACTGAATACCATACTGAGTATAATTAGTATTACCAGCAGCTTCACCAAAGATATCATTTCCGGTAATAGTTAAATTATCAGTATAACCTGCAAGAATTCCACCTTGCTTTAATGGTTTGGAAACATCACCAATTATATTCCCGGAAATCAATCCATTATTTGATTTGTTTCCATCTGCACCGACGAACTGAATTCCAACTCTGCAGTTTTGGATCTTATTGTTAATTAATGAGGTATTATGATAACCACCGCCGTTAGCATTTAAGAATAATCCATAACTGCTGGTAGGTGTTGGTGAACCTTCAATTATACAATTTTTAATTGTTGTGTTAGTTGCAACTTTGCCGCTGCCGTTCCACATAACAACACCAAGGTTAAAACTGCCGCCTGTATAGGTATTAACAATTGTCAAATCCCTTGTAGTTCCGCCAACCGTATTTGAACCATCTATAGTTACATAACTATCATAAATTCCAAATACATTCTGAGCAGTTGCACCAGTAATTGTTGCTGTTACACCAACTGCTGGTTTTATCGTTACAGTGTTTGTTGCAGTAGGAACATTTTCATTAGCAACGTAAACAGTGACAGGATAAGTTTCACCAGTTGAATATGAGGCATCTGTTAGTAAAAATCTGACCGGCGCGGATAGTCCTCTTAAATTAAGATCTTCTACTGCAGCAGTTATTGTTGCATAAACACCATCGGTATTTTCAGGGAAAATCATTTCAGGATGTTCTGATTTTTTAATATAAAGATCTCCTGTATAAGGTTTACCATTTTCCATCGGAAT
>JARKOY010000175.1 GCA_029975555.1 Spirochaetia bacterium | reverse complement strand
TCCCGCTCCCCCCTGACCCCTCCCATGCTCAAAACCTGGAAAAAGCTTTGGCAGACCCCAGGAACGCACAAGCCTGCCTACCTGCCCGCCCTGGCTCTCGATTGAGCTCCTCGCCTATGGAATATCCACCTATGCCCTTCTCAAACCCAAGCCTATACCCAAGGTTGAGAGCACTCATCAGGTTTTACGCTCAATATTCAAAAAACATTCTGTTGTATATAGAATAGTACAAGGCGAGAACACTTCATCGACGGCGCCCTGATTCTTATGTGCCGTGCAGACACCTTGGGAAAGCGGCGTCGCAGTCTTGCCTGAGGAATGAAGCATGGAAGCAATTTTGGCTATTTTGCTTGCCTACCTCGCAGGTTCCTTTCCGACGGGGCTCATCGTCGGGAGACTGTTTTTCGGCACGGATCCGCGAAAGCAGGGGTCGGGAGCCACGGGAGCGACGAACGTCTTCAGAGCGTTCGGGGCGAAAGCGGCTATTCCCGTCGTGTTCTTCGATGTCGGCAAGGGGGTGCTGGCAGTGGTTCTGGCCACGTGGGTGGGGAAGAATGCCGGACTGCCGCGGGAGGCGCTCCAGGTAATGGGCGCGGTGGCGGCGATGGTAGGCCACGTGTTCCCAGTATTTGCGGGCTTCCGAGGAGGCAAGGGGGTGGCGACCGGAGCGGGGGCGCTCATCGTAATGGCGCCGGTCGCCGCGATTTTCTGTGCGATTGGCTTTCTCCTCGTGATCGGGCTGACGGGCATTGTGTCGGCGGCGTCGATCACCGCTGCGATCATCCTCCCTCTTGCGATCGCGTTGGGAGCGCAGGGCAGGCCCGCAAACCCGTGGTATCTGGGGCTCGGCGTCGCGGCGGCGCTCTTCATCGTGTATACGCACAGGGCGAACATCCGAAGGATACTGAGAGGCGAGGAACGGGCTTTTGAAAAATTCCGATTTTTGCGCAGGAAGGACAGGCGAAGAGGTGTTTGATGTGCCGGTCACCTTGCTCTTTAACATGCAAGGGCGTTTGATGGACCGACTACCTTGCTCTTTGACATACAATGTAATATTGTAAAGTGCAATGAAGATTTCCTACATCGACGGCCCAAGGCTCAGACTCGCGCTGACCGCTGGTTCCCATTCACTCATGCAGAACGTCGCGAGCCTCAACGCGATCAACGTATTCCCCGTGCCGGACGGCGACACCGGCACGAACATGGCGAGCACGGCCCGCGCCATATCCGCATCGCTCGCCACGTTTAGACCACGAAATGTCGGGAGCGTGTTGAAGGAAGTGGCGCAGTCCGCCCTCGCCGCGGCGAAGGGCAATTCCGGCGCCATTCTGGCGCAGTTTTTCTCGGCGCTCGCGGAGGAGCTCGGGCACGAGGTGCGCATAAGCGCCAAGCGGTTTGCTGGCGCCGCGGTTTTCGCCGCCGAAAAGACGCGCAGGGCGCTTTCGGTTCCAAAGGAAGGCACGATTCTTACGGTGCTCCACGATTGGGCCCATGCGCTGTACGAGAAGGCCCAGCAGTCCGACGACATCCTCCATGCGTTCACCGCGGCGTACGAATCGGCAAAGGCTTCGCTCGCAAAGACGAAAGACATGCTGCCCGAGATGCGCCGGGCAGGTGTGGTCGACGCCGGTGCCAAGGGTTTTGTCCACATGCTCGAAGGCATCGCCCAATTCATAAAATCGGGCTCTCTGAGGGAGATGCTCAGCGCCGAAAGGCGGCGCCCGGTGTCCGGAAGCCCTGGCCTCGATGTACTCGCCGGACCTCAGGTTGATATTGCGACTCATCCCGAATTCGAAATCCTTGCGGATGCGGACAATGTCGACTTCCGTTACTGCACCGAGGCCCTCGTGCGAGGCGAAACGCTCGACCTCGACGCAATGAGGGCCGAACTGGCAACCCTCGGAGACTCCGTCGTCGTCGCGGGCACGGAGAGCCTCGCGAAGATTCATGTGCACACCGATTCGCCGAGCGACGTCTTCGACGCGCTCGACGCGCATGGCACTGTGGAGGCGCACAAAGTGGACGACATGAGGCTGCAGGCACAGCTTGCGCGCCGCACGCAGCGCGCCTGGTGCGTCATCGTCACCGATACCGGCTGCGACCTTCCAGAGTTTTTTCTCCTCGAGCACGGCGTGCTCAAGGTGCCGGCGCTCATCACCATCGACGGCAAGACTCGCCCCGACGGCCCTGCGCTCTCTGTCAAGAAGCTCCGCCGCCTCATGAAGGAGCGGCCCGGCTTTTCGATGTCGACGAGCCAGCCGACCGACGCCGCGTTTTCGAGGGCCTTTGCGCTCGCGTCCGCCCATGCTCGAGAGATACTCTACATCGGGCTGACATCCGCGCTCTCGGGCACGTTTCATGCCGGACTCCGCGCGGCGCGCGCGGTCGGCGGGCAGATCGTCGCCTTCGATTCGAGGACCGTCACCTCGGCCCAAGGGCTGCTTGTGCGGCGCGCCGTCGAAATGGCGGAGCAGGGGCGCAGCGCTCGGGAGATCGCCGAAAAACTCGAAGGCCTCCGAAAGCGGCTCGCGTTCTTCGTGGCGGTACGGGACCTTTCGAGCCTCATCCGTTCTGGGCGGCTCCACGGTCTTAAAAGCCTCATTTTAAGAAAGTTCGGACTGAGGCCGCTGCTCGCCACCGATCAGGAAGGCAGGGCGCGGACCGCCGGAATATACGCGGGCGAGCACAATACTGTGGCGGCGCTTTTTTCAAAGGTAAAAAAGGCTTTTCCTGCTGGTTCTTCCGTGGAACTCCACATCTCTCACGTCGATGCGGAAACCGACGCCCGGCACCTCGCGGAGCTCTGCGCGGCGCGCTTTCATCCCGAGTCAAGGATTGTGGTCGCCGAGATGGGGCCCGTGCTCGCCTCCCTCGCGTGGCGCGGAGCAATCGGCGTCGCGGGGCTTCCGCTCGAGGCGTAAAAAGACTCGCCCCGGCCGCATCGCTCACAACTCTGACAGTAGGTGTGCGGAGAGGGAGTGCGGTCCTTTCAGGCAATCCGCAGGCTCACTCCGCGCGCCCGGCGGGCGATTTCCTCCACAGTTCGAGCATCTTGAGCGCGCGGTCGGCCGTGCGGAACACCACGATGCCGTGTTTTTCAAGCTCCTGGCACAGAGGATCGTAGAGAGGCCCCGTGTCGACGACCGCGACAAAGGGCTTGTCGGTCTGTCGGATCAGCTCGCCGTACCGCGCCGCGAGCGAATCTCCCCGCGTGATGTCCTCGCCGTGAACCGAGGGGTTCGCCGGAAGCGAATTCATCATCCCCGTGAGCGGCACGATTCCCACAATGCCCAGGTCGGAACCCGGATCGAGCATGGCCGCGCGGAAGGCTCCGTCGTAGGCGTCGTCGCCGGCCATCGGCGTGAGGTCGACAGGATTGTGGATGTCCACGATATCCGCAATGCGCGCATCCTTGAAAATCTTGCCGAGGGAGGACTTCGTCGCTTCGTCGAACGAGGCGAGCACCATTCCTCCGAGATTGTCCGCGATCGCCACACACTCGAAGCCGGCGTTCGATACGGCCGCCAGCCGGTTGCCGCGTGCCTTCCGCCCGTCGAGCAGAGTGAAGAGCGTGATCGCATCGTCGAACTCGTCGAGGCTGTCGCAGACCACCGCGCCCGCCTGGGAAAGAAGCTGTTTTGTCACCGGATAGTCGCCTGCGATGCTCGCCGTATGGCTCGCCGCAGCCCCTGCTCCAGCCTGCGTCCTGCCTGCGCGGTAGACAATGACGCTCCTGCCCGACTCGGCGATGCGCCTACACGCGCGGAGCGTCTTTTCGCCGTCGAGGGGCTTAAAGCCTTCGACGTAGACTGCGAAGACGTGCAGTTCAGGGTCCTGCGCCAGGTACTCGAGGTAGTCGCCCACCGTGAGGTCCATCTGGTTGCCGAGGGTGATGGCGTACTTCGGATTGATGTTCTGGTGCTTCGAGAGGCGCGTGACGGCGAAGGCGCCGGACTGGGAGATCAGCGCGAGCGGCTCGACCTTGCCCTTGGGCATGGGGAGCTTGTATTCGGGGATGAAGAGGGTGTTGTACTTGCCGGGCACGGAGCGGATTCCGAGGCAGTTGCCGCCGTTGATGAGAGGTCCTTTGCCGTGGGCGCGGGCATCGGCGAGGGCCCTGCGCATCTCGGCGACGATTGTGTCGGAGCCAGCTTTTTCCTCCAGCCCTCCAGGGATGACGATGATGGTCCAGGCCTTGTCGTGCCGAGCAACCTCTGCGAGTGTGGTCGGCGTGGCCGCCGCAGGGATGGACAGCACGAAGAGGTCCACTTTTTCCGGCAGCGAAGCGACGTCCGGCACACAGCGACAGCCATCGATCGTATCGATCCCCGCCTTGACCACGTAGAGGCGCGAGGTGTCGAAGCCGTTCTGGATGAGGTTTCGGAGAATGATGCGGCCGTTGTTGATGTTCTTTTCGGACACGCCGATGACCGCGGCGCTGGCTGGCTTAAGGATGCGGCCTATTTCCTGTACGGGGCGCGTGCGCTGCGCCATGTTGATGGGGAGGCCTTCCTCGTCATGCGCAAGGCCCATCGAGGAAAAGTCTTTGAGCGTCACAAGGCAGTCCAGCGCGACGAGCTCTCCTGAGCACGAGAGGACCATAGGGTTCACCTCGAATTCGCCGATGCCAGCCGCCGAGAGCGCGTCCGCCGCATCGAGAAAGCGCTGGATTGCACCTTGAAGGATGGCAGGAGCGAGCTCAGGCCTTGTGTTCCTAAGCCCCGCGCAGAGAAGCCCGTAGACGACATTCTCTTTAAGGAGCGTTTCGAGTGTCGTTCGATCCGAGACGCGGGGCGAGAGGATGAGGGTTCCCGCTCCCGCCTTGAATTTCGACGCGAGGTACTCAGTGTAGATGCCGCCTGGGCCGAAGCTCACGATCGGCCCAAAATCAGGCGCGAAGCGGTAGCCGAAGATCATCTCGTGCCCGAGCTTCGGCTCGAAGGCGACGAACTCGTTCACCGTGAACCCATCGCGCGGCACTCCTTCGAAGCGCGATTCCATGCGGCGCAGCGCGGCCGCGATGGCGTCGACGCTGTTCTCGACGATTTCGACGCCCTGCACCTCGGTCTTGTGGAGGACCTTTGGGCTGATGAGCTTGACCACGGCCTTGGCTCCTGGGAATGGACCCGGCCTCGGGGAGTCCGAGGCTCTAGAAGCGCAGGGAGTGTCGCCCTCAGCGCCAGAGGTGCCGGGGGAGACACTGGCTTTTGGGCGTGCCTCGGTGGCTTTTGGAATTTTTTTGAGAAAATCATCCGCGGACTCGACGAGCCAATACTTCGGCGTGCGCATGCCCATCGCCGACAAGAGCGACATCCCCTCGAGCTCCGTGAGCGCGTTCCGACCCTCGGCTTTCGCCCGCGCCACGATGCGCCGCGCCTCGTCGCGGAGCACCTTCCCTTCTGGGGTCAAAGACGGACCGTGCACCATGTCTTCATGCATGTGGAATAGCCCTCCCTAACGCGAAGGCCATGAGATTGGCCTGGACTACCGCCTCTCCCTTTTTAGAAAAGAAAGCCACAATTTCCTTCTCTATAGCATCGGGAGGCACGGGAAGCAAATCCGCCGCGGCGCCGACCAGGACGAGGTTTGCGCTCCGCACATTGCCGGCCTGTTTCGCGAGCGCCTCTGCATCGACGAGCCTCGCGCGCGGAATTTTCCGGATTTCCCCAAGGACGCTGTCGATGTCGGGATAATTCGGAATGTTGAGGATCGGGGCCATCGCCGCCACCACCGTGCCACGCTCGGCGGAGAGCCAGGAAAGGTGACGGAGCGCCTCCAGAGGCTCGAAGGCGAAGATGATGTCCGCCATTCCCTTCGGAATCGTGGGGCTGAAGATCTCCCTGTCGGAGATGCGGAGGTGGGCGAGGACTTCCCCGCCGCGCTGCGACATACCGTGGACTTCTGACTGCTTCACATGGAGGCCGGCAGCCATGGCCGCCCGCGCGATGACCACCGAAACCGAAAGTCCTCCCTGCCCCCCCACACCGCAGAGAATGATATCGCAGGTCATGATTTCCTCACTTTCTTGAGCCACTCGATGCACTCGCGGACCATGACGATGACCGAAACGCCGTCGTAGGCGAGCTCTTCGCGGATCGCCGCCACGTCGGCATCGAGCGCTCTCCTGTGCGCCTCGAGCACGCGGATGTGCTCTTTTTCTACGCCGAGCCCCTCGAGCAGCGCGGGCAGCGTGGACGCCGCGCCGATGGTCGGCTGAGCCCCCGTCATGGCCGTCGTGCCGTTGTCGAGAATGACGAGGGTCATCGGGGTCCGATACTTGACCGCGTCGATCAGATTCGTGATACCCGAGTGATAGAATGTCGAATCGCCGATGACGCCTATTGCGCGCTTCTGCCCCACCGAGGCCGCCCCGCGGGCCATGCCGACCGAAGCGCCCATGTCGACGCAGGACTCTATGGCGTTCCACGGGGGCTGCGCGGCGAGCGCATAGCAGCCGATGTCGGATGCCGAGAAGAATTCTGCCTCGCCCTCGAGCGCCTTTTTCAGCGCGGTGAACGAGTCGGCGTGCGGACAGCCCTGACAGAATTGCGGGGGCCTTGCCGGCACTCCGATCGCCGGCGCAGCGACGCCTCCGCGAGGAGGTAGGCCGAGCGCAGCCCTCACCGAATCCGCGCTCAACTCGCCCGCAAGCGGAATCTCGCCCGTCATTTTTCCCGCAATGGGCACGGGCGCGCCGAAGATGCCCCGCAGCTCCCGCTCGACATATGGGTAGCCTTCTTCGATCACGAGGATGCGCCCCACGCGTGAGACCAGCGCTTCGATTTTTCCCACACCTACAGGGTAGCGGCCGATGTGCAGGTGCGTGGGCCGCTCGCCGCCATGAGCCTGGGCCCAATCCCCCACGTTTTCCATATAGTAAGCCCGCCCCAGCCCACAGGTGACCACGCCCAGCTCCTTCGAGCCCAGCTCAAGCCGGCTCGCGGCATCGGCGTCAGCCTTAAATGTGGCCTGCTTCGCGAGGAGCGCAGCCCACCGCTTGCGCGCCATGGCCGGCATCAGAATCCACGCGTAGGGATCGTCTGTTTTCCCTAAGTTGCGGACGGCCCCGGCCGGCGCAGTCGTCACGAGCGCCCGCGCGTGCGCCAGCCTCGTCGTGATCCGTAGGAGCACCGGCACCTCGTGCGCCTCCGAATAATCGAAGGCGGAGCGCGTCATCTCGTAGGCCTCCTGCTGGTCGGAGGGCTCGAAACAGGGCACGCGCGCAAAATCCGCCAAAAGGCGCGAGTCCTGTTCATTCTGGCTCGAGTGCATGCTCGGATCGTCGGCCACCACCACCACGAGTCCCCCATGGATCCGGACGAGCGCCGAGTTCACAAAGGGGTCCATCGCCACATTGAGCCCGACATGCTTCATCGACACCATCGCGCGCCTGCCGACGAACGAGACGCCGAGCGCCGACTCGTAGGCGGTCTTCTCGTTTGAACACCACTGGGCGACCCTTGTGGAGACGTCCCGGAGCCCTGGCGCAGCATCGACGCCCGCTTCTTTCCCAATGTGCTCCTGAAGATACTCCATGATCTCAGTCGAGGGAGTCCCGGGGTACGCAAAGGCTCCCGCAACCCCCGCGTCGAGCGCAGCCTGCGCGACCGCTTCGTCGCCCGACAAAACCATCTGTGTCATTCCACCTCCCCTTCAAAAAAAACGGCGCGGGAAAAACCCGCGCCGAGAACCTGCACTGTCAATCAAAGTAGAGCTCATACTCCTGAGGCACCGGCGCGTTGTACACGTACGATGCCTCCTTTTCCTTTCGCGCGATCCAGACTTCGATCAGCTCGGCGGGGAATGCCGGCGCGAGGTACGCCTTGTCTTTTTTGAGCCCTCCCAATACGTGGAAGAGCCCCATGGGGAAGATGTGCTTTGGAGTAGACCCGTCCTTTGCAAATCCCAGCGCCACAGGGTCGAGCTTCTTATTTACCCCGTCGAGCCCGGCGAGCAGCATCGCCGCGAGAAAGTAATACACGTTTGCCGTGGCATCGCCCGTGCGGAACTCGATGCGCGCCTCCCCCTTGCCGAGATAGCCAGGAATCCGCACCGCCGCAGTCCTCGAGCCTTGGGCGAATGTCGCGCTCACCGGTGCCTCGTAGCCCGGCACGAGCCTGCGGTACGAATTCGTGGAAGGATTGGAGAAGGCGAGGAGCGAGCCCGTCAGGGCGTGGCTCAAAAGCCCCGCCGTATACGCGAGCGCCATCTCCGAGAGCCCGTATAGCCCTTCGCCTGGAAAAATCGAAGCGCCGTCCTTCACGATGAACTGATGCACGTGCATGCCGCTCCCTGCGACGCCATACATAGGTTTGGGCATGAAGGTGACCTTGAGGCCGAGCTCGTCGGCCTCATTGCGCAGGATCCATTTTGCGAGCGACACCGCATCGGCGGCCTTCGTCATCGAGACAAAGTCGAGCTCGATCTCAAGCTGCGCCGCGCCCACCTCGTGGTGATGATACTTCACGGGAATCCCGACGTCGGTCATCGTCTTCACCGCGCGGTTGCGCAGCAGCAGATACCGGTCCTCGGGGACCATGCGGTGATACCCCTGCGACATGCCGACCCGCGGCGTATCCTTGTATTCCTCTCCAATGCCCTCAGAGCTCTCCACAAAGTAATACGAGTGATCCGACGTGGTTGAATAGCGCACATCCTCGAAGACATAGAATTCGAGTTCAACCAGCATCCTGGCATCGTCGCCGAGGCCCGAGTCAAGGAGCGCCCGCTGCGCCGCCCGGATCACCGTCCGCGGATATTGCTCAAAAAACCGTCCCTCCATGGTGCGCACGTCGCAGAAAACATGAAGGATATTGAACCCATCTTTTTGCTCGACGAACCCCGTGTCCATATCGGGCACCGCAACCATGTCCGAGGCCTGCACCTTCGCATACCCGAAATTCGAAGCGTCGAAGCCGATGCCCTTTTTGAGCACCGCCTCGCACGCGTACGCGGAGGGCAGGCTGACCGCCCTCATCCTCCCATCTATGTCGATCACGATGAGCGAAACATAATCGATGCCTGCAAGATCGCCGTTCCATTCTGACAACTTCATGGTGTACCCCTCGAAATGAAGCCATCGCCGGCAGCCCCCACCGCCGTGCGTCCAATTATTATAACCCCCTAAAGGAAGCGCGCGCCGCCAGTGCCCCATCCCTTTGCGCCCAATCATTATAAACCTACTCCGCCCATCGAGCAAGTTATGAAACATTAGTTTTAAAATTTGAAACGCCGTCGAAGACATCTTCCTGGTGAGCCTCGCTTGCATTTGTGCAAACCCGTTCGATATAATTAAACAATCGATAATAGATTTAAATGGAGAACCGCAATGACAGAATCGTATGGTAAAAAAAGACTGACGCGCACCGTGTTGAGTGAACAGATCAAAGAACAGCTCATGGAAGACATCTTCCATAAAAAGTATAAGGCAGGAGACAGAATCGTCGAGAGCGCCCTGGCCAGAGAATTGGGGGTCAGTCAAGCTTCTGTAAGAGAGGCGCTGAGGAGCCTCATCGCAATGGGGTTCTTGGAGAACGAGCCCTTTAAGGGAACGGCGGTGCGTTCTTTTACTGCAAAAGACTTAATGGAAGTCGTTACAGTCAGAGTCGCCCTTGAGACGCTCGCTGGACAGCTTTCCATCAGGCGCATTACCGACGAGGAGATCGCCGAGCTCGAACGTATCACCAGCGAGATGATCGCTGCATCGAAAGAGGGGGACACGCAGCGACGCATTCGTCTCAACATAGCCTTCCACGAAAAATTCGTGGAGACATCGGGCAACAAGCTCCTCGTTCAGCTTTATAATTACATGCATTTCGGGAATTGGTCGCTCCTCACAGGGAGTTTGTCGGAAATGGATCCGATCCAGATCGCCACCCGTCACAGAATACTCATAGATGCACTGAGGGCTCGGGATCCGGATAAGGTCGCAAAAGCAGTTCGGGAACACATCGAAAGCACGACCAAACCATTGAGCGACATGCTCGCCCAAGCAAATCTCTGAATAATTTGACATTGGGCCCACAGAGACCTTCTTCAACCTCCTTTTTACGCCTGCACGCCAAAGAAGTATGAGGCGGCCGTCGATGGTGCCTGCGTCTTGCGCTTCGAATGTGGAGCGGCGAGATAAAAAGTGTTAAATCTACAAATTTTCCTTGACAGATGAAGAATTCAGATCGATAATCGTTAATCGATAGCACTGTTGAAGAATCCTGTTCTTCAATGAAGGAGGTATCATGGACAGAGATAAAGTCTTGGCGCAGTTCTTCGGTGACGAAGAATTTCCGGTCGAATGGGCAAATGAGGAAGAGAAAAAGCTCTTCTGGTGGTTCGACGATAATCATTGCCCAAATCCGGTGTCGCCGATGTATTTCAGCCTGAATGGATGGTGGGGCCCGACATGCGAATACATGTATCGCAGATTCGACATGCCGATGGGGCTCAGGTGGCCAGCCAAAAAGATAAATGGCTATGTCTACACCGCCATCGTGCCTCGCGGCGAAGAGGAGGAAGCCGCGACGGCGCCGTACTATTCTTGGGTAATGCCTACCTATGCGACGAACTTTTTGGATTGGTGGAAGAATCGGTATGTGCCTGAAGTGAAGAACAACTTTGCATATGTCGACAATTTCGACGCCGAACATGCTTCCTTGCCCGAGCTCATGGTTCACCTCGAAGAGATGATCGACATTCAGGAGCGGCATTTCCGCCTCCACTGGATTCTCAACTATGCACAATTCCAGGTCTCGACGGATTTCGGAGCGCTTGTCAAAGAACTTTTCGGCGATGTGCCCTCCGACCTCTTGGGGAAAGTCAATATCTCCAGAGCAGACAGGAACTGGGACAGCCTGCACGAGCTTTGGAAACTCAAAGAAAAGGTCAAGGCCAACAAGGAGTTGAGCGAAGCCTTCACGAACGGAGCAAATGGGGCGGAGATTCGCGCTCTGCTGCAGAAGACCAAGGTTGGCCTCGAATTCCTCAACGATGTCCAGGCATATGCCAACGAGTTCGGCTACAAATCCATTTATACGCACGAGTACAGGTTCAAGCTGTGGGTGGAGGATAATACGCCGATTCTCGATCAAATAAAGAATTATTTTGACACCAATTATGATTACAACAAGGCCTATGCATCGTGCATCAAGGAACAGGATGACGCCATCGCAGAACTGCGCAGGCGACTGGCTTCTAGGCCCCAGGCGGACAAAGACCGCTTCGAAAAGGCCCTCGACCTCAACTTGCGGATGATGCCCCTGACTCCGGACCATCACTTCTATTTCGATCAGTCCACCTATGCACGGATGCGGATCGTTCTGCTCAGGGTTGGGCGCAAAATGGTGAAGGAAGGCCTGCTCGATGATCCGGAAGACATCATGTATCTCGAATATGAGCAGCTCCGACGGTATGTCGCGAGCCCGAAGACCTATGACGGCCGTGGACTCATTAAGAAGGCGAAGGCTGAGATGGAGAGGGCGAGTAAGATAAAGCCCCGACCATGGGTCGGCACGGTCACCAACTGGGCCATGTATATGGAACCCTATCACATGCTCTGGGGATATCCGGAACGATTCGAAAAAGGTTCAGGTCAGGGCATAAAGGGAGAAGTAAAAGGCCTCGCCGCCTCTCCGGGTATTGCCGAAGGTGTGGCGCATGTCGTGCACAGCCCCGCCGAATTCGATTCGGTCAAGAAGGGAGAAATCCTCGTCTGTGTCATGACCAACCCCGCATGGGTCGTCGTATTCAGTAAGATAGCCGGTATCGTCACCGACGCAGGAGGCGTGCTGTCTCATTCGGCGATCACTGCCCGCGAGTTCATGATTCCAGGCGTCGTCGGCACCAGCAATGCGACGAAAGAAATCAAGACAGGCGACAGAGTGCGCGTAAACGGCAGCACCGGAGTAGTGGAGATTCTCTAGCATAGCGAACATTTTGGGCTGTTTTGGCTTTTGAGCTGGGACAGCCCCCCGTTTAGACAGAGAAAGCAATACACAAGGAGGCGTGGCATGGCGGAAGTCAAGACAAAGGAGACAATTCCGTTTTGGTTGGCAGTTGGAATCACGGCAATCCTCTTTCTGCCCTTGACGATGTTTCTGGGGAAATTCAACATTCCCCTTTGGGTATCGTTTATCGTGTGGGCCGAGTTCTTCAATTTCGGTGCTACCGTGAAAAAGGCAGGTAAGTTTATTCTTTTGGCCTTCCCTTCAGGGGCTATCATCTGCACACTGGGCTTCATTGCTTCTTTTTCTTTGTCGGCGGGAGTCCCTGCGCTGGCTGGGCCGAACGGTTCCGGCATGTGGGGTATCTGGGTGGGCTTCGGTGTCGCGGTGTGCGTGCTCGTCTACATCATGAAGTTCTCCAAGATTTTTTCGGAAGGCTCCCTCGCCTATTTCAACGGCATGACGATGATGATCGCGGTCCTCTTCACGAACTCCTATCCGAAGAGCGCCGAGGCGGCGATTCAGCTCAATACCATCATCGCCTGCTTGTGGACGATACTTGCCGGATACTTCGGCCTCTTCCTAGGCTGGTTCAACATGGCCATCACATTCCCCAGAAAAGTGAGTGAGTAGCGACGTTGAGGAGAGTTTCTCCCATGCAGTCCCTGAGGCCACCCGAGAGTTCGGGTGGCCTCCCTTTTTAATCTTGCCAGCCTTCGTAGAAGGAAAGTTCAGCCAAAACGGCCTTTGAAACCTCGTGGTAGGAAGGCTCTCTCAGCGCTTCAGCCCTTTTCTTCGCTGCCTCGGTGTACAATTCGATGTGGGCAGCCTCTTCTATGCCTTCCGCAAGTCCGCGCAGCGTATCGAAATTTTTATAGCCGAGCGATCCATACTCGGCATACACTTTGATGACTTGCAGCAGTCCTATCCATCCGAATTTATCGATTTGGTCGGCGTCGCAGAGTACTTTTTCTTCGAGGCTTGAGGGCTCGTATGCCGTGTAGCCTGGATATTTGCCTTTATGTTTGAGAATGATGTCGGAAATCTTCTTCTGTTCTGACTCATTCCATTCAGTCAGATACGAGAGGCATGCGGCGGCGCCATATTCATTGTGCTTTTTCGGTTCCGTCGGGTTGGTAATAAAGCCGATGTCGTGCAAAAGCGCCGCTGGAATGATGAGGGACAAATCCGCACCTTCTTCCGTACCCAGCACCACCGCATTGAGGGTGACCCTCATGATGTGTTCCCAGTTGTGGCTAATCCTCAGCCCCTGGTATTGTGTCTTCAAGGTTGAGTAAAGCTTCCCAAGCCGTGGCTCTGCAAGGAGATTTTTCAAAATACGATAGACTTCGTCGTTGTCCATAGCCATATCCTCAGCCTGTTCATCGCATAGCTTCGAGGCGTTTCCAACCGGTTTCCGTGAACTGAGCGAGCGTTCGCTGGGTGACGCCAAAGCGTATGAATTCTTCTGGAGACAGCCCGTCCGGTTCATATGCCCTGATAAATTCCTTCATCGAGGAAAGGCGTTCCAGAATTTGAGGTTCGACCGGAACGGCATATTTTTCCTCTTTGAGGATATCCTGGTCAATCAGCATTCTTTGATATTTAGGGTGGATGGAGAGAATCATATCCGCCCCGGCCAGTTCTGTCGCGTGGTACGTCCCCCGGAGCGCAGCGACGAGTATTTTTGCGGCGTATCCCCTCTCTTTGAATAGAGAATACGCCCTTTTTGCTACCGCGAGGCCAGCTTTTTGGATATCGGCGGGGCTGGCCTTCGCGCGATTATCGGCGGCGACTTCCATCAGGTAATCGTCAAGCCGCCCAATCATGAGGACTGCATTGCACGGGGCAGGTTTTTTACCGTTGGCGAGGGCTCTTCGAGCACCTCGCGCATGAGCGTCTGCGACTGCCAGCATTTGAGAGACGGAAAAGCTTACGGTTCCTGTCACGGCGATCCCTTCTGCTGCGAGCTCCTCGAGTACATCCAGACCGGCGCTCGTCACAGGGACCTTGACGGAGATGTTCGGTGCCCACGCCGCAAAGCGCCTTCCCATGTCGAGCATCTCTTCTCGGTTGCCGGCCTTCGCTGGATCGACCTGGGCGCATATGTAGCCAAGTGTTCCCGCGCTGCGGGCAAAGAGAGCATCGAGTTTCCGTGCCCCACGCGTCACCACAAGGCGAATCAACGCCTCTGTTTTGCTCGGAGCGTCTTGAGCAGATTGGAGTATTGTTTCGATCTGTTCCCGCCATTCTTCAGGCTTTTGCGAAATGGCGGCGGCGCACAGAGGAGGATTCGTGGTAATCCCCACGGTCCCGTGTTGGAGCGCAACATCTATCTCGGATGGCGTTCCGGAATCGCACCACCAGTTGGTCGCCGTACATTCACTGAGCCACTGCAGATAACTTTGAGCCGGCATGTGTACCTCCACCTTTTCAATCGATTATCGATAGTATTGTAGGGGAAGAATGCGCAAGAGTCAATGATGATTATCTAGGTCCGGCAATGTAAAAAATCACAAAATTTCTATATTTGTCGACGATAATTTTGCTTGACAATTGAGGGGGCAGGTGGTACCATAAACTATCGATAATCGATAATTCATCTTCGATCATTCGCTGATGCGAGGCTAGCGATGAAAATTGTTCATGAATCACAGGTGCCGGAGGTTCAGGTGCCTGGCCGATATTTGCGGTGGATCGCCGATGCGAAGAGCCTGCAGCCGGAATTCCTTTCTTCGTGTGTCATGCGCGTGTCCCCGGGAGAAACAGTAAAGCCGGCGCACGCACATCCTGCTGGAGAGGAGCTCATTTACGTGATTTCCGGCGAGGGCAAGGTGTATGTGGATGGCGAGGTACAGGCGCTGAAGCCTGGCACCGCAGTGCTGTTTCAAAAGAACAGTATTCATATGGTAAGGAATAGCGGTACTGAGGAAATGAAGGTCATTTGCTTCTTTGCGCCGCCTGCGAGCCTCGACACCTATGAATTTCATCCTGAGGTTTCATTTCCCGAAGGAATTTGAGCCAATAAGGAGGGAGTCGTGAAAGAGAACCCGATCAAAAACTTCCATATTGATAAATCTAAGATACGCTTCATTGGGCACGATCTGCAGAGACCGGAATGCATTCTCGCCGAGCCCGATGGGAGCCTGTGGGCTGCCGATGCACGCGGCGGCGTCATGCACATTATGCCGGACGGTTCGCAAGAGCTCATCACGCAGAAACGCTCGAGCGATTTTGCCCAAAGCGTAAGCGAGGTCGACAGATTCACCAAAGGAACGCTGCCCAACGGGCTTGCCTTTGCGGAAAACGGCGACATTCTGATTTCGAACTTTGGCACCGATTGTCTTGAGATAATGACGAGGACCGGGGAGACAAGAGTGCTCATGGACAGCGTCGATGGGCGGCCGATAGGCAAAGTCAACTTCGTCTTGAGGGATTCCAAGAATCGCCTATGGATTACTGTGACGACGCGGGTCAAAAACTGGATAGATGCGCTCGTGCCCGACCTCGACGATGGCTACATCATCCGTCTCGATGCGCGGGGTGCCCATATTGTGGCCGATGGCCTGCATTTTACCAACGAGGTGCGCTTCGACGTGGATGAGGAGTTTCTCTATGTCGTGGAGACCACGGGGGGGCGAATACTCCGCTTCCGCGTCGATGAGAAGGGAGAGCTGCGCGACCGAGAGGTCTATGGGCCTTCGCATCTCGGCCCTGGTGCGTATCCGGACGGCATTGCGTTCGATGCGTTCGGAAACCTGTGGGGCACCATGGTCTACTCCGACAAGCTTTTTGTCATCACGCCCGATGGAGAGCTTGTGATTCTGTTGGACGAGGGCGATCCTGAGAAGGTGCGGCGCCTCGATGAGGCGTTTTATCGCAAGGCCGTCACTTCCGACATCCTGTTCGCAACGGGGCGGGGCATTGCTCCGTGGATGGCGAGCGTGACTTTCGGTGGCCCGGATTTGAGTACTGTCTATATAGGGTCCTTGAAGGAGACTGCGATACCGTATTTCAGGTCCCCCGTGCCTGGACTGCCCATGGTGCACTGGAAGTCTAAAAGATGAACTTTTGCCGCACAAGTAATGCTTAAAAGGAGTAATGGTGTGTCTGAACAAACGATGAAGGCAATAAGGCTCAATGCCCCGAACGATTTTGAGTACTGTGATGTGCCGATCCCTGAGATCAATAGCCACGAGGTCCTCGCCCGTGTAGAGACGGTCGCCATCTGCGGCACGGACCCGCACATCTTTGCAGGAGAGTTCCCGGGCTTCTGGCCTAAGTCTTTTCCTCTTATTCCAGGCCACGAGTGGGCAGGCACCATCGTAAAGGTCGGGGACGTTGCAAGGAGTCTTGGCTGGAGAGAAGGGGAAAGGGTGTGCGGCATAAGCCACGTGGGCTGTGGATATTGCTCGATGTGCATGCAGGGGCGCTATACCCTGTGCCTCAACTACGGCCACGAGGAAAAAGGCCATCGGCAGTACGGTCATTATTCCCAAGGAGCGTACGCACAGTACATAGCGGCTTCTGTCAAGAGTATTGCCCGTATCCCCGACGGAATGAGCTTCGATGTCGCCGCCTGCATGGACCCGTTCAGCATTGCCCTCCATGCGGTGATGCGCTCCGACCTGGAGCCAGGCGATTCTGTCCTCGTCAATGGAACTGGGGCGCAGGGCCTCATGAGCATCATGATCGTGCGGGCCATGGGGGCCGGCAAGGTGCTAGCGAGCGGCAGCGGTTTCCGATTGCAGGTGGCAGAACGCTTGGGGGCGACTCCCATCGACTACAAGGCCGGGGACGTCGTAGAGCGCGTCAAGGCCTTGACCGAGGGGATGGGCGTAAAGCGCGTCATTGAATGTTCGGGAACGCCGGAAGGCGTGCGTCAGGCCTGTGAGGCGGTCGCCAAGGGCGGCACCATCTCTATGGTCAGCCTTCCTTCAAAGGATGTTGATATCCCTATCCGCCGGCTCGTGCTCGACGAAATCGACCTGAAGGGCAACAGGGCCAACCCCAACACGCTCGAGCCTGCCATTGCCATGGTTCAGGAGAACAATATCGATCTTGCGAGGCTCATAACTCATTCTTTCCCTCTTTCAAAATTTGCTGAGGCTTTCGACATATTCGTCCACAGAAAGGACAATTCTTTGAAAGTGGTGGTGAAACCGAATGACTGAGGCGACTATGGCTCCTGAGTATGACGTAGGTTCTCTTGAATCCGTAGCTCGTCAAATAAGGGCACTGATTATCGACACCGCACATGCGGCGGGGGCGGGGCATACGGGTGGATCGCTGTCTGAGGTCGAGATATTGACGGCGCTCTATTTTTCGTTCCTGAAGGTCGACCCGAGCCGTCCCGACTGGGAAGAAAGGGACCGGTTCATTTTATCGAAGGGGCACGCGTCGCTCGGATACTATGTGACGCTTGCGCTGAGAGGATATTTTCCTCTGGATAGCCTGAAGACCTTCGATCGCGAGGATTCGGCCTTGCAGGCCCACCCAGATATGCACAAATGCAAGGGGGTGGACTATTCCACAGGTTCTCTTGGGCAGGGGCTGTCGATAGGATTGGGCATGGCGCTTGGAAGATTGAAAAAGAATCTGCAGTTCATGACGGTCGTGCTCTTGGGCGACGGGGAGTGCCAGGAAGGACAGGTGTGGGAAGCAGCCATGTTTGCAGGATCGAAGCGCATACCCAAGCTCATCGCGATTGTGGACTACAACAAGGTGCAACTGTCGAACACCATCGATGCCAACCTCAGTCTGGAGCCTTTTTCTATCAAATGGGAGGCGTTCGGGTGGAACGTGCTCTCTGTAAACGGCCACAATATTGCGGACTTGCTCTCGGCGCTGTCTCGCGCACGTGCCATGGCTGAACGGGGACCTGTGGTCATCATCGCCAACACCATCAAGGGCAAAGGCGTGTCTTTTATGGAAGGCAACTACGAGTGGCATGGCAAGGCGCCGAACGATCAAGAATATATTGCGGCTAAGAAAGAGCTCAGTGACAGATAGGAGCACGCGATGGAACTAGGCGAAGAGATTGCCCAGCGGACGGCCTTTGGGCAGGCATTGGTCGAATTGGGTGCAAAAATACCCAACATGCTCGTTCTGGACGCAGATGTAGGACCCTCTACGCAGACGCATCTGTTCGGCCGCGCATACCCCGATCGTTTTATAGAAGTAGGAATCGCCGAACAGAACATGGTCGGTATTGCCGCAGGTTTGTCTACTCTAGGATTTATACCCTGGGTGTCGACGTTTGCCGTGTTTATGACGAAGCGCGCGGGCGATCAGATTAGAAATTCTATCGCGCACGCCAGGGCGAATGTGAAGATCAACGGTGCGTATGGGGGCCTGCCCACCGGTCGGGCCGGGGCGACCCATTCTGCGGTGGAGGATCTGGCCGTCATGCGGGCCATGCCCGGCATGATTGTCATGGATCCTGCCGATCCGCGTGAAGCGATTGCGTGCGCGCAGTTGGCGATGGACATAGAAGGTCCTGTGTATGTGAGGACGGTGAGGTGCCCTGTCCCGGTCATTTTCCCCGAGCATCACAAGGTGGCGCTCGGCAAAGCCGTAAAGCTCCACGAGGGCAAAGATGTTGCCATCATTTCGAGTGGCATGATGACGCCGCGCGCGCTTAAGGCAGTGGAGGTCCTCGAAGGCCAGGGCGTCTCTGCAAGGCTTTTGCACATGCCGACGATTAAACCGATTGATGTTGAGGCCATCCGCGATGCCACAGAGTCAATAGGGACAATTCTCACGGTGGAAAATCATTCGGTCATCGGCGGCTTGGGAGGGGCCGTGTGCGAGGTCGCCGCGGAACATGCGCCGTGCCGGATCAAACGATTGGGCTTCCCCGACATCTTTCTCGAAAGCGGGGACGATGAAGTACTCTTTGGTCGCTATGGCCTTGACAGTGCTGGTATTGCAGCTGCGGCAAAGGCTCTGGCAGAAGGAGGCAAAAAAGGCTAGGTGGTGCCCTGGACAGAAGACTATGAGATTCCAGTTGATTTTGGAATGCACAGGAGTATACAGTACTTTTTCATTTTTTTGATCTGACAACAAGCATCGCAAGGAGGATGAATGATGTTCATTAAGACATTCAAGGATCTAAAAAAGGACATGTACGAAGAATGCGGCGGCAAGGCCTCTCATTTGGGTGAGCTTACGAGCCTTGGGCTGAATGTGCCGGCAGGATATACCGTGCTCGGGAGCGCGTATTACCATCACCTCGAGGTCAATGGCCTGACGGAGAAAATCCGGGCCATCGTCGCCACCATCGACTTCGACACCTATGAGGATCCTGAGAAAAAGACGCAGCTGATTCGAGACATCATCGTGAGTGCTCCCATGCCACCAGAGATCGAAAGGGAGATCGTGGAGCACTATGGCAAGCTCCCCGGAGAAAAGGATCCCTTTGTGGCCGTGCGCTCCTCCGTCGCGATGAAAGATTCTGCCATCTCTTCTTTCCCCGGCTTGATGGACACGTATCACTACATCAAGGGTTCTGCGCGAGTTGTGGAGAAGGTCAAGGAATGCTGGGCCTCGGTGTGGTCGACCCGCGCTGCGGTGACGCGGTACAACAAAAAGTTAGATCACGAAAAGGCTGTCATTGCGCCAACCATTCAGCTCATGGTGAATTCTGAGGTGGCGGGCGTCGCGTTTACCATGAACCCGATCACGAAAGCAAAAGATGAAATAATGATCGAATCGAATTGGGGCCTCGGAGAGACCGTCGTGTCGGGAAAGGCGACGAGCGATCTCTACATCGTCGACAAGAAAACGTGGGAAATAAAGGACAAAACCATCGCAAACAAGGAACATTCATATGTTCAGGCGGAGGGAGGCGGGGGAAAATGGATCGACGTCGAACCTTCGAAGGCGAAAGCCCCCACCCTGACATCGGAGATGGTGAAAGAGCTGTGCCGCGTCGCACAGATCATAGAAGCCCACTATGGCTATCCTCAGGATATCGAATGGGCGTTTGAAAAAGGACAGCTCTATATCCTGCAGGCGCGCAAGGCTCGTGCGAGCGGCGAATGAAAGAAAATCCAACAGAGGGAGTAGCGGTATGAACATATTTTCTGAAGAGATGGTGAGCGGAGACGGTGTGGTGCGCATCGATGTGGTGGGAGGCGAAAAGAGGGCGCATGTGCTTGAAGAGATGACCTTTCTCAATTACCGCCTCGCAGATGTCAAGCTCAGATCGGAGATTACAAAGCAGAAACCGGACATAGTCTGGAATGTGGAAGTTCCCCAAAAGGCAATTCGGTACGACGGATCACAGTTGACCCTCGATGGAGCCTGGGAACAAGGAGAGCTGAACAAAATCGTCGTCAGCATGCTCGCGCTTGAAATGGAAAAAGTTGGGCTCCATCCCTTTCATTCGTCTGCCGTCCGATATAAGGACAAGACAATACTCTTTCTTGGGGGAGAATCGAATCACGGCAAGAGCATGAGTCAGATCGAAGGATGTCGTCGAGGAGGGCTCCTCGTTTCCACCGAAACGACCGTGACCGACGAGCGCGGTTGGGCTGTCATGGGCTCGAAGAACGTGTATCTCCGCATGAGGGCGAAGGGAACTGAACGCGCGGATCTTCCGAATCAAGATGAGGGCGTCGCAAAATTTTTCAGCGAAAATCCGCCGTACATCAATTACGATGAGCCGACCAATATAGATTTAGTCATCATGCCGGGCATCGACGGTCATTTCGACACGAAGGTCGTTGAAATGAATCGCTTTGAGCGGGAATATCAGACCTTCCATTCCCTCATGAATTACTTCGGCCTCAATCAGCTGTTGTCCTCCCCGGGCATCGTCATGCCGATCATCGACACCGATGCGCTGCGCGCCAAACGAGGAGATTTCTGCAGTCGATTTGCGGCGGATAGACCCTATTTCATGATTCGTGCAAAGACGCCCCAGATTCTCTTCGATGAAATTGAAAAACTTATGTAACGTTGGCACCCCAACGTTGCGGATGGAGGTGCGTTTTGGAACAACTGACTAAGAATGTCTTTGCAGAGACCAAATTGCGCGGGTGCAATCCGGGGTATGTGGTTACCTCCGATGGTGTCGTGGTGATCGATACACCTCAGCTTCCCACCTATGCGATCAGAATGAGGGAGGAATGCGAAGCAAAGGGGCGCATCCGTTACATCATCAATACAGAGCACCACGTCGATCACATCTTTGGGAATTATTTTTTTAAATCCGCTGAGCACGTGATCGCCCACGAAGAGACGCGGAAACTCTTTATGGTCGTGTATCCCCAAATCAATCCCTACGAGTACGCCAAAGAGGCCATGCCGACCGACGATCCGGAAGGCATGCCTTTCTTTCCGGACGAGGAGACCTATTTCGCCGACCCAAAACGCCCGGACATCACCATAACGCAGGATGCAACCCTCAGCGTGGGGGACCACACCTTCATTCTGCTGCACACCCCAGGGCATACGCCAGGCCAGCTCGCCGTCCACATTCCCGAGGAAAGGGTGGCTTTTGTCGGCGACACGATATTCAATCGCTGTCAAACCTGGCTCTACACGTCCAACCTGGAGCAGTGGTTTCGGTCGCTCGACAGGTTGCTCGATCTGGATGTGGACCTCATCGTTCCAGGCCACGGGCCTGTCTGCACCAAAAAGGAGATCTACGTCCAGAGGGCCTTCTTGCTCGAGTGGATCACCGCCGTCGCAACCGCCGTCGCAAAGGGATGGACCAAGGAAGAGTGCGTGGCGAACATCAGCTTCCTCGACAGATTCCCCTGCGATATCGGACAGGAGTACATGGGGCCTGAGGTGACGAAGAACAACGTGGCTGCGCTGTATGACCTATTGACGGCAAAGAGGTAGGCGAATGGCAATCGATCTCAGTGCATATCGGTCCATGTTCGACCTGAAAGGGACCACTGCCCTCGTCGCGGGAGGAGCTGGTGGCATCGGAACGGCGGTGTCGGCAGGCCTCGCCGCGCTGGGATGCAGGGTGTTTCTTACGGCGCGGCACGAGCAGAAGGCGAACGAAGCGGCCCAAGCGATACGGGACGGAGGAGGGGATGCGATCGGCCTTGCCCTCGATGTCGAACGGTTGGAAGATATCCGACGGTTTTCAGAGGCATTGCATCGGGAAGTGTCCAAGATCGACGTGTTGGTCAACTGTGTGGGAACGCACATAGAGGCGCCGGCCGAGGAATATTCGGAAGAAGCCTGGGATCATATTCTTTCGGTCAATCTCAAAACAGCCTTCTTCCTCTCACAGGAAATCGCCAAACGTCAGATCGGGGCGGGCGGAGGTAAGCACATTCACATTACCTCAGTACGAGGAGCGCTCGGCATATCGCGCGGGTACATCAGTTACTGTGTCAGCCGAGGCGGTATGAACATGATGATTAAGCAGCTCGCGACGGAATGGGCGAAATACGGCATCACCGTCAACGGCATAGCGCCGACGTTTACCAAGACTTCGTTGGTCGCTCGATATCTCGATGACCCTTCGTTCTATAAGCCCCTCGTCGCCCGCATTCCGCTCGGCCGCGTGTGCGAACCCAACGATATCGCGGGGCTGGCGATGTACCTCGCCTCTCACGCGTCGGATTTTATAACCGGGCAGATACTCTATGTGGATGGCGGCCTTACCGCCACCCAATAAACGCTGCGTCCGAGGGACCCGTGTCTCTCGGACAGCTCTCTGTGTCGATTGAGTTGATTGAGCGGCGCGTTATAACAAGAAGGAGAAAAGGAAGATGGCTGAAATCAAACAACTTCAGTACTGGGTTGATGGGGGCTGGAAAACATCCACAACGACGAAATATATGGACTGCTACAACCCCTCGACTGGCGAAGTGATCGCGAGGGCGCCCCAGTGCACCGCGGAAGAGGTAGAGTCTGCGATCGCCTCGGCGGTGAAGGCATACCCGGCGTGGTCCAACACCCCTCCCAACAAGCGGGTTCAGGTGCTGTTCAAAATGAAGGCTCTGCTCGACAAGCATCTCGACGAGCTTACGCTCATGGTGGCCACCGAGAACGGCAAGGTCCTCGACGAGGCGATGGGCGACGTGCTCAAAGTAACCGAGGTGGTCGAGTTTGCGTGCGGGATTCCGCATTTGCTGAAAGGTCCGGCATTGATGAACTGCACGGTCGGCTATGACACGACGCAGTATATGGAGAGCCTGGGCGTATTTGCAGGGATAGCCCCGTGGAATTTTCCTGCCATGATTCCGATGGGCTGGATGGCACCGCTCTGCATCGCCACCGGCAACACCATGGTCATCAAAGCGGCCAGTTTCTGCCCCCAGACCGCAATGCGCATCATGGAACTGTGGGCCGAGGCTGGGCTTCCGCCAGGAGTCTTGAATCTTGTCACCTGTTCTCGACACGAAGCGGAGATATTGCTCCGACATCCCGACGTAAAGGGGATAAGCTTTGTCGGTTCCACCAGCGTAGGCCGGCATATTTACGAGATGGCGGCAGCCAACGGCAAGCGCGTGCAATGCCTCACCGAGGCGAAGAACCACGCCCTCGTGCTGAAAGATGCGGCGCTCGAGCGCACTGCGCGGGGCATCATCAACTCGGCCTTCGGATGTGCCGGTGAGCGCTGTATGGCCCTGCCGGCGGTGGTCGTAGAGGAAGACGTCGCCGACAGGCTTGTGGCCCTGCTCAAAGGACAGCTTGAAAAGCTCAGAGTAGGTCCGGCATACGACAAAGCGAGCCAGATGGGTCCTGTGGTGAATGCGGAACACAAGGCCTCCGTGGTGAAGTGGATCGAAAAAGGAATAGAGGAAGGTGCAGAGCTTGTGCTGGACGGACGCAACCTGGTGGTGAAAGGGTACGAGAAGGGCTTCTACCTAGGTCCCACGATGTTCGACCACGTCACGCCCTCCATGAGCGTCGGTAGAGAAGAGATATTCGGTCCCGTGCTCTGTGTGAAGCGCGTAAAGAACTTCGAGGAGGGGATCGAGCTCATGAACGCCAGCGAGTTTGCAAACGGCTCGGTGATCTATACTCAGAGCGGCTATTACGCGAGGGAATTCGTCAAAAGGACGCATGGGGGGCAGGTGGGCGTCAATGTCGGCATCCCGGTGCCGCTCAGCGTGTTCGGTTTTACAGGGCACAAACATTCATTCTTTGGTGATCTGCACATGATGGGCACCGACGGCGTCAGGTTCTATACGGAGCTCAAAAGCGTCACTACCCACTGGTTCTCGGAAGAGGAGGCCAGAGAAGGAAAGGTCCTCAACAGCTGGGATGGAATGATTTCTTTTCCAGATAAAAAATAATTGATCAGAAAGAACCTTTCTGTTTTTGAACGGCGGCGCGGGTTGGGCGCTGCCGTTTTTTATCGTGCAGCCCCTCTGTGTTTTGAAAATATCTGCCTCGCTATGCCCTCGCCTGATCCACCCCCTGCAGGCTTCGGAACACTATGCAAACATCGAATGTTCAAAAAAGCCGCTTTACAAAAAAGGCCGCTTTTTGGAAAGCGGCCTTTTTCTATCGCGGTCGAGCGCTTTTTCTTTAGAAGAAAGCCTTCACTTCTGTGCCTGGAGTGCCATCCACACCCGCTCGGGGGTGAGGGGCAGATCTCTGATCGTCGTGCCGATGGCGTCCCCGACGGCAGAGGCGACCGCCGACGACACGCAGAGCAGAGCCCCCTCGCTCATTCCCTTTGCACCGTATGGCCCAGGCCCGTCGGCATTTTCTACTGTTTCGCTATAGAACTCTTTGGGGAGGTCCATAGTGGTCAGAATTCGGTAGTCGGCCGCGCCGAGGTTCCGTATGCGGCCTTTTTCGTCGAAGATATAATGCTCCATGAGCGTATGGCCCAGCCCTTGGACTGCGGCGCCTTCGTCCTGCATGCGGACCTGCAAGGGGTTGATCGATGTGCCGACATCGGAGACGGTGACGTACCGCGTAATGGTCACATCTCCTGTGCTTTTGTCCACTTCGGCCTCCACCGCCGTACAGTTGAACTCATAGAAGCAGGCAGGTCCGCCAAGCGGATGCCCCTGCTCGGCATCTTTGCGTTCTTCTCCGACGCCTATGATCTCTCCTCCGAGCTTGCCGAGCGCGACTTTAATGAGCTCGGGTATGGGATATTCCCGATCCGGCAGTGCGACTCTCCCATGCTCCACGGAAATTTCCGACTCATCGATCTTGTACACCTTTGCGAGTCTCGTCTTAAGCTGCGCATGGATCGCACGGCAGGCCTTCAGCACGGAGTTGCCCATCAGCACGGTGGAGCGGCTCGCCGACGTCTGCTGGTCGTAGGGCACGGTGGCGGTGTCGCCCATCACCACGGACACCTTGTCGTAGGGGACTCCAAGCTCTTCGGCGGCGATCTGCGCAACGACCGTTCGGGCCCCCTGCCCCATGTCAGATGTCCCGCAAGAGACGATGACACTTCCATCCGCCAACAGCCTGACCAAGGAGTATGACAGGCCCGTAGTCGGTCCCAGCTTTATTCCGACCGCAATCCCTCGATGACGAGAGGGGGAAAGAGGTTTGTGCCACTCGATCAGTTCGGCAGCTTTCAGGACAGTCTGGCTCCAATCGCCGTCGGCGGGCTTGTCGTAAGGGATGAATGTGTCGCCTTTTTTCGCAAGGTTGCGCAGGCGGATTTCCAACCTGTCGATGCCCAGAAGGCGGGCAGCCTCGTCCATATTGGATTCGACGGCCCAGTTCACTTCAGGGTTCCCGAACCCACGGAATGCAGTGGCAGGGGGAGTATGGGACAGAATACTCTTCGACAGTATCCGCACGGCGGGCACGTTGTAGGGGCCTGCACCCGCGTAACTTCCTTTCGCCACCACACGGTCCGCAATGTCGACGTATGCTCCCAAAAGATAATGTGCCTTTATGTCCTGAAAGACCAACCTGCCATCGCGGGTAAAACCTGTCCGGATGTGGGTTTCGCAGGATGTCCGGCGCACGGCCTGGAAGGTTTCTTCCAGCGTGAGCACGAGGCGAACGGGACATCCGAGCTTCATGGCCGCGAACACGAGCGCAGGTTCATATTTTGTATGTTGCTTGCCTCCAAAGCCGCCTCCCGGGTCCGGGGCATACACCCTGACCTTCGAGAGAGGCAGCTTCAATAAGCCCGCCAAAATTTTCTGCAGCCAGTACGGGTGCTGAATGGTACTCCATACCGCAATGCCGTCTTTATCGGGAGCAGCGATGAACGCATGAGGTTCAATGGCAAACTGCGTGACCATCGGAAAGGAATATGTGTTCTCCACCACGAGATCGGCCTTCGATTCGTCGATCTCACCCCAGCCGAAGTGGTGCTCATTGAAGATATTGGTCTTTGCCAATGGATCGTTCGGTCGCAACGATGGATCCATCACGAGAGGCGCTGCAGGATCGAGCGCCATCGACACCGTAAAGGCGGCAGGCAGTTCTTCATACTGGACGTGTACAAGGCGAGCCGCTTGCTCGGCGGCATGGAGCGTTTCGGCCACGACGAGGGCCACTGGTTCGCCGTGGAATTTGACCTCTCCATCCGCCAGGACCGGCCGATCGGCTACCTGCGGCCCGAACCGAGGCACAGGCTGCGGCAGGTCGGCCGCTGTCATCACGAGGCGAACCCCGGGGACTTTCTTTGCCTCTGCGGTGTCGATCGAAAGTATCTTCGCGTGTGCACAGTCGATTGTCACCAATTTCGATTCGAGCATGCCAGGCAATTTGATGTCGGCCACATATTTCTGTTGCCCGGTCACCCTCTCGAAACCACCCCCTCGATGAGGAGAAGTACCGACAGTCTGAAGATTCATAGCTGCTCCTCCCCTTTTTCTGCCACCGACAAAACTGCCTCGATAATCCGCTCATAGCCGCCACAGCGGCAGAGATTCCCGGCCATGCCCTCTTCCACTTCTTCACGGGTAGGATGAGGATTTTGCGTGAGCAGATATTTCGCTGCCATGAGCTGGCCAGGAATGCAGAAACCGCACTGCACCGCGCCTTTCTCAAGGAAGGCCTCTTGCAGCGCGTCAAGCCGACCATTGCTGGCCAATCCTTCTGCAGTAAGGATGGTTGCCCCATCAGCCTCGACTGCGAGCATCAGGCACGAATTGACGGCTTTGCCGTTGACGAGCACCGTGCACGCGCCACACTCGCCGATGCCACAGCATTCTTTTGTTGCGGTCAAATCTAAATCCTCGCGCAGCACGTCGAGCAGACGTTTACTGGGCGATACCTCGAGCTTGTAATGCTGGTTATTTATATTCATTTCAATGGGAATGAGTTTTTCCATGTATATTCCTCCTTCATCCCTGGTCATTCAGTCTCGCAAGAGCGAGCTCGAGGGCTTGTTTGCCAAGAACTCTGAGCATCGCCAACCGATAAGCCGGGCTCGCGCGCATGGATTTTTTCGACGGGCTTGCCTGCGCAAAAATAGATTCGAATATTGCGGTCTTTGCTTCCTCCGGCGCTTTCTCATCCGCAAGAATGCCGCTCGTATCTAGCGCGAGCACAGGCCGCGGTCCTACACTCCCATAGGAGAGCCTGACGACTCCCGTCTCTTGCACCCCGCAGCACAGGGTCACCGATGCAAGGTCGTGTCCCCGGCGCCGTGTGCGGCGGACGTGCGCCGCTCCCATTCTTGTGGTAGGAACAGGCAGCTCAATGGAGGCGACAAACTCGCCGCGCTGAAGCACGGTGACGCCCGAGCGCACAAAAAAGTCGTTCAACGGGATACGCCTTTTCCCCTGGGAGCCTATGGCGACGACCTCCGCCCCATACACCAGGAGGGGAGGGGCGCTGTCGGCGGCCGGCGACGCATTGCAAATGTTGCCTACGAGCGTTGCCCTGTTGCGTATCTGGACAGACCCTACGACGTTTGCCGCATCGACCAGCGCCGGAAAGTACCGATTGATGAGCGGATCCATGACGAGCTCGGACATGGTGACCGTCGCGGAGATCGACACGAGGCCATCTTTCAATTGAACCCCTGTCTGGAGTTCACGGATGTGCTTCACGTCAAGAATGAACGAGGGCTGAATGTCGTTGTTCCGAAGTTGAATGAGGAGATCTGTCCCGCCGGCAAGGATGCGGGCCTCTGTGCCATGAGCCGCAAGGAACCTGACGGCTTCATCTATGGTTGTTGGTCGGACATACTCAAAGTCAGACATTTGGTTGTTTCCTCCTTCTTAATCTCAGAGGCGGTGGATTGCATATAATGCCCTTATTCTTGAGCGATTCATAGTCTACACGGACATCAAAACAATCGATGATCGATTGTTTTGATTGTACCATGCGATATCCCGGGTGTCAACGAAAAATGCAAAGAGTGAAAAGAATACGGCGTATCGGCGAGTTTCTTCATCCTTGACATGTATCCTTTGCCCGCGCTATAAATACACCCGCACGCGATACATCTGCACCTGCCCAGATGGTGGAATTGGCAGACACGCTAGATTCAGGTTCTAGTGGGAAACCATGGGGGTTCAAGTCCCCCTCTGGGCATCTGTTTCTTTATAAAAAAATAAAGAAAGACCGAACAGCCGGATTTTGAATCAATCCCTTAGTGTTGCCCGATTGTTGCCAAAACGGGAAAGGAGGGAAATGGCTCGGAAGCCGGCTTGTATATGCATTGCTCTCTGATACCTGGTCCCTACAGCCGTGGCGAGCTCTTTATGGATCCTCATACGCTGTTCCTCAGGCTTCTGCTGGAAGCAGGAGAGAAATCGCTTTCACGGTACTCGGAACTGAATCCATCAGAACGCGACTCAAGGCTGTCGCAGTCCAGAGGGGAATTACATTGGTTCACGACACAGTGGCCTTCTTCCTTCGTTTTTCCGCGTACATTCTTTCATCGGCCTGGGCTACGGCTTCATCGAGAGAGCGGGGACCTGACTTTTCGTCCGGCGAGGCGCACGCGCTGCCGATGCTCACCGAATAGGTAAAGAATCTGCCGTCGTCCATCAGCGTTTCGGACTTGGTGAATTCGGCATTGAAGTTGTCCACAATCGATGCCAACCTCTCAGCCGAGCAGTGGGGCAGAATGACGAGGAATTCGTCACCGCCATATCTGATAGTCATATCGTCGTGCCGAACCAGGTTCTGAATTCGTGAGGCGAGATTCCGCAGCGCGTAGTCGCCGGCGAGGTGCCCGTAGGTGTCGTTGATTTTTTTTAGGTCATCGATATCGAGAATGATGATAGAAAAGTCTGCGGGCAGGTCGTGCCTGGCCAATTTCAGCATGGATCGATTGTAGACGCCAGTGAGCGAGTCGTGGAGGCTTTCGTGCCGGTACTGTTCGGATATTCTCTTTTCCATCATGAAGAGCCTGAAGTGGTTCATGTCATCGAGCACAATGAACCAAGCTGCAGAAATGATGAGAATCATGAAGCCATAATGCGAATAATAGATCGCGCTGGGCTTTATGAGCGGCATAACGACATCGCGGACAGAACTGACCGTTGCGAAAATGACGCCGGCGACCAGAATGGAGTACTCTTTTTTCTGCGGGCGATTGCTGAACAGAAAGTGCAGAAGGTACAGCGGCATCGGTGCGATGGTGAGAAAGGTGAAGGTATAGAACCGCTTGAGGATATCCACAGATGGCGCGTAGAGCAGGACCAGCGAACAAAGCGTCTGGATGACGATGAACGATTTTGAAAACAGGTCCTGCCTGCGTTCGAGGAGCTTCAAGAACCCGATAAGAAATACGACCGCCGCACCATGCCGCGCAATGACGACGATTTTTTTGAACGCAAGCAGAGTCAGGGGAAGATACTCAAGGTTCATGAAGTCGGTCAGAAACAGGGCGGTGAGTAAGGAAGCCAATCCCAGCATCACCCGGGAATTCGTCTGGGGGATTTCTCCGAAACCCATGAATATCAAGATGAATCCCAAGAGGAGGATCGCACCCGTCAGAAGGACGACCAGTCCTCTGGTCACGAAGAAGAGCCATGCCAGGTGAAGCGTGTTGCCGGTTTTCCGCACAAGGTAGGGCGGGTGGGAAATTCCTGCTTTATAGGAGCCGTAGATGTCTGCAGTGATCGTATTGTGTTCGGCCACCATCGATGTGGGGACCGCGAAAAATTTGGCCGGATACCAGATGTTGGAGTTTCCATGCGCGAAATCTCCTTGGCTGCCGAGGAATTGTCCGTTGAAGAAGACTCTGAGGGCATTGCCGTCGACCGAGGGGAAAACCAGCACGTAGTCATCGGTGTCGCGCATTGCCTCGGCCCGGCCGGACAGCGACAGGTTCATGGTGGCCGTGTAGATGCCCGGTGCAAAATCGCGATTCTTGATTCCGCCATAGTACCACGGTGACAAGACGTCTTTCGTTGTGCCCGATGGGAAGGTCACCGACAGCTCAGGCAGTATCTGAACGGCGTCCTTGGGCGGCCTGTAGGCGCGCTGAATGCCGAAGAAGATGAGGAGACAGACTGCAAGGGTCGCGATCCAGAGGACGAGGGGATTTCTGCGCATATCTTTTTTCATTATAGAGAACTTTCGAGCCATTTGCAAAAGTGGCGCTCTACCTTTGTCGGCTTTGCGTACAATGCGTTGTTTGGTACAATCCATCCGAAAGGAATCCACATGTCTGTACTCTTGATCCTCTTCACGCTCGCCGGTGGGCTTGCGCTGTTCATGTACGGAATGGAGCGCACCAGCGAAGGCATCCAGCGAGCTGCAGGAGAGCGGCTCCAGCACACCCTCAATTTTATGACCGGTAACAGCCTCATGGGAGTGCTGACCGGCACCCTGGTGACTGTGGCAGTACAGTCGTCATCCGCGACCACCGTCATGCTGGTCACCTTTGTGAATGCAGGGCTTTTGTCGCTCAGGCAGGGAATCGGCGTCATCATGGGGGCGAACATCGGGACCACGCTGACCGGCTGGATCATCGCGGCAATCGGCATTGCAAAGTTCGACATTTCGTCGCTCGCGCTTCCGATATTCGGCGTAGGGTTCTTCATGTCGATCGCCAGGCGCCGGTCCGACGCGTTCAAAAGTTATGGAAACGCGCTCATGGGGCTGGCGTTCATTTTTCTTGGGTTGAAATTCATTGCGGAGGCGGTGCCAAAACCGTCGGGCAATGTGTTGTTGTTCCTTCAAAATTTTTCAAATCTCGGATACATTGCCATCCTGGTTGCCGTGCTTGCTGGCACGCTGTTCACCATACTGGTCCATGCATCGAGCGCGACACTGGCCATCGTCATCACCATGGCTTCGCAGGGGGTGATCGATTTTACCATCGCGGCAGCACTGACGCTCGGCGCCAACATCGGTACGACCGTGGACGCATTCCTTGCGTCGATTGCAAAAGGCGCCAGCACCAACGCCAAGCGCGCGGCGTGGGCCCACATTCTTTTCAATGTACTGGGCACCGTGTGGGTAGTGATCCTTTTTAAGCCCTTTATCCGCCTTGTCGACTGGGTGGTGCCTGGTCCCATCGAGCCTCAGAGCATCGGCGTTCACATCGCCATGCTCCACACCATGTTCAACGGCCTCAACACCGTGCTGCTCCTGCCGTTTGTGGATCAGTATGCGCGTTTCCTCGAGCGCCTCATCAAGGAGAAGCCCGGCGAGGCCGAGCTTCACGCCGTCTATCTGCCGGGGACGCTCATGGCGACTCCGGAACTCTCACTTGTCCATGCGCGGAAAGAAATTGCCGACATGTCCAATCTGGCGCGCACCATGTTCGGCAGGGTTCGCAGGCTTTTTGAGAAGGAACCCGATGACTTCGAGGCAGAAATCGAGTGGTTCTGCGCCAAAGAGAATTACGCCGACTCAATGAAGGAAGAGCTCTCGAAGTACCTACTTTCGATTACGGGCATGGATCTGTCCGACAGGACCCGCGAGCGTGTGAACATCAAACTCCGCATCGTCACCGAACTGGAGAACATGACGGACGAATGCCTCAACATCGCATTCCTGATGAAGAAAAAACGCGACAAGGCGCTCGCGTTCGACCCAGAATCGATGGCGGCGCTCACTCCTTTCAGCGATCTGGTGGAGGCGTTTCTTGCATTCACCTCGGATCATCTCCATACTGGCCTGACTGAAGAAGAACACGAACGTGCCGCCGAGATGGAAGAACAGATCGACGCCTTCAAGAAGCACCTCAAGAAGCTCGCGCGCAAGCGGCTTGACCATGGTGCCGAGGTCAAGGCCGAGCTTCTGTACATCGACCTGATCCGCCACGTCGAGAAAATTGGGGATTGCGCCTACGCAATCGCCGGTGAGTTGAGGAGTTTTGGATCAGTATAGCGGCGCGGTCTGTGTGCGTGGCTCCGGCTGGATGATACGCTCGTGTCGCCCTTTTATGCACCTATGCATCGCGATGTAACCCTACCTATTTCTTCATAATTCTAATTTTTAGAAAACTTCACACACATCAATTATCGGAGGCAAATCGGTATGTGGCGCATTGTTGCGATGCTTCTGATGGTTGCTGCAGAAGCGTTCGGTCAAACCAATCAGGTCAATTATCGCGGGCTTTCGGTCTCTACTGACTACCCCTCGCTCACGACCACGCCTGGGAAGCTCGTGGTGCTTCCTCTGAAAGTGCGCAACTATGATCTTCCTCCTCAGCGCGTGAATCTCGAAGTGCTCCGCAAGCCGGCGGGTTGGAAGACCTCGCTGGTTGGCGGAGGGAATTTGGTGCAAGCGGTCTTTGTAGCCCCAGGGGATTCCGCGAACGTGGAGCTGTGGATTGAGCCCCCTTCCGGCGCCGTGCCTGGCAGCTACGATTTTCTGCTGCAGGCAACAGGAAATGGCGAGGCGGTGTATCGCTTGCCGATAACCGTGGTGCTGGGGAAGACCTTGCCGCAACAGCTTTCGCTTTCCGCGGATTTCCCCTCACTCGAAGGAACGGCGAACACACAGTTCACGTATGTGCTGACGATACGGAACATCAGTGCAATGGATATTCTCGCAAACCTGAAAGTCGATGCACCGCCTGGGTTCGATGTTCGTTTTACTGAGGAGTATGGCAGTAAGGAAATCAACAGCATGCCGATTCCGGCTGGGCAATCAAAGAATATTTCGGCAAAAATCACTCCTCCCGACAACACTGCGGCGGGTACGTATAACGTGACAATCACAGCTTTTACAGAATCGGCGCGCGCACAGCAGTCGCTTGCGCTCGTCATACGGGGCAAATCGAGCCTTTCCCTCAGCGGTCCAGAGGGGCGCCTCAGCGTAGATGCGACGGCCGGCCATGAAAAGACTATCGAAATAACCTTGAAGAACACCGGAAGTGCGGATTCGCAGGGCATCCGCCTTTCTTCCTCTGCACCAAGCAGCTGGAAAGTCCTGTTCGATCCTGAACAGGTCGAGAGCATTGCCGCAGGTAAAGACACGAAAATCAAGGCCCGGATCACGCCGGCAGGAAATGCCCTTTCGGGCGACTATATGGTGACGATAAGTGCCCACTCGGACGATGGCGCTTCTACGTCCCAAGATTTCAGGGTTACTGTGCGGACCTCGACGCTCTGGGGAATCGTCGCGGTGCTCATCATCGCTGCTGCACTGTTGGTGGCGGTAATGGCCATTCGGCGGTACGGAAGGCGATGAAAACTGTCGCGGCATTCCCGAGGCCTTTTAAGGTTCGCGTCCGGCACACGCGCGGGGTAAGCCTGCCGGATCCCCAACCGGAAGAGCTCGATCCCGCGTGTGCGATACAGGCCAAGGGCCTCAGAAAAGCGTACGGCAACGTGGTTGCAGTAAAGGAGCTGGACCTCTCTGTGCGAAAGGGCGAAGTCGTTGGCCTTTTGGGGCCCAATGGCTCAGGCAAGACAACCACTATTCTGATGCTCATGGGGCTGACCGAACCTTCGGACGGCTGGGCGAGGGTGCTTGGATACAACCCCTTGCGAGACCCCCTCTCGGTGAAGCGGCGTGTCGGGTACATGCCCGATTCCGTGGGTTTCTACGATCATTTGACCGCCACCGAGAATCTCGAATACACCGCAATGCTGGCGGGCCTCGATGCTGCAAGTCGAAAGGCGCGGATACGCGAAGTGTTGACGCACCTTGAGCTGTCGAATGTGGCTGATAAAAAAGTAGGTACTTTTTCAAGGGGCATGCGGCAGCGCCTTGGGCTTGCGGAAGTGCTCGTCAAAGAACCTGGGATCATTATCCTCGACGAACCGACTTCTGGCCTTGACCCTGAGGCGGCCCGCGAATTTTTAGCGATTATTCGCGCGCTCAAGGAGAGGGGCATCACCATTTTGTTGTCCTCGCACCTCTTGCACCAGGTGCAAGAAGTATGCGATCGAGTCCTATTGTTCTACAGAGGAGAGAAAGTCCTCGAAGGGACTGTCGGGGATATCACGAGGCGAGTCATGGGGAGCACTCGCATGTTTATGCTGGAGGTGGCAGGGACAGATCCGAATCGGGTCCTCGCCTCGATACCGGGGATACTCCGGCTTTCGAAACAAGGGGAAGGGAAATGGACGGTAGAAGCCGATCGAGACATTCGGGCAGACATTGCGGATGGCGTGACGAGGGGAGGGGGCAGGCTCCTTGCGCTCTCGGATTCTGAGCCGACGCTGGACGATGTGTACGCCCGCTATTTCGAACACATGCGGACGAAAGACGCGGAGCGCGCTGCGATGAACTCCACAGAGGAACAGAAATTCGTACGCGCGGGCGAAAGGAGTTCCGCCGAGGAGCAAGAAACCAAGGGCGCCGCTCCACAGAAGGAGGACAGCCCATGAAACATGGAGATACAACCATTACACTACAGCGGGAAGGGTCGCCGTTTAAAGGTCTGTGGGTGGTCACCGTCAAGGAAATGGCGGACCATATGGGGAGCATTAGGATACGCCTCCTCTTCGCGCTCATAGGCCTTGCCGCAGTGAGTGCCATATACAGCGCCGTCCAACAGATACGGAGCGTGGTAGGAGAGGACCCCTTTGTCCTTCTACATGTATTTACGGTTTCGCAGGACCCCTTGCCTTCGTTCGTCGCCTTCTTGAGTTTTTTGATTCCTCTGGGGGCCATCGCGCTCGGGTTCGATGCGATCAACAGCGAATATAACCGGCGGACCTTGAGCAGGGTTCTGGCGCAGCCCATCTATCGGGACGCTTTCCTTATGGGGAAGTTTTTGGCAGGTTTTTTGACGCTTGCGCTCACCCTCGTCGTGCTGTGGTTGCTCGTGATAGGGCTTGCGCTGTTTGTGCTTGGGGTTCCGCCCAGCGCCGAAGAGATTGGACGAAGCTTCATGTTCCTCATCGCTGCGCTCTTTTATGCCGGGGTCTGGCTCACCATTGCGATGCTGTTCTCTGTCGTGTTCCGCCAACCGGCGACGTCTGCGCTTGCCGCGTTAGGGGTGTGGCTGCTCTTCGCAATTTTTTGGAACATGCTGGCGGGTTTGATCGGGCAGATTCCTTCGAATCAGATGGCACAACTCATGAGCCAGCTGTGGTTTTCGCGCATTTCACCGAACACGCTCTTCGCTGAAGCGATGGTGGCGCTCCTCGACCCGACGACGCGATCGCTGGGGCCGATCCTCTACAGCCAGCTCGAGGGTGCAATGCTCGGCACCGCGCTGCCGTTCGGTCAAAGCGTCCTGCTCGTGTGGCCGCAATTCACAGGCTTAATCGCAGAGGTAATTCTTCTCTTTACAGGGACCTACATCATTTTTCAGAGGCAGGAGATTCGGGCATAAGATTCCGGCATTAAGGGGGACCCGAGACGAGCTCTTGGACGCCGTGCGCAAGGTTTGTTCGGATTGCTTCGTCGCGCGCGCGTGGTGAATTGTGGTACAGCTCATTCGCGTGGCTGATGACCTCGACAAAGGCCGAACCCACCACTACCGCGTGAACGAGGCTTCTCACCGCCAAGGCTTGCGCATGAGAGCGAATGCCGAAGCCGCCGAGTACTCGAGAGCCTCCTGCGGAACAGGCGCCGAGGAAGCGCAGCGTCTCTTCGTCGATGGTGGTGCTTTTCCCCGTGATGCCGGTTCTGAGGGCTGCGTAGAGGTATGGCCTGCCCAGCGCGGCCATGTGTGCCAGCCGCTCGGCTCGCATAGAAGGGGCCGCGACGGGGATGGCCGTAATAGTGCCTTCGCGCCGGCAGGCTGCGTCGAGACCCTCGTCAGCGTCGAAGGGCAGGTCCGGCACAATGATTCCCGAAACGCCTCGGCGGGCCAGTGTTCGGACAAAGCTCTCTACGCCGGGGGTAACGACGATGCTCGCATAGGTCATCACGAAGAGAGCAATATTCGGATAGCGTATGTGGAGTTCGGCGATAAAGTCCAAAGCCTGCGCCACCGAATAGCCTTCCGCCAGGGCCTGCGCACAGGCGTTTTGAATGGCCGGGCCGTCGGCGCTGGGGTCGCTGAAGGGAATTTGTACTTCTAAATACGAGGCACCCCCTTCGACGAGTCCTATTGCGGCGGCCAGGCAGCCCGAGACATCGGGATATCCTGCGACTAAATGAGCCATGAGCCGAATCTCATCCATAGTGGACCTCCGGGCCCGCGGGGGCCTGCCGACGAAGAGCTTCTTTATTTTGGAGGGCTTCCAGTTCCCGCCGCAAGAAGGCGGCCCATTCGGTGGGCCTGAAGTAGGGCGCCGTAATAAAGAGGTCCTTGTCGCCCCGGCCGGACATGTTCACCACCACGACCTTCCCACGGGGCAAGCTCCGGGCCAGGGCAATGGCCGCCGCCCCCGCATGGGCGCTTTCCAAGGCAAAAACAACCCCCTCGTGGCGGGCAAAGAACTGGAGCGCCTCTAGGGCTTCCTGGTCGCCTGCCCGACGGAACTCGATGCGGCCGCTGCGGCCGAGGGCTGCCAGTTGGGGTCCGATGCCGGGGTAATCCAGGCCCGCCGAGATGGAGTGCGTCGGGGCCACTTGCCCGTCTTCGGTGAGAAGAAAGCGGCTCTTGTATCCATGGACAATCCCTGTGCGCGCCCCATCGCCAGTCATGCGGGCAGCGTGATCGCCCGGCGCGGGGCCCCTGCCGCCAGCTTCCACCCCGATGAGCCGGGGAATTTCAGTGTCCAGGTAGGGCGCAAAAAAGCCGATGGCGTTGGAGCCGCCGCCCACACAGGCCACCAGCGCGTCGGGCGTAAGCTGGCGCTCCGCCAGCTGGGCGCGCACTTCGAAGCCGATCACCGATTGAAAGGTTCGGACCATGTCGGGGTAAGGGCTCGGGCCCAGGGCCGAGCCGATGATATAAAAGGTGTCGACAAAGGAAGCCGCCCAATCTCTGAAAGCCTCGTTGATCGCATCCTTTAAGGTGCGGCTTCCTGTGTGCACCGGTACCACGTGGGCGCCAAAGAGCTCCATGGTGGCCACATTGGGCTGTTGCCGATCCACATCCACCGCTCCCATGTAGATCGTGCAGTCTAAGCCGAGTTTGGCGCATGCCGCCGCCGTGGCCAGCCCATGCTGGCCCGCGCCGGTTTCTGCGATGACTCGGGTTTTTCCCATGCGTTTGGCAAGGAGAGCCTGTCCCATGGCGTTGTTGATCTTGTGGGCCCCCGTGTGGGCGAGTCCTTCCATTTTAATGTAAATGTCCGCTCCTTTCAGGAACCGACTCGAGTTCTCCGCATACAAAAGGGGTGTTGGCCGACCGATGAATTCTTTCTGCAGTCGCATCAGTTCTTTTTGAAAGGAGGAATCTTGCTGTGCTTCTTCGAAGGCCGCTTCTATCTCTTCGACAGCCCTGCGGAGGACCTCTGGGACATAGCGTCCTCCGTAGGGGCCAAAGTAACCCTTGTCGCTCATGTGATACTCCTCATGCGATCGCATTGAAAAAGGCCCGCATTTTTTGGGGGTCTTTTATTCCTGGTTCGGACTCGAGCTTGCTCGATGCATCGATCAATTCCACCGGAAACCGCCTGAGCATGGCACCCACATTGTCGGCCGAAAGACCTCCTGCAATCCACAGGGGGGTGTCGGCAGGGAGCGCCTCAAGGAGTTTTTCTTGAATGACAGTGCCGGTTCCGCCACTTCGATCTTTCACGCGGGCATCCACCAGGATACGGATTTCTCCCTGTTCCTTAAGGAACCTATAGGCGTCCAAATCCGCTTCGTTTCCGAGGGGAACCACGAGGTAGCGGCCGATATCTTTTGGAAGTTTCTCTAGAGAAGAACAGTCTAAGGACCCGTGGTATTGAATGCCGTCCAGTACCCCTTCTCGCGCGAGGCTAAACGCCTCCCGGGCAAGATCGCTCTCGGCGTTGGTCACTACTCCGATGAAAAGTGGTGGAGGTATAGAAGAATCTGTCCTTCCGAGGGCTTGCCTGAGCTGGCGCACCAGGCTTGCGTTTGCGGCGCGTATGCTGGGGGCAAAGATAAAGCCCAAAAGATCTGCCCCCAGCTCTATCGCCAACTGCGCATCTTCGAGCCGGGTAAGACCACAGATCTTTACCAGGGGAGGGGAGCCGAGGCGCCAGGGAGAGGCTTGGTTTTTTTGTACTGTCGAAGATTCAGAAGTTCCCGTCGGATACCCCGCCCTTTCATCGTATCTAGGAATTCCCTGATGCCGGTACGAGCGCCGCTGCGCCAGGCGACGCCACAACGCTCCTTCTGGCGGAAGGAGAGAGCGTTGTGGAGTGAAGAGTGTCACGCGCGAGGAGAGACTCTCCATAAATGTCCGAACAAGCTCCGTGAGGGCCTCCGGGTTCCGCACCGCTTCTTCTCCGACGAGGATGCTTCGATATCCGAGCTGAGCCGCATACCGGGCCTGATGTGCGGTGTGAATCCCCGATTCATACACGGCCCCCACGGGGAGCTCGGTAATCCACCGAGCCGGCACCAGATGGTCGATGGTGAAGGATACCAGATCACGGCTGTTTACCCCCGCCAGGCAGGGTATCTCCCTCGCCAGCTCCCTGAGGTGTTCTACATCCTTCTCTTCGCGCACCTCGATGAGGGGCGCCATGCCCCGCGCTGCGGCCCGCCGGGCGAGCGCGAACAGCGTGTCCTTATCCAGAATTCGGGCAATGAGCAGCACTGCATCTGCTCCTGCCCTATAGGAAACATCGATGTCATCGTCGGTAAGAAGAAAATCTTTTCTTACGAGCGCTTGGGTGGGGAAGGCCCGGCCCACCGCGAGAAGGTCCTCTAGGCTCCCCATAAAGGCGTGCTCCTCGGTAAGGATGGAAATGGCGCCAGCTCCGGCCTCGATGTACCGCCTCGCTGTTTCCACCGCATCCAACGCCGGTGCGATTCTCCCTCGGGATGGAGAGGCTCGTTTTATTTCAAGGATAACGCCTCCTGTGGGCAAAAAGGGATTGAGGGGCCGCTCACGTCGTTCCGGGATCGGATGCCCGAGCGTGGCCCCCTTCTGTGCAAGATCCTGCCAGCGTCGCTGGACGATGGTGTGCAGAATATCATCCATGCGCTGCTCCTTCTTTTGCGGGGGACAGACCCTGCAGCATATCCTGGCCATAGTCAATAATCTCTTTTATCTTTGCGGTCACCTTGCCGGTGGCAAGGCTGTCGGCAGCCATTCTTGCCCCCTCGCGCAGGGAGGATGCTCGGCCAGCCACATAGAGGGCTGCGCCCGCATTGTAGGCGATGGCCGTCCTCAGGGCAGGACGCCCTGCGCCTCTCAAAATCTCCCAGGCGAGGCACGCATTTTCCGAAGCGCTGCCGCCCACGAGTTCTTCTCGACGCGAGAGCCTGAAACCTTCTCGGACGGGGTCGAAGGTAACGTGCCGAATTTGCCCCGACGCATCGATTTCTACCATATCGGTGGGTGCTGCGGGAGAAATTTCGTCGAAGCCATCCTGGCTGTGGACCGTGAGTACCCGCTGAACTCCCAAAAGATGGGCTGCACGGGCTACCACTTCGAGCAATTCCTTATCGTACACACCAATCACCTGGTACGCTGCATGCGCTGGGTTGGAAAGTGGACCTACGAGGTTCATGATGGTTTTAATTCCCAAGGCCTTGCGGGCTGGGGCTGCGTGTTTCATGGCCCCATGGTAGAGGGGCGCAAAAAGAAATACAAAACCGGTAGCCTCGAGCATCTGGGCTGCCTGTGCAGGGCTGAGGTTGATGGGAATGCCGAGCGCTTCGTAGAAGTCCGCACTCCCTGCCTTGCTGGATACGGCTCGGTTTCCATGTTTTGCGATGGGAAGGCCGCATGCGGCAGCCACCAACGCAGCCATGGAGCTGATGTTAAAGGACCCCTGACCGTCGCCGCCGGTACCGCAGGTGTCGGTGACTACCAGGTCAGCCCTGAGCGGAAGGACAGTCTTTTTCCGCTGTAAGATCGCGGCGCAGCCGGCAATTTCTTCCGCGGTGGGTTTCTTGATGGCCAGTGCGGTAAGAAACGCCGCCACCTGGGCTGTATCCATGTTGCCATCGGTGAGCTCTTCCATAAACGCTTCTGCTTCTGTTTGTGTAAGGTGGAGGCCGTGGATTACTTTTTCGAAGCTGACTTTGAATGGGAAAGGGTCCCGGCGGTAGTGGAGGAAGGCCTTTATGATGGCTTCTCCTTCACTGCTGGCCACCGATTCGGGGTGGAACTGAATTCCTTCGATGAGGAATTTCCGGTGGCGGACTCCCATGATGTCGCCGTCGCTACTGCGGGCGGTTATTTCCAGTTCCGCGGGGAGGCTCTTTTCGTCGATGACGAGGCTGTGGTAGCGAGTAAAGGTCCCTTTTTGTCCGATAGTCCGGAACAGGCCCCGGCCGTCCAGCGCAATTTCTTGGACTTCTCCGTGGCATATCCGCCTTGCCTGCACAATGGATGCGCCGAAGGCGTAGCCTATGGCCTGGTGCCCGAGGCAAATGCCTAAGAGAGGAATTTTCCCCTTAAAGTGCCGTATGAGCTCTACGGTGATCCCCGCATCCTCGGGGCGTCCTGGGCCCGGGGAGAGGATGATCCGGCTGGGAGAAAGCTTTTCTATCTCCATCAGCGACATTGCATCGTTGCGAACCACCTGGACATCTTCGCCTGCGAGGCGGCTCACCATTTGAAATACGTTGTAGGTAAAGGAATCGTAGTTGTCGAGGATCAAAATCATCGTGTACCTCCTTGGGGAGCCGTGCCCAAGGCTGCCCTGAGGGCCGCCAGTTTTTCGTTGGTTTCTTCCCACTCCCGTTCGGGCTTGGATGCATGGACGATGCCGGCCCCTGCCTGCAGGTGCCAGGAACCGTCTTTTACCAGGGCGGAGCGGATGGTGATGCAGGTGTCGAAGCCTCCGTGGACGTCGAAGTATCCCACCGCACCGGCATAGAAACTCCGCCGGTATCGTTCTTCTTGGGATACCAGCTCGATGGCCCTGAGCTTCGGTGCCCCAGAGACGGTCCCCGCCGGAAAGGCCGAGCGGAGCACCTGCGCGGGAGAAATTGTGGGGTTCGGCGTACCTTCCACCTCTGAAACGATGTGCATCACGTGGCTGAAGCGTTCAACTTCCATGTTTCGAGTAACGATCACCGAACCCGGAAGGCAGACTCGTCCTAGATCGTTTCGGGCCAAGTCCACGAGCATAAGATGTTCTGCCCGCTCCTTTGGATCTTTTAAGAGTTCCGTCTCCAGGATCGCATCTTCATCCGGCGTTGCACCGCGTCGCCTGGTCCCTGCGATGGGCCGGATAGATGCTACCCCATCCCGCAGGCGCACCAGGCTTTCCGGAGAAGCGCCCACGAGGGCATAGGGACCAAAATTGAGGTAAAACATGTATGGAGAAGGACTTGTAGAGCGTAGGCGTCGGTACCCTTCCAGGGCGTTCAGATCGGAGCGACAGATGAGGCGCCTGGACAGGACCGCCTGAATGATATCTCCCGCCACGATGTGGCGCTGAAGGTTTTCTACCCCCCTGCAAAAGATAGTTTTATCCGCCTCCTCATCGCTCATGATTTCCAAAGACACCGCAGCGTCCGGTGGGGCAAGGTAGGTGAAGTCCAGGTCGTCAAGGCGCGCGCGCACCTGAGCGAGGGCCTTCTCTAGGTCGATGCGGTGCTGCGCATAGTTGAGGCCCACCAGGTGAAGCATGTCGGTGTAGTGATCGAAAATGATGTAGAGGTGCCCTACGATGAATTCTGCTTCGGGAATCCCAAGAGAATCCTCACCGAGGGTGAGCTGCACCGTATCGCATCGCCGCACGAATTCGTAGCCTAAAAACCCAATTCCCGCCCCGGGTACCGGCAGGTGGGGAACTGCAGCGCTGTTTTGTTGTGCAACCTCGGAGAGCGCATCCAGAATATCTCGGGGTTTGCTGGAGGGGGTGCGGACGTCCTGCTCGGCCCAAACCCACGGGCTGCGTCTTCCGTCAACCTCGATCACCACCTGATCCGCCTCTTGAATGATCCGGAAGGCCTCATCCAGAAGGAGAATCGAATATCGCTCCTTGCCCTTTTTAAAAGAGGCTGACTCGAGGACCGCGAGCGCACCCAATTTTTTTGCAAGCGAAAAGGGGGTAAAACGTTCTCCTGGAATCGAAAGAATACTGACGCTATTCCCATTCATTCCCATGCTGACTCCTTGGTGGTATCTAGACCCGTGCATAAAGGGCTAGACTGATTCTATATAAAGAAACAATCGGTGTTCGCAGTGTAGCCAGCAATTTTGTTTCTGTCAATAGTAACGAGGCGTCGCGCGTGGCATTCGACCAGCTGCAGTTTTATGACGATTCTGGAACTCTGTGTCGGAAGAGCCCTTTGCTTCAAAAAACGCTTGCGGTGCAGGTGGCGCGACCGCTAGCTGTTTTGACAAAAAGGCGCCGACGGAGCAAAGAAACTTTGCCCCGTCGGCGCCCTGGATGCCTTTCGTGCGACTACGCCTTTTTTAGTTCAACCTGACCGAGTAGGAAAGTGAAATTCCCGCGACGCCATTTTCGAACGTCGGCGCAAAACTCAACCCTTCGATGTAGTTCAACGACTGCTTTAAGGTCGAGTTATACCGCGCGGTGTAGGTGAAGGGGCGTATGATCTCGAATATCCTCGAACCGATGATCACGATATAGCCAAAGGTCGTCAGCCCCACGCCTTTTGTCGTGTAAGGATCCCAATAGACCTCATTCGCGTACGCACTGACGCCGATGAGCACCGAGCCGAGCCCCACCAGGTCGCCGGTCAGCGCGATCAGGCCGCCCGTGGTGTCGCCTTCGATGAATGAACCGACGCCGGCGCCGACCAGGAAGTTTACGAGGAATGGCACCCAGGGGTCTTTTTTATATTCGGTGTAGAGCGCCATTTTTTCGGTCGACGTGAGGCTCTGCGAAAGGCTTTGAATTTTGCTTTGATTTTTAAATAGATCGCTTTTGATCATCCCAGAGACCGACGAGACCGTGCCGTTGTCTGCAAAGGCTGCGGCAGCGAGGCACAGGAACATGAGTACGAACACTACCTTCTTCATACGTCCTCCTAGAAAAATGGAAATAAAATCGTGCGCAGGCCCGTCGGGGCCACTTTTTTCTATGATTTTGACTCGTGAAACTTAGAGAGGGAGCTCTTTTCCAAGCCTGCGCATGAGATATTTAGCAAATATCGTGCCAGCTACGCTGAATTTTTCGGCAAAGAGACGCATTTGCTGTTATTGCAATAGGTTGTCAATTTTTATTGACGCGGTGTTCGGCCTTCGGCACTCACCCCCGACTAACCCAAAAGGACCGAACGTTCCTGAAGGTACGTAACAAAAGGTACGCACCGAGGCCGCGTCACACCGGATCGAGCCCTTTTTTCCACATATTTCGGGCCCAATTGTTTACTTTTTATCTGGCATGATTTCTGCTTAGGTGTTAGCATGTACATCATGGCTCGCAAGATTCTCATAACGTTTGTCGGAATGAAGGACCCATATCCCGCCGACGATGATGCGCCGGGCCCGATTTTGTCTCTTTTAAAAATCCGACAGTTCGACGAACTCTATGTGCTTTGTGCAGGGGCAGGCGCCGTCGAACGCGCCAAAGATCTTGAGGAAGAAATGCGTGCGGAGAAGATCGCTGCGCGCCTCAACGTTGTCGACTTTCCGCTTGAGGACCTCGTGTCGTACGAAGAAATCTGGCGCAAGCTCGAGACCGTGCTGACAACCATCGACCAGTCGATGTCGTCGCAGACGAATGAGTGGTATTTTCTCCTCGATTCCGGCACGCCTCAGATGAAATCGTGCCTCTTGCTGGCTGGCAAAACCGGAAGGTATAGGGTGCGGCTGCTCCAGGGCATTCCGCCGCACTACGCGCAGGGGGCTTACCGGGTCAGGGATATCACCGACGCGACGCCCTCGCTTCCTGTGCAGCGCGCGCCGGTGCGCTCTCGGATACTTTTTCAGGGTGCGCCTGATATAGGCGACGCAGCCATGTGCCACGAATCCACCACGGCGGAGGCATTGTACACTCCGGATTTTGAGGCTGGAGAACCTGATCGGGGGATCATCGCCACGAGTAACGCCTTGCGCGAGGCGCTGGGGCGGGCCGAACGCGCCGCTCGGTACAATGAGCCTGTCCTCATCCTCGGCGAGACCGGCACGGGCAAGACCATGCTCGCGCGGTACATCCACGAGCAAAGCAGGCGAAGTCAGGCTCCTTTCATCGAGCTCAACTGCTCGGCAATTCCCGAAGGCCTGGCCGAGAGCACGCTCTTTGGTCACGAGCGCGGCGCATTCACCGGCGCGGACAGGGCCAAGACAGGCGCGCTCCGTTCGGCAGACAAAGGGACGCTCTTCCTCGATGAAGTAGGCGACCTGCCGCCCTTTGTGCAGGCAAAACTCCTCAAGGCAATCGAAGATAAGACATTTTACCCCGTCGGTGCAGACCACCTTGCCACGGTAGATGTGCGGATCATCGCCGCCACGAACAGCGATCTCAAGCAGAAAATAGCCCAGGGCTCATTCCGACGCGACCTCTACGAGAGGCTCAACGTCATTGCCATCACCATTCCTCCGTTGCGCCAGCGCAAAGAGGATATCGAAGCCCTCGTCCGAAAGACCCTCGCGACGTGGAACAAAGACTACGGCGAGCATAAATATCTCACCGAAGAGGCACAAGAGCTTTTATTGAGGTACACCTGGCCCGGCAATGTCCGTGAACTATTGAACGCAGTGCGCAGCGCCGCAGCGATCGCCCAGCACGACGCGATTCTTCCCGACCACCTCCCAAGCGACGTCCGCGCCATGCAGCCTGCGCGCGCACAAGAAATGCCTCCGACGGACCTCCATGAAGACGGCATCGACCTGCGCGCCCGCATGCTCCAAATCGAGTGGGAATATTTTGCCCGCGCCCTGCGCCAGTCCCACGGCAACCGCGAGGCTGCCGCCCGCCTGCTTGGGCTCACCGGCCACAGCTTCCGCAAGGCTCTCAGAGAGCGTTTCGCCTCGTTCGTCCAGAGCGAAGGCTGGAATGAGGAGTGAAGAACGATGATCGCCACTGCTGCGCATAAGGCGCCTTACATCGTATCCTCTGATTATTTCTAAACATAGAAGGAATCTCGATGTTGAAACTTGAAGCGCTGACGCCCGGCGCGCTGGTGCGCGGCATCCTGCCGGAAGGCATGGTCTCCGTGGTGAGCGTGCGCTGGTTTGGCAACGAGGCGATCGAGCTCACCTACAAGGACCAGACAGGCAAGGTTGCCAACCAGCTGCTCTATCGATCCGACGAATCCAAGCTCTCATTGGTCGAGGAAGGCCGCCCCTGGAGCTTCGACGGCGATGGTGCGCTGTTCAGGCTTGTGTCGGAAGCACAGCGGATCAGACTTGCGCACCTGTTCGACCCCCTGCTCGCGGTGCATACCTCGCTCGTCGAGCCCTTGCCTCACCAGATCACCGCGGTCTACGAAACAATGCTGCCTCGGCAGCCACTGCGGTTTCTGCTGGCCGACGATCCCGGCGCCGGCAAGACGATCATGGCAGGCCTCCTCATGAAAGAGCTCATCGCGCGAGGGGACCTGGGACGCTGCCTCGTGGTGTGCCCGGGCAACCTGGCCGAGCAGTGGCAGGACGAGCTCTACCAGCGCTTTTCCTTACCCTTCGAGATACTCACCAGCGACAAGATTGAAGCATCGCGCACCGGCAACTGGTTTGTGGAGCACGACCTTGTCATCGCGCGGCTCGACATGCTCTCCCGCAACGAGTGCTTGCAGGAAAAACTCGTGGCCCCCGATTGCCAATGGGACCTCATCGTCTGCGACGAGGCGCACAAGATGTCCGCCACCTATTCCGGCGGCGAGATCAGTTACACCAAGCGCTTCCAGCTTGGGCGCCTGCTTTCCACCCGCACTCGACACTTTCTGCTCCTTACCGCCACCCCCCACAACGGCAAGGAAGCGGACTTTCAGCTCTTTATGTCCCTCCTCGATGGAGACCGCTTCGAAGGCCGATTCCGCGACGGCGTGCACCAGACCGACGTGTCCGACCTCATGCGCCGCATGATCAAGGAACAGCTCCTTACATTCGAGGGCAAGCCGCTCTTCCCGCAGCGGGTCGCCACCACGGTTTCCTATCGTCTCTCCGACGCAGAAGCCGCCCTCTATGCCGCCGTCACCGCCTACGTGCGCGACGAATTCAACCGCGCCGAAGCCCTGCAGAACGAAAAGCGCGCGGGCACCGTCGGCTTCGCCCTGACCGTGCTGCAGCGCCGCCTCGCCTCCTCGCCCGAAGCGATCTACCAGTCCCTCAAGCGGCGCCGCGAGCGGCTCGAGTCCCGCCTCCGGGAGCTTCAGCTGGGCCAGCGGGAAAATGCGCACGCGCCGGCGCTCGATTCCCTCCCGCCCCTCGATGCCGAAACGCTCGACGACCTCGACGAAGCCCCCGACAGCGAAGTCGAAGCCCTCGAAGAAGAAGTGGTCGACCAAGCCACTGCCGCGCGCACTATCGAAGAGCTGAAGACCGAAATCGCCACCCTCACCCACCTGGAAGAACGCGCCGCCACCGTCCGCCGCAGCGGACACGACACAAAATGGCGAGAGCTGGCCGACCTGCTGGCGTATATCTTTTCATGCGCCGGCGCGAGCGCTGGGGAACACGAATGCATCGACTCTGAGGACGAATCCCCTGACGCCCCACGCCCCCAAACCTCGCCCCACCAGAAACTCATCATCTTCACCGAGCACCGCGACACCCTCAACTACCTCAAGGCGCGCATCACCACGCTCCTCGGCCGGCAAGATGCCGTCGTCGTGATGCACGGCGGCATGGGACGCGAAGAACGCCTCAAGATTCAGGAAGCCTTCAAATACCAACCCGAAGTGCGCGTCCTCGTCGCCACCGACGCCGCAGGCGAAGGCATCAACCTTCAGCGCGCCCACCTTATGGTCAACTACGACCTCCCATGGAACCCCAACCGCCTCGAGCAGCGCTTCGGCCGCATTCACCGCATCGGGCAAACCGAAACCTGCTTCCTCTGGAACCTCGTCGCCGAAGAGACCCGCGAAGGCGACGTCTACCGCACCCTCCTCACCAAGCTCGATGCCGCCACCAAGGCGCTCGGAGGCCAGGTCTTCAACGTCCTCGGCAAGCTCCAGTTCGACGGCAAATCGCTTAAGGACCTCCTCATCGAAGCGATCCGTTACGGCGAGCGCCCCGAAGTGCGCGACTTTCTCAACCGCGTGGTCGACCAGACCCTGGACACCGAACACCTCAAGGCGCTCCTCGAAGAGAAAGCCCTCGCGCACGATGTCATGGACATACGCCGCGTGCGGAAAATCCGCGAAGACATGGAACGCGCCGAGGCACGCCGCCTCCAGCCGCACTACATCGAATCGTTCTTCTGCGAAGCCTTCACACGGCTCGGAGGTTCGATGCATCCTCGGGAACCCCGCCGGTACGAAATCACGCATGTGCCGGCAGTCATACGCCAGCGCGACCGGCTGATCGGCACCCGCGAGCCGATCCTGTCCCACTACGAGCGCGTTACCTTCGAAAAAGACCTTGTGAATATCCCTGGCCGCCCACTTGCCGCCTTTCTCTGCCCGGGCAACCCCCTCCTCGATGCGGTGATCGACCTCACGCTGGAACGAAATCGAGAAATCCTCACGCGAGGTACCGTGCTCGTCGACGAGCGCGATGCCGGCACCAGCCCGCGCCTCTGTTGCTACCTCGACCACGAAATCAAGGACGCCTCGCGCACTCCTTCGGGCGAACGCAGAACCGTTTCCCGGCGCATGCTCTCCATCGAAATCGATGAACATGGCATCTGCCGTCACCTGCACTATGCGCCCTACCTCGACTACCGCCCCCTAGACGCCACCGAACCCCGCATCGAGGCAATCCTTGCGCGCCCCGAATGCGCATGGATTCAGAAAAGCCTTGAGGAGCAGGCGATCACGTACGCAGTCCAGAGCGTCGTCCCCGAACACCTCAAGGAAGTTTCTACCTCGCGCCTGGCACTCATCGAAAAAACCCGCCAGGCCGTAAAAGAACGCCTTACCAAAGAGATCAACTACTGGGACCACCGCGCCGAGGAGCTCAAGGCCCAGGAGCACGCCGGCAAGCCCAATGCCCGCCTCAACTCCGAAGAAGCCCGCAAGCGCGCAGACCAGCTTCAGGAACGCCTTAGATCGCGCCTTGCGCAGCTCGCCCTGGAAGCTCAGCTCACCCCCCTGCCTCCCGTGGTGCAGGGCGGCTTCCTCGTCGTGCCGATTGGCCTTCTGCGCGTCATGATCGGACAGCCGTCCATCCCTGCGCCCGCGGTCGACACCCAAGAGGCCGCTGCGCGCGCCCGCGCCATCGTCATGGACATCGAGCGCTCGTTCGGCTACGAACCGGTCGACCGCGAACATGAGAAAGTCGGCTACGACATCGAAAGCCGCATCCCCGGCACTGGCCGGCTCCGCTTCATCGAAGTGAAGGGGCGCATCTCGGGCGCGCGCACCCTCACCGTCACCAGAAACGAAATCCTTTACTCCCTCAACAAACCGGAGGACTACATCCTCGCCATCGTCGAATTCTTTGAAGACGGCACCCACCGCGTACACTACATCCGCCAGCCCTTCCAGCGCGAGCCCGATTTCCTCGTGACCAGTGTGGACTATGAGATTGCAGGGCTGCTCGCACGGGCCGAGGAGCCGAGGTAAACGATAGAGATCAAATACAAGGAAATTGAAATATAGAAATTGAAAATTTGTGGAGTCGAATTCCTAATTTTTATATAAATATTGGGAATTGCAATCCATGAATTCAGCAAAATTCAAGTGGTCGGAAAAGAGAAAGGCGCGTGCGCCAAAAGCCCGGGCAGCTGCGTATCCGGAAGCAGCTTTCCAGGTCATCAATCCGGCAAATTGCCAGGAGTTGAATCTGCCGTAAACTGAAAAAGCCAGGCTGGCCGCTACGTACCACACCCGGGAAGCTCTAGTGGTGGTATTGTAATCCGCGATTCAAACCCAATCGGACATACATACCGAGCAAGCTCCACAAATATGAATTTTTCAAATCAGGATATTGACAGGTATTCGAAGAGATCGTATATTTTAATCAGCATACCCGCCAGGCCTCTGCGAAAGCATGCCCAAATTGGTGGGTTTTTGTTTTATATGGTATAACAATGGAATATAAAAAGCCAGCCTTAACCTATGAAGAACAAGCTGATCTATTGCTCTCTCGCGGCCTAATAGCAGAACGTTCTTTTCTTATTGAAAAGCTGCGATCAGTAAATTATTACCGACTCTCGGGATACCTCTATCCATTCCGTCAAAAATCCCCTTCATGAGAAAGACTTGATGAGTTCTTGCCTGATGCCAGATTCGATGTCATTTGGCGAAGATATGAATTTGATCGCTTCCTTCGATTATTGGTGCTTGATGGGATTGAACGGGTTGAAATTGCGATAAAAACGAGACTCACCAATATTTTTACACTGCAACACGGAGCCTTTGGTTATCTTGATAGAAGAAATCTTCCCAAGATGGATTTAGAACATCATGAATCTTTTTTGCAGCATGTGAAAGATGAAACGAACCGTTCAAAAGAGGAATTTCTACAGCATTTTCAATCAAAGTACGGAGATTTCCATGATTACCCTCCACTGTGGATCGCCGTGGAGGTCATAAGTTTCGGGACTGTCTTGTATCTATTTAATGGGATGGCAGATCGGGAAATCAAATTGCTTGCTGATGAGGTAGAGCTTAGTGCTGCAGTTTTGAAATCATGGCTTCTGACATTGAATTATATCAGAAATCTCTGTGCTCATCATGGTCGTTTATGGAATCGAGAATTGAGTATAAAACCTAAGATTCCAGAACCCGAGAATTTTCCAGCCTGGCATACGCCTGTTACTATTCAGAAGAATCGAGTATTTTCCGTGCTATCGATTTTGAGATATTTCTTATGGAAGTTTGCTCCCCACACCAGATGGCAGGAACGTCTCACCAATCTTCTAGAAGAATACCAAGATATTCCCCGGGACCTCATGGGATTCCCTAAGCAGTGGGAACAACATACGATCTGGAACCCTATGCAATAGCCGGTGGAGTTCCTCAAACTCGCCTCAATGACCCTCCTTCCAAACAGCACTAGCACCGCACCATGCCTTTGCAGTCATGGCGACTGATATGAAAATATAAACATAGCTATTTTATTTTCATATATATTATTATCTTATAATGTAACATTAGATAAAAAATTTCATGCTTATTGTTACATACTTGCAGCAGGGAACATGAAAAATAAGATTTGTGCTAGTCATGATCAACATATCCCATCAAGAGACTTCCCTGTTCCGAGAATGCGTACATCGCTTGCCTCCCAACACAACCTGGGCCATAATGCCATTATCACGACGAAAACATATAGTGGAACTATCAGAACAGGCCGCATGACGCTGCAATGCATCCCCACGGCCCTGTACTGCTACACGATTGCAAAGGAATCAGTATGAATATGTTTGGAAGCCAGCCGCGCCCTGCGGCTGACGCATCACGTGCCGCTCCCAGAAAGCTCATCGAGGTAGCCCTGCCGCTCGAGGCAATTAGCGAAGCGAGCGCGCGGGAGAAGTCCATCCGCCACGGGCACCCGAGCACGCTGCACCTATGGTGGTCTCGAAAGCCGTTAGCTGCGGTACGCGCAGTACTCTTTGCCCAGATGGTGGACGACCCCTCCGCCCATCCTGAGCTCTTTCCTACCGAGGAAGCGCAGCAAGCCGAGCGCGAGCGGCTCTTCGGCATCATCGAGGAGCTGGTGCAGTGGGAAAACACCACCAATGAAGAGGTGCTTCAGAAGGCGCGGCGTGAGATACGGGAAAGCTGGCGGCGCACCTGCGAACGCAATGCGGGACATGCGCGCGCGGCGGAGCTCTTTGATCCCGCGAGGCTGCCTGCTTTCCACGACCCCTTTGCCGGTGGCGGGAGCATCCCGCTGGAAGCCCAGCGCCTGGGGCTCGAGGCGTGGGCGAGCGACTTGAACCCGGTGGCGGTGCTGATCAACAAGGCGATGATCGAAATTCCGCCGCGCTTTGCGGGGCGTGCGCCGGTCAATCCCGATGCGCGGTGCGGGCACGAGCTTATTGCGCGCCCGTGGAAGGGTGCCCAGGGGCTTGCCGAGGACGTGCGACACTATGGCCTGTGGATGCGCAGCGAAGCAGAGCGGCGCATTGGCACGCTCTATCCCACGGTACACATTACCGACGAGATGATCCGGGAGCGGCCCGATCTGGAGCGCTACCGCGGCAGAGAGCTCACGGTGATCGCATGGATCTGGGCCCGCACGGTACGGAGCCCCAACCCCGCTTTTGCGAATATTCAGGTTCCGCTTACAAGCAAATTTCTGATGTCCACCAAGAGCGGCAAGGAAGCCTATGTGGAGCCGGTTATTGAGCATGGCGGCTACCGCTTCAGAGTGAAGGTGGGCGTGCCGAAGAACCTGGAGGCGGCGAAGCGGGGGACAAAGTTAGGGGGAAGCGGTACAAGTTTCTTTTGTTTAATGTCAGGATCACCAATGCCCTTTGAATATCTGAGAGCTGAGGCGAAAGCTGGCCGGATGGGCGCGCGGCTTATGGCCATTGTGGCAGAAGGGGACAATGGTAGAGTGTATCTGTCGCCCCAGAAAGAACATGAAGATATTGCAGAAAAAGCCCAGCCCACATGGAAACCCGAAACTAACCTTCCTCAAAAAGCCCTGGGGTTCAGAATTCAGGAATATGGCATGACAAAATGGGCCGACCTCTTCACCCCGCGACAGCTTGTGGCGCTCACCACCTTTGCCGATCTGGTGCCACAGGCCATTGCGCGCATCGAGCAGGACGCCCTGGCAGCCGGCCTCGCCGACGACCGCATCCCCCTCGCTGCAGGAGGCTCCGGCGCCCGCGCATACGCAGAAGCGGTGGGGGTGTATCTGGGGCTGGCAATGGATAAATGCAGCGATTACTGGTCTTCAATATGTAGCTGGAATAGCCCTCGTGATCTAATCCGTAATACTTTTGGCCGCCAGGCTATCCCGATGGTCTGGGACTATGCAGAGGCAAATCCTTTCTGCGATTCCACCGGCAACTGGATGGCCATGGTGGACTGGACTTGCGAAGCCCTTTCCACTACGCCGGCGACCCCGAGTGGTACTGCCCGCCAGGAGGACGCCCAGTTCCAGACCAGCAGCCGCAGCAAGGTGCTCTCTACCGATCCCCCCTACTACGACAACATCGGCTATGCGGACCTTTCGGACTTCTTCTACGTCTGGCTCCGCCGAACCCTGCGGCCTGTCTATCCCGATCTTTTCGGCACCCTCGCCGTTCCCAAGGCCGACGAACTTGTCGCAACACCCTACCGCCACGGCAGCAAGGAAGAAGCCGAGCGTTTTTTCCTCACCGGCATGCAGGCAGCCATGCACCGCCTTGCCGAGCAGGCTCACCCCGCTTTCCCTGTCACCATCTACTATGCCTTCAAGCAGTCAGAAGAAGAGTCCGAGCTTGGCGTAGCCAGCACCGGCTGGGAAACCTTCCTCAGTGCGGTGATCCAGGCAGGCTTTGGCGTCACTGGCACCTGGCCGATTCGCACAGAGCGGGGCAGTCGTATGGTTGGAATAGGCACCAACGCCCTCGCCTCCAGCATTGTCCTCGTCTGCCGCCCGCGCCCGCAGGACGCACCTACCGGCACCCGGCGGGAATTCGTCTCCCACCTCAAGGCCGAACTGCCCAAGGCACTGCGCACCCTCCAGCACAGCAACATTGCGCCCGTGGACCTCGCCCAGGCAGCCATTGGCCCCGGCATGGCCATCTTTACCCGCTACGCCCGCATCCTCGATGCCGAAGGCCACCCCCTCACCGTCCGCGACGCCCTCGCGCTCATCAATCAGGTGCTGGACGAAACCATCGCCGAGCAGGAAGGCGACTTTGACGCCGAAAGCCGCTGGGCCCTCGCATGGTTCGAGCAGTACGGCTTTGCCGAAGGCGAGTTCGGTGTGGCCGAAACCCTCTCCAAGGCCAAGGACACCAGCGTGGACGCCATGGTCGACGCAGGCATCCTGTACGCTGCCAAAGGCAAGGTGCGCCTGCTCAGACCCGCGGAATATCCTTCCAGCTGGAACCCCGCCACCGACCGCAGCATGCCCGTCTGGGAAACCCTCCACCAGCTCATCCGCTCGCTCGAGGCCAAGGGCGAAGCCAGCACCGCCGACGTCGTTCGCGACCTCGGCAGCCGCGCCGAACCCGCCCGCGAACTCTGCTACCGCCTCTACACCGTCTGCGAGCGCAAAAAGCGCGCCGCCGAAGCCCTCGCCTACAACAGCCTCGTGCAGAGCTGGCCCGAAATCCAGCGGCTCGCGCAGGAGAAGAAGCACAGCCAGGCGGCTCCCGGCGAATTGTTCTGACAGAGTTTTAGGAACTCAACAATGAGTGTTGGATTACATCGGTAATAAAGGATACTCCCAATGCAGATACTTCTGCGGGCACGTGAATGCAATTATATTTGTAGCGAGCACAAAATATTTGTAGTAAACTGGAAAAACACTGAAAGAGAGAAGTGAGGGAAAGAATGCCTCAAAGCATTGAATCGCCCAATAGTGTGCACTCGATGAAAATTGAAAGCATCGAAATACGAAACTATCGAGTCTTCCAGAATACGGTCATGGAAGACATCCCGCGGCTTGCGGTTCTTGTGGGCAAAAATGGATCAGGCAAGTCCACTCTTTTTGATGTCTTTTCATTTTTAAAGGATGCTTTGACGCAGAATGTGGCAAAAGCAGCGGCAAAGCGCGGGGGATTCCGCGAACTCGTCTCCCGCGGAAGCAGCGGACCGATCAGCATCATACTCAAGTTTAGAGAGACAGGTGGAAGGCTGGCTACCTATGAGCTGCACATCGCCGAAAAAAATGGACAGGCCTATGTCCAGCACGAGGTGCTCAAATTCAGGAGAGGTCAACGCGGCAAGCCGTGGCACTTTGTGGATTTTTCAGAAGGCAAGGGTTCAGCGATAACCAATGAATCTGCGTATGGAAGTCCCGATGCAACCGAGGAAAGGAAAGAATATATTCTCGACGATCCTTCGGTGCTTGCCATTAAAGGACTTGGCCAGTTCAAAGAATTCAGGGTCGTCTCGGAGTTCAGAAATCTCATAGAAAACTGGCATATTTCGGACTTTCACATTTCCGATGCACGCTCAAGCCCCGAAGATGCATATGCCGACCACCTTTCCATGCGGGGTGATAACGTCGCTCAAGTCGCGCAGACATTACATGATTATCACAAAGATACCTTTGACCGGATTCTCGAAGCAATGAAGCGCTGTGTCCCCGGCATTGAAGAAGTACAGGCCCGTACTACGGAAGATGGCAGACTTGTCCTGAAGTTTCGCGACGGCACATTTAAAGATCCATTCATTGCCAAATATGTCTCTGATGGTACCATCAAGATGTTTGCGTACCTCATACTTCTTTATGATCCTAAGCCATTCCCCCTTCTTGCCATAGAAGAGCCTGAAAATCAGCTCTATCCGCATTTGATGCAGAGCCTGGCAGAGGAGTTCAGATCATACGCACAGAGAGGCGGTCAGGTATTTGTCTCCACGCATTCCCCTGAATTTTTAAATGGCTTTAATCTTGATGAAATCTATATACTCAATAAGGAGAAAGGATTTACAAAAATCAACAAAATTTCTAAAAACCCTCTCTATGAAACGCTTGTTTCACAAGGCGATCTCCCTGGCATACTCTGGCTGCAAGGGTTTTTCGAAAGGGGAAATCCTTAATGGGAATTCTGGTGTTCATGGTTGAAGAACCATCGATGCAACTGTTTCTTGACCATTACATTCCAAGACGCTTTCCTTCACTGCAGTTTCAGTGCATATCCCACCGAGGGAAAAATGATCTCGAAAAGAGTATTCCAATAAAACTGAGAGCCTGGCATGGTGCGCATTTCGTTATTTTACGGGACAATGATGGAAGTGATTGCATAGCGCTCAAAAGGAAGCTCTCAAGCATATGTAATGATGCAGGCAGACCTGACAGCAAAATCCGTATTGTCTGTCAAGCGCTCGAGGCGTGGTATCTTGGCGTGCCGGAACTAGTTGCTGAATTATATAGAAATAATCGATTCCCAGACCTCATGCGCAGAAGGAAGCTCCGGGATCCGGATCTCATTCCCAATCCGGATCAGTTCTTAAGTCGTCATGTACCAGAATTCAAAAAACATGACGGGGCGAGAAGGTTTGGATTGGCAATGCCCCTTGATATTGAATGCAATCACTCGAAAAGCTTCAGAGTATTCATGAAGACGGTTGAACTATTTGCAGAGCAACAAAATACTGAATAAAATATACATTAAAAGGGCCCAACTATGGCACTGACCAACCATGAACGAGTCGGCAAGACAATAGATCATTTTAATCTCGTAATCATCGAGACTGACTCGGCCGAGTGACCATACATAAAGAAAGTAAAGCATAATGGACATGTTAGAAATAAATGCTATAATTTCTAACATGAGCTTGAACAAAGAATGCGAAAAAGCTCTTCCACAGAAAATACTTAGAAGAGTATGGCGTCGAGGCAGAGGTTCCGTATTTACCGCTGACGACTTTGCCGATTTGGGAGAAAGGGCGTTCATCGACATCGCTCTTTCACGCCTTGCAAAGCAAGGCAAGATTCGACGTATTGCTCGAGGATTGTATGATTATCCCGTAGTACATCCCGAATTGGGAGCGATGAGTCCATCTCTTGAATCGATCGCCAAAGCGCTGGCTGCATCAGAAAAGATTCGGCTTCAGCCTTCGGGGGCCTATGCTGCCAATCTGCTCGGGCTTTCCGAACAGGTGCCCATGAAGATCATCTTTCTCACCGATGGACCATCAAGAAAGATTAAAATTGATAATCGTGAGCTCATCTTCAAACGAACCACACCAAAAAACATGGCTGCTGCAGAGAGACTGGGTGGTATCATCATCCAGGCACTTCGGTATCTTGGGAAAGATGCGATAACCCCCGCCATGCAAGCTCGATTAGTCGCTGCCATACCTCCAGATCAGAGAGAGAATGTGCTGAAGGACATGCTATCAGCTCCACTATGGATCAGATCACTGGTGACATCATTATTGCTCAAGGAGCCTTCATCTGATGATTGATCAACAAATCTTTACCACACAATTCCAGAAATCGTTGATTGAAGAAACGGCTGCACGCCTTGGCTTGCCCCCTGCAAGCGTCGAGAAGGATTGGTGGGTATGTGTGGTACTGGAAGCACTATATGCAGACTCAGCATTGCATAGCATCCTCACCTTCAAGGGTGGAACATCCCTGTCAAAGGCCTTCGGGCTTATCAAGCGATTTTCTGAAGACATCGATATTGTTGTAGATCGCAGGTATTTAGGTTTCACGGGGAGTCGCGATCCAGAAATAGCACAGAGTCGCAGCGCTCAGAAAAGGCTCGTCGATGCACTTAAAAAATTCTGTTCTGACTTTATCGAACAACGCATTGTTCCTTCACTCCAGCAATACCTCGAAACGTTCGTGAGCAATTCCCGTTGTGAGATAGCGCTCGACCCGCATGATCAGGACAGACAAACGGTACTTGTGTCGTATGAGACTCTGTTTCCCTCGATTTCCAGTTCCTATATTGCTCCTCAGGTAAAAATTGAAATGGGAGCTCGCTCAGGAGATGAGCCGACATACGAAAAGAATATCAGATCGATGGTTTTCGAAGTATTCCGAGACAGACCCTGGGCGTATGATTTTTCTGTAAGAACACTCGATCCAGCACGCACATTTCTTGAAAAAGCCTGTCTCATCCATGAAGAAAACCTTCGCCCCCTCGATAAGCAGATTAAATCTCGAATGTCACGCCATCTCTATGACCTGTATTGCCTGCATATTGCAGAAATTGGCAAAAAAGCCATAACCGACAGAGCCTTGCTTTCTCGAGTCATCGTAAACAGAAAGACATATTTCCATTACCCATGGCTGGATTACGATACTATGAAACCAGGCAGGTTTGTACTGATTCCGCGTGATGAGAGGATTGATTTCTGGCGATCTGATTATGATACACTACAAAAGGAAATGATTGTGGGTAATGCGCCATCATTTTCGGAAATTCTATCAGCATTGAGAATGATTCAAAATGAAATGAATGCAGAGAGAGAACATTCATGATGCAAAGGACCCAACTATGGCACTGACCAACCATGAACGAGTCGGCAAGGCGATGGAGCTTTTGAAGGCAGGGCTCGCGCCCTTTGTGGAGCGCGAGGTGCGCAGCAGGCTGGGGGATGCAGAGGCGCAGCGCTCGATCAATGAGTTTGCCGAGGGCGATCGGATGCTCACCGGCAAGTCTGTCGCGCAGTGGGACATCGCCGCGCTCTTGAACTTCATGTGGTTTCGGTGGAACGAAGTGTACGGCCGCACGCTCGGAAACGCGGGGCGCAGTCTGGTGGGGGAACTGCGCGAGCATCGCAATGCATGGGCGCACCAGCAGGCCTTTTCCACCGAGGATGCGTACCGGGTGCTCGATTCCGCCTTGCGTCTGCTCTCTGCGATCTCTGCGCCTGAAGTCGAGGAAATCGAGCGACAGAAAGGCGAACTGTTGCGCATTCGCTACGACGAGCAGGTGCGCAATGAGCGCCGCAAGAGCACGCGCTCGACCATCGAGAGCGCCGCAACCGGCACGCTCAAGCCGTGGCGGGAGGTCATTACTCCCCACCGTGATGTCGCCAGCGGCAAGTACCAGCAGGCCGAGTTTGCGGCGGACCTCTGGCAGGTCTACAAGGGCGAAGGTAGTTCGGAATATCAGCATCCTGTGGAATTTTTCCGCCGGACCTACCTGACCGAGAGCCTCAAAGGCTTGCTCATCAATGCCATTAAAAGGCTGAACGGCAAGGGCGGCGACCCCGTCGTCCAGCTCCAGACGAATTTCGGCGGCGGCAAGACCCACTCCATGCTCGCCCTGTACCACCTTGTGTCCGGCGTAAGCCCGGCCGAGTTGCCGGGCATCGAGGAAGTGGCGCGCACGGCTGGTGTAACAGAGCTGCCACGCGCCCGCAGAGTGGTGCTGGTGGGCAATCGCATCTCGCCGGGAAGGCCGGACATCAAGCCGGACGGAACCGAGGTGCGCACGCTCTGGGGCGAGCTCGCGTGGCAGCTGGGGGGCCGCGAAGCCTACGAGCGAATCGCCCAGGATGACCGCAACGCGACGAGCCCGGGAGACGCGCTCCGCGTGCTGTTCAACGAATATGGGCCCTGCCTAGTGCTCATCGACGAATGGATCGCCTACGCGCGCCAGCTGCACGCCAACCGCGACCTCCCCGCAGGCGACTTCGAGACGCACTTCAGTTTCGCCCAGGCGCTCACAGAATCTGCCAAACTGGCCCGCAACTGCCTGCTCGTCATAAGCCTGCCGGCATCGGACGACACAGGCTCGCCCCACACCCTCGCCGACGATGCCGAGGTAGGCGGCGAGCGCGGGCGCGAGGCGTTGGTGCGACTGCGCAACGTGGTGGGCCGGGTGGAATCATCGTGGCGGCCAGCGAGCGCAGAAGAGGGCTTCGAGATCGTGCGCCGCAGGCTGTTCGAGCCGCTGGGCGACGCGTCGCACTACACGGACCGCGATACCGTGGCCCGGGCCTTTGCCGAGCTCTACGAGTCGCAGCAGCAGGAATTTCCATCCGACTGTGCGAGCATCGAGTACGAAAAGCGCATCAAGGCGGCGTACCCCATTCACCCTGAAGTCTTCGACAGGCTCTACGGCGACTGGTCGACCCTCCTCAAGTTCCAGCGGACCCGCGGCGTGCTGCGCCTCATGGCGGCGGTCATCCACAGTCTGTGGGAAAAAGGCGACCGCAACCCGCTCATCATGCCGGCGAACATCCCCATCGACGATCCGCGTGTTCAGTCCGAGATGACGCGCTACCTCTCCGACAACTGGGCGCCTATCATCGAAAAGGACGTGGACGGCCCCGATTCGCTGCCGCTCAAGATCGATGCCGAGGTTGCCAACCTCGGCAAGTTCGCGGCAACCCGGCGGGTGGCGCGCACGATTTTCCTCGGCTCGGCTCCTACGAGCGATGCGGCGCACCACGGCCTCGATGACCGGCGCATCAAGCTGGGGAGCGTCATGCCGGGCGAGAACCCCGCCGTGTTCGGCGATGCGCTCCGCAGGCTGGCGAGCGCGGCGACCTACTTGTTTCAGGATGGGAACCGCTTCTGGTATTCCACCCAGCCCACCGTGACCAAGCTGGCCGAGGACCGCGCGGAACAGCTGCTCCGCAACCCCGATGCGGTTACCCAAGAAATAGAAAACCGTGTACGCGCAGACCTGCGCGAGAACAGCATGTTCAGACGCATTCATGCCTTTCCGCGCAGCAGCCAGGATGTTCCCGACGAGCGTGAGGCGCGCCTTGTGGTGCTCGGCATCGATGCGCCGTACTCGAAGGAGTCAAGGAGCGCGGCGGCCGAGGCGGCACGCACGATTCTGGAGTGGCGCGGAACTGCACCCCGCATGTACCGCAATACCCTCGTGTTCCTCGCGGCCGACAAGACGCGTCTTCAGGACCTGGATGAGGCAGTCCGCCACTTTTTGGCCTGGCAGTCGATCGTAAAAGAAAAGGAAAGCCTCAATCTGTCGCCGTATCAGGGGAACCAGGCCGAGCAGCAGCGGCAAGCGGCAGACTCTACGGTGACCGCGCGGATTCCGGAGACCTTCCAGTGGCTCCTGGTGCCGGTACAGCACACGCCAAGTGCCACCGTCGAATTTGAACCACTCAAGCTGGGCGGGCAGGATCCGCTCGCGGTTCGCGCCTTCAAAAAGCTGCGCAGCGAAGAATTGCTGATTCCTGCGCTGGCAGCCTCTCGCCTGCGGATGGAGCTTGATCGAATTCCGCTCTGGCGCGGCGATTCGGTGAGCGTCAGGCAGCTGGTCGACGATTTTGCGCAGTACGTGTACCTGCCGCGCCTGCTTTCCCCTGAGGTGCTGCTGCGCTGCATCGAGGATGGTGTCTCACAGCTCACGTGGGAGCAGGAGATCTTTGCTTGGGCCGACTCCTGGGACGACGTGGCGCAGCGTTTCGTAGGGCTGCGCGGCGGCCAGCGCATCCAGGCCATCGATGAAGCGAGCACGGGGCTCCTCGTAAAGCCTCAGGTCGCGCGGGCGCAGATGGATCGTGATGCGCAGGCAGCTGTGGCGGCGTCTGCTGAGGGGCGCACCGTGACCGAGGCACAAAACCAGGGCACTTCACAATCCGGCGCTGGCCCCATCAGCGTCGCGGAGGGGTCTTGGCCTACCACACAGGTGCCCACCGAGGCGCCCCTCCCCAGGCGCTTCCACGGCACCGTCAAGCTCGACCCCGAGCGCGTCGGCCGCGACGCGGGCAAGATCGCCGAGGAGGTCATCGCGCACCTTCTCGTGCAGAAAGGCGCGCGCGTCTCCGTGACCCTGGAAATACACGCCGAACTACCCGAAGGCGCGGGTGAATCCCTCGTGCGCACGGTCACCGAGAATGCGGCAGCCCTCAGGTTTTCTCATCATGGATTCGAAAAAGAATAAGGAAGAGAAAGGCTTCGGTGTGCGGACAGACACAGTGCCTTTGGAGAGCCGATTGCAGATAAGCGCGTGACAGGTGCCGGCGGCGCCGCTTCTATTTTTATACAGCCTTTCCTCTGACAATCACGTCCCACTGCGTGGCGATCATGCCGGTCAGCATAAGAAGGGATCCGACGATGCTGCGCAGTTCCACCGGTTCGGCCAAAAGAAGAATGCCACCGATCGTCGCAAAGGCTCCTTCTAAACTCATGAGAATCGAAGCGTGCGCCGGCGGCGCGTCCCGCTGCGCCACCACCTGCAAGGTGTACCCGACACCGACGGACACAAGCCCGCCATAGAGAATCGGCGCCGCGGCCAACTTTATCGCCTCGAACGACAGCGGCTCAGAAATGACGGCCGCCACCAGCGAAAACAGCGCGCACCAGGCGAACTGCGCCGAGGCGAGCGTCACCGGTTCTAGCCTGCGCGAAAAGTGGTCGATGATGAGTACATGCGCAGTCCAGAAAAATGCGCCGATGATGACCAGCACGTCACCAGGATTCACTTTGCCTAAATTGTCCGGCGCACTGAGCGCATACATCCCCGCTGCCGCCAACACCGCACCGAGCCACGTCGGAAGCCCCGTTTTATGCCCAAACGCAATGCCGGCAATCGGCACAAGCACCACGTACAGCCCCGTCAAGAACCCCGCCTTGCCTGCGGTGGTATACTGAATACCAATCTGCTGCAGCGAAGCCGCCACGAACAACACCGCGCCCGCGGCGAGCGACCCTACCAAAAGAGGCCGCCGACACCTCCCCTGCGCGGAGGCTACAGGCCCGGAGGCCTCCGACGCAGGCGCGCCGGTCTGCGCCATCTGTCGACTGCGCCTTCCCAAAATCCGAATGAGCGGCAGAAGACTCAGACTGCCCAGCGCAAACCGTATCCCATTGAAGGCAAACGGGCCGATGTGTTCCATTCCAACCCGCTGCGCCACGAACGCAAAGCCCCATACGATCGAGGTCAAAAGCAGCATACCGTCCGCGCGCAACGCCTTCTTCTGCATAACGTCATTCCTCCCCTTGTGTTGCAGCGCATTGTACCGAAATCCGAGGCCGCATGCCAGCGGTGTGTTGGGAACATATGATCAAGCAATGTTTCGCATTGGTTTTTGCATTGGTATGCTATACTTCTACGTTACCTGAGCAAATGCTTTGTTGAGGAGGAGAGGAAGATATGCTGAAAGGAATTCCTGCCATTATTTCGCCGGAACTGCTTAAAATTCTGGATGAGATGGGCCATGGAGACGATCTCGTCATTGGGGACTCGAACTTTCCGGCTGCAAGCAATGCCAAAAGGCTCGTCAGGGCCGACGGCCACGGCGTGCCCGAACTGCTGGACGCCATTTTGAGTCTTTTTCCCCTCGACACCTTCGTCGAGAAACCCGTATCACTGATGCAGGTGGTGAAGGGAGACCCGACGGTTCCGGAAATACAGGAAAGAATACGGCAAGTGGTGCGCAACCACGATCCGCGCGGGGACCAAGCCGTGACATCGATCGAGAGGTTCGAATTCTATGAGAGGGCCAGGCAGGCCTATGCGATTGTGGCGACGACAGAGCCGGCCGCCTACGGATGCTTGATAATTAAAAAAGGCGTCATACATTGATATGAGAGTGTTGCGGTGCCGCAGGGCGAAGGTTTCCAGAAAAAGTGACACGGCTCCGCTCCCCGACTCGAAAAAAAAAAGCCCCCTCACGGGGGGCTCGCAGACATGTAAAACGCCGTTACTCTCCCTTGGCTGCAGCGCTGCCGGCGATGCGGCCAGAGACGATGATCTCCATCACAGCGTTACCGCCGAGGCGGTTGCCGGCAAAGAAGCCGCCCGTCACCTCACCTGCGGCATATAGGCCGGGGATCACCTTGCCCTTGGTGTCCAGCACGTGGCGACTCGTATCCACCACAAGTCCACCCATCGTGTGGTGAGTGGACGGAGCCAAGAAGCGGACCATGATCTTGTCGATCTTGTAAGTGCTTATGATGTAGTTCTTGTTGGCGTCCTGTTGGCAGCTGCCGATGGTGCCGCGGTAGGCCGCTTTTGCAGGTACCGGCGGTTTGTCGGTTGCGCCGATGATGTAGGCATCATACTCGGTGATGGTCTTTTTGAGCACCGCGGCATCGATCTTGAGCAGATCGGCGACCTCGTCCAGCGTACCGACGAAGATCCTTCCCGGCACATTGGTGGCCGTGGTCGGTGCACCCGACGCACTGGGGGCTGCCATAAAGTTACTCGGATTGCTGAGTTCGATGTACTGGCCGCCGGGCCCACCGTAGTCAAAGGCCGCTTGGCTGAGCACGTCGCGTTCGGCGGATTCGTCCACATAGCGCTTGCCTGCGTTAGGGGTCCCTGCAGGGCTTATGTAAATGACAGTCTCTCCAGTTCCTCCGGCGAGGTTGCCGTTGTCGACCCATCCGAGCGGCATGAGCTGCGTCCATCCCATGCCCGTCACCGCAGCGCCGACAGCCTGGCCCATGATGATCCCTTCGCCCTGAGCAAGGTTGCGGTTCGTTGTCTTGATGGAAGCGGTGAGGTCGTCGGAGCTCCAGTATTCGTTGGTGTCGATGACCATCTTGATGTTCGCCGCATAGCCGCCCGTGGCGAGAATGACGCCCTTCTTGGCGGTGACCTCAACGTCGGTTCCGTCGTACTGGACCGCCTTGACGCCAGTCACTCGGCCATTCTTTGTGATCAGAGACTTGGCGGTGGTGCGGTACATGATCTTGTTTTTAGGATTGGCCTTGAGCAGCGTGTTTTCCATGACCTTAAAGTAGGCGCCCCACTTGCCGTCATAGGTTACGTTGTCCACCTTGCCGCCCACGACCGGGTTGATGCGCTGCCAGAGACAGCCGATCAGTGTGGTCTGTGCGTTGGCGATCTTAGCACCCTGTTTCTCCAGCCACGGCCTGATGTTGTAAGCCTGCCTGCATATCTGATCGACCAACTTGAAATCGCCGTATATCCACTTGTCTTTCGTCTTGTTCAGTCGAATGCCGCCGTAGTATGTCTGGAAAATGTGGAGCTCGGGAGTGCTGAATACGGTCAGATCGGTTTCTTTCTGGCCGGCCTTGAGATGTTTGTCCGCGTAGGCAAGGTATTCCCTGATCTGGCTCTTCAGCGTGAGCAGGGTGGGCAGATACTCCGGGTGAACGCCGCGCGCCGGAAGATTATAATCGTCCACGCTCTTGATGGCGTTCTTATCCTTGACCGTCTCGTCGAAGGGCTTTTCGCTCCAGTTCAGGATGGTCTTGAGAGTCGCGAGGCGCCCGACATCGCTCTTGACCTTGGGGACGACTTCGCCAGTGGGTTCGTAGATCCCGGTGGTTGCCTCCGGGTCCTTGGGGTCCCAGACCATGGAGGGCTGGCAGGCCTGGAAGGCGCCTCCCGACACCAGGGTGTTACCGCCCATCTCTGCCTCTTTTTCAATGACGAGCACGGAGGCTCCGTCCTGGGCCGCCTGCGCTGCCGCCGCCATGCCCGCGCCACCGGCGCCGACGATGACTACGTCATACGTTTCGGTGATTTTCTTGCCGGGAGTGAGCACGAAGGGCTTTGCGCCTTTGCGCAGGGCCGCGACATCGCAGCCGGCCTGTTTTGCGGCGTCCTCAACAGCCCCGAGCACCGCGCGGCTCGTGAATGTCGCGCCGGATACCGAGTCCACACCAGTGGAAGTGTACTCCTTGATATCCTTGAAGAGTATCGGGTACGCCGACGTTCCCACGTGCTCGGTTTCCTTCGATTGAACGACCTCGATGTCGGTGATGGCGTTTTCAGAGAAGGTCACTTTCAGGGATACATCGCCATTGTAACCCTTCGCCGTTCCGACGTAGGAGCCGGGCTTGAACGCGATGGAAGCAGCCTTCGTGCCTTCGCCGCGCGCCTGTTTCAGGGCGGCTTCAAGCGCTTCGGCAATGGCGGTGGATGTTATCGTGGCGCCCGATATGCCATCTACCTTGCCATTGGCCGCGACGATCTTTTGCGGAAGCTCCGCGACGGCCCTTCCACCGAGCGACGGCGTTTCCTTGTCGCCGACGATCTTCACGGCCGTAATCTTCTGGGCATCGACGGTGACCGTCACTTCGACTTCGCCGCCGAACCCTTGGGCGGAGGCCGTATAGGTCCCCGGTATGTAGATGCCGGATGTCGTGGATGATTTCGGAGCGTTGGTGCACGCCACCATCATCAGCGGCAACAGCATCAGAAGCGTGATGATGTTAAGGCTTCTCTTTCTCATGTGACCGATTCCCCTCCTCGATTGACGATAAGATATAGTGCTATTTTTATAGAATAGCAATTTTGAAGAATATCATTGCTCGGAGGATGCTTCAAGGTCAAATTTTACAAAAAATGTAAAAAAATACGGTTTCGGTGCGATGGCGAGGAGCTGCACGATGTATTATGTATCGTCCGGCACAGGACTTGTATTCTCACGTCCGAAAGGCTAGTCTTCGGATTATGAAGCTGACGTTGAGAAAAAAGGGGCGAGACGAGGCGGACTCCCAGGACGAACGGTCTCATGGCGTGGAGGGACTCAAACGGCCGCGGAGAGTCTCGAGGCTGCCGTTCTCCGGGGTTTCGGTCGAGACTGCGGGGCTTCCACCGGGTTCGGCCCGCTACATAGGCGATGTCGAGCCGACGCTGGCCACCTATTCTCTCTATTCTTATGATGAAAAGTCCGCCGTCATGCGCATTCCCGAAGACATCAGCGAGCTTTTGGCGCTCATCGACCTCGATGTGGTGAACTGGATCAATATCAACGGGCTTTCGGGCGGGGCGGTGGAGAAACTCTGCGCCATGCTCGGCATCCATCCGCTGGTGATCGAGGACATCCTCAACACCGAACACAGGCCGAAACTCGAAAATTTCGACGACTACCTTTTCCTCATAACCAAGATGCTCACGATGCACGAAGACGGCTCGATCGAGTACGAGCAGGTGAGTTTCATACTCAAAGGCAAGATTCTCATCTCATTCCAGGAAAGACCCGGGGACTCTTTCAAGGGAGTGCGAGACAGGATCATGGCAGGGGCGGGCAAGCTCCGCAAACAAGGGGCCGACTACCTCCTCTATGCCCTCGTGGACAATATCGTCGATAATTACTTCATCGTGCTCGAGCGGTTGGGCGACCGGCTCGAGAGCTTCGAGGCCGCCTCGGGTGCCGAAGACGATGGGGCCCTCCTTCACGGTGTTCAAGAACTCAAGCGGGAGCTCGGAAGGATGCGCCGCGTGGTCTGGCCTGTGCGGGATTCCATAGGTGCGCTCGCCCGCAGCGACTCGATCCAGATGGATGCTTCTCTTTCACCGTACCTCCGCGATCTGTACGAAAACACGGTCCAGGCGATCGAGGCGCTCGAATCCTACCGCGAACATACGGCCTCGATCATCGAACTCCATCTCAGCGAAGTGAACACGAACATGTCGCGGATCATGAAGGTTCTCACGATTCTGTCGGCCATCTTCATACCGATTACGTTCATCGCCGGCGTCTACGGCATGAACTTTGCGCACATGCCGGAACTCGAGGCGCCTTGGGGCTATCCTGCCGCCCTTGGGCTCATGGCCGTAGTCGTGATCGCAGAGCTCATCTATTTCAAGGTGAAGAAGTGGATGTAGGGGGATGGGGCCATTTTATAGTCCCTTGGTTTGATCAACCTTTCGAGAGATTGTCTGAAGAACCGCGGATGTCCACCCTTCAATCAACGACTGCCGTTTTGATTTTTCCATCGTCGGTGAATATTGTTTTGTTTCAATTTTTATAGCAGCCTTTTCTTGTGGATTTGGCAATACTGCACACGAAATTCCTCCCATGTATGCAACTCCAAACGCGGAGAGCTCTTCTATTGCAGGTACAACGACAGGGATGCCAAGTATATCTGCCTGAAATTGCATCAAAAATGCGTTACGAGTAGGGCCACCATCGACATGTAGCATGTGAATGGGGAGAGAACTTGCAGCACTCATATGAACGACGAGGTCTCTAATTTGAAAAGCAATAGACTCAAGCCCAGCTCGTATCACATGTCGTTTGTCGCTCTTGTAAGAGAACCCCGTGATAATTGCCCGTATACGGTGTTCCCAATAAGGGGCCCCAAGACCAGAAAAAGCGGGGACGAGGTATACTCCCTCATTGTCAGGAACTTCTTTTGCAAGGTGTTCTGCCTCATCATAAGAAGAAAATAGGCCTAAATTATCTCTGAGCCACCGGAGCGTATAGCCTGTTGAATGAATGTTTCCTTCTAAAACATATGAGATTGTCTTCTGAAAACCCCAGCCAATGGAGACGACCAGATCGTTCTTGGACATATTAGGCACTGGTCCAATATTCATCATTATCGATGAGCCGGTTCCGTATGTTGCTTTTATATCTCCTGGACTCCATCCATTATGACCGAAAAGAGCCGCATGGGAATCGCCCATTACTCCAACGATGGGAAGTCTCCTGTCAAAACCAGGCAATTGAGCATCTCCAAAACAAGCATCAGACGAACGTGGTTCAGGAAGCAGAATGCCCGAAAGGCCGAATGCGCTGACCAACTCCTCATCCCAGTCAAGTGTTTTTATGTTGAACAGCATTGTACGGCTTGCGTTCGAATAATCGGTTGCAAATACGGCATGGTTTGTAAGATTCCAGATGAGCCATGTGTCGATTGTCCCTGCCATTAATCTGCTATTTTTCAATGCATTTTTTGCGCCATCTGAATTTTTGACTATCCACGCCAACTTGCTCGCCGAAAAATACGGATCAAGCCTCAGACCGGTTTTTTTTCTGATCAGACCCTCAAGCCCTTCTTTTGAATAGATATCGCATAGCTCCATTCCCCGCTCATCCTGCCATACAAGTGCATTGTATACAGGCAAGCCCGTATCCTTGTCCCATGCGAGAATGGTTTCCCTCTGATTGGTAATGGAGAGAGAGACAACTCTGGAGAGTGGAATGCGAGCTTCATAGATTACTTCGTAGATAGCAGCCTTTGTATTTTCCAGAATTTCCAGTGGGTCGTGCTCGACAAGGCCTTGAGATGGGTATATTTGTCTGTGTAACTTAGTCACACGGTGAATCGGTCTGCCAAAGCAATCAAAAAGGAGCGCTTTGGTGGCTTGAGTGCTTTGGTCTACAGCGAGCAGATAGCTATCTTCCATTCTCTATTCCCTTATTTTCTTTGTTTACATTTCATTAAGGAACGAATTTGATCTGATATTTTCTCTGCAGTAAATCCATAATACTCAAATAACTCACGCGAAGAGCCGGATGGTGCCCATTCATCAGGCAATCCTAAAATTTTCATAGGGACAGGGACAGTCTGTACCACTACTTCAGAGACGGCCGCTCCAAGACCTCCAAATATACTATGCTCCTCAACTGTAATGATTAAGCCCGTTTCTCGCGCGGCGGATACAATTGCGTCTGCATCCAAGGGCTTAATGGACCAAAAATCCAGCACGCGGACCCGTATGCCTTCCTTCTCAAGTAACATTGCGGCGCCGAGGGATGGCTGGACCATTTCGCCTGCAGCAATAATGGTGCAATCATTGCCTTCATGGAGCTTATTCGCTTTCCCTGGCATGAAGACAACACCCGATGCTTCTGTATACACATCGGCAACAGGATTTCTTCCCATGCGCATATAGGCTGGTCCGGAATAATTGGCGAGAAGTTCTGTAATTGCGGTCGTCTGATAATTGTCGCAGGGAAGATATATGGCGAGACCGGGCAGAGTTCTCATCACTGCAATATCATGGAGAGAATGGTGGGTACTGCCAAGGGCTCCATAGCTTACACCGCCAGAAATACCAATTATTTTGACATCAGAATGTGCATATGCAACATCAACCTTCACTTGATCGAGGCAGCGCGAAGAATAAAAGCTCGCCGGTCCGCACACAAAGACCCGTTTCCCTGTTTTTGCCAGGCCAGCTCCAATGCCAATCGCATCTTGCTCTGCAATGCCAACTTCGACAAATTGATCAGGGTAGGCTTTTTCGAAATTTTCTAAAGTCGCAGAACCTTTTGAATCCGAAGTAATGACATAAATATTCTTATTTTTTTGTGCGATATTGCATAATGCTCTGGAGAATGATTGACGACAGCTGATTTTGGACGGCGTCATATTGCCTCCTTTTCTGAATGATTGAGTTCGTCCATTGCGCGTTCAAAATCTTCCTCAGTTAAGACCTTATGATGCCAAGAAGCAGAATTTTCCATAAAGGAGACACCGCGTCCCTTGATTGTATGGGCAATGATTAGATTAGGCATTCCTGCTTTCCATGGTGTTGTGTTTAATGCTTCTGTAAGTTGATGAAAATCGTGCCCGTCTATTTCAACGACGTTCCAACCAAAAGCCTCATACTTTTGCCTCAATGAAGATAAACGCATTACAGAGTCTATATGCCCAGATATCTGGAGATTATTGTTGTCAATGATCGCTACGAGATTGTCGAGCTTATAGTGGGAAGCAGCCATTGCTGCTTCCCAAATGCTGCCTTCAGCTTGTTCACCATCACCCATCAACACGAATATTCGATTTGTGGCTTTGTCTCGTTTTGCACCTAGAGCCATGCCCACAGCGATGGACAGCCCGTGGCCAAGAGAACCGGTGGGCATTTCGACTCCAGGCACTTTTAGCGTCGGGTGACCATAAAAAATGGTGTTGAATTTCCCATATTCTGATAACATTGCTTCTGGGAAATAACCAGCCTTGGCAAGGACACAATATAACCCTTCGACACTATGCCCTTTACTCATTATAAAGCGATCTCGATCTAGTCGCGATGGATCTGAAGGATCATGCTTCATTATGTTAAAATACAGCGCTACAAGGATATCGACTGAGGAAAGTGAACCACCGATATGCCCACCTTTCGCAGAATGAGCTATTTCGATTATTTTCTTTCGGATATCGGTGGAAATATATTTTAATTGTTCTACTGAATACAAAATGTCCTCCTTTCAATGTGAGTATGCAGAGTTCAAGATAGAACTATTATAGCAAATAAAACAAAATTGTCAAAAGGATTCGAGCATATTCGAAAATAAAATGCAAAAAATCAAGCAATAATGATTTTTACACCCATTTCGCTGATGCGGCGGGCGATTTCTGCATCGATGTTGTCATCTGTAATTAAATATTGAACACGCTTGATTGACCCCAGAGATGCGAAAGAGGTCCTTCCAAATTTAGTTGAATCGGCAAGCAGGTATATCTCTTTTGAGACTTCGATCATGGAATTTTTGACGATAAGATCACTGAAGCTTGGATAGGTCAGATCCAATGCAGGAGAAATACCACCTGTTGCTAAGAACAATTTATCTACATATATATTTCTGAAGAAAAACGCTGCCTTTTCCCCTGTAAGCGACAAGGTTGGAGCTTTGAATTCGCCGCCTGTAACCATAAGATCACAGGTCGGGTTTGTGCCCATTATGAGAGCAATATTGAGAGCATTTGTAATAACGGTAATATTCTGAATATGAGTGATGCATTTTGCGAGCTCGGTAATAGTCGAGCCGGAATCCAGAATTATTCTATTGCCCGGAACGATAAAACTTGCGGCTTTCTTTGCTATTATCTTTTTTTTGTCGAGGTTTTCCATATGTTGAAGCGATAGCGTCCCGACTTGTTTGGATACGGTGGTGAGAAAAGCACCCCCATGCTCCCGGACAATATATCCTTCTTGTTCGAGCTTTTCTAAATCCTGACGAATCGTAGGTTCTGAGACCTTGAATAATATGCTCAATTCTTTTACGCGCGCACTTCCATCTTCTTGCAGCAGTTCGAGTATCTTTTTCCTGCGTTCATTGCCTAACATTTCATGCTGTCTCATACTTAATCTTGGTATGATAGTACCAATTAATCGGGTACCAATCAATATATTTCGATATCTTATTCCTTTTGGCTTCTGATCTTTCGAAGCAAATCTATGACAACTGCAATGATCACAACAGCACCGGTAATGACTCTTTCCCAATAAGAAGAGATGTTCAGCAACACAATGCCGTTGGCTAAAACGCCCATAAAGGCTGCACCGATGATGGTCCCAATGATGGTCCCTTCGCCACCGGACAATGATGTGCCGCCAATAATAGCTGCAGTTACGCTCGGCATAACCCACGAAGAACCTATAGTTGGTTGTCCAGCATTCATTCTGCTCGTCAGCAATAAGCCAGAAAATGATGCAAACATGCCAGAGAGCATATATACATAGAGAGTGACATTTTCAACTTTAATGCCAGCCAGCTTTGCTGCTACACTATTTCCGCCAACGGCATAAATATTCCTGCCAAATGGCGTGTTTTCGAGGATGTATGCAATGACAACAGTAATGACTAACATGAATATCACTGGTACAGGTACCAGACCAATCATTCCTTGACCTAGAAATGCAAAGCTCTCCGGCAAATCGAGGATAGGATATCCTCTTGTGATAACGAGTATTAGTCCGCCATAAATTTCTCCCATAGCAAGGGTTACAATAAAAGCATTTAACTTCAGACGCCCTATTAATATGCCATTCACGCAGCCCAAAATTATTCCAAGGACGAGTGAAATAAAGATTATTGAAAGAGTATCCACATGCATTTTCGTCATTAAGAGGGAACAGAGAATTCCAGACAGGCCTGCTATTGAACCTACTGAAAGATCTATTCCTCCAGTCAAAAGAACAATTGTCTGGCCAATAGCTACGATTGCAATAAAAGAAATTTGTCTTGCGATAATTCCAATATTGTATGGAGTCATAAAAGTCGAAGTCGAGACAGTCATGATTAAGCACAGTATCGCCAAAGCAATAAACATGCTCATTTCTTTTGTTTTTATGAATTTCTTCATGGAATTTCCTTTCAATGCTTAAAAGCTAGTTTGAGAATATTCTCCTGAGAAGCGGAGGACGCAAGAAGTTCTCCTTTAATTTCCCCTTCATTCATCACAATTATTCTATCTGACAAGCTCAGTATCTCTTCCATCTCAGAACTGATGACGATAATGGACAAACCCGACGCTGCTAATGTACGCAACAAGTCATGAATTTCCGCTTTTGCATTGACATCAATGCCTCGCGTTGGTTCATCCAGGATCAAGATTCTACTTCCGGATAAAAGCCATCTGCTTAAAATGGCCTTTTGTTGGTTCCCCCCGGACAAATGTGCAATTTTCTCATCTTGCGATTGCACTTTTATTTTTAATTTTGAAATATATTCATCGATAACTTTTCTCAGAGATTTTTTATTGATTATTTGATATTTGCAAAATTTATTTAAAGAAGGCAATGCAATATTTTCTGTAACTGTGAGGATGGGGAATATACCTTCTTGTCGTCGTTCCTCAGGAACATACGCCAAATATTTTTTTATTGCCTCTTGAGGATGTTTATTGATTGTTTTTTTGCCTTCTACAAGCAGAGTGCCAGAATCCGGAACGGTATATCCATATATAGCCTTGGCCAATTCCGTTCTTCCGGAACCTACGAGACCTGCTATGCCTAAAATCTCCCCTTCATACAAGTCAAAATTGATCTTTTGGAATTCTTTCTTTCTTGAGAAATCTTTCACCGACAAAACAACTTTTTTATCTTTATAACTGTAGTCTCTCTTTTCATTTTTATATTCAGCTTTTCGACCTATCATGTTGCTGATCATGTCTTCGACGGTTGCCGTTTTGGGGTCTAGCGTCGCTACATTATGGCCATCTCGTAGAACAGTAATTGTATCCGACAACCTTTGAACTTCATTGAGCTTGTGAGAAATATAAATCACCGAATTCCCAGCCTTGCGAAATGATTCAATAATGTCGAACAGATGCTCGATTTCATCGGATGTAAGACTCGAAGTAGGCTCATCTAGAATCAATATTTTTGTGTCGAACAGTATGGCACGCGCAAGCTGAACCAACTGTTTGTGCGCTGCTGAAAGATCCCTTACAATGGTATCTGCCTTGATATGAGGATCAATGCGCGCCAAAAGATCAGATACGATTCTCCTTTGTTCTTTTTTGTCAAGAAAGACTTTTCTACGTAATGGATAATGGCCTAAAAGAATATTTTCTTCTACGCTCAGCTGCGGAACGAGATTTAATTCTTGGGGCATAAAGCCGATGCCCAGTTTCTGGGCCTTTTTGGGTGAATCAATTGTTATTTTTTCTCCATTAAAAAATAATTCCCCTGAGGTTGGCTGTAAAATGCCATATATGATATTCATCAAAGTGCTTTTACCGGCACCGTTTTCTCCGATTATGGAATGAATTTCTCCTGGTCTGATATACAGGGTTACATTGTCCAACGCCCTGACACCCGGGAATTCCTTTGTGATATTTTTAACTTCAAAAATATATGATGATTTCATTACACTCTCACTATAATAAAGGGCCTGATACGGCCATTTATTTTGACAACATGGAAAATAGGGTTGTCCAAGAATAATTCTTGGACAACCCTAATTATTATCTACATTAAGTCTATTCTATAAATCATTTTTTGTGATCAAGCGGGAACCAGTTTCATGTACGGCGGGAATGGTGTGGTTTTGGTTCATCGCAACGAGGTATTTTACTGCCCAATAGCCGATTTCCCATTGGCGTTGCGCTTTTGTCGCGTCAATGACGCCTTCTTTTATGAGTTGAAGAGTCTCAGGAAGGTCATCCATACCAACAATGTGGACCTTCCCCGTTTTGCCGGCAGCCTTCACCGCACGTGCGGCCCCTATGGGATTAGAGGCGTTGCATCCAAAAATTCCTACGAGATCACTGTTTGCCTGAAGTGCATTTTCAGTCAACTCAACCGCTTTTTGAAGATCATCATTGTCTGGCCGATCAAATACGATAGATATACCGGGATATTTTGCAATAGCTTCTTTAAAGCCTTTCACTCTGCCAACATGGTTAGGGGCAGTCAAAGAGCCACTTAAGATGCCAACCTTGCCTTTATAATTTATCAATTTTGCGAGATATTCTCCAAGATCATAACCATCTTGAAAGTCTTTGCTGTGCCCTACATACAAAGGCCTATTGCTGTTCGGTGCATCCGTGTCAAAAGTTATCACATTAAGCTTGGCCTTGATTGCATCATTTATCAGCCGCGTATTCGTTGCTGGATCAAGCGCTGCAATTGCCAATCCATCAGGCCGAGCGCTAATGTTGGCTTCGATTTTTTTCATTTGTTCGCTGATGTCTGCGTTGGTAGGGGCATCAAATTTGATGTTGACGGTAATCCCCATCTTTTTGAATTCCTCAGCGGCTGCTAGGGCACCTTCCTTGACGACATCGTACCATGGGTGAATGACCTTGGGAATAAAGACAAACGTCAGTGGCTTGTTGAGTGTTTTGATAAGCTTGGACTGATCGCCCAGTTTATCGCCTGACCCCTGCGCAAATGATAGAGCCACTGATAAAAAGACCATCACAAAAATTGTGATGACTTTCGAGAGCTTTCTCATGACTACCTTCCTCCTTGGATAAGACTGATGTTTCTATTATTATTGCCATTCTTTTCATTTGTCAAGCTAAAATTTTCATATTTTTATTTTTATTTTCTTTTGTTTTTCTTTGGTTAATATACAAAATTATTTATATAGTTATTTTATTATAAATTGTTGTCGCTTTGAAGCTTTTTAAAAAACTAATTTGACCGACAGTACCTATCATTCTCGATGCTTCCACTCCACGCCAGCGCGTACTATGTTGGGATATATTCTTGGATGTTTGACTCGTATTTCGACTTTGAGTTACGGCAGCGCTATCCTATACCCCACGCCGGGCTCTGTCAGAATGATCGAGGGATGCTGTGGATCTGATTCTAGTTTGCGGCGAAGGGCGAGGATATGCACGCGCAGGCTCCCTTCTTCGGTTTCCCAGCTCGGACCCCAGACTTCTTTCAGCAATCTGTCTTTGGTCACGATTTTGCCCGCATATCGGAGCAAAATACTTAAAATCGAGAATTCAGTGACGGTCAAGTGAATCTCTTCCGCGCCCTTAATGACTTTTCTGCAATCAAGGTCGATTTCAAGATCGGCGATGCGATAGACCTGCGTTCCAGAGGGCAGCATCCTTCTGCAGACCGCCGAGACACGAGCCAGCATCTCGTTTATATAGAAGGGCTTGATGATGTAGTCATCGGCGCCCGCATTGAGGAGGGCAACGATGTCGTCTTGTGAGTCGCGCACCGAGAGAACGACGACGGGAACGCTGCTCCATGCACGCAACCGCGTGAGCACTTCCATCCCATCCATGTCCGGTAGATTGAGATCGAGAAGCACGACATCAGGTTTATTGGACAGGAATCCCTGGATGCCTTCAAACCCATTGGCCGCCTCGAATGTTTCCCAGCCCTTGCCGGCTAGCCCAATGGCGAGCAGCCTTCGTATCCGCGGTTCGTCGTCAATCACTAAGGCACGCATTGCCATCTCCTTGCCTGCATTTTGGCAGGAATACCTCTATTTCGAAGCCTTTTTCTGTTTTTCGTGCTTCTATGCTTCCACCATGTGCCTCGGCGATGCCTTTGCATATGGCTAGTCCCAGGCCTAGTCCTCCCTGTTTGTTGCTGGCTCGAGGTCCAAATTTAGCGAATGGATGCAGCATACGCTCGGGGCTGAAGCCGGGCCCTGAGTCGCGAACGATCAGTGAAAGACCGTCATTTTTGCCGACAATCGCGAGTTCGATGGGCGCACCAGGGTATGAGTATTTACAGGCGTTTTCGAGAAGGTTCACTACGAGTCTGTTCACGAGGACTACATCGACCTTGTAGACCGTACTCTCTTCTGGAAGGCTCAGCACAAGTTCTCGGCCAGACAGAGAAGGGAAGATAGCCTCCTGTGCAGACCTCGCCAGCTCTGCAGCCTCGACTGGCTCACGTTTCAGCTTGAGTGTGCCAGACTCGATTCTTCCAATGGAGAGAAGATCGTCTACAATGTGCGTGAGCCTTTCTGCAGACTGTAACGCCCCATCCAGAAGTTCTGCTCTGATAGCGGGCTGAGAGAAGAGGTCTTGATCCCTGAGCGCACTCAGCGAGCCAGTGATAGAGGTGAGCGGGGTCTTCAGTTCGTGGGAAACGGAATCAAAGAGAACTTTCGCAAGACGTTCGGATTCCAGTTCGAGGGCCGCCTTCTTCGATAGTTCGTTGGAACGCGCCCGCTCGATGAAAAGGGCGAGGCTTCTGCCGAGAGCCAAAAGAAGGCTGTCGATCTCCTCGATGCGGGTTTTTTCGACGGGGACCCTGTAACCGATTGCTGCGACGGGGCGCCCTCCTGCGCGAGCGGGTACGAAGTGGTAGCCTACCTCTGTCTCGTGTTTTCTGGAGAAAGAACCGGTCGGGGCGCCCCATTCGATGCAGGCTCTGGCCAAAGCCTTGTCGTCCTCGCAGAAGGATCCCGCCGCGGAGCCGACTAAGAGTTCAGGGGTATCTCCCCAGGGAACGACATAGATCGCCGAAGTGGTTCCGAAATTGCTGTCCACAATCTCCGAAGAGGCAACGGCAGCCTCTTCGATTGAGGTCAGCTCGGAAAGTCGATTGGTGGCGTCGAGCAGAAAGCTGGCTGCCCTGTCGCGCTTTAAGAGCATACGCTCCCGCGACCTGAGTCCCGCCGAAAGAAAGCCCGTAACCGCAGCGACGAGAAAATAGATGATGAAGAGCAGGATGTCCTCTGGCGATGCTATGCTCAAGGTGAACTTTGGCGGAATGAAGAAGAAGTTGTAGGCGAGGGATGAGACGATGGCCAGAAGGACGACCGGGGCTGGACTAGCTACCAAAGAAAGAAGGAGTACGACTGCAAGGTAGAGAAGGGCTATATTCCTTCTGTCCAATAATGGTTGTATGAGAATGCAGAGCCCTGTGACGAGGACAAAGACGCTGCAGAGCAGGGCATACTGAGTCCAAGGCGCGCTGAAGAGGTGCAGGAACGAAGTAATAGCAGAGGAAGCTGCTGATCCCTCTTCATCGCTCACTACCACGACATCGAGACCCCTGGCGTTGCGCAGTATCTTGTCCGAAATGGTGGCCCGCCGTGGAAAAAGTCCGGACGCCGAGAGGCCAGATCGGCCAATCACAAGCATGGATGCCTTCTTCTCTCTGGCCGCCGCGACGAATGCGGCTGCAACGTCGGGGCCGACGACTGTGAGGATTTCGGCCCCCATAGATTTGGCCATCGACAGGTTGGCCTCTAGGCTTTCCTTGTCGGTTTTACCCGGCAGAGAGCCATCGTCGACATGTATGGCGCACCATCCCGTCTTCAGAGACTCGCTTGTGCGTTTTGCCCAGCGCATCAACCGCTGTGCGTTGGGCGAACTACTGATTCCGACCGCGATGATTCCCGCCATTTCCATCTCCTCGTATCAAGTAGGGTACTCATTTTGAGTATCTTGCCAAGTCAGCTTCTTGCCTAGATGGACAGCGGATCAAACGCCCGTGGTTTTCCTCTCCCGGTATCTCCAAATGAGCGTGAGTATTCCTGCCAAGATACACAGGCCAATGCCGACCGCCAACCTTTGTGGCGTTGCCTCGACATTGTGTTTTTCGCCCCGACGCAATATCTGAAGAGTTTCGGCGTGCATGTCCAAATCTCCTCCATGGTCCGGACAGGCCCTGTGGAACGTTCCGGTCACCCGAATGAGATCGCCGCTGTTGCCGTATCTCCCCAACTCATGGATGCAGGATGCCTGGTCATTAGTGAGCCACACTCCTATCGCCACGCCGTCTTCGAGTATGTTCACCCAGCTGTGATCCCCCCTTTTCATGAGGTCTCCGATGGCTTCTCCCTCCACGGTCAGGGTTTTTCCGTCATACTCCTTCGCGTGCGTGACGAGCTGGGCAATGGGGACTGAGAGAGGGGCATCGCCTTCTGTGAGAGCGGCTTGGGCCGTCGCCCCCGAGGCCAAGGCTGCGAGCAAGAGCGTCACCAGCAGGCGACGAATCCATGACCTAGGCGTGGACATGTCGACCTCCCCTGAAGAGCGAGGCCACGAAGCCCGCCGAGGCAAGAATCGCCATGAATTCGAGCCTTCCGGCCCACATGTTGAAGATGTAGACGAGCTTGAGGAATGCTGGCATGGAAGGAGAAGACACGCCTATCGTGAGTCCGACATTTCCTGTGGCTGAAGCAGCCTCGAAGGCTGAAAGCAGCAAGGGGTATCCTGCCATGCAGCCCGCAAGCGTCCCTACGGCGAATATCCCCATGTACATCAGCACGACGAGGGCTGCGCTCCGTACCTGCTGTTCTCCTAGGGTCCTGTCTCCGTGGTAGTGATATTTCTGGATCACGATGGCCTTGGATGATCCGAGGAGCCGCCGAGTATCCTGGATGAGGGCCTTGAACAGAATACCCACGCGCAAGCCTTTGAAGCCGCCCGCCGTAGAGCATGCGCTTCCTCCAAACATCATGGCGATGATCACGGCGAGAATGGCGATGTCGCCCCACTCGTTTACGAACTGCTGAGGATAGATCGTCATAAAACCCGTCGTCGTATGAGCAGAGGCAAGCTGGTAGAAACCTTTGCTGATGAGACCGACGAGGTTTGGATAGACATGGCATTTGACCAGTCCCCAGGCGGTGAAGAAGGACAGGAGCGACATCGTCGTGCCGAATGACATGGTTTCGAGGTTGCGCAGAAGTTCTTTTCGGTCGCCGTTGAGCACTGCCGCGTGGAGGGCGAAGTTGAATGAGCCAACTATAAAGAAGATAAAAGTGACGATTTCGAACGATCTGCTGTGGTAGTAAAGCATGTTCTGAGACATCGGCGCGAAGCCTCCAGTGCTCCAACTCGCCATGAATATCCACAAGGCGTGGAGGAAACCCCTGCCGATATCCATGCCTATGGAGATGCAGACCACCCACATCGCAATGGTTCCCAACACCAGATACAAAAGGCTGATACGCCATATCGCCTTGGCCGTGTGCAGGACGCTGGGGAAAAGCCGCTCGTCCTTTCCCTCTCCCACGTAGAAGCCGTATCCTCCTCCTTTATCGGCGAAGAGAGCCAGCGCCAGTACGACGATACCCTGGCCGCCGACGAAGGTGATAAGGTGACGCCACATGTTGAGGCTGTCAGGTACATGATCGAGATCCTGCACAAGGGTGATACCTGTAGTGGTGAAGCCGCTCATCACGTCGAAGACGCAGTCGAGATAAGAGCTGAAGTGCCCTGAAAGCCAGTATGGAATGGCTGCGACGACCGTAGCAACGAGCCAGGAAAAGGCCACGGTCACCATCCCATGCTTCCATCCGGCCTGCTCTCCCTTGTTTCCCAGAAGGCAAAAGGTGGCACCGAGAGTGAGCGTGACCCCAAGGCTTATGCTGAAGTCGGCGGCCGAAGCAGCGTCGTGCTCAAAAAGAGCCGTCAGGAGGGGAATGATGGTGAGCAGAGCCACTCCGACGAGGATGTTGCCCGTATAGTACAGGATTATCCTCATATCTTTGAGACTGTCGTTTTTTGTCATATTTTACCCCAGGACAACAAGAGCCAGGAGACAGGCCGCGCTCCCCATAAGCCCGAGGAAGAGTGAAAAGGCTATCTCCGCGAGGACACCGGAAATGGTCGTGGAGAGGCCATGACGGTATTGCCTTGTCATGAACGGCCTCCCAGCAGCGATTTTTTGAGCTCGTCGGTCTCACTGCGTTTCACGAGGGCGAAGACCCTGTCGCCCTCGTTGAGGACGGTGTGCCCCCGGGGCAGCGACACTGTTCCATCCCGAAGGATGGCGATGAGCAGACAGTCCTCAGGAAGCTTGAGATTCGCGATGGATAACCCGATCACCGAAGAATCGCGTCCCAGGTTTATCTCTGCCAGTTCTACATCTCCCTGGCCAAAGATTGAGGTCAGGCGCAGCCCGTTCGAGGGCAGGACATTGCGGATAGTCTGTGCGGCCAGGGCGGTCGTGCTAATGATCGCGTCGATGTCGAGCGCCTTGAATAGAGCCTCGTTCGCGGGATCTATGACGCGCGCGATGGTGTGCGGGATATGGAAGCGCTGCTTGGCGATCTGGCAGGCGACGAGGTTGTCCGCATCGTTGCCTGTGGCTGCGACGAAATATCGCGCGCCCTCGCTTCCGGCATCCTTCAGGGTCTCGATATCCGTTCCATTCCCCCTGTACATCTGTACGGGGAGAGTGTCCACGACCGAGGTAGCCCGGGAGATCTCCCGTTCCACCATGGCGACTTCGTACTCCGATTCGAGCAGAACCTTGGCCAGATGAAAGCCTACTTTTCCCGCCCCCACGATAATCACGCGTTCCATAGAAGTCTCTGTCCTCTCTTGTGTCGGATCGATACGATCACGGTGTCACCCTCTCGGACGACGTCTCTGGAGGGTATTCTCGTGAGAATGCCCTTTCTGACGATGCCGACTATCTTCATTCCCTGAGATTTGTCGATAGTGTTGAACTTTTTGCCTATCCATTCCTTTTTCGGCTGTACGCAGAGGATCGATGGCTCCATGGCGACATCCCAAGGCTGCATGAGGTCTGAGGTGAGCCAGTCCAGCACTTCGTTGATACCCGTTGTAGTGGGACAGACGGTCGATAGGCCGAGTTCTCTGAAAAACGACGCCTTGGACGGGTCGGCGATCCTTACCAGAACCTTGGGGATATTGAAGAGAAGTTTCGCGGCCTGTGCGCTCGCCGCGTTGACGTTGTCGTCTCCGGTTACCGCGATGAAGAGGTCGCAGCGCTCGGCGCCGGCTTTCTTCAGCGCTCTTATATCCATGGGGTCACCGTCCACAATAATCCCGTCGAACGATTCGCCGAGCTTTCCGGCGTCTATCGCACGGTCGATGATGACGACATCGTCCCTGCGAGATGCCATGGAGCAGGCCAGCTCTATGGCCAGACGTCCACTTCCCACGATGATAACGAACACAGCATTCCTCCTCGTGCTGGATAGAAATTAGTGTTCTACGCAGAAATAGGGAATAAAATCGATGTTAAGATCGAGGCCGAAGCTGTTAGGAACCTGTTAAGATTTTCGTACTTCGCATCTATATATGGGGAAACGGTTCTTATCTTCTTGGGTTTTGCCTGCTAAAATGACACATCTGACGACAAAGGTGATCTCCGATGGTTCTTGAAAAGATAGCGTCCATATTCGTGATTATGGCCGTAGGCTTCATCGCCAAAAAGGTGAGGGCGGTGGACGGGCCCTTTCTACGCAGCCTTTCGGCCTTCATGGTGAACATCGCGCTGCCGTTCGCGTTTATAGCCAGCCTCGATCGGAGTATCCCCCGGTCGGTCCTGCCCGAGCTCGGGGGAATGGCGCTGTGGGCATTCGGCATTCACGCGGCGGAGATCGGATTTGCGACGCTGGCCTACCGGTCTTTCCCAGAAAACCAGCGCAAGGTGCTTTCCTTCGCCACGGTGTTTACGAATTGTGCCTTTATGGGCTTGCCCATTGCCCAGAGCGTGGGCGGCGCGAAAGGGCTCATGTTTGCGTCGATCTACAATGTGGCCTACGGTGTGCTCGTGTATACCTATGGCATATCGCTCTTCCAGGACAAGGCTGAGCCGGGGCGATGGAAAGATGTCGTCTTCAACCCTGGGATCATCGCCATAGTGGTCGGACTCGTGCTCTGGCTGCTGCCCTTTCCCCTGCCCGGCTTTCTCCTCGACTCGATCGGCCTCATGGCCAAGCTCCAGACTCCCCTTGCCATGTTCATCGTGGGGGCGAACATCGCCAACATCAAGCTCGAAAGCATATCTTCGTGGAAGGCCCTTTTGATGATCGTCGCCGTGAGGCTCGCCGCCATACCTCTTGCCGTCTACGGTGTGATGGCGGCGGCCGGTCTCAATGGAACGGCGCCTCGCATAGCTCTGCTCCTCACCGCGATGCCGGCGGGAGCCCAGACTGTTGTGATGGCTGAGAAGATGGGCGGGGATTCGACTTTTGCCTCAGAAGTTGTCTTTATAACCACCGTGCTGTCGATCGTCTCGATTCCGCTCTTTGCGGGGCTTGTGGCGTAGGGTGGTGTCATGGCGACTTCATCGAGGCTCAGGGCATTCTACGCCTTTTCCTTCCTCAAAAATTTTACGGCCATGAATACGCTGATCGGCGACGATCACAGAGCGACCGTGCTGTCCAGCATTTCGATGGTGGAGCGCATTCTCATCGCGCTCATGTCGTGTCCGCCTTCGCACCCTCCTCAAGCATGAACGGTTCATCGCCAGCATCGAGGCCTGTTACCGTGACATCGTGGAATCTGCACGTCGCGTGACGAATCCGGATCCCGCGCGAGCCGGTCTCTGGGATGCCTTCAAACATCTCCGATTCGGAAGCGGAAACCCTGTCGTGGCGTGCCATGCCGATGCGGCAGCGTTCCATGGTAAAACACTCGATGGGCGCTTCGGGAAGTCCTGCGATGAACCCTGCAGACGCGCGGCAGTGCTGCGCCTCGAGGCCTGAAATTTCGATGTTGCGGAAATGGGGGGTGAGCGCATTGACCGGCCTTGGGGCAAGCGAGAAAAGTTCCGCTTTTCCGTCGGGATTTGCGCCGCAGCGGTAGTACATGTTGATGGCGACAGGGCAGAGGACGCTCTCCATGGTCAGGTTGCTGAAGCGCAGATGAGCCACTGTTCCACCTCTTCCGCGCCGCGTTTTGATCCGAACGCCTCGATCCGTTCCCTCAAACCGGCAATCCTCGACCGAGACCTCGCTGATGCCGCCGGCGGTCTCGCTGCCGATGACGACACCCCCATGCCCCTGTTTGAAGAGGCAGTTGCGGATGTTGACTCCTTTTGAGGGTTTTCCTTCGCGCAGCCCGCGATCACCGGCACCCGCCTTGATGGCGATACAGTCGTCGCCGACGTCGACGGTCGTATGTTCGACACTGACGTCCGTGCACGAGTCGATGTCGATGCCGTCGGTGTTGGGAGCGTCCGGGGGGTTCTGTATAAAGACGTCGCGGATGATCACGTGATCCGAGAATACGGGGTGAATGGTCCAAAACGGAGAATTTCGGAATGTCAGCCCTTCGATACTGATGTTCGAGCATTGGAAGAATTGGACGAGGGGCGGCCGCAGGAACTGCATCTCTCTGCCTCCGCCGCCCGAAGGCTGGTCGACGAGGTCTTTGTTGTATTCCGCGAGAGCAATTTCTATCGGCTCTACAGGCCCCGACTGATGGACACTTTTCTTGTGCCTGATCGAGGCCCACCACGGCGCTCCATCGCCATCGATGGTTCCACCGCCTTTGAGTACGATATTGCGGGCGTCTTTGGCAAAAATGAGGGGGTGCATGCCAAAACAGACTATCCCTTCCCAGCGCGTGAGCACAGGAGGATAGCGCCGAACATCGGGCAGGAATTGCAGCACGGCACCTTGTGCGAGTTCCAGCGTGATGTTGTTGAAGAGCTCAATGGGGCCGGTGAGGTAGACTCCACGGTTCACTTTGAGCGTTCCGCCGCCCGCACGCTTCAGTGAAGAGAATGCTGCGTCGAAGGCTTTCGAATTGTCGGTGTGCCCGTCGCCTCTGCCGCCGAATTCTCCGATGGTTACTGTCATGTCGTGCTCCGCGATGTTCTTGTTATAGAGCCGAGACCGGAAACCCGCAATTGTCTTTGATGCCCAAGAATTGGATTTTTCTGTTCTATGAGCGGCGGCAATGAAAAATGTTGACAGTTCGCATGGAGGGGGAGCACAATTGAAAGTCTATGCAGGCGCATTATCCAAGGATCGCCTTTCTCTTGGCGTCGCTGCACACGGGCTCGTCGCGTGGCCTGTGGACGGAACTGATCGCGGCTTCGCAGTCGCAGCGCTGTATTCTCTTCGTGCTGCCAGGAGGCCGGCTGAACGCTGTTCCCGGATTCGAGCACATGAGGAATGGGGTATACCGATACGCCCGCTCTCCGAATGTCGATTCGGCGCTGTGTTGGGCCTCCACACTGAGCGGCTATGCGCCCGAGAGTGCGGTTGAGCGTTTTTTGCTCGACACGGTCGATGTGCCGCTCGTCACCTTTGGCCTTAAGATCGGCGATCATCCTTTTGTCGGCATTGACGCCTATTCAGGCATGAAGGCGCTGATAAAGCATTTTATCCGGGCCCACAGAAAGAGGCGCATCGCGTTCATCGCTGGCCCTCGTCAACATTCATCGGCGGAGGAGCGGTACCGCGCCTACTGCGACGCCCTGAAAGAGGCGCACATCGCCTACGACCCAGCGCTTGTCTGCCTCGACACACCGTGGACCGAGGGGCGCCAGGCGGCGCTCCAGCTCCTCGATGAGCGCGGCCTCGTGCCTAGCAGGGATTTCGATGCGCTCTGCGCGGCGAGCGACCTTTTGACCTTTGAGGCGGCGAGGGTGTTGAGGGAGAGGGGAATCGACATCCCTTTTGATATCCCGGTCGGTGGGTTCAACGACTCGGAGGAGAGCCGCATTTTTTCCCCTCCGCTGACGACGGTGCACATGCCGTTCAGTCACCAGGCGCTCCGCGCCCTCCGCATGCTCTCCGAGATGCGCGGCGGAGCGCCTCTTTCCGACGCAACGCTCAAGGCCAGGCTCATCATCCGAAGTTCTTGCGGATGCACGCTGAATTCGATCCGGAGAGCGATCAGATCGAGACAAGGAAAGGCTCTTCCGTCCGATCTTGTCGGGGCCTTCGGGACGTCGCTCTCCACCAGGCAGGACCGCCCGTTCATCGAGCTGCTCGAAAAGATGCTGGATGAGCACATCGAGACCGATGGGCACACCGTAGTGCTGCAGGGCATGCTCTCTGCGCTCCGAGCCGAATTTCTGAGGCGCGCAGACTCCTCGAGTGATATAGAGAGGGTAGAGAGCCTCATTCATCAGGGGATGGTTGCTCTATGTCTTGCTGAGGGAAGAAAATACGAGTATAGACTCTGGAAAGAGAAGCAGGATGAACAGAAGCTCAATCTCTTCAATCAAGAACTGCTCTGCGCAAAGGACATCCAGTCGCTCGTTGGCGTGGCTGCGACCCGCCTGCCCGATCTTGGCATCGGGTGCGCCTACCTCGTGACGCGCGACAGACAGGGCTCATTGATCTTTCGGGGAGGATTCAGAAAGGAAAAGGAAGATTCTTCGGCTGTGGTCATTCGTGCGCGCCGGTTCTGCGAAGTGGTCCCAAGGGGCTGTTTCCTGCCGGAGAGGATCGTTCCATCCGAACCAGGCACATATTTTATCCTGCCTCTGTTCTTCGAGTCGAAGGACCTTGGGCACCTAGTGGTGCAGGCGATCGACATCGACCCTTCTGTCTACGAGGAAATCCGCTCGACCCTTTCGTCCGCGCTGAGAGGAATAATGCTCTTCGAGGAGAGGGATGAGGCGCGAAGGCGCGCCGAAAAGGCAGAAAAGTCGAAGTCGGACATCGTGGCGGTGATCTCGCAGGAACTTCAGAACTCGATCGATGCCTTCAATGCGGTGCCAGCCCTGGGCGCGAAAGGACAGGAAGTGTCGAGGCTAAAGGAACTTGTGCAGTACTTGCTGGACCTCTCGCATGCAAAGTCGGATGCGGTGTTGGCGAAGGCTTCCCTCTTCGATCCTTATGCCTTCTGCCTGGCCTGGGGGGAGGGCCGCTTTGGCGACCGCGCCCGCAGACCGAAGATCGAATGCGCCGAACCACCTGCAACGTATCCGGCGCTCTATGGCGACAGGGATCAGCTTGCGAGGATACTGTCGATTCTGGCCCAGCTTCTGGCGGAGGCGTACCAGACCGAGGTGGTGCGGCTTTCAATCTCTGCAATAACTCGAGGATGCACCTTAAAGCTCTCGCTGCCGCCGGGACCGCCGCCGTGCGGACCAAGCCCCGACGTTTTGCAGCACGAAAAAGACATTCGTCTCGAGCTTGCAAGGCAGCTTTCGATGCTCCATGGGGGGCAGATCAGGTTTGGCAACGACGGGGACGGTGTCTCTGTCATGTTGTCGCTGCCGTATCCGACATTGGACGGCGCCATTCGCACCATGCCGGACGATTCGAAGCACGTGGTCTGTATCGGCCCAGGCCAGGCCGGGACATCGGCCTTTTCTCTTTCGACCGAAGAACCTTTGCGGGTGCTCCCTTACAATGCCGTCTTCGGTCAGGACATCTCCGAGGCGGGCGGACTGCTCATCTGTGTGGATCCTGCGGACATCGACTCCGAGGCTTCGGCCGCGCTCTCCTTTATGCTCGATCAGGATATCGTTCAGAAAGCCGAGGCCTACATTGCGCTCCATCATGGCTCAGGGGAGGCCGTACTGGGACAGGCTTCGGACGCGGCGGGCCTTTTGCGGTCAATCCTCGTTTCGAACGCCTCGTCCGCCATCCTGATTATCGGAAGCGAGGCAGCCTCGCGGCCGGACATGGCAAGGATTCAGGGACTTGCGCAGGAGGCAGGAATGCGGCTCGTCGCATGCTCTTCTCCTGCGGCGGTGGAAGCGGCCTTGAACCGATGGCAGCCCGCGCTTTTTCTGGTGTTTGAGACGAGGTTGGAGACGCAAGGGTATGGACCCATCCTGCAGAGGTTTCCAGGCACTCCTTTGATCGCGGCGTCCCGGTTTTTTGCGACGAAGGAAGAATGGGCCGGCGCCTTTGCTCGTCCTCACACGGTTTTCTGCAACACCGGAGAAGTCTTTTCGGATTTGCTGCTCCAGCTGATTCAGCGCTCCCTAGGAGGGCAAAAGTTCCTTCCTGCCCCGACCGCCGCCGTTGTGGCCAAGTGCATCTTTTTCTTGAACAGGACCTATGCCGAACACCTTTCGCGATGGAAGCTGGCCTCCTTGCTCAACACGAGCGAGGATTATCTCAGCAGAATTTTCCATAACCAGATGGGTATTTCGCTCTGGGAATACCTGGCGAGGCTCCGCATCGTACGCGCGATTGACCTGTTGCGCTCGACCGGCGCGAGCCTTTCGGAGATCGCCGACAGGACAGGTTTCAGAGATGAGGCGTATTTCTGCAGAGTTTTCAAAAGAATAACGAATGCCACGCCAGGGTCCTTTCGCGGAAGCCCTTCTTTCGAAGTCAGAAAAGTACAAAAATCCGACTGAAAAAGAGCAAGGTTATCGCCTATCATGAACAGTGAGCGGACAATCATGGAAGGACAAGCGATTCTATTGAAAAAACCAGCTTCTCAGACGCTGTGGCGCCGCATCGTGCGGCATAAATCTATATATCTACTTGCTTCGCTATCATTTATTTATTTCATCATATTCAAGTATGTGCCGATCTGGAACGCGCAGATCGCCTTCCGCGATTTTCAGGCGCTGGAGGGTGTCACAGGAAGTCCCTGGATCGGGTTCAAGAATTTTTCTGATTTCGTCAACAGCTACTATTTCTGGGAGTTGATCCGCAATACGGTTTTTTACAGCCTGGGGAAAATGTTGTTTTCTGTCCCCGCCGCGGTCTTTCTCGCGGTTGCGCTCTATGAGTGCCGCGTGTTCTGGCTCAGAAAGACCGTGCAGACGATGGCGTATCTGCCACACTTCCTGTCTTGGGTCATCATGTACGCCATACTTTTGGCCATCCTGTCGCCCTCGAACGGCATTTTGAACGATCTCATCAAGGCGTTCGGTGGGGAGCCGATTTCTTTCATGACCGACACGAAGGCCTTCCCGTGGATCGTCATACTCTCCGACACGTGGAAGGAGACGGGGTGGAGCGCCATCATTTTCCTCGCGGCGCTCATGGGCATCGATCCGTGCTTGTTTGAGGCCGCGGCGGTCGAGGGAGCCAGCGCCTGGCAGCGCGTGCGCTACATCACGCTCCCCGCCATAAAACCCGTGATCGTCGTGGTCGTGCTGCTGCGGCTCGGCACGGTGCTCGACGCAGGCTTCAACCAGATATTCATGCTGTACTCGCTGCCGGTGTACAGCGTCGCCGACATCATCGACACCTGGATTTACCGGCAGGGCATCCTTGAGTTCCGCTTCGGGCTCGCCACGGCGGTGGGCCTGTTCAAGGGGGTGTTCGGTCTTCTGCTCCTCGTCGGATCGAACAAGCTCATCAAGCGGTATACGGGCAGTGGGCTTTATTGAGTAAGATGGCGATGCGATGAAAGGTGCGAGAACGGTATGACGAGTACAATCCGACTGACTAGAAGCGACAGGGCCTTCCACTTCTTCATCGATGCGGCGCTCGTGTTGATACTCGCGCTGCTCGTTGTCCCCATATGGAGCACGCTCACGCTCTCGTTCCGGCCGAACGACTTCATCGGTTCGGCGCTCGACGGCATGTTCCTCGCTCCTTGGAAATGGTCCACCGCAGCCTACAGAGCCCTCCTAGGTCACCGCTCGTTTCTGAGCGCGGCGGGCAACAGCTTCCGCATCTTCTTTGAAGGGGTCATTACGGCGCTTTTCTTCACCGTGCCGCTCGCCTACACCCTGTCGATAAAGACGCTGCCGGGGAGGAAGCTCTTGTACGGCATAGTCTTAGTGCCGTATCTCTTCAGCCCTGGTCTAGTCCCTAATTACCTTCTGGTGACGAAGCTGGGCCTTACGAACACGCTCGCCGCAGTCTTTTTGCCCGGGGCGGTCAGCGTCTACAACACGCTCATCATGAAGAGTTTTTTCGAAGAGCTGCCGGAGGAATTGAAAGAATCGGCGCGCATCGACGGCGCTTCGGAGCTGACGATCCTGCTCAGGATTATCTTGCCGCTCTCGAAGCCAATTTTACTTACAATAGGGCTCTACTACGGCGTGCACTTCTGGAACGACTTTTTCAACGCCATGCTGTACATCAACGACGCGAAGCTCCAGCCTCTGCCGATTCTCTTGCGGAACATCCTCTTGTCTTCGGGCATGAACGAGTATGTGGAGGCGAACGCATTCGGCGAGGCGCCGATCTATGCCATTAAGGCGGCGAGCGTGTTTTTGGCGGCCATTCCGATGCTCGTCGCATATCCTTTTATACAGAAGTACTTTGTCAAGGGTACGATGCTCGGGAGCATTAAGGGATAGCGTTACTTTGGCGTGTTGCCATGAAGGAGGACGATATGAAACGAATCGTAAAAATCGGCATGGTCGTGGTGCTCGTGCTGCTGGTCATTGCGTCCGCATTCGGACAGGGGACAAAGAAGCTGGTGCCGGTAGAACTTTGGTATGGTGCGGCGATCACCGAGGCAGGGCCGCCGCCCGACGACTGGGTGTTCTACAAGATCGCGAGGGAACAGCTCGGCATCGACCTCAAGCTTATGGCCGAGCCGTCCAACGAAAATGACCAGGACGTGAAGATTCTCGCCGCCGCGGCGGCGAACCAGCTGCCCGACATCTTCATGGTCCGGCGCGAGCCATGGCAGATCCTCATCAAGCAGGGGCTCGTCGCCGACGTCGACGACATGTACCCGCTGATGCCCCACCGCGCCGAGCACTGGTTCGACGAGGACAGCCGCGCCTATACGACGATCAACGGCAAGAGCTATGGACTAGCCTTCCCTGGTTCGCTGCAGAAGAATGAGGGCCTTGTCATCCGCAAGGATTGGCTGGACAAGCTCGGCCTCAAGATGCCGACCACGCTCGACGAGTTCTTCAACGTCTGTTATGCCTTTACGTACAACGACCCGGACGGGAACGGCAAAAACGACACCTACGGTTTCGGGGCGTTCGTCGAGTACTTCGATCAGGAACAGTACCTGGGCCGCCGCTTCGACCCCATCATGGGTGCCTTCGGCGTCGCGGGCACGTGGAACATGACGAAGCAGAATTTCGGACTCAACGTCAAGAAACCCGAGTACTATGAGGCCATGCAGTTCGTGAAGAAGATGATCGACGCTAAAGTCATCGACCCCGACTGGCCGAGCCTCAAGAAGGACGATTTCCGGGCCGCCTGGAAGCAGGGTAAATTCGGCATCATGCGCGAGCAGTTTGCCGCGCTCGCCGCGGCGGCGAACTATGCGCCCTTCGATAAGAACTTCCCGAACGGCGTGTGGGCCGCGCTTCCTCCGCCCAAAGGTCCGAGCGGGAAGAGCTCGGTGGGTATCTACGACACGAACTATCGCATCTACGCGGTGTCGGCCAAGGCTGCAAAGGCAGGAAAGAAGGAGGCCATTGCCAAGCTCCTCGACTACATGGCCACCGATGAGGGCTACAAACTCATAGGTTGGGGCGTCGAGGGCGTCAACTATTCCATCGATGCGAACGGCAACATCAGCGACAAGGGCGTCCCCGAGGACACCAAGTTCTCCTCCCCGAAGGGGCAGACCGTCACCCAGCTTCGCAACATGGTCTTCTACAACAGCGACATGGAGCTCATCTCGCGGTATCCGTACTTCAAGACCGCCAACGGCCGCACCATGGGCCCCTTGCTCTACCTCAAGACCTTCCAGAACTTCCCGTGGACGAACGTGACCGGCTCCGGGACTATAAAGCCCCATCCCAACAATGCCGACCTGAAGCGCTACATCAACCAGGGCGTCCAGGAGTTCGTGCTCGGCAAGCGCCCCCTCACGAAAGAGAGTTTTGCGGCCTTCGTCGCGCAGATGGACAAACTCGGCGCGGCTGAGTGGGAAAAGACCGCGCGCCGTGAGATGGAAGAGGCGGGGTATCTGCAGTAAGGGCGACGATGAGGCTGGGGCGCACGCGCTATGAACTCAGACAGGACCGCTATCTATCTTCAGATTCTCGCATCAGCCGCCGCGGCTGCCCTGGCCGACTCCAGCCCCGCCTCCGTCAGATGGAATTACGAGACGGGGCTCTTGTTGCACGCCCTCGGGGAGGCTTCGGAGCATGTCTTTGGTGGCCTCCTCGACGGCTTTGTCTTCGAACGCCTCGATGCGCTGGTCCTCCCGGACGGCGCGATCCGCGGCTATTCGGTGGAGGAGTTCAATCTCGACCAGATCAATGCGGGAAAAGCACTTTTCCGCCTCTGGAAAGCGACCGGCGGCCCGTGCTACGAGAGGGCGATTCTGACGCTCCTCGGACAGCTGGAGCGACAGCCCCGGACTCCGTCGGGTTCCTACTGGCACAAAAACATCTATCCTGACCAGGTGTGGCTCGATGGCCTGTACATGTTCGGCCCCTTTCAGGCCCGCTGTGGGGTCGAGTTCGGCCGGCCTGCGCTTGTCGACGATGTCTGTGCGCAGTTCCTCGCGGTGCAGTCCAGCATGAAGCATGAGGCGACAGGGCTCTATTATCATGCGAAAGATGAAAAGAGGGCGTCGAAGTGGGCGCATCCGCGGACCGGCTGCTCGCCGCACGTGTGGGGGAGGGCAGTGGGCTGGCTGAGCATGGCGCTCGTCGATGCCCTCGACTGGATTCCGCCTGAACATGGTCAGCGCACCCGGTTGGTGGGCATGCTGGCGGAGCTTCTCGATGCGGCGGTGCGCGCCCAGCGGGCCTCGGGGCTCTGGCTCCAAGTCGTCGATGAACCGTCCCGCCCTGGCAACTATGAGGAGACATCCGCGTCCGCGATGATTGCCTATGCGCTCTACAAGAGCGCGAGGATGGGATACGCCTCAGACGGCACCCATGCGGCGCGCTGGAGACGGGCCGCGGATTCGGCTCTGGAGGGCATCATCGGCGGCCGGCTGCGCTGGGACTGTGCCCACAGTACGACAGAAAAGGCAGAGGAGAGCCTGCCGAAGAGACAACCAGAGAACCAGACCCAGCCCCGCCTCCACCTCGAGGGTATCTGCAAAGTGGCGGGGCTCGGTGGAAATCCTTACCGCGACGGTTCTTTTGAATATTATATCAGCGAGCCGGTGGTCGCCGACGATATGAAGGGAACGGGGCCGTTTATGCTCGCGCTCTGTGAGGCATTATTCCTTCTCAAACGGAGTGCCGAGCCCAGCAGGCGGTGTGGCGTTCAGCGCGCGTAAGACTTTTGCGATATCCCGGCGCACATTCTCCGGAAGGCGAGCGAGCGAGCGGTCTACCCACTCCGCATTGCCTATATTCACGAACAGCAGCGTAAGAATCATGAGAGGAAAGGGTGCCACCTGAAGGACCTGCGATGGCACCGAGGGCAGACTTGGCTGCAGCACGAGGCCGAGCCACTGCAGAAATGCAAAGAGGTACGCGCCGAAGGCCGCCCTAAATGGTTTCCATCCCCCGAAGATCGTGATGGAGAGCACAATCCAGCCTATGCCGTCGAGGCCCGAGATGGTGCCTTTCCAGCCCGCCTTGATCGAGAGCGAGTAAATCGGTCCGGCGAGGCCTGCGATTGCGCCGCCAATGACCGCGTACACGTAGCGCTGGCGATTTACGTTTGCCCCTCGGATATACGCTGCTGCGGGGCGCTCTCCAACACCGCGCAGGACGAGGCCCGGCCTTGTCTTGAAAATGAAGAACCATGCGAGGACGATGAGCACGAACGACAGGTAGGTCATCGCGTCCTGACGGAAGAAAATCGTGCCCAGGACAGGTATCCGCTCGAGGACGGGAATGGGCACCTGGGAGATGCGCGGCCCCACCTTGCCCATAATGGGGTTGCCGAGGAAGTACGAGAGATCGCGGCAGAGCTGGGCGAGCACGAACCCCACTGCCACCTGCGACTGGCGCAGTGTCAGGCTCGCGAAAGCCACGACGAAGGCGATGAACGCCCCGATAGCCGCCCCAGCCAGAAAGCCGAGCACCACGCTGTCCGTGGCGAGCGCCACCGCAAAGCTGCCCATCGCGGACAGAAGAATCATGCCGTTCATGGAGAGGTTGAGCACGCCAGCCCGCTCGGAGATGGTCTCGCCGATGACGGCGAAGAGCACGGGCGCTGCTGCCGCCAGAACGCCGGCAATGCTTGTGATAAGGGCTGCATCGTTCATGGTCTTACGTTCCTTTTTTAATGAGCCTCGCGCGAATCCCGTTGCCCAGCATGACAAAGAGCACGAGGGTTCCCTGGAGGACCCCGGCCAGCGAAGAATCCAGCTTGAGGATGATCGGCAGCTGAATCGATCCAACATTGAGGGCTGCGAAGAACAGGGCCACGGGCGCGGCGAGGCTCGCGCGGTAGCCCACCAGCAGGGCCACCATGAGACCGAGGTAGCCGTAGCCTGAGGAAATCGAAGGGATGAGCCTGTGGTAGACGGCCGTCACCTGCACCGCGCCAGCGAGGCCCGCGAAGACCCCGCAGATCGCAAAAGAAGCCATCATGTTCTGCCACGTGGGGATGCCGAGAATGTACGCAGCCTTCGGATTTTTGCCGACTGCCTTGAGCCTCAGACCGAAGTACGTGCCTTCGATCATCGCGTACACCGCGATGATGCCCACCACGGCCATCACGAGCGTCGCTGGCGTAAGCCTCGAAGACCCTGCGGCGATCGGCATCCAGAGGGCGCGGTCGAAGGGCAGAGTCCCCGACATAGAGGCGACACCGGGCCGCTTCCATGGTCCGAAGATGAGCCAGATGTTGAGCGCCGTCGCGACAAAGTTGAGTCCAAGGCCGCCGAAAATTTCGTTTACCCCGCCGAATGTCCTTAAGACTCCCGCAAGCAGCGCCCAGAGCGTCCCCCCGAGGATGCCTGCGAGCAGCGCGAGGACGAGGATGAGCGTGGGATTCCACCCAGAATCCTGCAAAAGGCGCATCGCCCAGGTGGTGAACACGGCGCCGAGCGTGATCTGCCCCTCGATGCCGATGTTCCAGAGCCCTACGGTAAAGGTCACGAGGAGCCCCGAGGTGGCCAGAAGCAGGGGCACCCACGAGACGAGGACGTTCGTGACGACGTCCCAAGAGCCTAAGGCGCCCAGCACGATGTACTTGTAGGCGGCGAAGGGCTGAGCCCCTGCTAAAAAGAGCACCAGCACAGTGACGAGGAGCGCGAAGAGAACGGCCCCGATCTGAAAAAGGAGCCTGTTGGCGCGTGTGTCACGCATGGGCAGCCTCCGTTTCGAGCCTGTCCCAGTCTTTGCCGCCGATGAGCCGTCCGAGGCGTTCGACACTCAGGGTGCGCGCATCGAGGGGCGGCGTCACCTTCCCTGCAAAGAACACGAGGACGCGGTCGCTGTACTTGAGGATTTCGTCGAGGTCCGAGGATATGAACACGATGGCCGTGCCATGGGCGCAGCGTTCTTTGAGCTTGCCCCAGATGTAGATGGTCGATTCGATGTCGAGTCCCCGCGTCGGGTGCTCGACCAGGATGAGCTTCAGAGGATCGCGCATCAGGGCGAGGAGGGCCCGCTGCTGGTTGCCGCCAGAGAGCGATTCGACAGGGCTGTCCGGCCTGCCCTTGATGTTGAAGAGCGAAATGCGGCGCCTCGCGAGCTCCTCCGATTTCTTGCGGTCGATAAAGAATCCCTTCATACCCTCAGCGAGGATGAAGTGTTCTGTAAGCGTGAGCCCGGGAATAAGGGCCTGTTCGAGCCTGGCGGCAGGAAGGTAGGCCACGCCTCTCTTGCGGAACTCGTGGTAGGTCCGGCCTGTCATGTCCTTCTCTTCCTCGTCGAGACAGAAAGAACCCTGCACAGGCTGGGCGAGGCCTGCGCAGGCGCTCAAGAACAGCGTCTGGCCGGAACCTTCCATGCCGGCCAGCCCGATGACCTCCCCTGCGCGAACCTTAAGGTCGACTCCCTTGATCTGAATGCGTATCCCTTCCAGGTCCACCTGCCTCGCGTGGAGTACGGTCCCTCCCATCCGAGGCTGTGCTTTGGGCTCTTGGGGGACCTCTTTACCGAACATCATCCCCACCAGGGCTTTCGTGTCGAAAGGCGGCTCCATTGTGCCGACGAGCCTGCCCTGACGCAGGACCGTCGCCCGGTTGCAGAGCGACTCCACGTCTTCAAGTTTGTGAGAGACGAAGAGAACGGTCATGCCCTCCGCTGCGAGCTTTTTCAGCGTCGCAAAGAGTTTTTCCTTCTGCGGCAGACTTATGCCCGTTGTCGGCTCGTCGAGAATGAGGACGCGCGCGCCCAGCCAGAGGAGGCGGAGAATTTCGAGCTGCTGGCGCTCGCCCACGGTCAGCGTATCCACGTAGGATTCGGGATCGATGGAAAAATCGAAGCGGGCCGCGAGCTCGTTGAATTCGCGGATGACAGCCCGCCGCCGCGGCAGAAGCCCGCCTCTTTTGCCGAGGAGAAAATCGTCGATGACCTTGAGGGGAGGAAAGTCGAGCGGGTCCTGGTGCAGCATGCCGATGCCCTGCCGGATCGCGTCGGCCGGGTCGTCGATTTCTACTTTTTTACCGTCGAGGAGGATATCTCCAGAGTCGGGGCGGTAGAAGCCCGAGAGGATTTTCATGAGGGTGCTTTTCCCCGCTCCATTTTCTCCCAGAATCCCCTCGATGGTGGCCGAAGGAACCGTGAATGAGATGTCGTCGTTTGCGCGTACGGCACCGAAGCACTTTGTGATTCCGCGTACCTCAACCTGCATTGCCGCCTTCTTTCTGCCCCCTCCATACACCGCGGAGGCGCAGAGCGTGCCCACCGGCCACCCCGTGCCTCCGCAATTCCCGTGAAAAGGGCATGTGGTGCGTATCCCTTTTTATTTTGATACCGACTGCCCTTCCATGCCCTGCAACAGCTGCGGCAGATACCATATCTGCTGGTCGGTGGCCTTTTCGCCCTTCTTCAGGAACACAGAGCCGTCCTGATAGTTGAGTGGCCCTACCCAGAGGTTCAATCCCTTGCCGAGTTCTCCGATGAACTTATCGACGGCTGCGGATGCCTCCTTAGAGAGGGTCCCCTTGTTGAAGCCGACCGCCGAGGTGTCGGGGTTGTTGATGTTCTTCCAGTCAGGATCGTTCCACTCGAAGTGGTTCTTCCAGGTTCCGTTCATCGCAGCCTTCGCGGCGTTCAGGTAGGCAGGCCCCCAGTTGAAGTAGGGGACGCCGAGCGAAACGCCCTTCCCTTCGTCGATGGCCCTAGCGTAATCGTAGGGGATGGCCCACACTTGTTTTCCCTGCGCGGTGTATTTGGCGGCTTCTGCCACCGCTTCGGTGGTGTCGATGCCGGAGATGACCACGTCGAAGCCCGAATTGAAGAAGTCATCGGCGACCTGCGTGGGGTCGGAGGTGACGCCCGGAATGTTGAACCAGAAGCCGATCCAGGTGACCTTGAAGGTCAGCTTCGACGGGTCTTTTTTGAGATAGTTGACCCATGCGTAGCGTGCGCCGAGGTAGGCGGATGCCGCGAGACGGCGGGTTTCGTCGTTGATGAGCGGGCCGAGGAAGCCGATCTTGCCGGTCTTGGTCGTCATCGCCGCGGCGACGCCGGCGACCATCTTCATGTACTCCATCTTGCCCATGATGTTGATCATGTTGGGAAGAGGCAGATAATTCTTGCCTTCTTTCCACTGCTGCGAGCCGGAGGTCAGGATGACGAAGATGTTCGGATGGTCCTGGGCGAACTTGATGGCCTCGTCGGTCATGTCATCCGAACTGAAGATCACGAGCTTCGCGCCCTGTGCGACGAGGCTTTCGCCGAGCTGAGAGACGGTGGTGCCGGGACGATCCGCAGAATTCGCCTTGTCGATGTAGACGAGCTTGGTGCCGGGCAGCTTTGCCAGGACATACTGCACTCCCTCATAGTTTGCTTGGCTCCAGCCGTGGTCGTTGTAGGGGCCAACCATGACGAGACCAATGGTCAGGTTGGGACCTGTGGCCGGAGGTGCGCTCTGGGCGAAGGCGGCAGAGCCCGCCACGAGCGCGATAATCGCCAGCAAAAAGAGCTTGGAAATGGTGCGCATTTTTCTCCTCCTTTAAAACCTTTCTCGGCAACGCCGAACACATAATACTTTCATGACCTCGTCGCAATGTCAAGGTAAACCGAGCCCCGTTTCTGCATTTTTATTCCTGACAGGCGGCAATAAAATACAGATCTGCGTCGAACAATCGGCACGGGGTGGACTCCGCGCCGACGCTGCCTTGCCGCTCAGACTCAGCCTTGCGCCGTGGCGGCACGCGCCTTCAGCTTCTCCTTGAGGTCTGCAATATCCTTTGGGATGAAGCGCACCGCAAAGATGAAAAAGGCAAAGCATGCCGCCCATGCCCCCGTGCATATGATGAGGATCGCGTTGCCGAGTGTGCTTCTGTCGGCGATGATGCCCGCCATGAGGGGCGCGAGTGCCGAACCTGCCGCCTCGATGAAGTTCTGCGCGGCGTTGGTGGTGGCGCGAATTTCGGGCTCCGTCACGTCGTAGAACGACGAGAGCACGTTGGGAGAGGCGAAGGGGATAAACAGGGCGGTGGCGCAGAGCATGATGCCGAACGGCAGCTGCGCACCCACGGGAATGTTCATGGTGATCCAGAGCAGCACGGCCCCTATGGCCACCCCCGCTGCCCCCACGATGACCCGCCCCTTGGGGGTCTTTTTGAAGAGCCTATCCCCTAGCATTCCTCCGAGTGGGTAGCCTGCGGCCAGCACGAGGACGGCCGGCACCATGGTCAGGAGGGTCTGTGTATCGCTGTACCCACGCTCGGTTTTCAAATAGTCGAAGAACCAATACGTGATGACGTTCCAAGGAAATACGCCGATAAAGCCCTGAAGGAAGAGGATGATGAGGCTCTTCTTCTTGAAAAGCCCCCCGACGGTCTTCCAGCTGAACTTGAAGCGCTCGAGGTGCTCCACCGACGAAAGTTCAGGCTCCGTCGAACCACGGGGTCTGTCCTTGACAAAGAGAAAGATGACGAAGGAGACGATGACGCCCAGCGAGCCTGTGAGGTAGAACACATTGCGCCAGCCGTAGGCCGCGCCGAAGACAAGCGCGAGCACCATGCCCATCAAATACCCGAAGGGCTGCGCCACCTGCAGAAATCCGTACACCTTGCCTCTTTTTTGAGGAGGATAATAGTCTGAGATGAGACTGTAGATACCAGGATAGCTCGAGTCGTCGATGCCCGTCCCCGCCCTCGTGATGAGAAATGCAGAATACGTGGGCGCGATGGCGTTGAGCCATGTCGAGGCGCCCCAGAGAAAGGACGCGAGCGCGAGGAGCTTGGGCCTCGAGAAACGGTCGTAGAGCCAGCCCCACACAGGGTAGAAGACGGCGCCGATGATCAGTGCCCCGGTGGTGACCGCGCCCATCTGCGTGTAACTTATCTTGAAGGTCGCCATGATCTGGGTCGTGAGCGGCCCGATGAGGAGTTTGTCCGCCTGGTGCAACAGCATGAAGCAGAACATGATCCCGAACGCCGAACGGGCTCCTTGAACGACATTTCCTTTCGTTTTTCCCTGCATGGTGGCATGCTCCTCCGCGCGACGAGAAGGGCGAGATCGCTGGTCTTCTCGTGCGCATGCATAAGAGTAGCGCAGGTTTTGCATTCGCGCAAATCAATTTGTGCAAAAAGAAGGAAATCTCGCCGGGTCCGGAGCCGAGGAAGGGCACGATGATCCCATTACGGCGTCTGCGGAAGTCGTGCCTCTGCCGAAATAGTGATGCCTCCGCGAGGCTTCTGGGTGATGGTCACGGTGACGCTCTTGGGCTTGATGGCGTCGAAGACATCTTGTGCGATTTTGGCGGCGAGCGCCTCGCAGAACACGCCCTCCTCCCTGAAAGACCAGAGGTAGAGCTTGAGGCTCTTCGACTCGATGCACCGCGCTCCCGGTTCGAACTCGATCCTGACGGTCTCCCAGTCGGGCTGGCCGGTCACGGGGCAGAGGCTCGTCACCTCGTCGGTCTCGAGGACGACTTTCGTGACGGACGGCGGCGTCGGAAAGGTCTCCAGCTCGCGCGAGGGGGCGCGGGTCGTCTTTCCGAGCGCTTTGAATTCGTATTGGGCCATGTTCAGTCTCCTAGTCTGAAAGGGTTGTAGGCCACACCCATGTCGAAGGTGTCGATCTGCTCCTTCCGCTTGATGAAGCGCACCACGAGGTAGGTGAGGGGAGTGCAGACCACTTCATAACTCACCTTGAAAAGATACTGCGCGAGCATCATCTGCAGGAGGGCAGGGCCGGGCATGGTGCCGACAAAGGCGATGGATATGAAGAGTATGGTGTCGAGCCCTTCGCCCACGATGGTCGAGCTTATGGTCCGCGTCCACAGATAGCGGCCCTGTGTGGCCTTTTTGAGCACCGAAAGCACGATGGAGTTGGAAAATTCTCCCGCCCAGTAGCCCGCAAGCGATGCCGCAAGGACGCGCGGCGTGCTCCCGAGCACCGTGGCGTACGCCGCCTGGTTTGCAAAGAACGAGGGGTGCGGCAGGGCTATGACAATGAGGAATACGAGCGACATGAAGGCGTTGGCGGCAAAGCCGATCCAGATGACCATGCGGGTTTTCTTGAACCCATACACTTCGGTGAACACATCGGCGAGTATGTAGGTCACAGGAAAGAGGATGACCGCCGATGGCAGCACGATGCCGCCGACTTGCATGAGCTTGCTCGCGATGATGTTCGAGATGAGCAGGCACGTGACGAACAGCGAGGTCAAACCAACAAATAATGGTGAATATGAAGTTTGCTCCCTCTGCATGGAGGGCCTCCTTGTTTTGTTGAGGCGGGAACCGCGACCGCCGTCGGATGGACGGGAGTTTAGCGCAGCGATGGACTTTGTGCAATCGGCCTGGGCGCCGAGCCGCTGGAGGGCACCGCACCTGTTTGGAGCGGTCTTTCGGGCTGGCCTGTTCGCCTGGTTAGGCCGCCTTCCCTTGGCGCTCCCTCGCGAATCGGACGATCTCCGAGGTGATGAGCATGTGGCCCTCGGCATTGGGGTGGATGCCGTCTCTGCAGAGGAATTGCGAATAGTGGCGCCGTTCGAGGAAGGCTCTGCGGATGTCCACGACGGGGACATCCCAGGTCTCTCCGATCTCCCAGATGGCGTCGGAGTAGCTCTCGTGCCAGCGGTAGATGAACTGCACGTCGCCAAGCCACCCAAGGATGGCCTTCTGGTCGAGGCCCGTGCGCGTGAACCACGCGAAGTAGCGCTCGGCGTCGAGGGGCGGAAGCGTCATGAGCACAGGCCTAAAACCCTTGGTTTTCAACGTCTGGATGACTTCTCCGTACATGCGAAAGAAGCGCTCGGGGGGCGTCGCGGGCAGGTGCTCGGCCTTCGGGTCAGCGGAGATCTGGTCCCAGTGGAAGTCGCAGTCGTTGCCGCCGAACTCCAGGAAGGCGAAGCGCCGGGCCTCTGTGCCGATCCTGTCCAAAAAATGTTCGATGATCTCGCGGCCCTTGGTGATGGTGCAGCCGAAGCGGGCCTTGTTGATCAACGCCACGCCCAACTCCTGTGCGGCGAGCGAGGCGAAACATTCCTTGATCGGTTTGTAGGCGCCCTGCGCGTCGAGGACGACGCCTCGCGCGATGGAGTCTCCGAAGAGACAAACTTCCTGGACAGACATAACGTGCTCCGACAGGCAGTGATTTCGATGCCGCAACATGGTAATGAAAACCATATTGCACGGTTGTTGATAATATATAAGATCGTTGTCGATATGTCAAGGTGTTGTATATTACATATTGTGGTTTTTGATAACATATAATATAGTAAATATAAATTATATCTGGTCGGAGATCCGTGTATGAAAGAAACGGCATATAAGGCATTTGAACAGTACCTCGACGCGCTCCTGGCTGGCAGGCCCCCGGCGTGGGACCAGCTGCCCGATATCGGCCTGTACATGGACCAGGTCACCGGCTACCTCGAGCGCCAGCTGGGGCCGCTCTTCTCTGTGGAAAAAGAGCGAGGTATAACCCCATCCATGATAAATAATTACGCAAAAGCAAAGATAATTCCACGGGCCGAGAGCAAGAAATACAATCAGGAGCACATCGCCCTCCTGCTTGCGGTCTTCACGCTGAAGAAAGCCCTCTCGGTCCAGGACATGGGCCTGCTTTTGGCAGATGTCTCCAGTGAGGGCTCGTCCCGTGCGTTCTACGACAGCTTCAGGGCGGCTCTCACCGAATGCGGGCGCTCCACGGCCCAGGAGATACGCGCTGGCCTCGGCCTCGAGGGAGCGGAAGGGGCAGCCGCAGATGGTGTGCCGTCCATCGATGACGCAAAACTCCGCACGCTGGCCCTGAAGCTCGCCGTGGAGGCGAGCCTTCGGAGTCTGGCAGCGGAGCGGCTTTTGGCGATGCTGCAGGTCGAAGAGCCATCAAAGGCGCACTGAAGAGGGAGGAGCCAGGGCGGCTCTATCGGGCAGGGGCGAACGCTGCATCTGAGGGCCTCATGGCGCGCCCCACCTGGCAGGGCGGCCGCATCTGACACGCTTGAGCGCTGCGTCTCAGAGTGCGCCCTGCCTGACAGCCATGCTGGGCCCTGCACCGGATGGGCCCATCGTCTCCGAGAGCTTTTTCTTTAGTCTCTTTTTCTGCGGCGGGAGAGCGCGAGACCTCCGAAGCCCGAGATGACCGCCATATAGAACCCGAGATCGTACCACCAGCCGGTGTTGTTGGTCTCGTAGATTCGTATGTTGTGGTCGAAGATGCCTATTATGAGGGAAATCGGGGCGATCCATCCGTGCCAGATGCCAGTGAGGAAATTGGCCCGTCTTTCCGGCGTGTTTTTCCCGTCTCCGGGCAGACACGACGAGAGCAGGACGAGCATGCACAGCGCCAGCACTATCGCAATGACTTTCGATTTCATGCGTTTGTTCCTCCACCTTGCATACTACATCGGAAGTATGGGGGGCCGCCATGGGCAGGGGAAAGACCCGATGGGTGCTCTCAACCTTGGGTACGACGCAAGAAGAAAGCCCTGAAGGCGGTGCGCTGGCAGCGGCACCCCCGCAAAACCGGCGGGCCCCCTGGAGGCTCTTTTATCACTGCGAAGCTTTGCGATATTGTAGAGAGAATCATGCAGGACACTCATTTTCGCCCCGGCCGCGAATGGCGCCTTGTACTCCCTGTCGCATTCAGGGCGAGCATCCCCGTGCTCCTGGGCTATACCACGCTCGGGCTCGCCTTCGGCCTCACGCTCGTGGCCGCCGGCCTGCCGTGGTGGCTGTCCCCGGTGATGGCGGTCTTCATCTTTGCGGGGGCCGCACAGTTCATGGCCATAGGGCTTCTGCAGCGCGGGGCGGGCCTCTTTGAGATTGCCCTCCTCACCTTGCTCTTGAACGGCCGGCACGCGGTCTACGGACTGTCGCTGCTGGGCCCCTTCCGCAGCGCGGGGAAGTGGAAGCCCTACCTCATCTTTGGCCTCACGGACGAAACCTATGGACTCTTGACGACCGTCAAGGCGCCGCCCCATGTCGACGAGACCAAGTTCTTTGCGGCAATCACCGCGCTGAATCAGTCGTACTGGGTCCTGGGCTGCACGGCGGGCAGTCTCGTGGGTTCAGCCCTCACGCTCGATACCACGGGACTGGATTTTGCGCTCACCGCGCTGTTCATCGTGCTTCTGGTCGAGCAGATCCGTGCGGTGAAACAGTGGGAGCCCTACCTCGCCGCAATCCTCGCCTGCGTCGTCGCGCTCTTCGTGAGCCCCCGCAATTTCCTGCTCGTCGCCCTCGCCGTCGCCACCGGCATCCTCGCGCTCCTCCGGGGGAAGATCGAGCAGCGTGCCGGGGCCCGCCGACCTGACAGTGGGGGCAGCGCATGAGCTATATTCTCCTCGCCGTTGCGGTGATGACGGCCATCACCTATTTCACGCGCGCAGTCCCCTTTCTCTTCTTCGCGAAGCGCCAGCCTCCGTCCATCCTCGGCTTTCTGCAGAAGTACATGCCTCCGGTCGTCATGGCCATCCTCGTCTTTGCCTCGTACAAGGATATCGATTACAGGGCGGCGCCCTTCGGCATCCCCGCCCTCGTCGCGGGCGCCGCGACCGCGCTCCTCCACTTCTGGAAGCGCAACGTGCTCCTGTCGATCGTTGGCGGCACGGCCCTCTACATGGTGTTGGTCCGCATACTGTAGGGAAGGGGGTGTTTTTCCTGTGTATTATAAACTAAAAATCCCTGAAAATATCACCTAGATTTCCCTGGTGTTATCACCGGGAATTCCCTAGAAAAACCATGGGCAGTTGAACAGTAGCTCCTGGTAATCCAGAATCCCTTCATCGAAGGACCAACAACGACAAGGGAGGATCAAAGAAGGTGATCAACATGCCCCAACTACAAAGTATCAGGGAACAGTCCTGGATTCGTTTAAACCGTTCATAGATATATGGCTTTCAGAAGACCGGGGATCGATTCCCGCCACTACTACTCGACGAGCCCTGAGTATGCAGGCCAAGAAATGCTTGTCGCTATACGTGCGCATTCGATCGACATAGTCGACGAGCATAAACGCCTTATTGTTCGTCATAGCCGTGTGTTCGGGGAACGGCGGAGTGACAGTTGCGATTACCGTACCTCGCTCGCCGTCCTCATGAACAACCCTGGAGCGTGGAAAAATTCAGGGATTCGGGAACTGATTCCTGATCCTCATGAATATCCTCAAAAGCGAATCTAAGAATTTTAGATACTAATCTAAGAATTTAAGATTTTGCTCTCTGCTTTCTAATGTTAACCTTTTAACCAGTTCTTTTAAGAAGAAAGTATATTCGAAAAGAAATGTTGCAGAGAAGATATTAACAGCGCATAAGCTCAGGCTTGGTCCTGAGTTAAGAGATGTTTAACGATTGAGTAGGAGGTAATATGTTTAAGCGTTTTCTCTGGTTATTCTGCCTTTTTGCCGTAGTTTTTGGATCCGCTGTTAGCGCGGATTCAAAAGTTAAATTCACACTCTGGCATTCCTATGTAGGAGCTGACCAACGCGCCGAATTTATGGCTGATCGTCTGGCTGCATTTGCCAAAGCGAACCCCGATATCGTAATTGATGAGCAACAGATTCCCCGTGATCAGTATCAGACCAAGCTGAAGACGATGGCCGCTGCAGGTTCCCTCCCCGATGCTTTCGTCATCTGGCCAAACGCTATGTGCATCGAGTTCGCCAACGCTGGGTTGCTCGCCGATATTAATAATTTGTTGGATAAAAACCCCGTATGGAAAAATGCGTTCAGCCCTAGAGCGCTCGATGAATTCACTGTTAAAGGGAAAACGTACTCCGCTGGCCTGGGCGTTTCCCTTACATCAGTGATCTATTACAACAAGGCAATTTTCGCGAAATACAATGTGAAATTCCCCACAACGTATGCTGAACTGAAGGACGCCATCCAAGTATTCAACAAAAACGGTATCATTCCTATAGCGTTCGGGAACAAACCTCTCTGGCCCGCCCAGTCGACTATTTTTAGCTGCCTCGCCAATCGTATGACTGGATCCCAATGGCTTAATGATGTTCTCGCCAAAAAGAACAACGCCAAATTTACTGATGCGCCTTTTATCCAAGCGCTCAATATTATGAAAGAGCTGAACGATCTCGGTGCTTTTAATAAAGACTACAACACAATCGACAATGTCCAGATGCGTCGCTATTACTACAAGGGCGAAGCCGCGATGATGATCGACGGTTCGTGGGCTCTTTCTGACATGATCGCCAACGCTCCCCAGTCGGTACTGGACAACACTGAGCTTGCAGTGTTTCCTGATTTCGGCGGGAAAGGAGATCCCAAAGTTATGAGCGGCGTTTCCGGCACAGGTATCGCCATCAATGCCAAAGCCAGCCCTGCACAGAAAGAAGCGATCGGCAAGTTCATTATGTTCATCTCCGGCGAAGAGTCTCAGAGATTGTTTCCGAAATACTACATCCCCATATCCTTCAAGAGTATCCCCATCGACCGAAAAACTATTAACCCGCTGTATGCTAAGATGCTGACCCTCATAGAAGAACACCCTCTCATCACTGTATACGATTCTGCGCTCAATTCTGAGTTGACTTCCATTATCAATGATGGCCTTCAGGCTGTTATGATCGGCCAAGCAAAGCCGATCGACATCGCAAACCAGATGCAGGCCACACTGAAGTAAGATGTGACGTATAGATGACCATTGGGCACGATGTCAATATTAAATCGTGCTCAATGGCCTGATTTCTGATTGAATTGGGCAAGAGGACATTCTGGAATTTTCTAGAATGTCTTCTTGATTAATGAAGGGGCTTTCATATGGATTTGATTTTCAAAAATAAAAAGTATATTTTCCTTGGACTTTTCCCTGCGCTCTCGCTTTTTATTTTTTTTGTCGTATATCCAATAATTCGCTCCTTTTTTTACGGTTTCTATGACTGGAATGGCCTAAGCAGGCCTATTTATGTTGGCTTGGCAAATTTCAAGGCCGTATTGAGCGATAAAGTGTTTTGGCATGCTTTTCGTAACAATATTTTCATCGTTGTGATTTCCGTCTTTGGACAAATTCCGCTCGGGCTTGTGCTTGCTGTTTTGCTTAATGACAAGTTCAGAGGGGCGAAATTTTTCAGATTCATATTTTTTATGCCGATGATCCTTTCCACCGTCGTAGTAGGTTTACTTTGGTCGACCATATTGAATTCGCAGGTTGGAATTGTCAACAATCTACTGAAAAATATCGGCCTTGGTTCTCTGGCGCACGATTGGCTCGGCGAGTCGGGCCTGGCGCTCTACTCAGTAGGTTTCGTCATCATATGGCAGTTTTTCGGGCTCTACATGATCATCTTGATGGCAGCCCTGCAGAATATTCCGAAGGAAGTATTCGAATCAGCCGAGCTCGATGGAGCCGGCGGCCTCACAAAATTGTTCCACATCACGCTCCCAATGATATGGAGCAGCATCATGGCAAGTGTAGTGCTTTGTATTGCCGGAGGGATGAAAACCTTCGACCTCGTCTTCACAATGACCCAGGGAGGGCCAGCACATTCCACGGATCTCATGGCAATTTATATGTACAACAAAACCTTCGAAACCTACAAATATGGGTATGGAAGCGCGGTTTCCCTTGTTATTTTCGTGCTCAGCTTCACGCTAATTATCGGAAGTCGAGCTCTCATGTCGCGCAAGTCGGCCGATCTATAGGGATGAGCATGAAGAAGCAGACAAATATAGAATTTTTGCGGTCTATGTCATTTACGATCGGGACTAGAGCAAAGAAACCGGTGAAGTATCTATTTCTTATAATGTTCGGATTCATTACCTTCTTTCCTGTCTTCTGGATGTTCTATACATCACTGAAGAGCAACCAGGAAGTCATGATGAATACTTTTTCCCTGCCTACCCGGTTGCATTTCGAGAATTACATCAAGGCATGGAAAACAGCCAAGATCGATGTTTATTTTCTAAACAGCGTCATCGTATCGGTGGCGGCCGTTATTCTCACCACGTTGGTCGCGGCTCCCGCTGCCTTCATCCTATCCAAGTTTAAATTTGGAATGCGCGGCTTCATTTATTCGATTTTTATTGTCGGAATGTTGATTCCTATGCAGACGGTCCTGGTACCGCTCTTTCTGCAAATGAAAATCTTAGGTCTTTTGGATAAGCTTTTGTCGATGATTCTATCGTATACGGCTTTCTGTCTGCCGATGTCTATTTTTATTCTGGAAAGTTTTATCCGTTCATTGCCTGATTCCATCATCGAGGCAGCAGTACTAGACGGAGCTTCGATGAAACGGATTTTCGCCCAGATTGTCTTTCCACTTAGTTCTCCCGCCATCGCCACTGTCTCAATTTTGAATTTCCTCACCAATTGGAAAGAGTTCTCCTTGGCTCTCATCTTTATCTCGAAAGACTCCAAAAAGACCCTTCCGCTGGGCCTCTATAATTTCATTGGTGCGTACAGCACGGACTATTCCCAGTTGATGGCTGCAATGGTGATCGCCTCGCTTCCGCTTATGATCATCTACCTGATCCTTCAGGATCAAATAATCAATGGTATGACCGACGGGGCGGTCAAAAGCTGATGTCCGCCAATTATTCACGTATATTCATATTCAAGAAAGGGAGGTTTTGTTGTGGCGTTGAATATAAAGCGTTGCCCAGAAAATCCTATAATCTGGCCCGGCAAATGGGATTGGAGAATGAGCAACTCCTACAACCCAGCCGTGATATATGAAAATGAAAAATTCTATCTGTTCGAGCGTGCCGCCGGCTCTATGAGGCCCCACCACTGCTATGTTGGTCTTCTGGAGAGCGACGATGGCGTGCATTTTACCCATCTATCGGACAAGCCCGTGCTCAGCCCGGAAATGATCGGCTATAAATACGGCAGCGTCCAGGACCCCCGTGTCGTTAAGATCGGCGATACCTATTATATGACCTTCGCTTTCAGGCGTTTCGCATGGAATATTTACCCGACCGGGCTAGGCGTTCCTGATGCTTCACAGGGGGACTTTCCAGGTTTCGATCCCTCTACCGACAAAAACCAAACGCGTTCCGGCATCGCCATTTCCAAAGATAAGATCCATTGGGACTTCTTTGGATGGGCAACCCCCCCCGAACTGGACGATCGAGATGTCATTCTTTTCCCCGAAAAGATAAACGGTAAATTCGCTCTGCTGCGAAGGCCCATAGGTTACGTCGATCTATCCACAGGACACAGCGAGGAGCATCCTTCCATTCGTATTTCATATTCCGACGATCTGAAGAATTGGAGCGAACCGCAGGTAGTCATTCAGCCGGAATATCCATGGGAAGACAATCGTATTGGTGGTGCCGCACCGCCCATCCGCACAGACTTAGGCTGGCTCGTGCTTTATCATGGTGTAGAAAATGCCAACCCTGCAACGCGAAGAGTGATCTACCGCATGGGCGCGATGATCCTGGATCTTGAAAAGCCAGAAAAAGTTATCGCTAGAGCTCCTGATTTTATTATGGAACCGGAAGCGTACTATGAAAAATTTGGCGCGTTCATTCCTAATGTCATATTCCCCACAGGCGCTGTAGTAGTGAACGACCTTCTGTGGATTTACTATGGCTGCTGCGACACGTCCATTGGGCTAGCCACTGTTCCGCTTAATGAGCTGCTGGATCATATAATCGCGACATCCCCCTGAAGGAGAGATACATGGTGGAGTTTCCAGAAAACTTTGTATGGGGAGCAGCGACGTCCTCGTATCAGATCGAAGGCGCGGCTCATGAAGAAGGGCGCGGCCTTTCTATTTGGGATACTTTCTGTGCTATTCCTGGGAAAGTATATGCAGGCCAGAATGGCGATATCGCCGCCGACCACTATCATCGATATGAGGAAGATGTCGGGCTGATGCGCGATATCGGCATCAGATCATATCGCTTTTCAATTGCCTGGCCGAGGATATTCCCCACTGGAAAAAACACGATCAATTGGAAAGGCGTCGATTTCTACAACAGGCTTATAGACAAGCTCCTTGAGTACGATATCGCACCGATGGCGACGTTGTATCACTGGGATCTCCCCCAAGCCCTTCAGGATCTTGGCGGCTGGACGAACCGAGATACGATAAGCCGCTTTGTGGACTATGCGGATTATGTCTTTAGGGCTTTCGGTGACAGAGTTAAACTGTGGATAACCCACAACGAACCCTGGGTGGTCGCCTATGCCGGGCACTATATCGGAAGACACGCTCCTGGCATGACTAATCTTTCGAAGGCTGTTCAGGTTTCCCATCATCTCATTCTTTCTCATGCGAAGGCCGTGGAGCGCTATAGGGAAATCTGGCCAACCAGCCAAGCTGGCAAAATCGGCCCAGCACTGAATCTATATCCTATGTATCCTGCCACCGAATCCTGGGAAGACAAAAAAGCTGCGGAATTGGCGGATGAATTCCACAATCGGTGGTTCCTGGATCCCATCCTTGCTGGGAAATACCCTGAAAAGCTATTCGGTATTTTTAAGGAAAAACTGGGTGTTCCTGAAATCAACGATGGAGATATGGAAACCATCGCCGCTAACCGAAGCAACTTCCTAGGCGTGAATTTCTATTTCAGAAAAGTGATCGCGGCGACGGACAATCATGACATCCTATGCTACAAGGAAGTCAAACCATCCGGCTCGAAGTATACTAGCATGGACTGGGAGATATTCCCCGAGGGACTCCATCGCATGTTGATGGATATCAAAGAGCGCTATGACAATCCGCATATCTATATTACCGAAAATGGGGCAGCTTTCGATGACGTACCTCAAGCCGACGGTTCTATACATGATCACGACCGTATAGACTATCTTGCAAAACATGTGGAACAGCTGGCCAAATGCATCCAAGAGGGCGTGAATCTTGATGGCTATTATATATGGTCATTGATGGATAACTTCGAGTGGGCTTTTGGCTTCAGCAAGCGATTCGGCATCGTCTATATCGATTACGGAACGTTGGAACGGAAAATGAAATCGAGCGCCTGGTGGTATCGGGATCTCATAAAGAACAACGGCTGTGCTATTGCTAGTCGGAATCACCCTTGAATCGAGTCGGGGACACTCCGACATATTTCTTGAAGACGCTCGAAAAATATTTGTAGTCGTGATACCCCACCATTTCCGCGACTTCGTAAACTTTATTGGTTCTCTGTGAAAGGATCTTTTTTGCCTCCTCTATTCTTACCCGGTTGAGATAATCCGTAAAGCATTCTCCTTTGGCTTTCTTGAAAATATGGCTGAAGTAATTGGGGCTCAGGAAAAGGGAAGTAGCCACGTCTTTGACGGAGATGTCCTCATCAAAGTGGGCTTCCACAAACTCGATCGCCTTCTTGAGCATGAACTGGTAATTGCCTTCGGTATATTCATGGAGTCTATCCATCATATTTTCGGTGAAGCGATACAGCCAATCCTTGATCTCCGCGAGGTCTGTATATCCAATTAGCACTTCTTCCAGCGCAAAGCCGTCCAGGAGCGCCCTCTCGCTCAGATTGAAAGGTGCTTTGTTGGAGATGTCGAGCAATGAATACATTATCTCGATGATAATTCTCCTGTACTGATCGAGTTGCAACTCCTTCAGTGCCGAATTATCCACAATATCGCCAAGACGGAGCAGAGCGTTATGCTTGTCGCCGTTTTTAACCGCTAGGTAAAACAGCTCCAGTTCTTTGTTGATGAGTTTTTTTATCGCGAGGTGCTGGCAATAACCGCTTATCTCGTTTTCGAGCTCTTTTTTGAGCTTCATGAGGATTTTTTTCAGCTCGTCCTCCGATAAGGGTTTCAGGAGATAATCGACGGCTCCATATTTTATCGCCTGCTGAGCGTAAACAAAATCGTCATATCCGCTCAACATCACAAACACCGTCGAAGGTATCAACGCTTTGCTGGCTTTGAGCAGTTCAATGCCGTCCAACTTGGGCATACGGATATCGGTGAGGACGATGTGCGGCTTGAATTTCTGAATCATCTCAAGGGCCTTAAGGCCATCGCTCGCCGAACCGACGACCTCCATACCGATCTCGTTCCATGGCATCGTCATCACGATACCATCTCGGATCATCTTTTCATCATCAACGACCAAAATCTTTATCATCGATATTCCCACCGTTGAAATTGATTATCTTCGGTATTCGTATCTCAACTTTGGTGCCGCTGCCTTCTTGGCTCGTAATTGATAACCCATATTTCTCGCCGAAAAAAAGCTTAATCCTTTCATGCACGTTTTTGATACCATAACCTTTTTCTGTGTCCGTATCATTGAGGAATATAGAGGCTATTTTTGCATCGCTCATACCCGTGCCATTGTCGCAGATAGTAAAGACAATATCACTATCTAGTTCTCGTCCTGTGACTTCGATGGCGCCATCTTCACCGAGGTCGGCGATTCCGTGGATCAAGGCATTTTCCACGATAGGCTGGAGGATCAGTTTTATTGTTTTATATTTAAATATAGAAGGATCAACGTTAATGATTATATTTGGCTCCTTTTCATACCTGACCTTCTGAATGGCAAGATAGTAATTCAGATATTCAACTTCCTTCGCGATTGTCGTTATCTCGTTGCCGTTGTTGAGCCCCAATCGGAAGAGCTTGGCGAGTGCCGTTACGAGCGAACCTGTTTTTTCGGCTTTCTCAATGCGGGAAGTCCAGTAGATGACATCGAGCGTATTATAAAGGAAATGAGGATTTATTTGGGCTTGCAGCGCCCTGAGCTCCGCTTCCTTGTTTTTGATCTGCGCCTTGTATACTTCTTCGATCAGATATTTGATCCGCTTTATCATGTTGTTGAAGTTTTTCCCAAGCAAGCCTATTTCGTCATTTCTCTGGATATCCACGACGACATTCATGTCGCCGTTCTCGACTTTTTTCATGCGCTCGATTATCAAGTTGATGGGATTGGTGATGCCTTCAGCGATTCTGAAAAAGATAAAAACAGCAAAGATGGAAACCGCGAGCGCCACGAGCGAGAGCACGTTGCGTATGGAAATCGTCTCACGCATCAGTTCGGCGAAGGGTACCATGCCGATAAAAGCAAGATTGTATCGAGGGGAACAATAATAAGTGACCAGCGTATCTTTCCCCTCGATTTTGAGCCGGCTAAAACCTTCACCTTTTCTGAAAATCTCCCCAAAGTAGGGCTGGTTGCCCACATATTTACATAATTCCTCTTTCCTGGGATGCGATACGATTGTCCCTTCCCGGTTCACGATAAATATAAAACCAGAGCTACCCAATTGCACATCGCTATATATTTCGCTGAGCTTTTTCTCGCTGATATCGATGCTCAGCGTACCGAGCCTTTTATTGAGGTTGTTCATGTCGTTTATCTGGCGACAGAAAGAAATAATGTATTGAAGTCCTAGATTCTGATAATACTTAATGTAAGTTGGCGTGATTATAAAGCTTCCATCCATGGGAAGATGGCTGGTGTATTTAATTATATCTTCGTTGGGCGAGCTGTATTTGGGCACTGCGGTCTCGTAGGTCAATCCATTGTCGCCGATTATATTGATCGAAGAGACATAGCTTTTGGAGTTCATAAGGTTGGCGTATTCTTCATTAATATTGATCAGCGTTTGCGCAATTTTTTTCTCTTCACGCTTGTCCAATTTCAGAAAAACTCTTACATATCGGTTTGAAATTGTGTAAAGGGAAATATCATCGAGATCGCCAAAAAGCGCAGAAATATTTCTATCGATCTGCTTGAGCGTCTCCACCGTCGATTCGCTGATCCTGCGATTCAGAAGGTCTTCTATCCACAAATAGGAGATACTGTCTACCAATAGAAGAGATATCAACTCCACGACAATGAAATTTATCAGAAGTTCGGATCTAAGGCTCTTGCTCTTCCGCATGTAAACATCTTACCTCATTTTTAAAGCGCGTCCGTAGAACGGCACCGAGCTCAGCCGCTGCGACCGAGGCGAGCGAAGCGAGCCGAGAGAACAGTCGGCTGCAGCGAGTTGTTAGGCGCACTGTATTATTTCTGTTCGATAGCAGCGGCAAGCCATCTTCTACCCGCCGAAGTTATCTCCCACACTCCACGTGGGGAATCTGAGGCAAGCAAACCCTCTTTTACCATTGCGTTTCGAGACCACTGAGCGGTATTGCGCCAACGGACCTGGGTAGGGTCTGAGGGCAAAGGCAAGCGGTCATAAGCGTTTAGCCGATCCTTCATCGTCCTTTCCAGTCTATCAAGGACTTCGGTCATAGGAGCAGAACCACCCAAATCTACCAGACTTTGTAGTATAGGTATGCGAAATTCGTCTTCTGGTGTTCTAAGACCACGCTTTAATCTTTCGGCCACCTTTTTACTTTGCTTCCGACCCCTTGGAGGCACAACAATCGCAAAAATGTTAAGCCATTCCCTTTGAAGATCAACAACCTTTGTGCGAAATGCAGTCATCTGCGAGCCTTTTTCCATCAACTCCTTTGCCACATCATATTTGCCCACTTGGAAGGCTTGACCTCCTTCTCGATTCAGCGCCGCAATAGCGTTCTCTATTTCTTCAAGAACCATGTCAAAAGCAATTGCGACCTCGTTTTGGTCCATTGGTTTTTTCCTCCATAATTGCAATAAGCACAGTATGTGCCTAACGGCCCGGTTCAGCGGCGGGCCGTCCTCTGCAACCGGTTGTTAGACGGGGTATGGCCAAACTCATCATAACAGTCTTCGGTCCATAAACTCCTCAACTACGCACGCAAGAGCGTACGAGACTATTCGCACGTCTGCCTCACTGAGGGGTTCAGACGCCGCGTGTGACGCAATATTCCCAATCACTCTGATAGTATGTAGATAGCTTACTGCTCGAGCAGAGACCACGTGTTCGTCTCTCAGTGTTGCTATTCCTGCCGCCAGGTTTTTATCCCGGCAAGTGATGCTGCACTTATCTAGAACCTGAAGGACAATCCTTTCCGTAAGGACGCGTATTCGATTCAGGCATGCCCGGGTGTCAACCCGGACAAGTTCGGGAAGTGATTCAACCTCCGATAGCATTTGGGCATCGCGGAACACGGCGACAAGCCGCTTGAGTGTTGGATCATCCTCAGGTGCAGATGATCGCTGAGACGAACCGACGGCAGGAACAATGCTAAGCCTCAGCGGAGCAAAAACGACCTGACAGCTACGCCCTTCGGGGAGTGAGGCCGTTGCACCAATCATAAGCGACATATCTCCGTCAACCCGTGGAACTACTTGGAGGGCAAAGCTTGCGCGCTCCAGACTCCGCAGTGGAGGGATCTTCCGGTCCAGTGGACTTAATGGCTCGAATTCGCGGCCGATATTCAGGGTTATCAGCGCCTGGGTAAGGTCGGGGCCGTGATTCCAGACATCAACAAGGACCGTCAGAGGCTCTCCCGTCGGCCAGCTATTGACTGTGTTGCGGTACGACATGCGGAGGAGATTGGACTTGAAACAAGCAAAGGCTTGTATCAAGGCTTTGATCTGTGCAAGGTTATCGTCAGAATATCCGTAACCCTTCATGAAATAGCCGTCGCTGAGGAAGGCATCACGCGTTACAAACAAGCGACCCGGCATGTCGGTTTCGATTTCAACCCAGCGCACTGGTATCCAGGCATTCGCTAGTGATCGGAATTCCCAGTCTCTTGGATTTGCGCCGATCTTCGCGATGTTTGCTTTGGCTCTTTCCATCCGTGCATCATCTTTGGGGTAGAAGAGGCCAAGAAGCTCACTCGGAATAAGAGCGATGACGTTGCGGCCTTCATGGAGTGCTTCTGTGGCCGCGGCGACGTCTTCATCGCCTTCTATCCGCAGAATGAGACCCCGATGTGGCGCCTTCTCCGACACTGAATCTCGCTCACACCTCCAGGGGAAGTGTTGTTGCATTGTGTCAGCCGAACGATACACAAGTTGAAGACCATACTCAGTACACGCATCCCTGAAGGCTTCAAAGCATAGGTAGATGAAGGATGCTGGTTGATAGGCCCCGTAGGCGTCAACGCTCCAACAGTACTCCCGATATGCGTCCTCACGATAAAGATGAAACGCTCTGTGTTCAACTATCAGCATGGCCCGGCCATCCTTAAGATTGTGGCGCTGAAATCCATCGTCTAACATATTCTACTTCACAACACCCCTCAAGGAAAGAGAAAAATGATAAGGTAGAGAGCTGTCGCGAATAAGCTTTTGAAATTCTTAGGGCTGTACTAGATAAAGTGTGATGATATACTTAGAGGGGCTGTAGTAGATAAGGCTTTAAACCGAACAGCATTTCCTTAGGACCTTGAGGTGATTTTTGGGTGTTCCATAGTTGAAACGGAACTCACATTCTTTAAGAAACAAGGGAAAGTATTTCTTATCAATTCCATTGTACGTTCTTAAGACTCGTTTGGCTTGATTCAAGAAGTTTTCTATGCCGTTGATAGGACGCTTCTCATCAGCAAATTCCTCTGAATGATTGATTCGATGATGATGAAATTCACTTACATCTCATGCATCGTAACTATGATAGGCGTCTGTATAAACGACGCTATCTGGCTTGATGTTAAGGGCTATTTCGTTCATGAGCGTCTTTGTCTTGGTATTCTCTACTACCACGGTATACACCTTACCTTGGCGCTTTAGCATACCAAAGACAACCACCTTTCCAGCTGCGCCACGACCTCGCATGCCTTTACGAACACCGCCGAAGTAACTTTCATCGATTTCAATGTCCCCTTGGAATATTGCATGAGCTTCTTTGGCAAGACGAAAGGCGATACCTTGACGTATTTTTCTGTAGAAAAGAGCTGCGGTATTAGGTTGAATACCAAGAATGTTTGCCGCGGAACGAGCGGTTACTTCTAGCACAAAAAGCTCGAGCAAGCGATATTGCATATTTTTACTTAGCTTGCAATGAGTTATATTCACAAAAATAATATATCATGGTTCCTTATCTACTACAGCCCCTAAAAAATTATTTCAAAAATAAATGCCATGAATCCATTTTTGTATGAACTTTATCCCAAAGCTACGCGTGAGAAAGTATACAGAACCTAGAAATCCAAACGGAGACGACGGAATAGCCCCGCGGCGCAGCCCTAGCCCTCTTTTTCGCGGTATTCTTCCCATGCCTTTATCTCGAGGCCGTGCTGCTTGGCGTAGGTCAGGGACTCGATGTACTGGCGGGCCGTCTTGATGTTGGTGAAGAGCGGGATGTTGAGGTCGACGGCGAGCCGTCGGATGAGGTAGTCGTTCTGGAGTTCGCGCTTGAGGTTGTTCTTGGGGATGTTGATGACGAGATCGAACTCGCGCCTGTGCATCATGGTGAGGATGTTGGGCTCGGCTTTCTGGAGGGGCCAGTAGAGCGGGGTGACTTCGATCCCGTATTTCTTTAGGAACTGGGCGGTGCCGCGGGATGCGTAGAGGGTGCAGCCCATGTCGACGAGGGCGCGGGCGCTGTCCACGAATTCGAGTTTGTCCTCGAGAGGTCCGGTCGAGAGCAAGAGCTTCTTTATCCGCGGTGCATAGCCCACCGAGACCATCGCCTTCATGAAGGCGTCGTTCAGCTCGCTGCCGATGCAGCCGACTTCCCCGGTGGAGGCCATCTCGACGCCGAGCACGGGGTCTGCTCCGTGCAGGCGCGAGAAACTGAACTGCGCGGCCTTGACGCCGACCCAGGGCTGGTCGTAGATGGCGTTGACGGAACAGTGCACATCCTCGCCCAGTATGGCCCGCGTCGCGAGGTCGATCATGTTGACGCGGGAGACCTTCGAGCAGAAGGGGAAGGAGCGGCTCGCGCGGAGGTTGCACTCTATGACCATGACGTGGTTCTGCTGTGCGACGAACTGGATGTTGAAGGGCCCCGTGATGTCGAGGGCGGCGGCGATCTTTTCGGTGATCCTCAGTATCTTCCGGACAGTCTCGATGTAGAGGCGCTGGGCGGGGAAGACGACCGTGGCGTCGCCCGAGTGGACGCCGGCGTTTTCTATGTGCTCGGTCATCGCGTGGTACAGCAGCTTGCCGTGCTTCGCGACCGCGTCGATTTCGATCTCCTTCGCGTGTTCGATGAACTTCGAGATGACGACCGGGTGTTCGCTGGAGATGTCGGCGGCGAGGCTCAGGAAGGACCCGAGGCTCTGACTGTCCCATGCCACGTTCATCGCGGCGCCCGAGAGTACGTAGCTCGGTCTGACTAAGACGGGGTATCCTACCTTCTCGGCGAAGGCGTATGCCTCCTGGGGCGTCGTGAGTTCCTCCCACGCGGGCTGGTCGATGCCGAGCTCGTCGAGGAGGGATGAGAATTTGTGCCGGTCTTCCGCGCGGTCGATGTTGATGGGGGATGTTCCGAGCACCAGGGCGCCGGCGTCGAAGAGCTTCAGTGCCAGGTTGTTTGCGATCTGACCGCCCATCGAGAGGAGGATGCCGGAGGGTTCTTCAAAATCGTAGATGTCCATGATGCGTTCGAAGCTGAGCTCTTCGAAGTAGAGCCTGTCGCAGACGTCGTAGTCGGTGCTGACGGTCTCTGGGTTGCAGTTGACCATGATGGTGGAGCGGCCGAGCTTGCGGCATGTTTCGACCGCGCTCACCGCGCACCAGTCGAATTCCACGCTCGATCCGATGCGGTAGGGACCTGAGCCGATCACGAGCGTGCTCCCGTGGGAGGGTTTTATGTCGCTCGCAGGGGCCTCGTGGGCACCGTGCTCCGAGGCGTATCCGTATGTGGCGTAGAGATAGTTCGTCTGGGCCGGATATTCGGCGGCGAGCGTGTCGATCTGCTTGATCGCGGGGCGCAGGCCTATGGATTCGCGCCAGCTGCGAATTTCCTGCTCGCTGCAGCCGACAAGGTGCGCGATGCCTGCATCCGAAAAGCCAAGCCGCTTGGCCTTGGCGAGGAGGGCGGCATTGCTAGCCGAGCGGACTGGACCGGCGCTGCCCCGCGCTGCAGCCTTAAGGGCTTCTTCGCAGTCCTTGATGGCTGCGATTTTGGAGATGAACCATGGATCGATGCCCGTGAGCCTCGCGATTCTCTTGATGGTCCAGCCTTCGGCGAGCGCCTGGTAGACCGCGAAGAGGCGCTTGTCTGTCGGGCTCGAGAGGGCTCGCGTGAGGTCGTCGGGCAGGACCTTGCGCCGTTTGGCGTCGGACTGCAGCCCAAACTCGCCTATGCCCGTCATGCGGACGGCCTTCTGGAGGGCTTCCTCGAAGGTGCGGCCTATGGCCATCACTTCGCCGACAGACTTCATTTCGCTGCCCAGCCGCCTGTCGACATTTTTGAACTTGGAGAGGTCCCAGCGGGGCATCTTTACCACGCAGTAGTCCAAGGCCGGCTCGAAGCACGCGGTGGTGACGCCCGTGATCCTGTTGCGCAGGTCGGTGAGGGAAAAGCCGAGCGCGAGTTTCGCCGCGATGTAGGCGAGGGGGTAGCCTGTGGCCTTCGAGGCGAGGGCGGAGCTCCGCGACAGCCGTGCGTTCACTTCGATGATGCGGTACTCTTGGGAGTGGGGATCGAGCGCGTACTGGATGTTGCACTCGCCGACGATCCCTAGGCTCCGGATGAGCTTCAGCGCAATGGTCCGCAGCGAATGGTACTCGTCGTCGGTCAAGGTTTGGGATGGTGCGACGACGATGCTCTCACCCGTGTGGATGCCGAGGGGGTCGATGTTCTCCATGTTGCAGACGGCGATGCAGTTGTCGGCGCCGTCGCGGACCACCTCGTACTCGATTTCCTTCCAGCCGCCCAGCCACTCTTCCACGAGCACCTGCGGGGAGACCGCGAAGGCCTTTTCGGCCCGCGCGCGCAGCTGGCGTTCATTTTTACAGATGCCGGAACCTGCGCCGCCGAGCGCGAAGCCTGCGCGCAGCATCACCGGGTAGCCGATCGAGGCTGCGTGTGCGACGGCCTCCTCGAGGCTGCGTGCGGCCATGCTCGCCGGCGTCTTCAGCCCGAGGGAGCGCAGGTGGGAGGCGAAGAGCTGACGGTCTTCGGTGAGCTCGATGGCTTCCACGGGCGTACCCAGCACTTCCACGGCGTATTTGTAGAGGACGCCGCTCTTGTGGAGCTCCAGGCCGCAGTTGAGCGCCGTCTGTCCTCCGAAGGAGAGCAGGATGCCGTCGGGGCGCTCCTTTTCGATGACCTGCGTCACGAACTCTGGCGTGAGCGGCAGAAAATAGGTCGCATCCGCCATGCCTTCGCTCGTCTGGTTCGTGGCGATGTTGGGATTGATGAGGACAGTGCGGATTCCTTCCTCGCGCAGGGCCTTGAGCGCCTGCGAGCCCGAGTAGTCGAACTCACCCGCCTGGCCTATTTTTAGCCCTCCGGAGCCGAGGATGAGCACTTTTTTTACCGGGATGCTCCGGAGTTTTGGGTCTACAGGAGCAGGGCGCGTTTTTTTTGCCGTGGAACTTTTCATATCGACTCCCTCGCCGCCTTGGCCTCCTGCAGGAATTCTTCTATCAGGAACTGAGTGTCGCGGGGCCCCGGACAGCCCTCGGGATGGAACTGCACGGCCCTGAAGGGGCCATCCGTGGAGTGTATGCCCTCGACGGTCCCGTCATTCCCGTTGAGGAACCAGGGTTCCCAGCCCGGCGGCAGGGAATCTTCATGGACGGCGTAGCCATGGTTCTGGCTCGTGATGTAGCAGCGGCCGCTCGCCGTTTCGATTGCGGGCTGGTTCTGGCCGCGGTGCCCGTATTTGAGCTTGTAGGTGTCCGCCCCCGCGGCGAGCGCCATGAGCTGCACCCCGAGGCAGATGCCGAATATCGGATGCGGTTCGGACAGCGCGCGGCGGAGGTGGGCGATGGTCTTCGTGCAGGCTTTCGGGTCTCCGGGGCCGTTCGACAGAAAGAGGCCGTCGTATTCTATGCTGTCCAGGGGATAGTCCCAGGGGAGGCGTATCACTTCCGCCCCCGCGTCCAGAAGGATGCGCAGGATGTTGGCCTTGACGCCGCAGTCGACGAGCGCGATTCTCGGGGCGCCGGGCCTGCCTTTGTACCTGACGACATCCTCGGGGGAGACCAGTTTCACCGGGGCATGGGCCTTGAGCTCGTCCTGGACGGGCTCCTCCGTCCCCTCTATCAGGATTCGCCCCCGCATCACCCCGCTCTCGCGCAGGAGCCTTATGAGCTTCCGCGTATCTATACCCGCAATGCCGGGCACCTGTCCGATATTGAGCCACTCCGAAAAAGAGTGCGCCGCCGTGTAGTGGCTCGGCTCCATCGAAGCTTCCGCAACGACGACAGCGCTCGCCTGAATTCTCTTCGATTCAAAGTTGAGGGGGATGCCCTGCGCGTTTGTCCGGAGTGCCGGTACCCCGTAGTTTCCGATGAGAGGATAGGCGAATACAAGAATCTGTCCGCAGTATGACGGATCGGTCAGGGACTGATTGTAACCGACCATGCCGGTGGAAAAAACGACTTCCCCCTCGACGGAGATTTCGGCGCCGATGGAGATTCCTTCAAACACTGAGCCATCTTCCAGTACAAGTCTTGCGGATTTGTTTTTCCGGGACATAGAGCTCCTTCAAAAGCTGGCTCGCAGCTCTTTGAGAAATTATCCGCTTTTAATGAATATTTCAAGTACTATATGCAAAATATGGCGATTTATTTACATAAAATTGCATATTTTGTCATCATTGTATGAGCAGGCCTATCAGAGTCATATAGACCGGAATGCTTATCATCGAGGCGACCGTAGTCAGCGAAGTGCCGACCGCCGCGTATTCGGTGTCGGCTTTATAGGCCTCTGCGAGGATGGGCGTCTGCGTCATCGCCGGCATGGTAGCCTGCATGAGGAAGACCTGCTTCATCAGCAGGGGAAGATCGAGCCAGCGCAGCGCGAGCACCATCAGGGCGGGCGTTGCGATGAACCGGCCCACAAGCACCGCGACGTAGTCTTTTTCAAATTTCAGCTTTTTCCACTCCACGCGCGCGATCACAATGCCGATGAACAGCATGGACAGGGGCGTCGTCATGTTTCCCAAATATCTGCAGGTATCCATGATCGACTTCGGGAGCTGTACGCCCAGCAGGATCAGTATCACCGCGACAAGAAATCCCAGGAGGGGCGGCGAAAGAATGCGCCTGAGTCCCGACAGCGAGAGGAGCGAGGGTTTCCGGCTTCCGTTCCGGACGGCGCCGTCGACTGCAATTCCGTACACACCGAGTGTCCAGAACAGCGTCGTGTTCGCGATGTAGTACAGAAGCGCGAAGGGCAGGCTCGCATCGCCAAAGAGGAGGAGGTTGACCGGCAGGCCGATGAACACCGTGTTCGAAAGCGCAAACATCGACTGAAAAGTGCCCCGCCGCTCCTTTTTTACGCGGAGCAGGGCCGCGACCCCCATTGCCACAAGATAGCTCGCGATCATGACCGCGAAAGGTACCGGCAGGCCGGGCAGCATCGAGAGCAGCCCGGCGCGGTCGTATCCGCCCATCAGATTCGAGATCATGTAGGTGGGGAGAGCCACATTGACGACAAGGCGCGAGATGAGACTGGCGGCGTCGCCTTCGAACCACCGTGCCTTTGCGAGCCCGAAGCCGAGACCTATCATCAGAATGACGGAGAAGACGCTCTGGAGTGCAACGAACATGGGTCAATACTAACGCAGAATCGCGCCGAGGATATAGAGGATTGGGCGCGGCCCGGTATTGCCGCCTGTCTGCCGCTGCCTGTTCATCTCGGCCTATTGCCAGTCCTTCGGCGTCGCGGCCCCGATCTTTCGTTTGCTCTCTTCCTCAATCGGGCGTTCTTCGTATGCCCGCATGGACTTTCTCTTCAGAAACAGCGTCTCGAAGTCCATATTTGTCCTCCGGGGCTGATTGCGCCTTGAGCTTTTTCGAAAAATCGTGGTATAGGGCAAACGCAAGGCCGATCGACAGGGTATCCACAATCGGCTGCACCATCAGAAGGCCATAGAGGGGGATGAGCCGGTTCATCAGGAACATGAGCGGCACATCGACCGTCGTCTTGCGGAACACCGAAATGGCGAGCGCGCGTTTGCCCTGGCCTGTCGCCTGGAACATCGTCGTGATGAGGTAGCTGATGGCCATCACGGGCGTCGTGAGGCAGAGGATCCGCAGGAAAGCCGCACCCAGCCGGATGGTCTCCGCATCGTTTATGAAAAGGCCGACAATGGTCTCCGCAAAAATTTCGAATGCGGCGACGCAGAGGATCGAGAAACACACCGCGAGTATCCGCGTAAATTTGTTCACCTGGCGTACCCGGTTGAATCTCTTTGCGGCAAAATTGTACCCGATAAAAGGAAGGACGCCCTGCGAGATGCCCACCGTCACATTCATCGGCAGCATGTCGATCCTCTTGACGATTCCGACGGCGGCGAGGGCAGTGGAGCCGTATCCGGACGCCAGGTTGTTCAGCACTGTGTTGGACGTGAGGGACAGAAGCGTCTGGAGCGACGCGGGGAGCCCGACAGACGCCACTCTGCCCGCGATGTGCAGTTCCTGGTCGAATTCCCGGGGGACAAAGGAGATGAAGGTTTTTCCTCTTCGGCGGTAGAGATAGACAAGAAAATAGCAGACGGTGGCGCAGTTCGAGATCATCGTCGCGATAGCCGCGCCTCTGACTCCCATGCCGAAGGTCATGATGAATATCGGATCGAGAATGATGTTGAGAATGCCCCCGAAGGACATGCCGATACTCGCTTGCTTCGCGCTTCCCTCCGATCGGACGAGATGGCCGAAAAGCATCCCCAATACCGTCGGAACTCCGCCGATCACCAGGACCCATATAAGGTAGCTGCTCGCAAATTCGTAGGTCTCGTCGTTCGCCCCGAGCAGCAGGAGAAAAGGCTTTTGGAAGACAAAGACGAGCACCGAGAAGATCGCGGTCACGGCGACCGTCGAAAAGATGCAGAAAGTGGAGGTCTGCCTGGCCCTGTCCGACTGCTCGGAGCCCAGGAACCGCGAGATGACGCTGCTTCCGCCCACGCCGAAGAGATTCGCAATCGCGGTCAGCATGGTGTATGCCGGCAGCACGAGCGAGACCGCTGCGACTTTTCGCGGGTCGCCCATCTGTCCGACAAAGAAAGTGTCCGCGAGGTTGTATATCATCGTCACGAGCTGACTTATTATGGTGGGTATGGCGAGATTCGCGACCGCCTGGGGAATCGGGGCGCTGCGGAATATTTCTATTCTGGCGGCATCATGAGATGGACTGGCGTATTCGGTTTCGTGCTGAGTATTTTTCAAATTGTTCAATCCGCCTTTCTGCTGGATGCACCGATTTGATGTTACCCTATAGAATATCCTGATAGCCAGACGACTTAAAGGGGTTTGGGGCTTCGGCGGTTAAGAAGGGGCGAAAAATGAGTGCGCCCGCCGGAGAAAACCGCCACCGTGCAGGATTGTTTTGCTTTTCCGTTCTCCTGCACGTATAATTCAAGATAGACAAGGGGGCCTTATGAAGCGGCTTTGTATTTTTCTGTCAATAGTTATGATTGCTCTCTCCGCTGTCTCGGCGCAAACAGGACAGACTGATGTCGCCCTCATCGCCGCAGCGGCCGAGAGCGGCGATGCAAAAGCCCAGAACAGTCTGGCCGTCCGGTATTATAACGGCGACGGCGTCGAGCAGAGCTACGAGCAGGCCGCCACATGGTTTGAAAAATCGGCGGGCCAGGGCAATGCCAGTGCCCAGAACAACCTCGGGTTTATGTACGAAGAGGGAAGAGGCGTGCCCCAGAATTATGGGCTCGCGCTCAAATGGTATACCATGGCGGCAGATCAGGGGTATGCCGCCGCGCAGTCCAATGTGGGGTGGTTTTACGAAAATGGGCTCGGCGTCCCGCAGGACTACGGTGAGGCCTTCAAGTGGTACGAGGAATCTGCCGCCCAGGACTATGCCTATGCCCAGTACAGCGTCGGCTGGTTCTATGACAAAGGCTGGAGCGTCGCCGAGGACAATGTTCAGGCTGTCCAGTGGTATACCCTCGCTGCGGAGCAGGGCCTGCCCGAGGCCCAGTACATGCTGGGCTTCATGTATGAGAACGGAGAAGGCGTAGAGAGCGACGACGATCGGGCATTCCAGTGGTACAGCGAGGCCGCGGACGGAGGAAATCCCGACGCGATGGTCGCGCTCGGCTGGTATTACGAATACGGCATTTCAGTCGAAGAAGACCTTGTCCGGGCGCTCGCGTGGTATATGATAGCCACCGACTATGGCAGCACCGAAGCCGCCTCCTATGCGGAGGAGCTCTCGGCAGAACTCACCGGTGAGGAGATCAGCACCGCACGGCAGATTGCCGACAGTTTCTGAGGGAAAACTTTAGCGCAGATACCCCAGCCACTGCGCCTGGCGCCCGATCATCACATCGACCAGCTCCGGCACCCGCTCACAGACCGGCACGACCGGATTCACGAGGAGAGCCTGTATCACAAGGTCCCTGCTCTTCTGGAGAATCGCCTCGGCAGTGAGGTCGTAGACGCCCGCATAGTTCCGGAGGAGCGCGGCGAAGCCCCTGGGGTAATCCGGAAAAGCGATGCCTTCGACGCCTTTTCCGGACACGCGGGCCGGCACCTCGACCGCCACGCTCTCCGGCAGGCTGGGGATGAGACCGGTGTTCATCAGGTTGACCGCGGCTTCCTCGTACCCTGAGTTCCCGATTATTCCCTCTATGATGGGCACCACCCGTTCTTTGACCTTGAGTTCAATCTTGTGCTCGAGCATGCTGAGGGAGGCGCGATACAGCATGTAGAAATCGAGGATGCCTTTGTGGTCGGCGACTTCGTGCGCCCACTGGATATATTCGCCGATGTGGCTGTCCGACGTGATGGGCAAAAGGTGGAAGCGCTCGAGAATTTGGCGGAAGAGCCCACGGTCGGACCACTGTCTCGACGAGATCGTCCGCCCGATGTCGGGCATGCCGGTTTCGCCTTCGGTCCGGGGGATGTTGCCGGTCGTCTGTATGTATTCGAGGATATCGGAATATCCCAGCACTTTTTCGAAGAAGGCGGGCGCCTTGGCCAGAATGTCGGGGTACGCATCTGCCCCCGTATCCCGGTACCGGGCTGATACCAGCACGCTGAAGTGATTGAGACCCGCCGCCCTGAGCCTGAGCCGTTCAAAGGGAAGGCCGAGCATGGACGGAAGATAGCGCTCGAGCGAGGCGATCTCGTGGCAGAGGCCGATGAATTTCATCTGCGGGAATCTGCGCAGCACGGTGGTGGTGATGGCGGTCATCGGGTTCGAGAAGTTGAAGACCGTCGCATCGGGACAGAGTTCGGCACAGTCCTGGCAGATGTCGAGGATGGGCGGGACTATGCGGAGGGCATGGAAGAGTCCTCCGGCACCGCCATTTTCGCCGTATACCTGCGGAATGCCATACTGCAGGGGAATCATCCAGTCCTGATCCCAGAGCTCGAAGCGGTTGCCCACCTCGATGGATATGATGACGAAATCGGCGCCCCTGAGCGCTTCGCGGCGGTCCGTGTGCGCCGAGAGTGAAAAGTCGAGGTTGTGGGCAGCGATGAAAGCCTTTCCCGCCTCGAGCACATGGCCCAGCGACTCTCCATCGATATCGACGAGCGCGATATGCGAGCCTTTCAGGGCTGCGCTCGAGAAGATGTCGCCCAGGGTACCAAGTCCAAATTGCGCGCTGCCAGCGCCGATAAGCACGAGTTTCATTCTGTACCTCTTTGTGATTCTATAGCGTACATACTAATTGTGAATTTATTTTTGCCTGAGATATTTTTCCTTCCACATCGGCCCGAAGACAGCTTCGAGCTCACTGTCGTACTGGATCATCGCCTCATGGTACTTCGGGTCGTTCAGCGCTTCGGCTGCCACTTCGTCGGTCGGTTCGGGGTGCGTCTTCTGCAGGATTTTGAGGAGGTCGGCGTAGTGGTCGCGCATGGGGCAGGGCAGTACCCAGTTGCCCGTATACGCATCGCCGCTCATGGCGTAGTTTTTCTGCCATTCCTGGAGCGACTCGAAATATGGGGAGGTCAGCACGTCGCTCAGCGCTCCGCCGCGCGCGTAGATTTCGTTGATGTTGGCCGCGGAGTACGGATTGAACACGCAGGGAGTCACGTGGCCGGACCAGTCGATGTACAGATACCCGCCGCCGCGCATTCTGCCCGCCGAAAGACAGCCGTTGCTCAGCGTGCCGCCGTTCCAGAAGTCGGCGATGAAGAACGAGTCGTTTTTTATCA
>JARKOY010000170.1 GCA_029975555.1 Spirochaetia bacterium | reverse complement strand
GCCGTGCGTCCCCCTGCACAGCCGGCCGGTGGCGAGCTGAGCAGACAGGCGACCGAGATCCTGACCCAGGCGCAGAACCTGGCTGACCAGCTACGCACCGAGGCCCAGGCTGAGGCCGACGCTGTGCGCGCAGAAACCGTCCGCAACCGGGAGCTGAACGACCAGCTCGCGCGCGAGGTCGCCGAGCGTCGCGCGGCGGCCGAGGAAGCGATGACCGCCGCAGCGGCCCGGCTTGACGAGGCCAGACAGGACGCGATCACCCTCCTCCAGGACGCCACCGAGCAGGCCGGCCTGATCACCCAGACCGCCGAGCGCACCGCCGCCGAACTCCTGGCCGCGGCCCGCGCCGAGACGGAGCAGATCGTCCAGGAGGCCCGGATCAAGGCCGCCACCGTCGCCAACACCGCCAAGCGCACCGAGGCAGAGGTGCACCAGCGGCTCGACGCCCGCGTCGCGTCCGTCGATGCCGAGCTCACCGACCGCCGCCGCGCGCTGGAGTCCGAGGAGGCCCAGCGCCGCGACCTGCTGGACGCCGAGCTGTCGGCCATGCGCGCCCACGTCACCGAGGGCCTGGAGCAGCAGCGCGCTGAACTGGACGCAGAGGTCGCCCGGCTGCGCGCCGAACTGGCCGCCGACCGGGAGCGCTTCGAGACCGAGACCGCCGAGCTGAAGGCGAACGCCCAGGCCGAGCGGGAGGCCCTGGCCGCCGAGGCCCAGGCAAGGGCGGACGAGCAACTGGCCGCCGCCGCCGCCCACGTCGCCTGGACGGAGCAGGCCATGGCGGAGCTCCGCGCCAGCGTGGCGGCCGAGGCCGACGCCGCCCGCCGGCAGCACCACAACGAGCTCGCCGAGCACGTGCGCTCCGTCCGCGAGCAGGCACAGCTGGCGTTCACCACCACCAGCCACCGCAACCAGGCCGCGATCGCCGAGGCCACCGCCGTCGCCGAGGATCTGCAGGCCCGGGCCAGGGCAGTGCTGGAGGCCGCCGAGCGGGACGCGGCCAACACCCGGCAGCAGGCGCAGGCCGAGGCCGACCGGACGCTGGGCACGGCCCGCTCGGAGGCCCGCGCGCAGATGGAGCGGGCCGAGCGCCGCCTCGCCGAGGCCGAGGGCGGCGCCAAGCTGATCCGCGAACGCACGGCCGCCGACCTGGAGAAGCTGCAGCGCGAGACTTTCGAGGCCGCCCGGACGAGCCGGGACGAGGCCGTCGCCCTGCTCACGCAGGCGAGGACGGAGGCCGACGCCATCCGCACCGAGGCCCGCGCGATGCTCGACCTGGCCCGGGCCGAGGTGGCCCAGCTGGCCCGCCGCCGGGACGACATCAACGCCCAGCTCGGGCACCTCTCCGGCGTGATCGAGGCGCTGGCCGTCTCCGAGCGCCCCTCCCCATCGACCCAGCAAGCAATGGAAGAAGGATCATGACGCAGCAGAACCCGGGATTCCGGACGGTGATGCGTGGCTACGAGCCCGCGGAGGTCGATCGCGCGGTCGCGGAGCTGCGCAAGGCACTCGACCAGGCTCGCGCGGAGGCCGGCACCGGTTCGGTCGCGGTGACCAAGCTGAACTCCCAGCTCGCCCAGCTGGAGGAGCAGACGGCCAACTACCGCGCCCGGATCGCCGCGCTCGAACAGGAGCAGAAGGAGACCGCGCCGCCGTCCTTCACCGACCTGGGCGCCCGGATCGGCAAGATGCTGAAGCTGGCCGAGGACGAGGCCGCCGAGCTGCGGTCCAAGGCCAAGGCCGAGGCCGAGCGGCTGGTGAGCGAGGCGGAGGCCGCGGCCGAGCAGGCGCGCACCGCCGCCGACCGCTACGCGGCCGACGTGACCAACAAGGCGGACGCGGAGTCGACCCACGTTCTCGAGGCCGCCAAGCGGCAGTCGGACGAGATCCTCGACTACGCCGACCGCGAGGCCACCGCCCGCCGCGAGGAGGCCGAGGCCGTCTACGAGCACCAGCGGGCCCGCGCCGCGGCCGCCGCCGCCGATTTCGAGAAGACCCTCGCCGAGCGTCGCGACCGGGCCGCCGAGGAGTTCGCCGCCCAGATGCAGGTGAACGAGCAGGCCATCGCTCGCGCCCAGGAGCGCCAGGCCGCGATGGACGCCGAGGCCGACCGGACGCTCGCCGACGCGAAGGCGCAGGCCGACGCGCACCTCAAGGCCGCTCGCGAGGAGGCCGGCCAGCTGGTCGACGCCGCCCGTCTGTCCGCGGAGAAGATCCGCCGCGAGTCCGAGCGCGAGCTCCAGGCCGCGACCGCCCGCCGCGACGCGATCACCGCGCAGCTGACCAACGTCCGGCAGATGCTCGCGACGCTCGGCGGTGCGGCGATCGTCAACCCGCTGGCCGAGCCGGAGGCCGCGGCCGAGGAGGCCGACGAGCAGGACGAGGAGTTCGAGGAGGTCGAGGCCGAGGACGCCCAGGGCGAGCTGATCGAGCTCGAGGGCGACATCGACGAGGAAGAGGACGAGGACGACGCGGAGGCGGAGGAGGCCGTCGAGCAGGAGACCCTGGCGTGAAGCACCGCTACCTTGGCAACTCGGGGCTGAAGGTCTCGGAGATCTGCTACGGCAACTGGCTCACGCACGGTTCGCAGGTCGAGAACGAGACGGCGGCGAAGTGCGTCCACGCGGCTCTCGAGGCCGGCATCACCAGCTTCGACACCGCGGACGTGTACGCCAACACGGTCGCCGAGAAGGTGCTCGGCGACGCGCTGAAGGGCGAGCGCCGGGAGTCGCTGGAGATCTTCACCAAGGTGTACTGGCCGACCGGTCCGAAGGGACCGAACGACTGCGGCCTGTCCCGCAAGCACATCCTGGAGTCGATCAACGGCTCGCTGAAGCGGCTGAAGACCGACTAC
>JARKOY010000169.1 GCA_029975555.1 Spirochaetia bacterium | reverse complement strand
GCCGAGGCCTACGCCGACGCCATCGCCACCTACCTCGCTCTCGCAGTAGGAAGACAGACCGATCGCCTTTCGTCGCTCGCAAGTTGGCAGTCCAACGGTGAGAAGGTCCGGAATGTATTCGGGAGACAGGCTCTTCCTATGGTCTGGGATTACGCGGAAGTGAATCCGTTTTCCAGATCCTCAGGTGGGTTCGCTGGGAATGTGGAGTGGGTAGAGAAGGCAGTTGCCCATACTCCGGCATTCAGTTCGTCGGTGGCGGTGCAGGCAGATGCTGCAACGCGCTCTTACGATGGGCTCGCCATTTCGACTGATCCGCCCTACTACGACAACATTGGTTACTCGGATCTCTCGGACTATTTCTACGTGTGGCTTCGTCGGTCGCTCAGTACGATTCAGTCCAAGACTGTCGGCACCATGCTGACGCCGAAGGCCGAGGAACTCGTCGCGAACCCGTATCGTCATGGTGGGAAGGCAGGGGCCGAACAGTTCTTCATTGAAGGATTCAATTTCGTCTTTGCACGGGTGCGACAGGGGGCCAACCTGAGCATTCCGATGACGATCTACTATGCATACAAGCAACAGGACACCCGCGACGCCGGAACATCCTCCACTGGTTGGCATACCCTTCTCGATGGTCTGATCGAATCAGGCTGGGAAGTGACAGCTACCTGGCCAATGCGTAGCGAGCGTGGTGGTCGCTTGATTAGTGTCGGCACCAACGCATTGGCCTCATCCATCGTGTTAGCCTGCCGCTCGCGCCCGGAAGAGGCACCGGCAACGACCCGGCGCGCGTTTGTGGCCGCGCTGAAGTCCGAGCTTCCCGAAGCGCTGCGCAAGCTCATCCAGGGTTCGATTGCGCCAGTGGACCTTGCCCAGGCGGCGATTGGCCCCGGCATCTCGGTGTTCTCTCGCTATTCACGCGTGCGCGAGGCAGACGGCTCGGACATGAGCGTGAAAGATGCGCTGTTGCTCATCAACTCGACCCTTGACGAGGTGATCGGTGAGCAGGAGTCGGACTTTGATCCAGACACACGCTTCGCGGTGAAGTGGTACCGACAATACGGTTGGGCGCGGGAGACCTCTGGTATCGCGGATCAGCTTGCACGATCCTCCGACACATCGATTGGTGCGCTGGAGCGTGGAGGCATCTTCGAGGCGAAGGGTGGCAAGGCCCGTCTGCTCGCGCCCGCCCAGCTTGAAGGAGCGTGGGACGCCGCAGCCGATGAGCGAGTCAGCGTATGGGAGGCGGCGGTTCGTCTCGCTGCGGTGATGGCCAAAGACGGGGCCGACAAGGTAGCGGAGTTGCTGCCGACTGTCCAGACCCGCGTGAACCTGGATGCGGTGAAGGAGTTGGGCTTCCTATTGTTCCATGAGGCCGAGAAGAAGAAGGATACGCAGGACGCGCTCCTTTTCAACGGCCTGGTGAGCGCCTGGGGGGACGTCACCGAGCAGGCGCGCAAGTATGCCTCGACGCCGCGCTCCTCCCAGCAGGAGTTCGACTTCGACGAGGAGGGGGATTAGGCCATGCCGGGCACTCGAGATCAAGCCCAGAGCGGTGACGCGTCGGCGCGCCGCTCTGGCGCTGACCTGACTCCGTTCCGTGCTTTCGCGGAGTCGGTTAGCGCCGAGGGTGGCGAACTCGTAGAGCAGGTGTCGGCTCTGATCGACCAGGCGCAGGCGTTCGCGGCCACGCAGGTGAACGCGACCTTGACGCTGCGGAACTGGTACATCGGACGCTTGATCGATGTGGCCGTGCTGCGCGAGGGGCGCGCTGGGCACGATCAGGAACTTGTTGCCTCACTGGGGCAACAACTGACCTCCAAGTATGGACGCGGCTTCGACCGGACCAACCTGTATCGGATGGTGCGGTTCTCTCAGCAGTTCGCCGAGCCCGAACTTGTTGCCTCACTGGGGCAACAAGTTAGCTGGACCCACTTCAAGGCGCTACTGCCGTTGGCGAACGCGGAGGCGCGAGCGTTCTACGTGAAGGAGACCATCGACCGCCGACTCAGCGTCCGTGAGCTCCGGCACGCCATCGAACGCAAGGCGTTCGAGCGTCGTGAGATAGCCGACTCCCAGATTCGCGAGGGCTCGGCAGTCCCGCTGGATGCCTTCCGCGACCCGATGCTGCTGGACATGCTCGGGCTGGCCGACACCTTCTTGGAGCGCGACCTCGAAGCGGCTCTGCGCCACGACATGGAGACGTTCCTGTTGGAGGTCGGTCGCGGGTGGGCGTTCGTCGAACGCCAGAAGCGCATGACCTTCGATGGCGACGACTACTACCTCGACCTGCTGTTCTACTCCCGTCCACTGCGTCGGCTGATCGCGGTGGAGTTGAAGGTCGGCAAGTTCAAGCCGAGCTACCAGGGGCAGATGAACTTCTACCTGAAGTGGCTGGACCGGCACGAACGCCAGGCAGACGAGAATCCGCCCATCGGCCTCATCCTGTGTACCGAGGCGAGCCGTGACCAGATCGAGCTGCTCGAACTACACAAGGACGG
>JARKOY010000164.1 GCA_029975555.1 Spirochaetia bacterium | reverse complement strand
ACCTGAGACCGCTACCGAGACTGCGTTGCGGGAACTCCGTGAGGAGACGGGCTATGTGGGAACCAACGCCCATCAGTTGGCGCTCATCTACCCGGACTCCGGCCTGCTGGATACCGTGGTGGCCGTCGTAGAGGTGACTGTTCCGAGCCTCGACGATGGCATGCCTGGCCCCGCTGGCGCGATCGATAGGGAGGTCGACTGCCTGGCATGGTGGACCGCCGCGCAAATTGACGAACACATCGGTGCGGGTGACGTCCGTGACGGGATCACCTTGGCGGCGTTGCGGGTTGGGTGTTCGCTCCGTTAGTGGGCTTCTTGGAGGTCTACTCGTCATCTCGCCGTCCAGCCTGCTCGCTGTGTTGCTTTCATGCCTGTTCCTTCATTGGCCGTCCGGTCCAGCTGCAAAACAACTAGGCCATCGGGGATTGCGATCGGAACTGCAATTCCGAGATTGACCAGGTCGATGCTTAGGCTCACCCTGCGGGGATGGCGGGGCACAATGGATCGTCATCATAAGGCGTACGAGCACATGCCCGACAGCCCCCGCATGATGCAGCCAGTCCGCAAGCGTGACATCCAGGTGATTGATGATGAGTAGGTGATATGTGCTGTGGTCGGTCGAGGGGTGGGCGGCAGTCGCTTGCCGTCGGCTCGAGCCCAGAGGATCCTCACGCTGGCGGTGCGCCCGACGCCTTCGCCTTGGAGTACTCGTTGCCTTGCTCTCGGCATGGCTCGCGCTCGGGTGGGGGAGCGACGCTTGCGATCTGCGAGGAGGGGCGATCCGTGGATTGGCACGAGGATCGTCTGCTGGGGCTGGCGCTCGACGAGCATCGTTACAGCGGAGCACTGGACGGCCGGGCGTCCTCGACCGCTTTCACCACTTCCGTGGGCGGAGCGGGAGCGATGTTGGGTTTCGACGTGCCCATGGGCCGGACCAAGTCTTTCCGGGCTGTGCTGACTAGTATTGTCGGCCCAAATGACGCCGGGGGGCCAAGAATGACGAATGAGATTGAGATCTTCGATGGGGCGAGACTCGTGGACATCGCGACGTGTCACCATCCATTGAGCTTGCTACCTCGAACCATGACAGGCCTGGGAAAGGTGTTTCTCGGCGTCGCGCAACTGCGCGCGCAGAACAAGCTCTTCGAACTCGAAGCGAAACAGCTCCAGAATGATCGTGACTACAAGATCGCGCTTGTGGCGGCTCAACGAGACCTGGGCATGGCAACCTTGCGGCACCGAGGGGAGGAACTGGCAGCAGCTCAAGCTGCTGCGCAACGACAGGACCTGCTCCGAGCCTTGATGATCCAGGCGAAGAATGCGGACCTTGAGCGAAGGCATCAGCAGAAGTTGCTGCTGATTGAAGACAGCTACCAGCTTGCCGTGATTCTCCTGCGCCAGCGGGAGCGAGAAATGCGGGGGCTTGTCCAAAGCAATCGGCAGGCTCTCGCGGTGAGCATTACCGCGACAGCCGGGGTCAGGGAGGCCCTGGGTGCGGCCACATCGCTGATGACGAGACCAGGTCAGAGCGCGGTGCAGCAGGAATGGAGCCAGACGACTGTCATACAGTTGGCATCCGACCTGAAGGACTTGGGCGTTTCAGCGTCCGTGGCGCTTGGTCGCCTTCTGGATGCTTCCTCCCGCTCGGCAGAGATAGCGTTCCAGGGACTCTTCGAGGTGCGTGCCTGATGTCGGGGATCGTGGGTTTTGCCCTAGTCGGGTTGGTAATTGCTGTCATCGCGGTGTGGGTGGCGTCGCTGGGGAATGCTCCGAAGCAGGCACATCGACTTGCGCCCACCGCCAACCAACTTCCCCCTCCGCCTCCTCCGCCGACCTTCCCCGTTGTTGTCTGCAATGCTCAGACCAGCGAGGCGCTGTCGCAGGCGCAGGCGAGTGTTTCTCGACGTGAAGCCGAAGTTGAGGCGGCGCTTGCCCGGTTTCGAGCTACGGAGTTCGAAGCGCTGATAGCGCTTCACCATGAGGCCTTCCAGACGGCGGACACTGCCTATGTTCTGTACAAGTCCACGGAGGCGTCCGCGCGGAGTGTCTCGACGAGCATTAACGGGTTGGATCGCTACTTGGCAAGTCTGGAGACGGGCGTTGCACGTGGTGACAGCCGCTATATCTCGAGGAAGAGCAGCGCCCATGCAACCCGCCGGCAACTGGTGGCCACTGCTCGAGGTTTGCAGGAGCAAGTTGTGGAGTTGCGTGCTGGCGTACGACAGCTCAATGCGAACACGCACACTCTCAAGGAGAGAATCCGTGATGAGTGTGGTCAGCGGGGCCGCGATTGGTATACGAGGCTTGAGGCGCGGAAGCGCCGGCGACGTGACAGCTGAGAGTGTTCAAGAGTCCATCTGCCCAACTTGATCCGTCCTGGGGTTAGGTGCCTGATGCTCCGAAAGTGAAATGCCTCCATAGGTCTGAGAGAGTCGTCACCGTAGGCACTTGAACGAGATCTTTGTCGCTCAGCGATGCGGAATCGGCGCGCGTCTCCGCGCTACGGTGAGACACCTCGAGCAGTCCGGGCAGCCATTCGGTGGTCGAGTCGGCTTGGCGCCGGATGAGCGCGGCTTTGGCTCCTCCTTCGATGGCTGGAGCGATGTCCGAGGCGATGCTGTCGCCGACGAACAGGGTCGCCTCGGGTGGGATACCCATGTCGGAGGTGATGCGAGGGACTGCGTCAGGGTCCGGCTTTGGCCGGGCCATCTCAACGATGGGCACGTCGGCTGTTCGGCCGCGAGTGCTGCGTCCAGGATAAGGGGGGCCAGCGTAGGGCGAAGCATAGATGCGGTCGAACGATCCGGCCAGACCGAGGAGCCTGATGCGGGGGGCGATATTGACAGAGGTCGCCGCTGAGTAGCCGACGATTGGCACGCCTGCCGCGCGCCACCGGGACAGTGCGGGTACGACATCCCGATAGAGCTGGAGCCGCTCATCGCGCACCTGATTGAAGGCATCGAACGCTGCGGCGAGGGCTTGGCGTTGCTCCCCCCTCGGGAGGCCGGCGAGTTTGGACTGTGCGGCGTCGGTCTCCAGAAGGGCAAATGGATGTTCGGTGTTGCGATACCGCTTGTGCACCGCCTTGAGTTCGCTGCGTAGAGCAGCAGGCGTTGTTCCGAGTTCGGATGCGGCTGTCGTGATCATGGCTTCGAGGGCGGGTACGAAGTAGCCGATCCAGTCGTACAGAGTCTCGTCAAAGTCGAGCACAACCAAGGCGATTCGGGGCAAGTGGGGGAGACTTGGCTGGTTTCTCATCTGCCGGTTCTCCGAACATGCCACAGGGATTGATCTTGCTCTTTCAATTGGCTCGGTTCACGGATGATCACACCGGAGAGCGCAGTGTCGGCTGAGACGAACTCGTACCGTCCGTAGAACCGGAATGGCCTGTCCTCGATGCTAGTTAGGCAGAGCCAAGCACACGAGATTGAATCATTTGGTGCGGAAGAACGGTAGTACTCCGGGATGAACTGCCATTCATCGGAGTCGGGTGTGAACGGATGGGGGTCGTCAAATTCATTCGTTCTAGGAACGAGGACATCGGACACGCTCGCGCGCCGCACTTCCCCTGTCGGTGACCCGGAGTCGAAGAGTGCCACCCGACCACCGTGCTGCTCGGTCAGGTCCCGGAATGCCTTCCACAGTTCGAGCTGTGGGTTCTCCTCAAACTTCTTCCACCAGCCCCACCAGACATAGCGGTCAGGGTTCGCGCTCAGGGTTTCAAGATGATTTCGGATCGCAGGGTGCGGAAGATCCCGAAATCTGAAGAGCAGCAGGTCTTCTGGCAGCAGCAGGGCGCTGCCTGGAGCAGTGCTGTTGGTATCCGGGCTGGTGGTGGAGGGTCTCGGGCGAGATTGATTTCGCAGTTCATCGATGACGCTGGTGATGCCGGCTTTGCTCAATGTGACCACTGTGGCGCGCTTGGAGCGCCACAGGTCCTTGGGGATATCGCGCTGCCCAACGCCGGGGAGAAGGATGATTCTGACCTTCTTCTGAAAATCCTGCTGATTGGTGAAGAACAGGCCTTTGAGGGCGTCAGCTTCCGCGACCGCGCCAGGCCCTACGTCCGGACGATTGGTTCCCGTCCACCGCTCGGCCCAGGGTTCGTTGATAGCGATCAAGACGTAGTCGCTCAAATCGATCTGACGGGGCCCCCATCTGGTCCAGTCCAAGGCTGGATCGTGCTCATGCCATAAGTCCAGAGTGACGTCAATGCCATCCTCCGCATCGAGCAGGCCCGCGAAGCGTTCAACGGTCTGCTGCCAGATGAGAGCTTGGGTCTCGCTCCAAAGCTCCCCGCGGTGGGCCCACGTGACAAAGACTCTCACGGGTGAATCCTACGCGGTCGTCGTTGCGTCATCGTTGGTCCCGCAGGGCAGCCAACTCTTGAAGACGCTCCCTGCCGTGCGTCGCGGAGACACCAAGACGCAGCCTGACGGCATAGGACCATCCGTTGAAGGTACGCTCCTTCGGAGTGGGCAACACCCCGGGGTAGAAGGAGGATCGAGGCATGGTGCCCGGGGAGATCACGAATCTCGAGGTGTTGCAGCAGTTCTCAGTGACTTCATATCAGGAGTTGGTGAAGTCGGGTTGGCTGGCGACGTCGAATTGGCTCTTGCCGAAGCTTCGGATTGTGACCCGACTTGGGCCATGACTCTCGGTTTCGGGGTTGATCATGGGAGTGGCTAGCTGCTTTGGTCTGGGGGTTGCGCACTAAGTGGTGTGGGTTTCAGGCTTGGTTTCGTGGCGTATGTGCGGACGGTGACCACGGGGTCGGGGGCGACGGCTGTTCAGATCGTGTGGAAGTCGGTGCATGGGTCCCGCGATATCGAGCATGTGGGTTCTGCGCATAGCCCGGCCGAGGTCGAGGTGTTGAAGGCGGCCGCGGTACAGCGGATCGCTGCCGGGCAGGACCCGTTGCCACTGGACCAGCCGGCTGCTGGCGGTGGGCCGGGAATCCAGGTGGTAGGGATGAGGATGGGTCTGCTACTCGACGCGATCGCCTGCGTTTATCGCCGGATGGGCCTGGATCAGGCCGCTGGTGATGATGTGGTTTTCGAGCAGTTGGTGACCGCCAGGATCATCGAACCGTCATCGAAGTTGGATGCTGCCCGGGTGCTGGAAGAAGCAGGCGTCCAGCCCGTCTCGTACCCGACTCTGAAACGCCGGCTCCCTACGTACGCCGAACCCGCGTTCCGTCACCGCTTGTCAGA
>JARKOY010000160.1 GCA_029975555.1 Spirochaetia bacterium | reverse complement strand
GGACGCAGCGCCTCCTGGTTGTTCAGCGCCCACATCAGCGAGGAAAGGCACTCGTATTCGTCCAGTAGTTCGTTGGTTCCGCGCAGCCGCAGGCCGTCCAGAAACCCCTGCTCGCCGCGGCGCAGCACGAGGTCCTTCACTTGGGTGGGATGGCAGTCGGTGGTTGGCCAGCCGAGGGTAGTGCGTCCGGCCGCCCAGAGCAGTTCGTTTGCCGCCTCGATGCGACGTTGCAGTTTGCGGGCGGCGCCGGTCTCGCGGCGGTTGAAGAGCTCGCGCTCGGTGGGCGGCAGCGCGGCCATCGCGTGCGGGAAGACCGCCTGCATGGCGCGTTGGTTGAGGGGGTTGCCGGCGATGACCGAGGAGGCGAAATCGCTGGTCATGACCAGACCGATGATGCGCAGTCCGACATCGCCGGCATCTCGGGTCCGGGTCTCGGCCGCGCTGCGCACCGGAGGAAGATCGCCGGGGATCTGCAGCCCGTGGGCCGATGCCAGCCAACTGCGGATCGTCTGGGCGCGTTCTGTCGATTCGGTGGTGAGCGGCACCTTGCCGGTGGGGGCACCGTGGGTACCGGCGAGCAGCGGACGCCCGGCCGGGTCGAGCAGTGCGCCCTCGGCGACCAGGATGGCGTTGGCTTCGATGGCCCAGGCGGTCAGCCGGGCGAGCTGAGTGGGGTCGGCGCCGTCGAGGGTGAAGCGGTAGGAGCGCTGCGTGTCGCGAACGTGCCGCAGCAGCATGCGGACGGTTTCGGTCGGCTGCCCGACGCCGGCCCGTGTGACGTAGTCCTCGAGTTCGCTCAACGAGGTTGCGAAGCCGGCGTCCTGCTCGCCCGACTCGTGCCAGCGGAAGTGCTCGTCGACCGGGGTGAAGTCGTGTGGCACGAACTCGAGCCGCGTTGAGTAGGCGCTGATCAACATGGTGCAAACAATAGTGAATCAGTCGTGACCCCGGGATACTATCCCGGGTTGGTCAGCACAAGCACGCAGCCTGCGCGGAATCCAGGTCGTAGCTGTCTTGCAGATCGAACCAGAACTGAGCGGAGGTGCCGAAGTAACCGGCGAGGCGATGCGCGAGATCAGAGGTGATGCGGCACTTGCAGTGGACGAGCTCACTGATCTCCTGCAGCGACAGGCCGGTAGCTACCGAGAGCCGGCGCTGCGATACGCCCAGCGGAATCAGCAACTCTTCCATGAGGATTTCCCCGGGGTGGATCGGGGCAGCAATAGTGGCACCGAGGGTGGTCATAGGACCTCTTTCAATGACGGCCGACACGTCCGGCGCCGGTAGGGAGCCGGCGTCGATGCTGGTAGTAGGGGCCGCCATTGCTGGTCGGTCTCAGGTCCATTTCTGGACCCAGCGAGTAACCATACCCTCCTAGTCAAGCCTTTGGTAGCCCTGTGAGGGTCCGATTTTTCCGGGTGTTTCTGTGGGCCGAAACGACGCCGCGAGCGGGTCCGACATGATCTCTCGGATGCCGATTCGATCGGGCGACCTCGCTGTTGCCAGCTGAGTTCGGTGTCGCGCTGGGGACGGTGCAGCGGGTAGCGATGCAGCCCGCGCCCAGCGGGACGAGGAATTGATCTGTCAGGTGATTGAGATCTGGGAGGCTAGCTGCCGGGTCTGCGGGGTCCGCAGATTCTGGAAAGCGGTCCGTCGGGCGGGGATCTGGATCGGGTGGGGTCAGACGGCGAGGTTGATGCGTGGCGCGGGGATCGAGGGCGTGAGGCGGTCGAGGTACGTCAGGACCATACGGCTCGACCCGATGCCCACGTGGGTCGGCGTCGTCTACGTATGCTTCATCGTCGGCGCGTTCTCTCGCTCCCTCGCGAGGCTGGCCGTCTGCGTCGAGCGCGTTTTCCCAGCAGTGTTCGGGGATGAGCTTGTAGAGCTCGGGCGTGGAACGGGGGTGTAACCGACCGAGTACGGTCTTCACCAAGGTGATGTGATCGGCCGCGGTGTTCGACCCCGCGTTGCCCGGCCAGAGGATCCCCGTGGACATCTCCGGTTCCCGCCTGTTCATGGTCGATGAACGCGAGCAGCGGGTGAACCCGTACCCGAGCTTGAACGTCGGGGCCGCGTGTTCCTTCTCCGAGTACGCAGTGATCAGCGTGGCGTCCAGATCGATCACCAACGGCGCCGCACGAGACGCGCCAGCGTTCGGGGCATGCTCGCCAGCCAACGCCCAGGCCCGCTCGCGCGCGGCCTGCCTTGCCGTGTCGATCGCAGCGAGCAATCACGGTCGGATCCGACGCGACCGGGCCGTAGACATCCGGCTCAGCGCGGACGGTGGTGATATCGCAGGCCGCGTCCCCCGAGTGCGAGCATGATCGCGAGATCCAGAACCACCTTGCCCGGGGGCGTACACGCAAGAGGTTCCTGCCACGCCGACAGCCCCTGGTCTCGGCCTGTGACACGCACCGCCTCGGTCAGCATCACCCTGCCCGCATGCCCGCATGCCCGCATGCCCGACCACGGCAACCGCCGAAGTATCGACATGGACGCGCGAGTACAGGCCGGTATTATTCACTCTGAAGGCGCTCCTCTCTCTGAGCGAATATGAACTCTCGACAAGTCCTATTCTCCTAGGTCAGGAGCACTTTCCATGTCTACGCCACGGTCCTCCGAGCCCTCAACGGTGAAAGCCCGAGGCTAGCAGTAGGGCACACCGCCAACTGCTTCGTAGTCGCCACCTCCACTAATATAAACGGCATTGACCCAGACATCGTTATGACCAGCGTCGTCATCGGTCAATAGCCACCAGTTATTGGAGTACCCAGAAACCGAGATCGTGTCACCCCAGGTCTGGCAGTAAAAATAGTTACTTCCAGAATTCAGGTAACCCGCTCGAATGCTCTCAATATTTCCGTACTTGCCTCGCGGTGGGCCATATCCATCGGGAGAGGCGCTATAGAAGTAGGTTGGCGCTCCGCTGTACCAAACGTTCTTATAGACTTTACCCCAGTTATTGTTCGCGCTTGCGTTAGGCGCAGTGGCGACAACCCCGCTGATCATAATCGCGGCTGTGATCACGCTAGTTGCCCAGCGTCTGCTTGACTGCAACATGATATTTCCTCTTCTATTCGTTTGCTGAACTACTATGTCTACGAAAACGTCCCACAAAGAACGCAGTTTTAAACCTGGCGCAGTGTTCGGATGAGCCGACCACATATCGTCCTTATCGCGAAGATTCTCAAGGACTCCCACGTTTGCCAGCGTCTAGGAGGACCACGCATTTTTGTGCGCATAGCCACTTGGCATGTCCATCCTTCAGATACTATGCTCACCGCCTCTTTATTTCTGCAGAAAGTCGCATCCGAAAGACTCTCTCTTGAGAGCTAGGAGCGAGATGAAAGTCGCCGCGATCGGCAAGCGATTTCGACGTGACCTACGGGCCCCCGACCACCTCGACAATCTTGCTGTCGAAATAGAATATCGTTACAGCTAAGGCCGCCTGCGCAAGCAGGAATATGATTACAATCACCCACTTTCGCTTAAGAAGAACTACGACAACGCCGGTTGAGAACGTGATCGCCCCGCACAGCCATATCCTCCAGACAATCTTGTTTAGGTAGTCTAACTGCTCTCCCTTCTCTGTCGCATCGACTATCACGTGATTATCAACAACAAGCCCGGAAGCAAAGTAATCATAAGTTGATAGAAGTCCGAGCGCAAAGCCAACAGTCACATACGTCAGCAACGGCAAACTGGAGACAGAGTTCCGCATATTGCCTTCGGGTGAATCGGCATCATGCGTCATGGGTCTATCCTCAGGCCGCTGCTGCTATTAGTATTTGGCGTCCGATGGTTGCTGCGATGTCTTGGAGTCTGGTGTCGGTGGGTTTGAGGGCGATTTCGAAGTGGGAGGGTTGGGGTGTGTCGTAGGTTCCTCCCCAGGTGATGGCTGGCGCTACGGTCTTGGTGATCGTTTGTATTGCGTTGATCTGGGGGATGGTGAGAGTGTCTAGTGTGCCGTCGGGGAACATGGTTGGCATTATATTGACGGCGGTTCCTGAGGCGTGGTTGGTGACCGGTGCTGGGTCGTATTGGTTGGCGGTGAGGTAGCCGGTGAGCGCGCCGTCGTGTATGGGTGTGACGGTGCGGTTGAATTCTTCGATGACCCAGCCGAGGATCGCGGCGGGGGCTCCGCTGTGAAGGGTGACTGTTGCGGATAGACCGAATAGTGGTGTGTCGAAGATGCCTCCGGCGGGATCGAGTCGGGATTGGGCGAGCCATCCGTTGGCGCTGGTCCAGCCGGGGAACAGGTCGTTGGTGCGTTGTTCTGCCTCGTCGACTTGTGCTTGGGTTTCGGGCGGGAGGTCAGGGTTTGGCGGCTCAGGGGTGGGGTCGGCTCGTGCTATCGCTGGTAGTCCTACGGTTCCAGCGAAGGCCGTAGTGATTCCAGCGAGCAAGACGGTGCGGCGGGTGGCCTTGATCGTGGTGGGTGTCGGCGGTGATTGATACATTGGATTTGCCTACCTGAGCCTTTCAGCTGTCTCTGGCGATCTTGTTGTACTTTTCGAAGATGTCGTAGATGGCCTTTTCTTGGGCTGCGTTGATCTCGGTGTCAGGATCGCCGTAGGGGCCGGTGTACGCGCGTAGCGTGGCTTGGGTCCAAAGAGGAGACGCGGTCAGACCGATTACCCCATTCGAGCCGTCGTCGATCTCCCACGACTGCACCCCGTCAGACCGCACACCGGAGGCGCCCCAAGCGATCGTTGTCGACGTGCGCATCACATCGAAGCCGTCGTCATCGCACAGCTCTAGCCATTCGTCGGTAACGTCAGCTTGATTCGCTGGGTCGCCGGTGGGGTCCGTGAGCCCATAGCGTGGATTTGCCCACAGAGCCGACTTCAAAGACTGAGTAGGAAATATCTGGGAGATCCCAGTGCTCGTCTGCACCATGCCGAGGGTCTCGAGTCTTGGATCGACATGATCAACATTCTGACCTGCGTCTATCCAAGCTTGCATGATACTATCACCGCCAAGATCTTGTACAGTAATTCCATAGTATTCCCAGAGAATTGGGACTTGGATGAGGGCTTTTCGGATAGACATCTGACGGGCTCGCTCCGTGATAAACTGATCATACTGACTGACTTTATCGAGCGCATTTCCATATCGTATGGATAAAGGTATCCACGCCGTTCACGCCTGGCTGTTTGTATTCGCCATAGCCGAAGGATCTTACTTTGGCGAGTAGTTCTGTGTAGATGTCATCCCATGAACCGTTGAATGCGACGTCTTTGCGGGGTGTGGTAGTCGGTGGGTTGAAGGTGTGTTGGCCGGTGTCGCGGCCGGACATGATGTTGTTGTCCTAGGGGACACCGTTGAGGGAGAACCCGGAGATTTGGTCGAATGCCCAGTTGGTGGGTAGGGGGAAGCCGAGGTTTCCTGAGTAGCCGGTGGACATGTCCAGCACGAAACTGGAGGTTGTCAGGCTCGCGTCGGCGAGCATAGTGCAGACCAGGCGGGCCCCGTAGACTCCGATTTTGTACTTGTTTCCAAACCCGCTGAACACGTTCTTGATTGAGGTGAAGTAGGGGATGGCATTGCTGACTATTTGATCTTGCATCAGATCGTAGTCAACGGCGAAATAGACGGTGGTTCCGGACGCGAACCCTAGATCGTTGAGCCAGCCGAGTGCCGACGACGCGTCGATCGTGCCTTGAGAAGCGGTGAAGTAGTCGAGGTAGTTGGCGCTGGTTTGATAGATCGGGTACAGAGCAATTCCGGCTTGAGCAAAGTACTCCAGTTCGTGTTCGCCGATGCCTTTGTCGAGGGTTTCCTCTGTTCCGGGGACGGTGAATAGGTATCTGCCGATGGTGGTGACGCCGCGTTGCTGTAGTGCTGTCAGGTCGGCGGGGGTGAGTTTTGTTGCGCAATCAACGGCGGCGCCGATGCGTGACGTGTCTCCGCACGAGACTAGCAGTGATGCCCAGGTGGGGAAGTCGGCCGAGCCGGTGGCGTTGAGCGCGCAGAAGCTCTGAAACGAGCGTACCTGGCTAGAAAGGGCGGAA
>JARKOY010000158.1 GCA_029975555.1 Spirochaetia bacterium | reverse complement strand
CGCTACCCGACTGCCGGTCTTGCTGAAGTACTCCCGGATGTCCTTGACACCGAGAGACTCGGTGACGAACCGCAGGTTCTCCTCGAAATGCTCCTCCCCAAACACGACCCGGAGGAAAGTGCGGAAGCGAGCGACGATGTCGTCCTCGAACCAGTCGCCGTCCACGATGGGGATGACGTTGTCTTTGTCCGGAGCGAACGTCGGGTTCGGCACCTTGGCGAGGTAGTCCTGCACTGTGGCGCCTTGGTCGGCCAGGATGAGCCCCGGCTGGTTCAAGCTGTAGCGGCCGAACATGCAGCCCACCGCATAGGAGAGCAGGTCCCCCATTAGTTCGCTTGCGGAACTCGATTGAAGCCGAGAGGATTGAGGTTCGACATGTGTTTGGACCGCGCTCGATGCCGCTATCCGAGCAGTCCAATAGGCGTCGCTCTCCGTCTCCAAATGATGAAGTTCGATGATTCGATCGCGCTCCGTGCGCATTACCCACTGAACTCGCTCGGCGAGCGAGCTCCCGCCCCTGCTTACCACCGTCGAGGCCGAGAACTCGTGCGACGTCTCGGCCTCTGCCCACCGCGCTCGCGAGAGATCCACCAACTGACGTACCCGATCGTTGTCTGCGCCCCCTTCCAAGAGTGGTAGGCGGGTGACGTCACCCACCTGATAGTTGAATGTGGGGGCAAGGACGTCTAGTCCTTGGCGCAACAATGTCGAGTTGAGATAGCCCAGCAGGTTGAGTCGTGCCTTCTCGGAGGTGGGGAAAGCAGACATGCCTGCGACGTCGAACACGAACCCGTTTGGGATCAAGCGAAAACGGGCACCATTCAGGCCGATATTCGACCATGACACGGAGGGGCGGAAATAGAAAGTTGGATTTCGAACAGCGGAGCGTGGGCGACCACCGTCTTCCGTCCCAAATACCCGAATCTCGCGCCCGTCGTCTTCCCAGTTAACGACATGCTCTTGATTGCCCCACCAAGGCACTGGGGTTCCGCCCTTGTTGTAAGGGAACCATCGCTTACGAGTCTTGGATGCCGCCGCCCCATCAGAGCAGCCGTACGCGATGCGGTCACGACCCACCTCCCACCAAAGCCGCACGAATCTGCTGTTGTCAGCAGTGGCTAAACCTTGCTTAACATCGAACACGGCCCCGATTGTTGGGTGGTTCTCATACAGAGCGAGCAAAGGGGCTGGCATGTCAAAGATGAAAGCGCCGCCCGGAACTTGAAGGAATTCTTCAACACTTACCGCATATACGGTCTCCCCCGAAGGAGGAAGAGCTAGGAGAGGGCCTGAACTGATGTGTTCCTGACCAACGCGGAAGAACTGCGATCTAGCATCACGAGCACCTCGCGCGAGTATGGAGGCTGCCGTGTTGAGGCGGACGCCGAACGCAGACTTGTCGATGCACGCCGTGACCAATGGCCGCGCGCGCCGAACGATCTCGCGTCGCATGTCTTCATACGTTGCGTTGAACAGCCATGACTCGCTGACCACAAGCGCCGCGAGCCCTCCTCGGCCCCGGATCATTGAGACGGCACGATCTACAAACATCGTGCACAGGTCGCCAGCGGAGGTTGGGTACCAACGCTCAGCAAACCGGCGAAGAGCGTCACCCATGTTGCGGGTTCCCATGTAGGGGGGGTTCGCAATCGCGACCGAGTACCGAGAGCTGAGGTACTCGGCCTGCCCGATGACCCGCTTTGCCCAATCGAGCACGTCGGCCAGGAGGATGTCCCCGTGATCGTCGAGGTGGGCGATGTGCTGCTTGAGGCGAACGGTCAGCTCGGAATCGGGCTGGATCAGCGATCCGAACGTGTCGGCATGCTCGAACTGGTTCCAGAAGACCGCCTCGGCGTGCTTGTCACCACCGGGGGTCAGCAGGAAGTCGATCTCATCAGGGGTAAAGCTGATCGGGTCGAGGACGCAGACGTTGGGTTCGATCTGCTTGTTGAAGAACGTGCGCTGCTTGGAGCGGGCCCTCATGGTCAGGGCGAACGCCGCCAATGCCCCAGCGCGGGGGTCGATCTCGATGCCGTAGAGGTTGTTGGTCAGGATCAGGTTGGGGATCTCGGCTGGGGCGTAGCCCTCTTCCTCGTAGATCGCGTACAGCAGGTCG
>JARKOY010000152.1 GCA_029975555.1 Spirochaetia bacterium | reverse complement strand
GCGAGCTCGTCCACGATCCGCAGCAGGTCCCGAGTGTCACGGGCGAGCCGGTCGATCGCCTTCACCCGGATGGTGTCCCCCGCCTGCGCGAACGCCATCAGCGTACGGAGCTTCTCGCGATCGGCGACATTCTTCCCAGAGACCAGCTCCTCGACCAGCACATCGACGCCGGCGAGCGCTTCACGTTGGCGCTCCAGGTTCTGGTCCTTCGAGCTAACTCGCGCATATCCGTACACCCGTCCACCCACGTCTAGACCTTCCGTCGCATTAGTCAAAGTGTCGCATGCGAGGCTTGGGTTTACGGTCAGGCTAGGAACTGTTTCAGCACGTCCATGGAGTACACCCTGCTGGACGTCCGAGCGAGCGGCCAAGCGGCCCTCATCCCCTTGGGCGCCCATCGGATGTGCTCGACTCTGCCGAAGGGCGTGTGGTTACTCAACTGCCCAGAGTCGGATAGCCGTCGGGCGCGGCGAACGGGACGTCGTCGACCTTGCAGCAGGTGGCCCGGATACCTGCACAGAATGTGCGGGCGGCCTCGACGTCGCCGTGGTCCTAGCGCGGCGGTCGGATCCAGATGGCGTAACCTGCACGTTCGGAAGGTCACGCTGTGCAACGCATGAGACAAAGCCAAGCGCAAACGCCACGAGTTCCTAGCGGGGGGGATGCAAAACCCATGTTCGAGCCGCCGAGATTCGGGCTGTCCTCGAACGAACCCGTGCCTGGGCGAGTCTTCTGGACGCTTGGTGACGGCCCAACGCAGGAGGACTTGCGGGTCTCGCGTCGATGGTTGGAAGCGGAACTGAAGGCGCAGGTTCTCCTATCTGACGAGATCCTAGCCTCAGCTTCGTACTTCTACGAGTCACGGTTGACGCAGGACTTGGTTATGGGTCCAGCGCGCGGACTCGTTCGAGATGGTGAGCTTCGCTTGTTCGTCGGCAGCGATCTCCAGAACTTCGAACACCACGCGAGCGAAAAAGCAAAGAAGAGTCCGCTAGAAATGTTGGAGTATGGCCAACCTGCAATGCTGGCCAGACTATCGCGCCAGCTGGACCGACTCACCGAACCGATGTTTCGCCGCGCGGTTGATATCAGCGGGGCGATTATCGAGCTGTGGCTCGCAGACCTGGTCGACAACCGACCCGGCACGCTTGGCGGAATCGCGTGCGAGATTGACGGAGTTGCTGAAGGTACAACTGCGACATTGCTCGCCCAGATCGCGGCTGAACGAAAGGGAGACTTCGTCTGGCCGTTTGTGCTTCCGAGATTGCAGGGCAGTGGATTCCCAAGACATCGCTTGGGTGAAGTGAAGCATCGATTGAACCAGCTGTACGCACGAGCGAGCGCGGAGGCTGTGGATGCCTTCATCGACCTAGCGGACCCCGTTTCAAGTGACTCGAAAGTGACGCATGCGAGCGCACAAGATCCGTTCCTGCTCCTGAAGACTTTACGTGCGCTAGGACTACTCACAGATTTCTTGAACCTCAGTGTCGATCAAGTAAGAGACCTAAAGCGAACTCAGGGCTGGACCGCTTTCCGACCGCTGTACGTAGCTCTCGTAGAAGCAGCGGTCAGTCTGAGCGGGGATGTGACCATTGCATTGCCACTGCTACAGCATGCCCACAACTCGGGACTCACGCGTGATGAGTTCACCACCGCCTTGGCGCGCGTCCTACATGATGAACTTGACGGGTGGACCCTCGAGAGATGCGCAACAATGAGCGAGAAGTTTTTGACACTCACGGACGTATTTGGCGATAACCCAATTGCTCTACTCGAGCATAGCCTCAGAGAGGACCTACCAATAATGACCGGACGACGCGTTGCGAGCACGCCGCTTGCCTTCATTGTTCACGGGCATGACGCCGCTCTTCGGCTAGACCTGAAGAACTACATACAGAACACGCTCGGCTGGCAGGAGCCAGTCGTCCTTGCAGAGAAGCGCAGCGGTGGCCGCACGATAATCGAGAAGTTCGAGGAGAACGCGGAGAAGGCCGACTACGCCTTTATCCTTCTCTCCCCCGACGACCTCACGAAAGACTCAGAAGCACGTGCTCGGCAGAACGTGATCTTTGAACTTGGCTTCTTCGTAGGATACTTCGGTCGAAAGAGCGGACAGGTGTTGGTGCTGCGGAAAGGTGATGTCCGACTCCCAGGCGACTTAGATGGAGTCATCTACATCGATGTCTCAGCGGGCATCGCGGCGGCCGGCGAAGAAATCCGACGAGAACTGAACGTCTCGTGACGAACCGGTGATGCGAAGACTGCGCCTCCGAGGCCATGGGTCGCGACGACGGGTGGCACGACGGGAAACATAATGTGGTCTGCATGAGTCATAATGCGTGGTCTGCATGAGTACCGTTACGCCTCACGGACGGGAACTTGGAGCCCAGCCTCCGCCTTGGTGCCCACTCGTGTAACAGCCCCCGAGCATGCCGGCCGCAGGTTCCCCGCTCGGCCCGGGGCCGGACACATCCGACTCTGGCACTGTGCGCGAGGGTTGCCTTGCGGCTGGGCTTTCGCGCACCCGCCTTCAATTGTCTCCGGGCGCGCGATCTTGGCCGCCGCCCGAAATCCGGGCGGCGCCTCCGGCGCCCCCCCGATCGGTGCAGATGAGCGCTCGCTGACGCGGCGCGTCCGCCACTTCACTCCGTGCCGCGAACAGCCACCAACTGGTCGCGGTCGCTCTCACGCGTACGCTTCCGTCTCGTGCGCAGCAAGTCCCGGACGGGTGGACTCACCCGAGACCGTCGGCGCTGTGCGCCATAGTGCTGTCATGGCGACGACGACTTGCGGTTGGTGCAACCGCGACGTACACATGACCCAGCTTTCGCGACACCCCTCTGTGCAGAACGACATGTTCACTGGGTATGTCAGTGACGCTGCCTACAAGTGCGACAACTGTGGCCGGTTCAGCGTAGTCACGTGGCGAACTACTTACGACCCATCGGGCAGTTATCGTTCGGGCGAGCCGGAGGACTACGACCGCAGCGTCCAGTGGAACCCGCCTGCCACCAACCAACCTGGGTATCCCGACGTGCCGTCGCACATCGCTTCCGCCGCTCGCGAGGCATGGCTGTGCTTTGCGCACAACGCCTACATCGCCACGTGCAGCGTGGCGCGTTCCGTGATCGAATCGTCAGCGAAAGCCCACGGCGTCACCGTGTACGGAATCCATGCCAAGATCACCGAACTCTCAGACAAGCACCTCATTTGGGGGACCCTTGTTGACTCAGCCCACATAGTGCGGCAGTTCGGGAACGACGCCGCTCACGGGGACCTCGCCGAGCCCGCCACGAACGACGAGGCTTCCGACGTCCTCACCATCATGGACGAACTGCTACACCAGTTGTTCACTACGCCGGCGCGCGCCGCGAAGCTCAAGGCCGCCAGGGCCGCGCGAAAGGACTGAAAGTCACGCCATCCTGAGCTACCCGAACTGTGTGTCGCGAGGGGTAAGCCTTCTGGCCTGGCCTGGCCTTCGCACGCGCGCTCTTGCCGCTCGCAGTCTGATAACGCTACGCCAACCGGCTGGTGGAAGGCACCCCAGTCTCGCGTGGGCGTGTCGGCAGTGATCGTCAGATCAGACGGGGCACAGGTGATCAGGCGGATAGGATGAACCTCGTGAGCCCCCCACCACCACCTGCAGATGCTCGGTGCTGGTGGTGTGGCCGCGCAGCGGATTCGCGGGAACATCGCTTCAAGGCGTCCCAGCTCCGAAACATGCTCAAGGGGTGCGCAAGCCATCTGTGGCTCGACGCTTCTGATCGACCAGCTCGGATCAATGGCCCAGGGGCCAAGGCTATGCATTTCCCTAAAGTCTTGTGCAAGCAATGCAACAATGCCGAGAGCCAGCCCTTTGATCGGGCCTACGATCACTTCGTGCAGAAAGTCATTGACGACCCAGAATTCTTCAGAGTGCGAGCGAAGTTTAACATGCTTGACATATTCCCGGGGGACTCGTCGGCCACAAGGAACTTGGCTCGCTACTACATGAAGAACATCGGGTGCCGTGTCGCCGAGACTGGGTTCGAGGTCCCACAACAGGTGGTGGACTTCATGAACGGGGCCGACGGAATGTCGAACGGCGCCATAGTCCTTTATAAAGACTTCTCCGTGTTCGATCAGCTCAAGCGCGCGGGCACTGGGGGTCATTATCCGTATGCAAACCGAATGCATAACCCAAGGTCGCCTGACGATGGTGCCCTGCGCGCATTCATTGCGGAGATCCAGGACGGTCCGGTGGGTGCGATCTTCTGGTGGGATGCAATAACTCCGCTCGGTACCACGTTCTGCTCGCGGCAAATCACACATCTGCGTCATCGCCGTGAACTGCCTTATCACGAGCTCCATCAGCGGGAATGGGATCGGGCGGCAGCACTCCAGAGGGCATTAGACGAGAGCGGCGCTACCCCGACTGGCTAGCGGGCGACGAACTCACGCCTGATAATCGGGCTGGTACCCCAAGTCCTATCGCGACGAATTGTCTATCGGTGGCGTCACGTGATGGCAGCGGAGGCGGTGCACTCCCTTCCGCTATGCCGCGCTGAGTCGGTGGGAGTCTCCGCCGGACGTCAGTGGTCGACGGCAACGATGGTCAGCTAGTTGGAGCCTCATGGGCCATGCCAGAGTCGGACGGAGCGGTCACCCAGAAGCGGCGAAGCAAGCGGGCCACTCGGTCGCCGGCAGCGGGACCACCAAGCTCGTCCGGACGCAAGGGTGCAGGGACGGTGGTGGCGATCATCTGCGAGGGTCAGGTGCGCGGCGTCAGGGCTTCCCTATCGGCCTGAGTTCTGGGGACGCTGACGGCTCGCTGGTCGTCCGGGGTACGGCGTCCGAGGACGTTGATCCGGAAGCGATTGTCGGGGCTGGGTGTGGGGCGGGCGATCTGACGGAGCCGGTATCCGGGGTCCTTTGTGAACCTCAGCGTGTGGAGCAGGAGGGCGGCGTCGAGGGTGAGGAGTCCTTCGGCCATGCCCCGGCCTGCGCACGTGTGAGTGCCGACCCCGAAGGGTACGTAGGCGCCGGGGGTGCGGTGTTCGCCGCGTTCACGGGAGAACCGGTCGGGGTCGAAGCGGTCGGGGTCGGCAAAGAGGTCGCCGAGGCTGTGGGTGACGGTGGTGGCGATGATGACGTGGGTGCCGGCGGGCAGGTGGTAACCGGCGAACTCGACGTCGGTGACCAGGTGCCGCTCGAGTGCAGGGGCGATGGGATGCACCCGGAGCACTTCGAACAGGAACCGCACCAGGCCGGGCATCCGCTCGAGTGCTTCGGCGGTAATCCCGCCGGCGAGGGCAGCGTCGACCTCCGCGACGAGGTCGGGAACCAGCTCGGGACGCTGCACGAGTTCCCAGATCGCGAACGCGAGCGTGTTGGCGGCGGTGTCCATGCCGGCGATGAACGCGCCCAGCGCGGCGACGCTGACGTCGGTGGGCCCCCACCGGCCGGGGTCGAGGGCGGCGGCGGCGAGGACGTCGTCGATCAGGTCGGGGACGTCGCCGGGGCCGGTGCGGCGGCGCTCGTCGACGAGTGCGTCCACCATGGCCCAGACCCGCCGCTGGGAGCGGGCCACCCGCGGGAATCGCATCAAGGCGGGTGGGCGTTGCCGGGTCACGTGGGCCATCAGGGTGAGCTGGACGTAACGGACCAGGTCATCCAGCAGGGGGCGCGCGCTGCCGCTGACCGCGACTCGAGCCACCTGCTCGGTCACCAGCCGCTTGCACCAGGGCGCTACCGCGAGCCAGCCCGGGCTCACGGCGTCCAGATCCTCGTGGGCGGCCGCCGCTGAGCGGTCGATCGTGGCGTTGAAGTGGGCCCGGGTATACGCCCGGGCTTCGACGCGGCGCATCGCGGTGTGTTCCTCACCATCCACGCTGATCATCGAGCTTGCCACGCCGAAATGCCGGTCGAGACGCCCCCAGGCCAGGTGTGATCCGAAGCTCTTCCGGCCGGACCCCGAGGCGTACCGGTTGGCCTCCGGGCCAGCGAGCACCACCAGGCGCTGCCCGAGGACACGGATCTCGAACACCGGTCCGTGCTCGATGTAGGCGCGGGTGAAGAAGGCACGCATCCGGGTGGTGTTGAGGTCGTACAGGCTGCCCAGCAACGGTGCGGATCCGACGACGGGGATCGTGTTCGTCATCCCAAGAGTGTCGACCCTCCCGTGCCGGGCGACAATCCGTTGGGCCGCGGCAGAGCGCACCACTCGGCAACGGACGGCGGCTGTCGGCCCGCCCACCGCCGTATGGAACACCTCGAACGAAAAGCCCCGGGCAGGGAGTGTCGCATGCCAGACAGCCTCTCGGGGTGAACGGGCAACACGGCGAACACCTCAGCCACATCCAAGACTGCGCGCGCGGACGCTGGTGCTGAGAGTCGGATTCGCAGATTCCCATGGCGGGCGTCGACGCCGTGGGGCGTGAGTTCGCCCACATGCCGAGAAGCGTACGTCCGGCCCCCGCCCATGAGCTGAACTAGACCCCCGCCGCCAATCCCCGTGTGATATCATCCCCTAAGCCTCGTGAGTTGCCTTGCCGCAGTCACGAAGCGCCATTTCGGCACTATTGGGGGGACAATAGGATGACAACGCAAGTCAATGCCATGGGCCGTACCGACTCCTATGCCCTTCGTACCTCCACCCCCCATAGCACTCCAACAAAGTTGCGTCCTGGAGCCTACAACCTACAAAGCCGGCTGCCCGGCGGGCAGTCGCTTCTCGTTAACTGCATTACCCGGGCTATCGATTTAGTCCCGACATCGCTCGCAGAGTATCTGACGGAAGTCGGAGAGATTCCAGAAGATTTCGTCGATCCACCACAGGCGCTTCTCGACTATCTCGCCCTTCGGGGCTATGTCACGAACTTGTCGCCCGAAGAGGAGCGAACCGCGGTTCGTGACCTCGCCACTCGTATAGACGCCGCTCGCGCTCAAGAGCGAGCCACCCCCACTTTCACCTTCGTCCTAACCTATGGATGCAACCTCGCATGCACCTACTGCTTCCAGTCAGGTATTGAAGGTCGCGCGCGACCGTCGATCATGTCGCCAGATCTAGTCGTCCGCTACTTCCGGTACATAGACACCTTCCCGCATAACCAATCGAAGCAAAATATCGAACTCTTCGGTGGTGAACCTCTTATGAAGAGCACGAGGAAGACGGTGGAAACGATTGTCAAGTTGGGCGTCGATCGGGGCTACACCTTCACCGCCACAACTAACGGTGTTCAGCTTGATCACTTTCGCGATCTACTCTCTCCCACCAAGATCGCCCGCCTACTGGTCACGCTCGACGGTCCACGGGAGATCCACGACGCGCGCAGGATTAACACATCAGGCCACGGAACCTTCGCGAGGATTGTATCGAACATAAAGGCCGCCACAGACGAGGGTGTCATGGTTAGCATCCGCACCAACGTCGATCGCGATAACCTTGCACATCTCCCCGCGTTCATAGACTCCTTGGACGAAGTCGGACTCCTCGGACGGAGAAACGTCACGGTATTCGCAGCGCCAGTCAAGCCAAGCTTGGGGAGCCTAGCTACCTCTGAACTCCTCAGCCACTCCGAACTCATAGAATTCCTCTCTCGCGATAGACGTCTACTCGCACTCCGGGATGAGAAGAACCAGGGCTCAGTCAACTCCTGGGACTTCTCTTGGGGCGAGCAATCTAGATACTGCGGTGCCGTTTCCAGCTCCCTACTTCTTGATCCCGAAGGGCTCGTATTCACCTGCAACGAGGTGGTAGGGCAACCAGAACACGCGGTTGGTCAATTCAGGGACGATACGGTCGAGTTCTTTGCGGACAAGTACTCACGCTGGCGCAAGCGTTCCGTGGTGGCCCTTGAACAGTGCCTAGGCTGCCAAGTCGCGCTGGTATGCGCCGGGGGCTGCGCCATCCGCGGTTGGCATGAGGGCTCTGCAGGCGCTGTCGATTGCGGAGGCTTCAAAGAGGCCTTTCTGTCCAGCCTGCGACGCCAGTTCCTCACCCAGAACCCTCAGCAAGAGGAGCCCGATGGCCCTCCAACTTCCCTCTGACTTTGTGTTGGGACAGCTCCGCCCCGATGGTAGAGCCGTCGCTTTCGCGAATGGGCATTCCTACTTGGTTGAGGAGCCCACGCTCTCACTCTTGAGGACTGTTGAGTCCAAGGGGAGCGTAGATCTTGGAACCCTTGCGGAGGTTCTCGGAATCGCAGAAGAGGGCGGACGGCGGTCCGAACTTCAGGCTTTTATTGACGACGTCTTGCTGAAGGAGGGGCTCTTGATTGACACTGAGGCTCCATCCAAGGGTGCGGCGTCCTTTGTCGACCCTCTCGCACTCGGCGTTAAGGTTCGTCTATTGGATGAAGTTCGAATGATGCGACTCGCTCAGCTCATCGCTCCTATTGCGTCTCAGAGGAGTGTCCTGGTTCTTTTTGTTGTTGCTCTCACAGCTTCAGTTCTTGCCGTTTTCGAGGCGTGGCAGGCGGGGCTCCTCACAGACGGGTTGCGAATACTCGGAGCCGTAGCAGTGGTTGCTCCTGGAATCACTCTTCTGGCTCTCCTGTCTTTGGTCATTCATGAGATTGGTCACGCTGCAGCCGCGTTTCATGAAGGTGGTCGTGTCGACGGGGCTGGCGTTGGTATCTACTTCGGGTCGATGGTAGCTTATGTTGGATTGGACTCGGTGCATCGCCTTCGGCGACGAAGCCGTCTTTCTGTAGACTGTGCGGGCATCGCCTTCCAGGGGCTTTGCCTCGTTCCTGTCGTTGTGGCGGCCACTATCTGGCCCTCGGACTATTTGATGGTCATTGCGTTCAGTCTCTCCACCTCGATCCTTGCCAACCTCAGTCCTCTAACGCGACTCGACGGCTACTGGATCATCTGTGATCTTTTCGAAGCTCAGCAACTTCACGCTAAGGCGCTGTTGTTTGTTCGGCCAAAGCGCGGTTGGCGGACGCTGCCCACTTCCGAGCGATGGGCGGCATTGACGCTGATCGGTTCGTTCTTGATGTACATCGCCACGGGCGCCATTCTGGTGGCACTAATCGGGTTCCTAATTCCCATGAGCTTCCCCCGATTCGTGCAGAATGAGGTGGCTCAACTCTTCTCCGCGGTTTCATCAGGCGCCCTCGAAGCCGTGATAGGGTCGGCATGGCGCCTCCTCTTTGGCGCAGTCATGCCGGCCGTTGGCTGGGGATTCGCACTTATACAGACGGGGAAGTTGTTGTATCGGCGTATTCCCCTCACGCGTTCGATCGAAGGGCGAGGGGCGAGTCCACATGTCCAGCGCACTTAGACTTGCGTTCAAGCCAGTCGGACTTATCGCCGGGCTGCCTGCGAATCACGGTTCTCTGAAGACGAAGTTCCTCTCATCCGTCCACGGAGGAGCGCCAGTCCTTGAGGGCTTCGACGCAATGGGCGGCGATGTCATACCCTCATTTGAGCGTGATACGACCTATGATTTCGCCATTGCGGCCTTGCTCAGGCGCGCAGGTATCAGTGGTGAAGATTCTCTTCGCATTCTCACGGCTGGTTCCCTCTTGCGAGTAGGCGTGGGATTGTTGAGGGCGGGCCGTGCCAGGAAGGGCTGCCTTGGGGTGTCGGAGGCTGCTTGCCGACTAGCTTTGGATCTGTTCGGGTCCAGGATCGATCCGACTTCGGAGTGGGAGCAACTCGTCGCCCTGCTGAAGTTTCTCGCGAGTCAGACAGTTGATCCTGAGCCGTGGACGTGCGAACACTGGCAATTGAGTGTCACGGCCAGCCCTGAGCGACTTATCCCGATGCTCTCTCTGGTGGGTGGGGGTCACAATGTGAACGCATCCTTTGCAGAGCGCGAAGTAATTCAGGCCTTGGCGAATGGATATTTGGCCCGAAACGAGCTCATGCGTTGGGAGCGGGGCATTTTGGAGGGGAGGCCGACCCGACTGCGCGGCGCTGTTGCTGAGGAGTTCCGGGGAGAAACGCCGAGTCTGAATCAGGTGGGCGTGCGAATCGTCGAGTCTGGCGACTGGGTTGCGCTGGTGGATGATCTGGATAGGTCTGTGGTTGATTTGCAGATCGTGCGAGCCGGGACGCATATCTGGCTGTTGAAGGCGATTCGACCCTCAATCTGCGCTGACTACGAGGCGGTAGCGAAGCGAGCCAGAGTTGTGAGGATGTCGATTACTGGTGACGTCTAAACAACCTGGTGGGTGATCAAGGCAAAGGTGTCTCTCGGCACGAAGTGCCGCTCGGGGCGCATTGCATGGCGGGGAGGCCAATTGTCGGGCGAGCATCCGTGGGGGTCAGATGTGACGAAATGTGCTTGATCGTCTCGGATCCGCAAATATCTGCGGGCTTTCCTTCTGTTGATGCACAAATCTGCGCGATCTGAACGTTTGCAGACCCGAGGATCATTTTGGCTACCGGAGACGAGGCGCCTGAAAGCTCAGCGGCTATATCGCTGGTTGACTTTCCCTCCATTTGTGAGCTTGCATCGAAAAGTGTGCCAATTCGGTAGCCGGTGCCCCAAGAGACCCAAGGTATTGAACCATCTGGATCGAGTCGATCCATGAGTTCTCTGTCGTCGCTCGTCAGGGCGTCGAGCGGTCGCTTTGCCGCATCTTCCAACTCCACGGCTTCGAACGTGACGTGGTCGCTGGTGAATGTTGCGTTCCTGAAACTGACGGTGGGAAGTGACTGCCAAGGCATCGAGCCGGGAATGTCAATGCTGTGCAAGCCAGCGAAGGTGCCAAACTGGCTCAGTGCGATCACCAGCGACCACCGTTCCATCGCGCAGTAGTGGCAGTATTCAGCCCCCACATACAAGACACGAGGCTTCTTCGCTTGGCGGAGGGGGTCCTCACCGAGGACGTGCGACGCGGCTGTGACGGCATCGATATTGAGAGCGCCCAGCGCGACTCCGTCTCGCAGTGATATGTCGACGACGGGTGCGCTAATGGCGCGATCCCCGGTGTCAAGCGGAGCATTGCACCCGGCCATCAAGACGGATGCTGCGATGGCGAGCATGATCCGTCTAGCTGATATTTCCATGAGATTCACGAGCTGGTAGTGATGGTTTCGGGGAGGCGCTTTCGACCCCTCCCCGAAACCGGACTCTACTACTTGCAGCTCCCGTAGAACAAGGTGCTGCAGCAGTCCTTGCCACAGGTTCCCATTTCAAGTCGGGACTCGAGGCGCTCCACCGACTTCACCGAGAACTGCTTGACGTCATTGAGCGGAACGATCTTGATCTTGTCCATGGTATCGGACTCCTTCTCTTGCGACAGAGGTCCAGCGAGTCTGTCCCCCCATTGGATGCTAGCGGGTCGACGGTTGCTTCGCTCGGTGTCTCGCTAGAGTCGGACCGCGTCGATGCCCACCATGAGGCCAGCATTGGGAAATGGGGGCGGATGCGACCTTTGACCCACGGTCGCGTGAGCAGAATCGTTGAATCCTGAATTGTGCGGTGACGTGCGCAGGCGATAGCCTAGCCTCGATCTTTCATATGGCCGGGTTGGGTCGTTGTGACGGCTTGAGGATCACCGTCGTGGTGTGATTCTGCCGGGTGGGTGTGACAGTTTCCCGGATGCGGTTCCGGTGGGCGGGGATTCCAGGGTCCCGGTGGGTGTTTCATCTTGTCGGGGCAGGTTTGAGGGCTGGCGTGTCAGGTGCTGTCCAGGATGGTGAGGGCGGTCAGCGCGCCGACGAGGAGGCCCACCCACGGGTGGTGGCCGGCGTAGCGGAGCCGGACCTGTCGGCTGCCCCGGACCAGGGCGGCGGGGATCGTGAAGAGCCGGTAGCGGAGCCGTTTCGGTTCCCAGCGGCGGGCTGGCTGATCGTGGAGGGCGAGGAGTTGCATCCACGCGGTGAGCTCGCAGGCGAGGGCGACGATGGCGCACCAGATCTGGTTTTGGGCGAACGAGTACAGGGGCAGGTTCGTCAGCCCGGTGTCCTTGGCGAGCCGGATCCGGTCCTCACACCTGGCCCGCCTGCGGTGACGGAGTTCGAGGTCGGCCAGTTGGCCGCGGGTGGTGTTGGTGGCGAACGCGGTGATGCGGTGGCCGTCGACATCGGTGATGGTCAACTGGGCGCCAGGGTGCGGTCGTTCTTTGCGGATGATGACCCGCATCCCGGCAGGCCAGCCCTTCAGGTCGAGCAGGCCGGTGAGTTCGGCGACCCAGGCCCCCTCACGAGGCTGGCGGTCGGCGTCGTGGGCAGCGGTCCACACTCGGTCGGGGATCTTCTCGATCAGGGTGGCGGCGTCGGTGGGGAGGGTGAACCCGACCGAGTACTGCACCCGTTGGCCGGTGAGCCAGTTGAGCAGGTCGTGGCTGTAGCCGGCACCATCCACCCTGACCAACACGCGTTTCCCGGGCCTGTGGTTGGGCAGTCCCGGCAGTTGTCGGAAC